>OZ245859.1:2400000-3105000 GCA_965229085.1 Kaistia sp. | reverse complement strand
CGAAGCAAAACAAGCCGGAAGAGGCGGCGCCGCAATCCGGCGGCAATGTCATCAGCATCATCGATACCTTGAAACGGAGCCTCGCGACGGAAACAAAATCGGCAAAGACACGCTGAAAGATCACGGAGAGCCGCTCAGCCGGCCTTGCCCCCTCGTCGTTTCGGCGCTGCCAAGCTGAGCGGCGCAGCCGCGGCCGTGAGGTCGGCCCAGGGATCGCTCGGCCGCGCGGCGATATGGCCCGGCGCATTGGACAGGGTGAAATGAGCCGGCCGGAGATCAGGGCCGAGTTCATCGAAGGCAAGCGGCATAGAGACTGGGGCGCCCGGCCGGGCGCGGGTCGAATAGGCGGCAACCGCCGTCTGGCCACGCTGGTTGCGGAGATAGTCGACGAGGATCTTGCCGCCCCGCTTCGCCTTGGCGATCGTCGCGACATAGCGGTCGGGGGAATCGGCGGCCATCGCTTCCGCCATCCCCTTCGTAAAAGCCTTCAATGTCGGCCAGTCGACGCTGGGCGTCAGCGGCGCCACCACATGCAGGCCCTTGCCGCCGGAAGTCTTGACGAAACCGGCAAGGCCGGCAGCCTGCAAGCGATCACGGATCTCCCCCGCTGCCGCAATGACGAGCGGCCACGGGACGCCCTCGCCCGGATCGAGATCCATGATGATCCTGTCCGGCCGCTCCCAATCGGCGAGCGTCGAGCCCCAGGGGTGAATTTCGAGCGTCGCCGACTGCACCAGAGCCATCAGGCCGTCGAGGCTGTCGATGCTGATCAGCGGCGGCTCGTCCTTGGCCTTGGGATCGGCAACCAGCTTGACGGCCGCGTTGACGCCCTTCCAGCCATGCTTCTGGAAAAACGCCTCGCCGCCGACACCTTCCGGACAGCGCAGCAGCGCCAAGGGACGGCCGACGATATGCGGCGCGATGAACGGCCAGACCTCGGCGTAGTAGTCGGCAAGCCCGGCCTTGGTAATACCGGCATCCGGCCAATAGATCCGATCGGGATGCGTCAGCTTCACCATTCGCTTCGCCATCGGGGCCGCCTTCACTGGGTTGTCGCCACGCGCCGTCTCGCGGATGATTTCGCGCGCTGGCTTGTCTTCGCGGAGGCCCCGAAACGAGGCATGTCGCAGATGGCCGTCGCCGGTCCAGGCGCGAAATTCCACCTCCGCGACGAGAACAGGCTGCACGAAGCGCACGCCGCGGCGCTCCTCCGCCGTCAAGTCCTGGCCGAACGGGCTGTCGTCGAGGGCGATCGCCTGCAGCCGTCGATAGAGCTCGGCCGCGACGACAGCCGAGAATCCGGTGCCGACGCGCCCGACCGGCACCAGCCTTTCACCCTCGTAGACGCCGAGCATCAGCGAACCGATGGCGCTCCGCGTCGCGGTTGAGGGCACATAGCCGCCGATGACGAATTCCTGGCGCGCCGAGCACTTTGACTTGACCCAGCCGCGCCCACGCCCTGAGCGATAGGGCGCATCGGAAAGTTTCGACACGACGCCTTCGAGCCCGAGCCGGCAGGCATGGCGCAGGACCATGTCGCCCTTGTCGAGGAAATGCGCACTGTAGCGCAGCAGCGGATCGGCCCCTGCCACCAGTCGTTCCAGCGCAGCCTTGCGCGCGACAAGCGGCAGGCGGGTCAGATCCACGCCGTCGCAATGAATGAGATCGAAGGCATAGAAGACGAAGCGATCGCTGCGGCCCGCGCTGAGATCAGCCTGCAGGGCCGAGAAGTCGGACGCGCCACCCGCGCCTTCGACGACCAGTTCGCCATCGATGAGGGCATCATCCACCGGCAGCGCCGCCAGTGCCTTGGCAACGCCACTGCCGAACTTCTCGGTCCAGTCGAGACCGCTCCTTGTCAGCAGGCGAACCTTGCCCGCCTCGATCCGCGCAATCAGCCTGTAACCGTCGAACTTGATCTCATGCAGCCAGCGATCGCCGGAGGGCGGCGCCGCGACAAGGGTCGCCAGCATCGGCTCCAGCGTCGCCGGGAGCTTCGCCTTGCGCGCGCGAGGGAGCGAGGCGAGAGCCGGCGCAACTGGCGCTTCCGCCGCCTTGCCCCGCTTCGGCGCCTTTGTCTTGAGTGGTCCGTCTGGCCGGTCGATGCGGCCGGTCTTCGACGACCAGCCGGGAGCTTCGCCGGCGACATCGGCGATCTCGCGCCCGCTCGTCACCGAGCCGGTGGCCTCGTCAAGGATATCGGGCGCATGCTCCGCCCTGGCATAACCATCCTCGCCCTTGATCAGCAGCCAGTTTTCGCGCTTTTCGCGCGGCTTGCCCTTGATACGGACGAGGTGCCAGCGTCCCTTGAGCCGCTCGCCGTGGAGTTCGAATTCGAGGTGCCCCTTGGCGTACCCCTTGTCCGCGTCTCCGATCGGCGTCCAGTTGCCGCGGTCCCAGACAATGACGGTGCCCCCGCCATACTCGCCTTTGGGGATCGTGCCCTCGAAGTTTCCATAGTCGAGCGGATGATCCTCGACATGCACCGCAAGCCGCTTCTCGCCCGGAACGAGGCTCGGGCCGCGCGTCACGGCCCAGCTCTTGAGCACCCCGTCCATCTCGAGCCGGAAATCGTAGTGAAGCCGGCGCGCGTCATGCTTCTGCACGACGAAGCTATGGCCAGCGCCGCGCCCGGCCTTGCCTTGCGGCTCCGACGTCGTCTTGAAATTGCGCTTGCTGTTGTAGAGCTCGAGCGCCATGGCCGATCACCCGGCCTTGCGCGTCGATGGCTTGGCGGCGGCATATGGCTTGGCGGCGGCGTCAGGACTGCTCGCTTTGGCCCCGCGCGGCTTGGCCTTTGCTGTCCCCTTAGCAGATTTGGCGGCGGCTCCCTTGCCACTGCCCCTTTCCTTGCCGCGCCTTTCCTTGCCGCCCTTGACCGGCCCACCGGCGCTCTCGCGCAGCGCTGCCAAGAGGTCGCCTGAAGCCGTGCGCTTCACCGGCTTCGGCTTCGCGATTGTGCGCCCCTCGATCTTGGCCTTGACCAGTTCGGCAAGGGCCGCCTCATAGCGATCATCAAAAGCAGCCGGATCGAAGCTGCCCGCTTTGGTTTCGATGATGTGTTCGGCGAGTTCGAGCATCTCGCCCTTGATATCGAGGGCAGGGATATCGGCGAAAATCTCGTCAGCGCCGCGAACCTCATAGTCAAAGTTGAGCGTCGTCGCGACGAGACCATCGCCATAGGGCCGGATCAGCAGCAGGCGGACGCGCCGGAACAGCACCGCCTCGGCCAGCGCCGCGACCTTCTCGGCGCGGAGCCCGTCGCGGATCAGGGCGAAGGCCTCCTGCGCATGCGGATCAGCGGGCGCAAGATAATAGGGGCGGTCGAGGAAGACGTCGTCAATGCTGTCGCAGGGGAAGAAGGCCGAGACAGTAAGCATCTTGTCGCTTTCAGGGACAGCAGCGGCGATCTCCTCGGGCTCGAAGACGATGGGATCGCCCGAGCCGGTGTCGTAGCCCTTGACCTGGTCGTCGCGCTCGACTGCCTCGCCCGTCTCGCCATCAACGAAGTGGCGCTCGACGCGGGTGCCGGTGGCGCGATTGATCGTGTGAAAGGCAATCCGCTCCGAGGTCGAGGCCGCAGTATAGAGGGCAACCGCCGCGCTGAGCTCGCCGATCTTCAGATGTCCCTTCCAGTTTGCCCGTGGTGCCATCCGAGATCCTCCGCGAGGGACCGTCCTTCGCGAACGATTCAATGCCCTTCGGGCGCCGATCGTTCCGTCCGTGACAAGCGCCGGTCAAGGGGCGAGGAGAGGCGCGCTCTGTCGGCAGAGCCTCAGCGGGCGGCGGCCGAACCTTGCTCGCAATCCCTGAAGATCCGGACACAGGCCCGGCCGGCGAGTTTCGCGGCATAAAGCGCATTGTCGGCGCGGTCGAACAGCCGCGCGGCGGTGTCGCCGGACTCGGCCACGGCTATCCCGGCCGAGAAGGTGTAGGCGAGATCGGGCTGCTCCGGCAGCGGCCGCGTGGCGCGGATCAGGCTCAACATCCGCTCGACGATCATCGCTGCGTGCTCGGCGGTCGTATCGGGCATCACCAGCGCGAACTCCTCGCCGCCGAAGCGGCCGAAACAGTCGGTGCGGCGGATCTGCGCCAGCATGCGGCGCGCGAAGTCGCGCAGGATCCGGTCGCCGGTCGGATGACCGAAGCGGTCGTTGACCACCTTGAAATGATCAAGGTCGATCAGCGCCACAGTACCGATCGCGCCGATCCGATCCGTCTCAGCCGCGATCATCTCGGCGACCTGGCTCAGCACGAAGCGGCGATTAGCGATGCCGGTCAGATCATCCGTGAACGACGCCTTGATCGCGAAGTCACGATCCTGGCGTACGGCGCGCTCGTCCGGCCGGAGGTCGGTAACGTCGCTGGCAATGCACAGCATCCAGCCGTCAGGTTGCACCGCCTCGGTCATCCAAAGCCAGCGACCGTCATGCAGGTCGGTCTCGAAGGCGCGAAAGCCCTGCTTGCCGCGGCGCGACTGGGTCGCGATCAGCCATTCGTCAAAATCGCTCGTCTTGAGAACTGTGCCGCGGCCCTGGGCGAAATTGCGCCGCATGATTTCTGCCCAGATCGGCATTTCCTCGGCGTCGAGGAAAAATGCCGCCCGGAAAGCCGAATTGGCAAAACGCAGTCGGTCAAAGCCATCATAGGCTGCAACCAGAACAGGCGTCCCCTCATAGAGAGATGCCAACTTGGACAGAAGGTCATCCATACGAGAGGCTATAGCCCGAAGGGGATCACAGATGACGCCAAACCTATGCCCCATCATAGGTCTGAGCCGCCACGCCATTCTGCCATGCCGCAGGTATTCTACAAGGGCAGAGCACTGGCACGCCGAAATGTTCAGCTCGCCAGCGGCGCAAGATTGCCATCGATACACTCTGTCGACAGATCGTCGAACGACGAATAGTTGAGACTATAGAGCCGCGCATAAAGTCCGGGCCTGCGCATCAGGGCATCGTGATTGCCCTGCTCGACCAACCGGCCATTCTGCAGCACGATGATCCGATCCGCGCCGCGGATGGTGGCAAGCCGATGCGCAATGACGAGCCCGGTCCGCCCCTTCAGCAAGACCGCGAGCGCACGCTGGATCTGCCGCTCGGTGTAACTGTCAATATTGGCGGTCGCCTCGTCGAGCACCAGAATCTGTGCGTCGGCGACGAGGGCACGCGCAAAGGAGATAAGCTGGCGCTGTCCCTGGGAGATGTTGCTGCCGCGCTGTTCGAGCTCGCTGTCATAGCCATTCGGCAGCTGCATGATGAAGTCATGCGCGCCAACCGCCTTGGCCGCGGCGATCACTGCCTCGCGGGTCGCCTCCTGCTTGTGATAGCGGATATTGTCGAACACCGTGCCCGAGAACAGGAACGGCTCCTGCAGCACCATTGCGATGTGCCGGCCAAGCGAATCCTGCGTGACGTCGCGCACGTCGCGGCCGCCGACGAGGACCGAGCCGGAGGTGACGTCGTAGAAGCGATGCACCAGCGCCATGGCGCTGGTCTTGCCCGAGCCGGTCGGCCCGACCAGCGCGACCGTCTCGCCGGGGCGCACGGAAAACGAAACGTCCTTCAGCACCGGCTGACCGGGGAGATAGCCGAAGGTGACGTTGCGGAACTCGACCGAGCCGTCCATGTCCTCCGGCAGCGGCTCCGCGTCCACCTTGTCGGTGACGTCGACGGGGACATCGAGCACTTCCGAGATGCGCTGTCCCGACGCCATCGCGCGCTGCATGACGCTGTATTGCAGCGTCAGCGAGCGGATCGGATCGAAGAAACGCTGGATGTAGAACAGGAACGCGACCATCACGCCGATATCGAGGCTCTTGGAAAGAACCATCGAGCCGCCGACCACGATGACCGTCGCCATGGCGATGCCGGTCAGCGTGTCGACGATCGGCACCATGACCTGCGCATATTTGGCGGCGCGAAGATTGGCATCGCGATGGGCGAGCACCTTCTCGTCATAGAGATCGAAATTCACCCGCTGGCGGCTCATGCTCTGCACGGTGCGGACGCCATGGATACCCTCGGCCAGAGCGCCATTGGCGATCGAGGAGGTTTCGTGCGCCTCCATGAACGACTTCTTGGCCAGCGGCAGCCAGAACAGGCGAACGATGAACAGCACCGGCATCGTCGCGAGGGTCAAAAGGCCGAGTCGCGGATCAAGCCAGAGCAGAACGGCGACGATACCGACGAGCAGCGCGATATCGCCGATCGACAGCACCGAGGTCTCCATGAACTCCTGCATCGAATTGACATCGCCCTGCAGGCGCGACATCAGCCGCCCAACCTCGGTCTTGTCCATGAAGGAGAGCGAGACGCGCTGCAGATGGCTGAACATCGCCCGGCGCATATCAAAGAGCACCTGCTCGGCGGCGTTGCCGACGACGGTCTCCTGCAGGTAGCTGGCAACATAGTTGACGAGGATCGTCACGGCGAAGGCCAGAGCGCACCAAAGCAGCACGCGCTTGTCGGCGGTGCCGCCCGCCATGCCGCGGTCGATGGCGGAACGAATGATCAGGGGAATGGCGAGCTGCGTCAGCGTGAACACCAGAACCGCCGCCACGGAAATGGCGATCTGGCGCTTGTAGGGCGAGACGAAACTCCAGATGCGCCGGACGATCTTCGGGTCATAGACGGCGCCAAAGATATCTTCCTTCTCGCGGTGAGAGCCGACAACCGCACGCGGCGGACGCGTGCCGTCGACCATGCTCCTGTCCGATGTCCGGCTCATTCCGCGGCTCCCTGCATCGCGTCCTCGACTGGCGGCAGTTGCAGCGCATGCAGCGCGGCATAGCGCCCGCCACGCGCGATCAGCGCCTGATGCGTGCCGCGCTCGACGATCCGGCCATCCTCGACGAACAGGATCTCGTCGGCATGCATCAGCGAAGAGAGCCGGTGCGAGATGATGATCGTCACGCGTTCGTCGGCATGGACGCGGAGCGCGGCGCGGATGCGCTGCTCGGTGCCGGCATCCACCGCGGCGGTCGAATCGTCGAAGACCAGCACCTTCTGCCGCAGCATCAGCCCGCGCGCGATCGTGAGCCGTTGGCGTTGGCCGCCCGAAAGCGAGGCGCCGCGCTCGCCGACGATCGTGCCGTATCCGGTCGGAAGGCCAACGATGTAGTCGTGCAGCTGGGCCGATTCGGCAGCCTTCGCGATTCGCGTCTCCTCCGCCCAGGGATCGCCATAGGCAACATTGTTCTCGATCGAGGTGGTGAACAGGAACGCATCCTGCTGCACAACGCCGACCGCGCGGCGAAGCGATGCCAGCGTCACCTCGCGGATGTCCTGGCCGTCGACGGTGATGCGCCCGCTGCCGACGTCATAGAAGCGCGGGATGAGATGGGCGAGGGTCGACTTGCCGCTGCCGGGCGGCCCGACGATGCCGATCGTCTGGCCGGGGCGGGCGGTGAAATCAATCCCCGTCAGCGCCGGCTTCTCGGCGCCGGGATAGGTGAAGCCGACGCCCTCGAAGGCGATCACGCCCTCGGAGACGACCAGCGGCTTGGCCCCCGGCCGATCGGCGATCGTGACCTCCTGGTCGAGCAGTTCAAACAGGCGGCGGCCGCAGGTCGAGGCCCGCGCGAAAGAGTTCACCATCAGCCCGAGCTGGCGCACCGGCATCTGCAGGATCGTCATGAAGGTCAGGAACGAGGCGAGCGTGCCGACGGTCATGCTGCCGGACGCGACGCGCCCGCCACCGACGAACAGCACCAATCCCATGGCGGCGAAGAAGGAGAAGTTCATCGCGCTGGTGTTGCGCACCCGGATTAACACGCGCTCATGGGCGAGTTCGAGTGCGCCTTTCGAGATGCGGTCAAACTTCGACAGCTCGAAGGCCTGCGCTGCGAAGGCGCGCACGACACGGATGCCGCCGAGATTTTCGTCCATGACGCGGGTCAGGACAGCGAGCCGCTCCTGCAGGTCCAGCCAGGTCGAGCGCAGCAGCAATTGCGTCACGGAGGAGCGCCAGGCGACGAAGGGCACAAAGGAGAGGCTGAGCAGGCCGAGCAGAGGATCGGTCGAGATCAACAGGCAGGCGCCGATCCCGATCAGCACCGTGAGCAGCACCATGCGCACCAGCCCGGTGTTGAAGAACATGCGCACGCCCTCGATGTCGAGGATGCCGAGCGTGATGAGGTCGCCGGTATGGACCTTGTCGTGGAAGCTGAACGAGAGCTGCTGAAGCTTCTCATAGGTGGCGAGCCTCAGCTCATAACCCAGATGATGGCCGACCGAGTCGCCATAGTAGTTCTGCGCCATGGTAAACAGCCCGCGCAGCACGCTGACGCCAAGCAGCAACGCCGCGGTGACGATCAGCGCCTGCTGCGCTGCCGCGGCCGTATCAGCATTGGCGTTGAGGATACCCTGCGCCTCGTCGACCGCGCGACCCAGCAGGCGCGGGATGATGAGCTGCAGCGTCGCCGCGACAAGCGTCGCGAGGATCGCGGCACTGGCCTGCCAGGGATGGCGCAGCGTGAGCCGGGTGATGCGGGCCAGTGTACCGAGGCCCTTCCCCCATTCCGCCGCCCTGACATGGGCGAACGAGCGATCGCGCGTCTCGGCGCGCGTTAAAAGATGTGATGTCACCGGATCTGTCCAGACTGACCGTTCGGGGAGACTCCACGCGGTCTGCGTAGAACGAAGGCGTCGGCGGCGGAGGCGTTGGCGCGCTCCGGGGTCGGCGGGTGGATCGTGCGCTGATTTGGCGATCAATCAAAGATCGCTAAGGCTCACGATCGAAAATCTGCGCGCGATTCGTGTCAGCTTCGGGGCAGGCGTTGCCTCGGCGACACAGAAGTTAGTCGCTGATGCCTGGCGCCGCGTCGACGGCGCCATCGTCGCCCTGGTGATGGGCCAAAGATGTGGAGCCCGGCACGGCGGAACGGTAGAGCTCGACGATGTCATGCACGAAGACGTCGACGCCGTAGCGCGCGCGAAGCCGGGCGAGCGCGGCCCGCTTCGTCGCGATGCCCGTCTCGTCGGCGGCGATGCGGGCCAGCCGCTGCGGCAAGGCGCGGAGATTGTCCCGCGTGGCATCGGCACTGATCGTGGCCGCCGTCCAGAGCCAGGGGTCGCCCGGCGGCAGATAGAGTGGCGAGAGGATGACCGGAATGACGCCCGCGTCGATCGCCTCCCAGAGGCGGAGGCTGTTCGGGCCAGTGCCGGTCGGGCACAGCGCAAACAGGCTGTCGGCCATCACCGTGCGGTATTCGACCGCCTCGGGCGTCGCAAGCGGATCCTCGAACAGTCCGGGCTGCTGGTAGATCTGCTTCTCATAGACATCCCGGTAGAAATGCCAGTCAGCGCGGTCGCGCACGCAGCCGAGCGGACTGTCCGCCAACTCGTCGAAGATCATCGTCCGCGCACTGTCGAGATAGAGTTCGGTCGGCCGCGCACCGATAAAGCTGAAGAGGTGGCACGGCGAAGCCGACGCTGCGACAGGGCCCGGCGAATTGACCGGATAGAGCGGAAACGGATGCACAGCCATGGCAGCAAAGCCCGGCGGCCCGCCGTCGCGGCGCTGGTGCGACCAGAAGATGTCGGTGACGCCAGCCTCGGCGAACAGCTCCGGAAAATCGCGCATGAAGATATGCTGGCAAACAGTGACGATGCGCGTGGCGCCTGCCACCGCACGCGCGACCTCTGCGAGCGCCGCCCTCAGCCGGGACGCATCCCGCTTGTGCACGATCTGGTCGATCAGCGTCGCCCAGGGAAAGGCGAGATAGACTGAGCCTGGAGCCTTGGGCAGCAGTGCGGTCGCGCGGCGGAAGGCATGCAGTTCCGTGATCGCGGGCGTCTGCCAATCGGCATCATGCGCCACGAAATCGGCGCCCAGTCGCCCGCTGCTGATCATTCCGCCTGCTCGTCGTGGCGCATCATCGGTTCGCCACGCTCTTCGCTTCCCCGGCGAGCTTAGCCGGCGGTCGATACGCCTCGACCTGCCGACTGCAGCATGATGCCGCCGTGGCTCTCCGTCTAGGGCTTCTTGTCGGCGCGGTTCTGCTCGGAGACGCCGGCGATGTCGGGCGGCGGCAGATCGCCTTCGGCGATCGCATCGTCGCGCTTGCGGCGGAGCTCCCGCGCACGCTCGCTGTCAGGCTCGGGCGTGTTGGCCTCGGCTTCGTCGCTGAGATCGACGGGCGGGACGACGGGGATGGTAGGTGTCGACATGGTGCTGCTCCTTTGCATCAGGCCCGGGCGTCGGGCCTCTCATGAGCAACGTCGCCTCGGTGAGGCAGTTCCTTTCTCCAGGCGCGGCCATGCTTAACCGGATCGAAACGAAGGGCGTGCCATTTTACCGATGTGGACGCGTTCCGCGTGTTTTTCCGGGTTGTCCATGCAGACAAGGCAGCCATTCCTGCGGCAGCGGGAATGGCTGTCCTCGTTTTGGCGCCGCTATTTGGCGACGTGCCAGACGCCGCCGACACCATCGCCAGTCACATCGCCGGGCTTCATGTCCTTGACGAAGGTGTAGAGCGGCAGTCCCTCATAGGCCCACATCAGCGTTCCGTCAGTGCGCTTGACGATCGACCAATCGCCATCCGGCTTGTCGGAGGCCGTGGCCATCAGCGGCGGCCAGGCGACGGCACATTTGTCGTAGCAGTTGGAAACGCCCTTCTTGTCCTTGTCGAAGGTGTAGAGCGTCATGCCCTTGGCATCGACGAACACGTCGCCGGCCGAGGTCTTCGTCATCATGGCCGGCGCAGCAAGTGCACTTCCGGCCAAGAGCGTAGCGGCAACGAGGCCGGCCATCGCGGCAAAGCGTGATTTCATCATGTCCTCCGTGGATCAACGCCCGCTCGTGGCGGCGCATGGGAGGAACAGCGCCGGGTCGCACTCTATTCAGCCGTTCACGCAATCGTGTCGGCAAGGCGCCAGCGTTCAGGTCGCGAGCGTGAGGATCACCGGCACATGGTCGGACGGCCGGTTCCAGCCGCGCGCCGCCCGCTTGACATCGAGTGCCAGGAGCCGGCCGCGCAATGGCGGCGTAACCCAGACATGGTCGAGCCGGCGGCCACGGTTGGACGCCTCCCAATCGGCGGCGCGATAGCTCCACCACGTATAGAGCTTCTCTTCGGGCGGCACGAAATGGCGCATCGCATCGATCCAGCCACCCGCCGCCTGTACGGCCCCGAGGAGTTCGGTCTCGACCGGCGTGTGGCTGACGACGCCCAGCATCTGCTTATGCGACCAGACATCCTGCTCGAGCGGCGCGACATTGAGATCGCCGACGAGAACCGTCGGCCCGAGCGTTTCGGCGCCCTGCAGCCAGTCCCTCATTTCGGCGAGGAACGCGAGCTTGTGGGCGAATTTCTCGTTGGCAACCGGATCGGGTTCATCGCCGCCCGCGGGCACATAGAAATTGTGCAGCGTGATCGGCAGGCCGCGGTTCTCGATCTTCACCGCGACATGGCGCGCATCGCCCTTGTCGCAGAAGCCGCGCCGCACATACTCCGAGATCGGTACCTTCGCGACCACGGCGACGCCGTGATAGCCCTTCTGGCCGTGCACGACCTGATGTTCATAGCCCAGCTTGCGGAAGGCTCCGGACGGAAAATTGTCCTCGATGCATTTGATCTCCTGCAGGCACAGGACGTCGGGGCGCTCGGCCTCGAGGAAAGCGCTCACGAGATCGATGCGCAGGCGCACCGAATTGATGTTCCAGGTGGCAATACTGAGAGGCATGGGCGTTCCGTCGGCGGGTCGGCTCAAGACCTAGCCGGTCGCGACGCCGCCGCCAACCATCATCCGTCAGACCTTCGGAAAAGAAAACGCCCAGCCCCGGGGGGAGGCTGGGCGTTGCGCTTCTGGAGCGCTTGCGCCGGCCGCGGACCAAAGTCCAGCAGTTCGGCGCTTGGGCGGGTGCCATCTCGGCGAGACGGGGGGCACTGCCGGGGTGATGGCGGCCCGCTCTGACCATGAGGTGGTGACGGCGGCGTCCGATTCAAGGGGCTTTGCTCAGGCTGCCTTAACATAAGCCGATCACGAGGATGCGAGCAGATCGTGTCCGCCTCGCAGCAAGGACCGCAGCGTCGCCCGGAGGGCGCTCACTTTGAGTTGGGCAGGTAATAATCGATCTTGAAGTTCTTCGGGTCGGCCGGTTTGCCGATCTCGACCTCGTAGATCGCGACCGAGGTATCGAGGCCTTGGGCGTCGGTGACGACCCATTGCCTCAGTGCCATCGTCTTGTTGTCGAAGATGAGCTTCAGGCTGCCGTCCGAAAGGCTGGAACCCTGGGTCAGCACCACCGCGACGAGATCCTCTTCCTCGATCATCTGGCGCACGATGCTGGCCGAGGTGAGGTCGACGCGGTCGGACAGAAGATAACGCAGCGGCGTCTTCGACAGCGGATAAAGATCCTGCGTCATCACCTTGGCGTCGAGAACCGAAACCTGGTTGCCGTCGCAAATCACGTCCATCTTGACCGGCGGGCTGTAATGGAAGCGAAGCTTGCCCGGACGGCTGATGAAGAAGACGCCCTCCGACTCCTCGCCATTCGGACCATATTGCACGAAACGGCCCTGCATGGTGCGGATGGCATTGAAGGTATCGCTGATCTTCTTCAGCGTTGCTGCCTGGCTGGCGCTGAACGCCGCAGCGGCCGGCGCTGCGAAAGCGGCGGCGGCCGCGAGGCCGGCACAGCCGGTGATGAAGGTCCGGCGGGTCGGGCGAACTGCCCCTCTGAGCGTCACGATCGTACTATCCCTCGTGTCGTGGCCGCGGTCGCAGCCGTCTTCCCCGTCACGCACCGCCAGTTAAGGGCCGAGCATGGCGATTTCGCGGCCAGAGCGGCTGCAGCGGCCGCTCAGAAGCGATCGCCCTCAGCACCTTCGACCAGGATCTCGCGCTTCCCGGCATGATTGGCCGGCCCGACCAGCCCTTCCTTCTCCATCCGCTCGATCAGCGAGGCCGCACGATTGTAGCCGATCGAAAGCCGGCGCTGGATATAGGACGTGGACGCCTTGCGATCACGCAGCACCACGGCGACGGCCTTGTCGTAGAGATCGTTCGATTCATCGCCGCCGACAAGGCCCGGCGCGGCCTCGCCGCCTTGCTCGCCCGCGTCGACATCGTCCTCGGTGATCGAATCGAGATAGTCCGGATGGCCTTGCGCCTTCAGATGGCGAACGATCTTCTCGACTTCCTCGTCGCTGACGAAGGGTCCGTGCACGCGCTGGATACGCCCGCCGCCGGCCATATAGAGCATGTCGCCCTGGCCGAGCAGTTGCTCGGCACCCTGCTCGCCGAGAATGGTGCGGCTGTCGATCTTCGAGGTGACCTGGAACGAGATACGGGTCGGGAAATTCGCCTTGATCGTGCCGGTGATGACATCGACCGAGGGCCGCTGGGTCGCCATGATCACATGGATGCCGGCGGCACGCGCCATCTGGGCGAGGCGCTGGACCGCACCCTCGATATCCTTGCCGGCAACCATCATCAGATCGGCCATCTCGTCGATGATGACGACGATATAGGGGATCGGATCGAGCGGCAGTTCCTCCTGCTCGTAGATCGCCTCGCCAGTCTGCTTGTCGAAGCCGGTCTGGATGGTGCGGTTCAGCGATTCGCCCTTGGCCTTCGCCTGGCCGACGCGGGCATTGTAGCCGTCGATATTGCGCACGCCCAGTTTCGACATCTTCCGATAGCGATCCTCCATCTCGCGCACGGTCCATTTCAGCGCGACGACCGCCTTCTTCGGATCGGTGACGACGGGGGTCAGCAGATGCGGGATGCCGTCATAGATCGAAAGCTCCAGCATTTTCGGATCGATCATGATCAGCCGGCAATCCTGCGGCGTCAGCCGGTAGAGCAGCGACAGGATCATGGTGTTGATGGCGACCGACTTGCCCGAGCCGGTCGTGCCGGCGACGAGCAGATGCGGCATGCGCGCGAGATCGACGATAACGGGCTCGCCGCCGATCGTCTTGCCGAGGCTGATCGGCAGCCGCGCCTTGGAGGTCTCGAAATCCTCGGCCGACAGCATCTCGCGCAGCAGCACCATCTCGCGCCGCTGGTTGGGGAGTTCGATGCCGATGGCGTTCTTGCCCGGAATGACGGCGACGCGCGCCGCAACCGCACTCATCGATCGGGCGATGTCATCGGCAAGGCCGATGACGCGCGAGGACTTGATGCCCGGCGCGGGTTCCAGCTCATAGAGCGTGACAACCGGGCCCGGCCGCACATTGATGATCTCGCCGCGGATGCCGAAGTCGTCGAGGACGCCTTCGAGGACGCGGGCGTTCTGCTCCAGCGCCTCGTTGTTGATGCGGGTGCGCGGATCGGGCGCCTTGGGCTCGGTGAGAAGGGAAAGGGCCGGCAGTTCGAACGATTCCGAGGGCAGCAGCGAGTGCTGGGCCTCGGCCGTGACCCGCTTGCCGGAGCGCGGACGCGGCGCCGGAGGTGTGACGCGGCCGGCCAGCGGCAGCGGCGGCAGCACATCCTCATCGTCGAGATCGTCATCGAGGACCTGCGCCCCTGCGCCCGCCCGCTTGCCGGCGCCGGGCTCGATCCGTGGCTCGACGCGCCGGCTCTTGCGAGGCGCGGAGACAGGGCCGGCGAGCGTGACCGGCTCGGCCTGACGCCGCCCGACGAGGCGCGCCAGCGCAGCGCGGGCCGAATAGCCGAAATGCGCAAGCGCACCGAGCGGCACCGACAGGAAGCCAGGATTATCGTCCTCGTCGGCGAGGAAGGCGTCCGGCTCCTTGAGTGCGGCGCCAACCCGGCGGCCGGCCGGCTTGGCGGCCGAGCTAGGCGCGGCAGCAGCGTCCTTGCGGCCACCGATGAAACCGGCCGCATGCACCATGAGCAGCCCGGCGAGGATCACGAAGGCCGTCTGCGCGATCGTCGCCGCGCGGTCCTTCGGCGGCGCGCCGAGGATTTCGGCCGGGATGCGCGCGAGAAGGTCGCCGAGCACGCCGCCCATGCCGGTCGGCAGCGGCCAATGCGCTGTCACCGGCACGAAGGCCAGAGCGCCGGCGGCTGCCAGCGTCGCCAGCAGCCAGCTCGCGAGCATCGCCTTGCGGAACGGGCGGCCGCCGAACAGCGCCCGCCAGCCCCACACAACCACGGGCAACAGCAGCGCGATCGAACCGAGGCCGAGAAACTGCATCAGGAGGTCGGAAACCACAGCGCCCGGGAAGCCGAGTATATTGGCGACGGGTTTTGCCGCCGCATAAGAGAGCGAGGGATCGTCGACCGTCCAGGTGGCGAGGCTCGCAGAAACCGCGGCGACGCCCGCGAGAAGCGCGACGCCAACGATGAAGCCGACATGCCGGCCGAAGAATCGGCGCACAATGTCGCCGTCCTCGGAAGGCATCGTGAGCGAGACGGTTCTGTTCGAGCGCATGCTGTCGGTCCCCAGAGGATCAGCCGAGCACCCGCGCCATGCGGCGCAGCGCCTCGGTCGTCGTCGCGATGTCCTGGACCATCGCCACACGTAGGAAGGAGTGGCCGGGATTGTCGCCCGTTTCAGTCGGCAGGCAGAGATAGCCGCCCGGAATGGTACGCACGCCCGCTTCACGCCAGAGGCGGATCGCCGCCTCTTCGCCGTCGCCGACATCGAGCCAGAGGAAGAATCCGCCCTCAGGCACCGGCGCGCCAAGAATCGTGCGGGCGAGTTCGAATTTTTCGTTGTAGAGCGCGCGGTTCTCCGCGACATGGGCCTCGTCGCCATAGGCGGCAACGGCCACCGCCTGGATCGGCCCGGGCACTTGCGGCGCCGCCATGTTGCGCAGGCGCAGCCAGTCGGTGAGGAAGGCCGGATCGCCGGCGGCAAAACCGGCCCGAAGCCCCGGCAGGTTCGAGCGCTTCGAGAGCGAATGAAATGTGACGATGTTGTCGAAGCCGGCGCCAAGCCCGGCCGCCACCTCGAGCACGCCGGTTGGCGGTGTGCTGCGATAGATCTCGGAATAGCATTCGTCGGCGAAGATCATGAAGCCGTGCCGCCGCGCGGTCTCGATCAGGCCGCGCCAATCGGCTTGTGTCGCGACGCTGCCCTGTGGATTGGTCGGCGAGGCGACATAGAGCGCCACCGTCCGGGCAAGGATGTCCGCGCCGACGCGCGAAAGGTCGGGCAGATGGCGGCTTTCGGGCCCGGCCTCGAGCAGCACGATCTCGAGCCCCGCCGCCTCGGCACCCGCGGCATAGGCCTGGTAGAACGGATTGGGCAGCAGCACCACGGGCCGCTCGATCGACGAGGCGCGCTCGCGTGCGCCGAGCGCCGCGAAGAACAACCCCTCGCGCGAACCATTGAGCGGCAGCACCATTGTTGCGGGGTCGACGGGCGCAGCGGCGAGGCTATAGCGGCGATTGAGCCATCCAGCGACGGTATCGCGGAATGCATCGCTGCCGCGGATCGCCGGATAGCGTCCGAACAGGTCGAGATTGGCTGCGATCACCGGGCCGACAAAGGACGGGATCGGATGCTGGGGTTCGCCGAGGCCGAGATTAATCGGCGGCAGGCCCGGCCCGATCCCGGCCAGCCTGTCGTTCAGCTTCTGAAACGGCGAGATCGCCCTGCCGGCGCTCGTCGGGCCGCTCATGCTCTCATATCTCCGTGCTGGTTCGCGCTGAGAGCGTAGGGCCGGCTGGTTAAGGGCGTTTTAACCATCGACGCCTGGCGACGGCGCGGCCGGGAATACAGATCAAAAAAAAGGGCTCCGATTGGATCGGAGCCCTGGAGTCTTGGGAGGAGAATCATCACGGGAAGGCCTGCCGCAGCAGCGGCAGGAAGGACCGGCGCCCGGAGGCGCCGGCCATTGGCATCAGCTGTGATAGGCGCGCTCGCCATGCTCGACGATGTCGAGGCCTTCGCTTTCGACTTCCGGCCGGACACGCAGCCCGACGATGACGTCGACGATCTTGTAGAGGATCAGCGAACCGACACCCGACCAGACCAGCGTGAACAGCACGGCCTGAATCTGCACCCAGACCTGATGGCCCATCGTCACGCCCGCGGCATAGCCGACGCCGCCGAGCGAGTCGGAGGCGAGGAAGCCGGTAGCGAGCGCGCCGACGATGCCGCCAACGCCATGGACGCCGAAGACGTCGAGGCTGTCGTCATAGCCGAACGCGTTCTTCACGGTGGTCACGAAGAAGAAGCAGACGATCGCGGCGACGAAGCCGAGGATGATGGCACCGACCGGACCGGCAAAGCCGGCGGCCGGCGTCACGGCGACGAGACCCGCGACGACACCCGAGATCGCGCCCAGCATCGAGGGCTTGCCACGGACGATCCACTCGATGAACACCCAGCCGATGGCCGCACCGGCGGTGGCGACGAAGGTGTTGATGGTGGCGAGACCGGCGACCGGGCCGGCGGTGAGCGCCGAGCCGGCGTTGAAGCCGAACCAGCCGACCCACAGCAGGGCAGCGCCGATCATCGAATTGGTCAGCGAGTGGGGCGGCATCAGATCCTTGCCGAGGCCAACGCGCTTGCCGATCATGATGCAGCCGACGAGGCCCGCAATACCGGCATTGATGTGGACGACCGTACCGCCGGCGAAATCGAGCGCGCCGAGCTTGAACAGCCAGCCGGTCGACTGCCAGACCGAATGCGCGACCGGGATGTACACGAACGTGACCCAGAGGATCATGAACAGCATCACGGCCGAGAATTTCGTCCGTTCAGCCCAAGCGCCGACGATCAGCGCAGGGGTGATGGCGGCGAAGGTCATCTGGAACACGATGAAGACATATTCCGGGATCGTGCCCGAAAGCGTCGACGGCGTGATGCCGGCGAGGAACGCCTTGCTGAGGCCGCCGATGAAGGCGCTGCCGTCGGTGAAGGCGAGGCTGTAGCCGTAGAACACCCAGATCACCATCACGACGCTGGCGATCAGAAGGCACTGCATCAGCACGGAGAGCATGTTCTTGGCGCGAACGAGGCCGCCATAGAACAGCGCGAGGCCGGGCACGATCATCATCAGCACGAGCACCGACGAGATCAGCATCCAGGCCGTGTCGCCCGAATTCAGCACCGGGGCTGCAGCCGCAGCCGCGGCAGGCGCCGCATCGGCGGCAGCGGGGGCTGCCTCCTGGGCGAAGGCCAGCGCGGGCAGAGCGAGCAGCGCGCCGGCCGCTCCCATCAGAGAAAACTTGGCATTACGCAGTGTCATCAGACCTCTCCTGTCGGACCGCGCATCCGGTCGACTGATCCCATCGGCGATGGCGCGACCCATCCCCCGGCTCCTGGCTGTCATTTCACTCAAGTCCGTCATCGTGCCTCTTGCTCGCGCTGTTCGTGAAATCCACTGGTTTCAAGCCCGAGCGTCACAGCGCGTCGGTATCCGTCTCGCCCGTGCGGATACGGACGGCCTGGTCGATCGAATAAACGAAGATCTTGCCGTCGCCGATCTGGCCGGTCTTGGCGGCGCCGGAAATCGCGTCGATGACCTTGTCCACGGCCTCGGAGGCCACGGCGACCTCGATCTTCAGCTTCGGCAGGAAGCTGACGGCATATTCGGTGCCGCGGTAGATCTCTGTATGGCCCTTCTGGCGGCCATAGCCCTTGACCTCGGTGACCGTGAGGCCCTGCACGCCGATCGCGGTCAACGCATCGCGCACTTCGTCGAGTTTGAATGGCTTGATGATCGCCATCACGATTTTCATGTGTCAGTTCCCGTCTTTTTTACGGCGGTACAACCGCAAGGATCGATTGGTCGACCGGCATGCCGCCCGATTGACGCCGCTGCGCCGACCCATAGGGAATCAAGCTCCGTGCCAACTCCGCCGTGTTGGGCAAAAAGTTCAAAAATCGCGCAAACACGTCGCCGAGTTGTCGCAAATTGGACATCAGGCGCGCCACGAACTGGGGCCAAATTGCACGAATGATCATTTATTGTGCAGATTTGGACCCGATTTCGGTCAATCGGCGCCTGCTTGCTCAGAGCCCGGCGCTGCGGACCGGGCGCACGAGCCCTTCCTGGGTCACCGATGCGACAAGTCGGCCGCTGCGATCGAACAGACTGCCGCGATTGAAGCCACGCGCGCCGGCGGCGCTGGGACTGTCGCAGGCGTAGAGGAGCCAGTCGTCGAAGCGGCAGGGTCTGTGAAACCACATCGCATGATCAAGGCTCGTCACCATCAGCCCGGGCTCGAATGCCCAGCGCCCGGCAGCAACCAGCGTCGTATCGAGCAAAGTCAGGTCGGAGGCATAAGCCATGACAGCACGCACGATGAGCGGGTCGTCGGGCAATGCGGCGCTTGAACGGATCCAGTTCGCCTGCCCCGTGGCGCCGCTGCTACGCCCGAGAAACGCCTCGGGATCGACAGGGCGGACCTCGATCGGCCATGCTCCCTTCCAGAACGTCAGCGCCGCCTCCGGCATGCGCCCGGCGGCCGCGGCGAGCAGCGCGCCGGCATCGGGAAGAACTTCGGGCGGCGGCACGTCGGGCATGGCCACCTGATGATCGAAGCCCGGTTCGTCGTGATGGAACGAGGCGGCGAGCGTGAAGATCGCATGGCCTCCCTGCCATGCCACGACGCGCCGCGTGCTGAAGCTGCCGCCGTCGCGGATCGGTTCGACCGCATAGTCGATCGAGGCGTCCGGATTGCCGGGCCTGAGGAAATAGCCATGCAGCGAATGGACGAGGCGCGCCGGATCGACCGTCCGCCCCGCGGCGACCACTGCCTGGCCGACAACCTGTCCGCCGAAAACGCGGTGCCAGCCGGGATCGGTGCTGCGACCCCGGAAGCGGTTGATTTCGAGGGGTTCGAGATCAAGTATCCCGAGGAGGTCGTCGGTCACGCTGGCTGCGCCCTCGTTGCGATCAGGACCATCCCCTTGCGGCGGTGGTTCGATGCTGTCAAGCCGCAGGGCCGGCCGCGCGACGCGGCCGACGCCAACCAACGGAGCGATGATGACCGTCACCGATGCTGCCGATCGCCCGCCGCTCGACGTGCTCGTCGCCGGCGGCGGCTATGTCGGGCTGTCGCTGGCGCTCGCGTTGAAACGCGGCGCGCCAAGCCTCCGCGTTGCCGTCGCCGATCCGGCCCCTCCCGGCGCTGCCGCGCGCGATGGCCGCGCCTCGGCGATTGCCAGCGCGGCGCGCGAGATGCTGGACGCGCTCGGCATATGGCCGGCTCTCGAGCCGCTTGCCCAGCCGGTCGAGGAAATGATCGTCACCGACAGCCGCACCCGCGATCCGGTGCGGCCCGTTTTCCTGACCTTTGCAAGGGCCGAGGGAAGCACAGCGCCCTTCGCACACATGGTGCCGAACGGCGCGCTGGTCGGGGCGCTCTCCGAGGCAGCCGATGCCGCGGGGGTCGAGCGGATATCCGGCCGGGGCGTCGGTGACTTCTCGATCCGGCCGGGATTTGCGGAGGTCACGCTGTCGGATGGCGAAACGCGGCGCACCCGCCTTCTCGTCGCCGCTGACGGTGCCAAGTCGCGCCTCCGCGCGCTTGCCGGCATCAGGACCGTGGGCTGGGGCTATGGCCAGTCGGGCATCGTCGTCACCGTGGCGCATGAGCGTCCACACGAGGGTCGGGCGGAGGAGCATTTCCTGCCGGCCGGTCCGTTCGCGATCCTGCCGCTGACCGGTAACCGCTCCTCGCTGGTCTGGACCGAGGCGACCGAAGCCGCCGATCGTCTCGTGGCGGCCGACCCCTTCACTTTTGCCATCGAGCTGGAGCGCCGCTTCGGCCATCACCTCGGAGCGCTCACTGTCGAGGGAGCGCCGCGTGCCTATCCGCTCGGCCTGATGATCGCCAGGAGCTTCGTCGCCGATCGGTTCGCGCTTTGCGGCGACGCTGCCCATGCGATCCATCCCGTCGCCGGCCAGGGTCTCAATCTCGGCTTCAAGGATGCGGCGGCGCTGGCGGAAAGCGTCGTCGACGCGGCACGGCTCGGCCTCGATCCAAGCTCGGCCGCGGTGCTTTCGCGCTATGAGCGCTGGCGCCGTTTCGACACGGTCCAGATGGGCATGGTGACCGACGGACTCAACCGGCTGTTCTCGAACGACAACCCGGCGCTGCGAATCGCCCGCGACGTCGGCCTCGGCCTCGTCGACCGCCTGCCGCAGCTCAAGCGGCGCTTTATCGGCGTCGCCGCGGATTCGACCTCCACGGGCCCGCGGCTGCTGCGTGGCGAAGCTCTCTAGGCACGGATCAGTCGTCCTCGAGTGGCCTTGCCTCATCGGGCAGCATGATCGGAATGCCGTCGCGGATCGGATAAGCGAGCCGGGCGGCGCGGCTCACCAACTCCTGCCGCTCCTCGTCATAGGACAGCGCGGTCTTACTGACCGGGCAGACGAGAATCTCCAGGAGCTTGATATCGATGCGAGCGGCGGGGCGGTCGAGCGCGGCCATCAGCGTCGCTACTGCAACAGCGGCGAGGGGCCGCCATCGCCGCCGCGCGCCAGCGACATCTCGGTGAGCGCGATCAAGGTCTCGGCGCGCGCGCGAAGATCCTCCGCCTCGAGCAGCGCCTGCTTCTCGGCCGGACCATAAGGGCTCATCATCGACAGCGCGTTGACAAGCGTCTCATTCGACGTGCGGCCGATATTGTCCCAGTCGGCCTCGAGCCGGTTGGCCTCGAGATAGGCGCGGAAGACGTCGAGCAGGCGTGTGCGGTCGACCGCCTCGGCGCCGGCATTCTCGGCAAAATCGGACTGGAATGCCTCGGTCGCGATGCGGCAGATGCGAAAGCCTGCCCGCCCTTCCAATTCGGCCAAGACCTTGAACCGCGCGATGCCGGTCAGGCCGATCATGTAGCGGCCGTCATCGGTCTCGGCATAGGAGGTGATGCGGCCGACACAGCCGATGGCGGACAGCGCCGGCTCGCCCGCTTCCCCGCCCAGTCCCGCCGGTTGGATCATGCCGATCAACCGGTTCCCGGCCATCGCCTCGTCGACCATCGCGAGATAGCGCGGCTCGAAAATGTTGAGCGGCATCTGCCCGCGCGGCAACAGCAGCGCCCCGGTGAGCGGAAACACCGGAACGCTGTCGGGGATGTCGCCCGGACCTTCGTAGTGAACTTTACCGGCCTGCATGCGCCTTGCCTTAAGAGAACAGGATCGAGGAGAGACGACGGCGGCCTGATAGCGTGGCCTCGTCGGTCATCCCCCAGGCCTCGAACAGCTGGACCAGCTGCTTGCGTGCCTTCTCATCCTCCCAATTGCGATTGGCCCGGACGATTTCAAGGAGCAGGTCGCTCGCTTCCTCGCGATCACCCTTGGCATTGCGCAGCAGTGCGAGATCGAACAGGGCCTGGAAATCCTTGGCATTGTCCGCGATGCGGGCGCGCAGCTCGCCTTCCTCGCCGAGCGCTGCCGTCTGCTCGATCAACGCCAGCTGCGCGCGAACTGCCGAAATGAGCGGATCGGCCGCCTTCGCCTCGGGCACGCTGCCGAGAAGCGCCTTCGCCTCGTCGATCTGGCCGAGCGCGATATGGCAGCGCGCGAGCCCCGCCAGGGCGGGCAGGTTTTCGGGCTCGGCCCCCAGCACGGCAGCGAAGAGCTGCGCCGCCTCGGCCAACGCGCCCTCGGCGACCAGCGCCTCAGCTTCCTCAAGCGCCGCATCGATCTCTGACGGGCCAGCGGGGCCACCGAGCTTGTCGATGAAGGCCTTGATCTGGCTTTCCGGCACCGCGCCCATGAAGCCGTCGACCGGACGGCCGTCGACAAAGGCGATGACCGCCGGAATCGACTGGATGCCGAGCTGGCCGGCCACCTGCGGATGGTCGTCGATGTTCATCTTGACGAGCCGAACGGCCCCGCGCGCGGCGGTGACCACCTTTTCGAGCACCGGCGTCAGCTGCTTGCACGGGCCGCACCACGGCGCCCAGAAATCGACCAGCACCGGCTGACGGCGCGATTCCTCGATTACATCCTTGGCGAAGGTCTGCGTCGTCGTATCGCTGACGAGATCGCCGCCCGCAGCCGCAGGCGTCGCCTGATAGGAGGAGCCGAAACTGTAGCTGGGTTGGGTCATGAGCTGATCGCCTCGATGGTGGGCTGCCGGCAGGCCGGCGCGTTTCAGGGGAAGAAGATGGAGCTTTGCCGGCCGTTTTACAAATCCGCAGGCGCCGGCGCCGCGCCGAAATCGACGAGAACAGGCTCATGGCCGGTTGCGCGGGCGAAAGCGAGGAGGTCGGCGACGGCGATCCGCGTCGTCGCGGTATTCACCAGCGGATGGAAATTCGCTTCGCTCGCGGCGAGGAAGCGCTGATCGAGCACCAGCGTCACGCGCGGCAGCTTGTCATGGGTCAGTGCGAAGGGCGTCACTGACCCCGGCGTTACGCCGAGAACGTCCAGCAGCAGCTCGGCTGAGCCGAAGGACAGCCGGCCCGAAGCGCCGATCACGCTATGCAGGCTCTTCAAATCGACGACGCTGTCCTCGACCGCGACGACAAGAAAGAGCCTGCCCTTCTTGTCCTTGAGGAACAGGTTCTTGCTGTGCAGCCCCCGCATCGACTGGCGCAGCGCCTTGCCATCCGCGACGGTGAAGAGCGGAGGATGTTCCTCCGTCTCGGTGCTGATTCCAAGGCTCGCCAGGAGATCGAAAAGCGCGTCGCGCATTGTATTCACAGCCTGTCCTCGTCCTCCGACCGGCCAAAAAACGGCCGGCCGCCGCCGTTCTAGCCGGTCGGAAGCGGCCATCCAATGGGGGCTGTGGATCGCCGGCAAATTGACTGTTGCAATCCCCGGAACCATGCGCCATAAGGTGCGCCGTCCGGCAGCGTCGGGCACGGAAGCGGGTGTAGCTCAGGGGTAGAGCATAACCTTGCCAAGGTTAGGGTCGAGGGTTCGAATCCCTTCGCCCGCTCCAAACTTCCTTCGGGAAGACAGGCAGTGAAAAGGCGTCCTTCGGGGCGCCTTTTGCTTTTTGGTGTCGCGTTGCCGCCCCCGCTTGCGCAACAAGCCGGAAAGCGGGTGAAATGCCCCGGCGAGGACACGGGACCAGGACGGATCGCCGCCGACCGCCTCGGGCACAGCAAGCACGGAGATCCCGATGACTGAGACAGCTCCTTCGGGCGGCATCGACATCAAGACGTTCTGGCGGATCCTCGGCCAGCGCCCTGTCGGCATGACCATCGTCACCGCCGACAGCGATGAGGGTCCGACCGGCTTTCTCGGCCTTTCCGCGGCCCATGTCAGCGCCGATCCGGCGACGATGCTGGTCTCGATCGACCGCAAGACCCACGCGCTCGCAGGTGTTCTGTCGCGACGCCATTTCGCGATCAACTATCTGCCCGCCGACGCCGCGCCGCTCGCCGACATCTTCGGCGGCCGTGGCGGGCTCTCCGGCGCAGACCGTTTTGCCGGCCATGAATGGATCACACTGGCCAGCGGCGCGCCGATCCTCAAATCGGCGCTGGGCGCCTTCGACTGCGCTGTCGAAAAAGTGATCGAGCATGGCGCGATTTCGATCGTCATCGGCCGCGTCCTGGCGGTGCATTCCGCTGAGGGCGAGCCTCTCGTGTTCTTCCATGGCAAGAGCTGGCGCGGCGTCGGCGATCCGGCCTGAGCCTCATACGCCGGGAAGCGCGCCACCAAGATGCTTCAGCGTCGGCGCGCAGCTGACACCGTCGCACCAGCGGGCGAGAGCGGCGCTGAATTCGCTGTCGGCCCGCCCGTCGGCGACCGCGAACAGCGTCATCGACGAACGGAATTTGAGATCGTCGGGCGACCCGAACAAGGCATGCAGCGAGGGCGCCGGCGCCGCCATCACCACGCCGACCGAGGCGCGAAGGCGCGGCCCGAGCAAGGGATGGGCGAGGAACGCCCGCGCCTCACTGATCGAGGCGATGCCATAGAAGCGCGCGGTTTCAGAGCGGCCGAGCGCGCTGAGCTGCGGGAAGACGAACCACATCCAGTGGCTCCGCTTCCGCCCGGCCGCGAGTTCGGCTAGCGCGGCGTCGATCACGCCCGCCTGCGCGCGCACGAAGCGTTCGAGATCGAAGGCATCGCCCGGCGCCATCTCAGCCGCGCCGCTCGGCGCTGCCGAAGAGATCGGCTTCGTCCGGCGGCGGCTCCGGTCCGAATACGCTCATGCCGCCATAGCCGTGCGAGCGCGCCCGCTCCTCGGCGACGAAGGCCTCGAAACCCGGCCCGCGCGCGTCGCGCTCCAACCGACGCGTCGCCTCGTCCAGCCGGCGGATCGCCTCGAGCCTGTCGTCATTGCCGAGCTTCGCCTTGGTCATCGCCGTTTTGAGCACGCCGATGGTTTCATCATAGACCTTGAGCGGCACCGGATAGGGGTGGCGATCCTTGCCGCCATGGGCGAGCGAAAACCGCGCCGGATCGGCAAAGCGGCACGGCGCGCCATGCACCACCTCGGCGACCAGCGCGAGCGCGCGCACCGTGCGAGCCCCGACACCCGGCACCGCCAGCAGATCCTCGAAATCCGCCGGCCCCTGCTCGGCCGCCGCCGCCAGCGCACCATGCAGGCGGCGCATGATGACATCCTTCGGCCTGACGTCGTGATGCTCCGGCATCACCAGATGCGGCAGCAGTGGCGCATCGGGCGGTGGCGACACGGTCGGCAGACCCGCGAGGACAGCCGCCTCGCGCACGATGCCATCCGGACCAAGATCGCGGAGGATGTCGATCTGCCCCTGCCGCGAAGCGTGGGCGCGGCGGTCGGTCAGATTGACGATCTCGCCCTGGCCGCGGCCGTCGATGGCGGCATGCGGCGCATCGACGAAGCTCGTCAGCCCCTCGGAGAGCCAGTGATAGCGCCGGGCGAGTTTCGTTTCGCCATTCATGCCCTGCTGCACCACGACCCACTGGCCATCATCAGCGACGATGAACCCATGCAGATAGAGATCGAAGCCATCCTGCACGGCCGCGCTGTCGACCTTGGCGACGAGACGGCTCGCGCTGGCGAGCGCAGCCCCGTCGAAGCCAGCCCGGTTGCCGGCCAGAATCAGTTCGTCCGGCGTCTTGCGCGACTGCGCGCCGCGCCCGCCGCAGACGGTGAGGCCGAGTTCGCCGGAGAGCGGCGCAAGGCCGCGCTTCAGCGCGCCGATGACGCTGGTGGTGATGCCGGACGAGTGCCAGTCCATGCCCATCACGGCGCCGAAGGACTGGAACCAGAACGGATGCGCGATCCGGCGAAGAAATTCCTCGCGGCCATAATGGTGGACGATCGCCTCGGTGATCACGGCGCCGAGCCGCGTCATCCGCTGCCCGAGCCAGGCCGGTACGCGCCCGCCATGAAGCGGCAGATCAGCGCTGCCGGCGCGACGTCCCATGTCAATCTCCGAGAACGAAAGACGAACATATCTCTATCATGCGCCGACGACGCTGCAAACCATTCAGTCCGCGTCGAGTCGGTGCACGCGGACGCCCGGGCAGACAGCTTCGGCGATCGGGATCAGGTGCTGATGATGGGTCAGGTAGATGACCTGTCCGACTTCGGCCATGCCGGCGAAGAGGCGAAAGGCCTCCTCGGCGCGGAAGTCGTCGAAGCTCTCCATGATGTCGTCGGCGATGAAGGGCACCGGCCGGCGCACGGCGGCAAACTCGTGATAGCCGGCCACGCGGAGCGCGAGATAAAGCTGGAACCGCGTGCCCTTGGAAAGTTCCGCCGCCGCCTTGGAGCCGCCGCCAGCGACGAGCGCGATCAGCCGCTCGCCATCCTTGTCAGCCTGCGAGGTGAGCCCGGTATAGGCGCCGCGGCTGATCGTGCGGAAGGCCTCCGAGGCGCGCGCCATCATCTGGCTGCGATGGCGCTCGCGATAGAGGCGGAGCGCCGCCTCGGCGGCGCCGATGCCGGCCCTAAGGCGCAGCGTGCGCAGCGCGCCCTCCTCGATTTCGGCGAGCACAGTGCGCCGCTGCACCTCGAGCGCCGCCACCGCGCCATCGCCGCCCATGCCCGCAAGCCGATCCGACGCGGCGCTCATCTCGGCGAAGAGCTGCTCGCAGCGGGCATCGCAATCGGCGAGACGACGCTGCTGCTCGGCAAGCGACGCCGTCAACGCGCCACGATCGGCGGCGGCAAGCATCGCCTCTCCCTCGGCGATGCCGCCGACATCGAGCGCGGCTATGATGTCGCGCTCTGCCTCGGCGGCTTGGGCGAGAAGCCGCGTCCGGTCGGCGACGGCGGCGAGCGAGGTCGCCACATCGGCCAGCGTCTCGACGCCGAAGAAGCCCGTCATAGCACTGCTTTGCCGGCGAAAGACCGCCTCATCCGCGACGAGCTCCGTCTCTGCCTCGGCCGTGGCGGCGAGGCGGTCCGACAGCGCACGGCGCTCGGTGTCGGCGGCACGCGCGGCAGCGACGCGGTCGCGCAGCCGGCCGGCCAGGGTAGCGGTGTCGATGGTATCCCGGATGTCGAGCGCGGCCGCGACCGCGTCGAGCCCGGCGCGATAGGCGGCCTGATCGTTCTCCATCTTGCCGATGCGATCGGCAAGGCTTGCCGTCTTGCCGATCTCGGATGAGAGCGTCTGCAGGGCGGTCAGGATTTCGCGCATGGCCGTGACCGGCGGCGCCGCGGCCGCGAGCCAGCAGCCTTCGAGCGCCGCCTGCCAGGACGCGTGCCAGTCGGCATCGCGCGCCACGGCCTCGTCGAGCGCGTTGTGGCGCCGCTCCAGCGCACGCCGCCCCTCGGCAAGGGCCTCGGCCGAAGAAGCAGCGGCACCGGCGGCCGCGACCGCCGCATCACCGAGCGAACGCAGCTCATCGAGGTCGCCGCCGTCGCCGGGGATAAGTCCCGCACCAACGAGGACGGCCGCAAGCCGGTCCTTCGCCGCCTCAAGAGCCTGCCCGGACTGCTGCGCATCGGCGCGGACGATACGGACGGCGCCCTGCGCCTCGAGCGCCAGTGCCCGCCGCTGCAACCAGGTCTCGAAGCCACTGATTCCGCTCCCCGCCATCAGCCCCGGCACGATCCGCTCCATGCGCGCGGCGATCTCCGCCCGCTGCAACGCCAGCCGCTCGGATGCCGCGGCCAGGAGCTGTTCGGCCCTGAGCCGCTCGGCTCGTGTCACGGCCAGCGTCTCGGCGATCTGCGCCCGCCGCGCGCCGTCGGTCACATGGATGAGGCGGGCATTGCCGGCGACGTCGTCGCGCCGCATTGCCGCCTCGAAGGCGTCGGCGCTCGCACGGTCGAGCTGGCTGCGATGCAGGGCCCAAGCCGCCTCGCGGCCGAGCCGTGCCGCCGCAGCCTCGGCCTCGCTGCCGATGCCGGCGAGCCCGTCGAGCGCTGCGATCGCCGCTTCCTCGCGGGCCATCTGCGTAGTGAGACGGTCGAGGTCGGCGCGATACTGCGTTTCCTCGGCCGCGGCGCCGGCGAGAGCCGACTTCCAGTCGGCGATATCGGCGGCGGCGGGAACGATCAGGACGGCGAGCGCATCGGCATGGCCCTGCCAGGGCGCAAGGGCGGACAGGCGTTCGGCCAGCGTCTCCTCCGCCGCAGCGAGGGCGCGGTGCGCCCGCTGGGCGCGTCCCTCGAGATCGTCGCTGCGAAGGCTCGCCAGCGTCGCCGTGATCAGGGCGAGGCTCTCTTTGGCGAGCGGTGCCGATCCTGCCTGCGCGCGAAAGCGCGCCTCGGCCTCGGCAAGCGCCGCCTCCGCCGCCTTGCTCTCGGTCTCGGCAGCGGAGCGGGTCGCGGCAATGCCGGAACGGGCCTCGACCAGCGCCATCAGCCGCGCTGATCGGGCCGCGTCGATCAAAAGGGCGCGCGGCTCGACCGCGTCCGGACGGCCGATGCGGGCAAGGATCCCGGCCACGGTCCGCTCGGCCTCGGCCAGCTCCAGCATCCGGACCGGCAGGTCGCGCGCCGCCGTGCTGTGGCGTGCCTTGAGATCATCGAGGCCGGCGAGGCGATCGGCCTCGGCGAGCGCCGCGGGGTCGTCGGTGAGCGCGGCGAGCGCGCGTTCGAGGCGGGCCGTCTCCTGGCGAAGGCCTTCTCGACGGGTCGCCAGCGCCACTTCCGCGGCCTGCAACGCCGGGAGCTCGCTCGCCCAGCCGGCCGGCGGCGCCGCGAGATCGGCATAGCGGCGCAGTTCCTCGCGCGCCGTGCGAAGCGAGGCAAGACGCGGCAAGGCGCCGATCTGGCGCTTCAGCGCATCGCTCTCGGCTTGCAGGCGGCCGCGCTCGGCGGTCGCGGCGGCATAGGACTCGCGCGCCATCCTTTCCGCCTCGACGAACTTCGCATGCGTCGAGGCGAGCATATCGATCGCCTCGCGCTGCTCCTTCAGCGCGGCAAGGCGCGCCTTCAACTCTGCGAGCCCAGTCTTGCGCGCCGACGGCTTGTAGAAGCTGTCGGCCTCCTGCTTCAGCCGTTCCAGGCGCTGGCCGAGCGCGGCGAGGCCGGCGCTGGCGGAAAAGAGCAATTGGCCGAGATCGCCCCGGTTCGCCAGGATGCTCTCGCCACCGGCGACCAGCGTGTCGTCGTCGAGCGAGAACATCGTGCGATAGGCGTCGCGGCCGATACCGCCAAGCTCGCTGAGGATCGCCGCGTCGGCCAGCGGCTGCTCGGCCGCGTCGAGCAGGCTGTTCTGCGGCCGCTTGATGCGCGCGAAGCGGCGCGTGCGCCCCTCCAGCTCCAGCGTCGCCTCGATCCGCATGGTCGCATAGGGATGCAGGAAGCCGTAGGGGCTCTGCATGCCAATGCCGTAGAGAAGGTCGAGCCAGGCGGCGAGCGTCGTCGACTTGCCGGCTTCGTTGCGGCCATAGACGATATGGAGATCGGGACCAGAGGCCGGCCGCTCGCCGAAATCGAGCGTGCGGCCAGTGAAGCGGCCATAGCGGACAAGGCCGAGCTGAACAAGCCGCATCAGTCCGCGCTCCCGGCCAGCGCATCGGCCTGCAGCCGCGCCAGCACCTCTTCGGCGCCCTCGGCGGCGAGCCGTGTCATCAGGGCGGCGGCGGTCGCCTCGTCGCCGCCGAAGAGATCGCGGAGTTCGCCCGGCAACTGGCCGTTGAGCTGCGCCGCCCACTCGCCGAGCCCGGTGCGGAACGCCGGCGCCTGCAGGACATCGGCGCCGATCAGCCGCGCGAGTTCGATCAGCGGATCGGCGCCGTCGCCCTGGAGGACGGGATTGGCGATGCCGGGCACCAGTTTTTCGACATGGGCGTCGCCAAACCGCGCCGCCGCCATGTCCGCCTCGGCCTTCAAGAGATCGGCGTCGCGGCGGATGCGCCAGGCGAGCGGCGTCGCGCCGGAAAGCTCCAGCCGCGCAACGAGATGCGGCGAGCGCGTCTCGTTGCGCGCCGCCGCGAGCGCCGTGCCGACCGCAGCGACGAGATCGGACCATTCGGCAAGGCCGGTGGCGTCGACCGAGACGCGGCGGAACTCGGCGATGCTGGTCAGCCGCTCCTCGACGTGGACGGTGCGGTCGTCACTGATCGTCACCAGGCTGACCGATTTCGGGCCGGCCTCGTTGATATCGCGGCCCTGCGGCATGCCAGCCATCACCACGGTGGCGGCGCCGGCATAGGCGGCGCGCTGGTGGATATGGCCGAGCGCCCAATAGTCGAAGCCATGTGCGTCGAGATCGGCAAGGCTCGCCGGCGCATAGACGTCGTGGCCGGGCGCGCCGGCAAGGCTCGTATGCATGAGCCCGATATTGACGGCGCCCGCCACCGGGGTGCGGTATCCGGGCAGGAGACTCTCCGGCGCCTGCGGCTTGGCAAAGCTGAGCCCATGCACGGCGATCGGCACCTCACCGCGCGCCCGCTCGACCTCGACCACGTCGCCTCTGCCGCGATAAAGCTTCACCGCCGGGGGGAACACCAGCTCCTGCGTGATCTTCGACAGCGCGTCGTGATTGCCGCGGATGATGAAGACGTCGATCCCTGCCTCATCAAGGCGGCGCAGCTGATCGGCAAGAAAGCGCGCCGTCTTCATCGAGGTCTGGTCGCCGTCATAGAGATCGCCGGCGATCATGAGCGCGTCGACGCGTTCAGCGAGGGCGAGGTCGACGATGCCGACAAAGGCCTGGCGCGTCGCGTTGCCGATCAGCTGCGCAAGCGCCGCATCGCGCAGCGCCAGCGAACGCAGCGGCGAATCGAGATGAATGTCGGCGGCATGGATGAAGCGATAGGCGGTGATCGTTATTCTCCCGGCGGGTGCTCTCCCGGCACACTGCCGGGGAGGCTAGCACGGCCGACACCCTTGCATTCAAGCGGCGATCAGCGCTTCAGCCGATAGCCGGTCTTGAAGATCCACGTAACGATGGCGAGGCAGGCCAGCATGAACACCAGCGTCATGCCAAGGCTGATGCCGACCGAGACATCGGAATGGCCGTAGAAGCTCCAGCGGAAGCCGCTGACGAGATAGACCACGGGATTGAACAGCGTCACCGTGCGCCAGAAGGGCGGCAGCATGTCGATCGAATAGAAGCTGCCGCCGAGAAAGGTCAGCGGCGTGACGATCAAGAGCGGCACCAGCTGCAGCTTCTCGAAATTGTCGGCCCAGATGCCGATGATGAAGCCGAGCAGCGAGAAGGTGATCGCCGTCAGCAGCAGGAAGGCGATCATCCAGAACGGATGGTCGATCCTCAAATCGACGAAGAGCGCGGCCGTGGCGAGCGTGATCAGCGCCAGCATGGTCGACTTGGTCGCCGCGGCGCCGACATAGGCGATCACCGTTTCCATCGGCGAGACCGGCGCCGAAAGCAGTTCGTAGATCGTGCCGACAAAGCGCGGGAAGTAGATGCCGAACGAGGCGTTCGAGATCGACTGCGTCAAGAGGCCGAGCATGATCAGACCCGGCACCAGGAAGGCACCGTAGCTGACCCCGGCGATCTCGTTCATATGCGGGCCGATCGCCGATCCGAAAACAACGAAATAAAGCGAGGTCGACAGCACCGGCGAGATGATGCTCTGCAGGAGGGTGCGCCGGGTGCGCGCCATCTCGAAGCCATAGATGGCGCGGATCGCATGGATGTTCATGACGTACCCTTCACCAGGCTGACGAAGATCTCCTCGAGCGAGGATTCCTCGGTGCGGAGATCCTTGAGCGGCAGGCCGGCCGCGGCGATGTCGCCGAGCAGCGCGGCGATGGCATTGCCGGCAACCTCGCTCTCATAGGTATATACGAGCTCGGTGCCGTCCTTACCGAGGACGAGGCCGTAGGCGGCCAGTTGCTCCGGCACCGCGGCAAGCGGCGCGCCGAGCTCGATCGTCAGCTGCTTGCGGCCAAACCGCTCCATCAGCGCGCGCTTGTCCTGCACGAGGATGAGTTCGCCGCGATTGATGACGCCGATCCGATCGGCCATCTCCTCGGCCTCTTCGAGATAATGCGTCGTCAGGATGATGGTGACGCCGGAATCGGCGAGGCTGCGCACGACGCGCCACATGTCGTGCCTGAGCTCGACATCGACACCGGCGGTCGGCTCGTCGAGGAACAGCACCTCCGGCTCATGCGACAGGGCCTTGGCGATCAGAACGCGCCGCTTCATGCCGCCCGAAAGCGTCATGATCTTGCTGTCCTTCTTGTCCCAGAGCGAGAGGTCCCGCAGCACCTTCTCGATATGAGCCGGATTGGGCGCCTTGCCGAACAGGCCGCGCGAGAGGCTCGTCGTTGCGAACACCGTCTCGAAGGCGTCGGTGGTGAGTTCCTGCGGCACGAGGCCGACAAGGCTCCGCGCCGCGCGATAGTCGCGCACGATGTCGTGGCCGCCGATCGAGACACGCCCGGCGCTCGCGCTCGCGAGGCCGCAGACGATGCTGATCAGCGTCGTCTTGCCGGCCCCGTTCGGTCCGAGCAGGGCAAAGATCTCGCCGCGCTGGATTTCGAGCGAGACGTTCTTCAGCGCCGAGAAGCCAGTGGCATAGGTCTTCGAAAGACCCTCGATCGCGATCATAGGCGGAACGGACATGGGATCGGCTCCAAGGGCCGCGGATCCGGCAACCGAATCGCGGCGACGACGCGCCGCCCCGTCCATAGCCGAAGATGGCCGCCGGCGACAGCATTGCCGGTTACGATATGTGTCGGCAGCGCGCGCTGGTTGCGGCCTCAGGCCGAGGCGAGCATCACCACTTTGGTGAGATGCCGCGGCTGCAGCGTGTCGCGCCCATTGGCCTCAGCGACCCGCTCGCCGATCAATTGCAGCGCCGGAAGAACCGCAAGGCCGGCCAGCGCTCCGGCCACGGCCAGCGGCACAGAGATATCGCCGGGGCCGCCGAAGCCGATCACCCGCGCGCCCTTCTCCTGCATTTCGGCGACAAGCAGCGCCTCGTCGTCCGGCCGGGCATCGCCATAGAGCATCACGCCGACGGTGCGCTCGTCGAGCAGACTGATCGGACCATGGCGATATTCGAGCGGATGGAACGCCTGAGCGAAGGTCTGGCTCATTTCGAGCAGCTTCAGGGCGCCCTCGACCGCGATACCGTAAAGAGGCCCACCGCCGAGATAGACGAAATGCGACCGGCCGGCGATCAGCTCTGCGGCCACGGCATCGGTGGCGGCGAGCGCCGCTTCGGCGGCATCGACGACGGCGGCGTCGACCGGGATGCCGATAAGCTGCAGCCCCATCAGAAGCATCAGGCTTGCCGAAGCCGTCATCACGATGCCTTCCGCCGGATGGGTCTCGGCGAAGACGATACGGTCGCAGGCGGCGGCAAGGCCGCTGCCGCTGGCGCAGGTGATGCCGGTAACGCTGGCGCCTGCGGCGCGGCTGGCGCGGGCGGCATCGATGGTCTCGGTGGTCTCGCCGCTGCGCGACAGCGCCACGACATGGGCGCTCTGCCACTCCGGCCAGTAGCTCTGGGGCCGATCGACCCATTCCCGGCCCGGAACGGCGATCGCGGGACGGCCAGCGGCATTGGCGCTCGCGGCCAGCGCCAGCGACAGATTATAGGAGGTGCCGCAGCCGACGAATACGGTGACCGGCGCCGCGGGCAGTCCTTCGCGTGGCCCAAGCGCGGCGCGCCAGAACGGAAACTGCTCGACGATGGTCTGTTCGGTGATGCCCATGATGGTCTCTTGTCGTTGTCGTCTTGTTGCGGGTCGCCGCTATTTCACCGAGCCGGCGGTGAGCCCGCTGACCAGATAGCGATTGAGGAAGATCACGATGAGGATCGGCACGATCATCGCGATCGTTCCAGCGGCATTGATCAGGCCGTAATCGATGAAATTCTTGGTCGAGAATTCCGGGATCAGGACGGTGAGCGGCTTGGTCTTGGTCGGAGAGAAGATCAGCGGCACCATGTATTGGCCCCAGGCGCCGAGAAAGGTGATGATCGACGCGGCGACGAGGCCTGGAGCGGCAAGCGGCATGACGATCCGGAACAGGATGGTCAGCCGTCCCGCGCCGTCGATCCGCGCCGCTTCCTCGATCGAAAGCGGCAATTGCTGGAAGACGCTGCGCATCAGCCAGAGCGCCAGCGGCAGGAAGGCCGAGAGATAGATGAGCGTCACCCCGACATAGGTGTCGAGCAGCTTCAGGCTCACCATCAGCCGGTAGAGCGGGATCAGCACCGTGTAGCCGGGGATGGCGATCGTCGCGATGACGATGAAGAAGATCGCGTGCCGCCCGGGAAATTCGAGCCGCGCGAAGGCATAGCCGCCGAGACTGGCGAGAAAGATCGACAGGATCGTCGCCGCCAGCGCCGTGATGACCGAATTGAGCAGCGCATTGCGGAACTGTGCTGCGACGGTGACATCGTTCGAGGCGATGGTGCCGAAGCCGGCGAGCCGCTGATAGTGATTGAGCGTCAGATGCTCGGGAAAGAAGTGGATCGGCTGCGACATGAGGTCAGGCGTCGGCGTGAAGCTGGTGGCGATGGCCCAGTAGATCGGACCGATCGACCAGAGGATCAGCAGCGTCAGGCCGATGCCGACGAAGATGCGATGGGAAAGGCTTGTTTCCATCAGTCGATCCTCGTGACGCGCTGCACGCGCAGCACATAGACCAGCGAGACGGCGAGCGAAGCGATCATGATGAGGACGCTGAGCGCCATTCCATAGGAGAAGTGCAGGTTCTGGAACGCCTCGAGATAGACTTGCACTAGGATCGGCCGCGTGCCCCGCGCCGAGCCCGTCAGGATCCAGGCTTCGTCGAAGAAATTGAACGCCGCCACGGTCGACTGCGTCATGGCAATCGCCACGCCGCCACGGATCAGCGGCAGCGTGATATGGGTGAACATCTTCCGCCGCGAGGCGCCGTCGATCCGGGCCGCCTCGTAGAGGTCGGAGGGGATGCTCTGCAGCGCTGCCAGCATAATGACGGCGGTCAGCGGCAGCATCCGCCAGACATGGACAAGCGATACCGCGAACAAAGCCGTGCTTCGATCGTTGAACCAGACGAATTTCTCGAAATCGAGCCCGGCCGCGACCAGCAGGCCGTTGAGGACGCCGAAGGCCGGATTGTAGATCCAGCTCCAGACAACCGCATTGACCACGCCGGGCAGCGCCCAGGGCAGGACGACCGCCGCCAGCACATAGCGCCGCCAGCGGCCTGCCTGGTTGATGAGCAGCGCCGCCGCGATGCCCCCCGCCGTCTCCAACACGACGCAGATCACGACATAGACGATCGTGTTGCGCCAGGCCTCGTTGACGATCGGGTCAACGAGGAGCTCGCGATAATGCTGCAGCCCGATGAACGGCGTTCCCGCCATCATCGGATTGACCCGGTGTAGGCTGTCCCACAGCGTCGATGCCACGGGAAACAGCACCAGCGACAGCATGGCAAAGACGATGGGGGCCGCGAGCATCAGGCCGAGCCAGGCATCGGCGGAACCGTCGATGCCTTTGTCACCCTTGCGCCCGGCCGGAACGGCGGCGCCAAGACTCACTGCTGCTGCGCCTTGACGGTCTCGTCGGCGATCGACTGGACAGCCTGCGCGACCGTGACCTCACCCTTGACGGCCTGGTTGATCGCATTGGAAGCAGCGCTCGAGAACTGCGGATACCAGGTCGGCGTGCCCTGCTTGAACAGCGGCCCAACGGTGCCCGCCTGCTCGACCAGCACATCGCCATCGACCATCTTTCCGGCTTCGCTGATCGCCTGGAAGGCCGAGTTGCGCGTCGGGAACATGCCCACCTGGTCGAACAGCTTCACCTGCTGGTTCTTGCTCGTCATCCATTTGATGAAGGCAAGCGCCGCTTCCTTGTGTTCGGAAGAGGCAGGGATGCCGAGCGCCTCAGGCAGGCCATAGCTGACCGTCGTGCCGCTGACCGTCGGGACGAGGCCGACCTTGGTATTGCCGGCGACTTTCGACTTCGTCTTGTCTTCAAAGCCCGACACCGGTCCCGGACCGATGCCGAGATCGAAGCTGATCTTGCCGTCGGCAAACTGCTGGTGGACGTCGTTATCCTTGAGCCCGGTCGAGGCGGGGTCGGCGAGACCCTGCTTCAGCATGTCGACCTCGAAGGCCAGCGCCTTGTAGCCGGCCGAATTCGGGTCCGTGAACAGCGGCTTCCAGTCCTTGTCGAACAATTCGCCGCCATGGGCGAAGGTGAGCAGATACCAGAGCGTCGCGGTGCCTTCCGAGGGCGACATCGGAATGCCCAAGGGATACTCGGCGATGCCCTTCGACTTGATCAGCTTGGCATCGGCGACCAGTTCGTCGATCGTCGTCGGCATCTTGGTGATGCCCGCCTTGGCAAGGTGATCCTTGTTGCCGACCAGGATGCGGAAGTCATTGCTGTAGGGAACGCCGAGCAGCTTGCCGTCGACCGTGAAGATCGAGGCAGTCGGAATATCCTTGAGGGTGTCGGCGTCCACGAGGCTGGACAGGTCCTCATACCAACCCGCGGCGCCGAACTGGCCGGTCCACGACCAGTCGAATTCGGTGACATCGGCTGGTGCCGTCCCCGCGATCAGGCCGGTGATCAGCTTAGGGCGGATATCGTCCCAGGACAGCATCTGCAGATCGACCTTGATGCCGGTATCCTTTTCGAAATCGGCGGCCAGCGTCGGCGACTGGCCTGAGGGCAGCAGCACGGTGATGCTCTGCCCGGCCAGCGGCTTGGCATCGTCGGCAAGCGCCGGCAACGCGATGGTCAGCGCCGCCAAAGCGACGGTCGTTCGAAGCAACCTGTTCATCGGTGATTGTCCCATCCTGGAGAGGTATCGTTTCGGCCATTCCTCGCGTGGACTGCATTCTTTTCGATCGATGCGGCGAGCCGCTCGATCCATGCTTCGTCCACGGGCCAGTCGAGGTCGCGAGCGGCGCGCAGCAGCGCCCCGCCAATCGGGGGAAGGCGCGGCGCGAGCGGCCTGGAGCCGATCAGCGCCGCCGTGCGTTCACGGAGAATGCGGCTGGCAAAGGCGCCGCCGGCAATGCTCCAGCCAAGTTCGGCCGCGCCGATCCGGCGCCGCGCCGCACCAACATGCTGAGCCAGATGCAGGGCGGCAGCGTCGAGGATCGCCAACGCCGACGCATCGCCTGCCTCGGCCAGCCGGTCGACCAGCATGGCAAGCGCCGCGATCTCGGAGCGGGGATGGCGGAGCGAGGCGTGCCAGAAGATCAGCGCATCCTGCGGCGCCCCGGCGTCGAGGTGAAGATGCGCGAAGAACGCGGCGAGGAAGTCCGGCGCTTCGGTCCGCCCGTCAATTGCCCTGCTGGCCAGCGCCACCGCCTCATGGCCGATCCAGTACGCGCTGCCTTCGTCGCCGATCGCCTCGCCATAGCCGCCAACGCGCAGCGCCCGGCCCGCGCCATCGCTCGCCCAGACCATCGAGCCGGTCCCGGCAAGGAGCAGCACGCCGGGCCCGCCGGCAAAAGCGCCGTAATGCGCCGCCTCGACATCATTGACGACGTTCTGCCGCGCTGAAGCGAAATGGGCGCCGACAGCGGCCGCCTGCTCGGCCGAGAGCGCGGCGATCTCGCCATAGGCCGGCATGCCCGCTGCCACAGCACCGACCGCAAGGCCGCCGCGTTCAAGGCCGCCGGCCGCCAACGACGCGAGCAGCCGATCGAGTTCGCCGCGCCAGCCGGGCTGATCCATCGGATTGATGCCGCCGCCAACCTGGAAGGCGGCGATCTCGCCATCGGCCCGTGCCAGCGCCACCAGCGTCTTGCTGCCGCCGCCATCGATGCCGAGGATGAGCGGCTGGCTCATAGGGCCTCGCTTTGTCCATCGGCCGAAGCATCGCCCGCGGGATCGACCACGAGCGGCCGGACGCCGAACTCGCCCAGCCGGCTGCGCCAGGACTGTGCCAGTCCGCTATCCGTCACGACTGTGTCGACGCCGCTGAGCGGCGCCACCTTGTAGGTCGACATCAATCCGAATTTCGAGGAATCGGTGACGACAAAGCGCTCGGCCGAGCGACTGAGCATGCGGGCATTGAGGCTGGCCTCGGCGGCATCGATCGAATAGATCGCGCCGTCCTCGCCGATGGCGCTGGCGCCAAGAAAGAGCTGGTCGAACCAGAGCCCCGCGAGCATCGCCTCGGCCTGCGGCCCGACCAGCGAAGCGTTCTCGCTCCGAAGCTGCCCGCCAAGCACCACCACCTGCAGCTTCGGCACGTTGATGAGTTCCTGCGCCACGGCGAGGCCGTTGGTGAAGACGCGCAGCGGGATCGGATTGACGCGCAGCAGCTTGGCGAGCTGCAACACCGTCGTGCCGGCATCGAGAAAGGCACTGCCATGCGGCTTAAGCGCGGCGTAGCAGGCGCCCGCGAGGGCCCGCTTGGCGGCGAGGTTGTGATTGACGCGCTCCTGAAACGCAACCTCGACGCTGGAGCCTTCGGCAATGCGCGCACCACCATGGACCCGGTCGATCGCGCCTTCGTCCTCGAGAATCTGCAGATCGCGCCGGATGGTTGCGAGCGAGGCGCCGACCGCGTCGGCGATCGCCTGGATCGTCGAGGGACCATTTGCATAGAGGTGGCTCCGGATCGCATCGATCCGTCCGACCTTCATGCTGCCACCTTGCGCCATGACCGCCCGCGCCTTCAAAGCCGTCGAAGAAACACGCTGATACGATCAATCAATCCACAGGATGTGATCGCGGTCAATCATGTTTCTGAGCGATTTTGATCTAATCGCGAATGAGCGGCAGCGGTTCGCCGGAGGGGCGCTCAATCTTGTAGGCGTAGTAGGTGGCGATTTCGACGCCGCGGAACCGGCGCGGAACGGTGCCGAGCAGCGTCGCCTTGCCGAACAGCGCCGTGAGCGCTTCATCCATCGGATCGCGCGTCACGACGAGGCCGGTCCCTTCGAGGCGCTCGGGGGGACGGTCCAGAAAGGCGTAGCGCTCGGGTTCGTTGAGCTGCAGCACGGGGACATCGGGTAAGAGGCGCGCGAGTTCGGCGTTCAGCTGGTAGTCGATCGTCAGGACATAGCCGGCGCCCTCGGTGCGGCGGATGCCGTCGATATCCGCGGCAAGGCCAGACCAGCCGCGTGTCAGCCTCAAAATGGGATCGCGCGTGCCGAGCGCCGTCACCGGAACCAGCGTCGCATAGACAGCGGCGAAGGTGACAAAGCCGAGCGCCACCGGAACGGTCGCCCGCCTGAGACGCGCCATGAAGCCGGGCCCTTCGGCCGGGATCGCAGTCAGCGCCGCCGCTGCCGTCAGCGCCAGCGCAGGATAGAGGAAGCCGGTCCAGTTGCCCTCGACCCGGCTCCTGAGCGCATGGAACATGAAATAGGCTGATGGCACGAGGATCAGCACTGCGAGGAGCCGCCGGCCCATCGGCGTCAGCCAGGCTATCTTCGCGCGCGGCAAGAGCCCGATGATCGCGAACAGGAAAACCAGCGGTGTCAGCAAGCCGAGTTGCGCGCCGAAGAACTCGGCGAGGAATTGCGGCTGGAACTCCCAATTCTCCGTCGTCCGTCCGCCCTGCTTGAGAACGGTCTCCCAGCCATGCGCGGCATTCCAGAGGAGATTGGGCGAGAAGACGAAGATCGCGACGCCGAGGGCAGCATAGGGCCAGGGACCAAGGAGCCGCCGCCGCCATTGCGGCAAAGCGAGCACCGCAAGGCCGAAGCCGGCGGCCAGGAACGCGGCGGAATATTTCGACAGGAGCGCCAGTCCGGTCGCAGCGCCCGCGGCCAGCCACAGCGCCGGCCTGTCATGGTCGACGAGCCGCGCGGCACAATAAAGCAGCGCCGACGCAAACAGGATCAGCGGCGCATCCGGCGTCGCAACCGCAAGGCCGAAGAAGCCGAGCAGCGTCAGATTGAACAGAAGCGCCGCCAGCGGCCCCGCACGGCGATCGACGATCAGCAGCGCCGCCGCCCGCCAGATGAAGAGGCTCGCCGGAATGGCGGCGAGCACCGACAAGAGACGGACGCCAAAGGGCGTATCACCGGCGATGAGCGTGCCGCCACGGATGAACCAGGCGATCATCGGCGGGTGGTCGAGATAGCCGGCGTCAAGCCGCGTCGACCACAGCGCGTAATAAGCCTCGTCCGGCACCAGCGGCACCACCGCGGCGATGACGAGCCGCGCAAGGATCGTCGCGGCGATGAGCATGAGCACCAGCGGCCCGCGCTCAAGCGCCGGCAGCGGCATCGGCCGGCTTTCGGTCATGCCCGCGCTCACGGCCGGCGGCTGGTTCATGCAAAGTCTCCACGCCGGCTGCGGCGGACCGCACACGGCCGGAGCCGCGCGCCGCGCCGTCGAAGCCGCGGCACAAGCCTCCCTGAGCGGCTTTCCGATACAGGCACCGCCAGGGCAAGTCCAGAGTGGCCAGGCCGGGGGATCGCCATCAGACTGGGCCCCGCTATCAGCTGGCGCCCATCGCTGCGTCGATGATCGGCTGCGGGAGAAAGCCGAAATAGACGTCGATCGAGACGACGCGCCCGTCCGCGACGCGGAAGCGCTCGGCATTGCGGAACGTCCCGCCCGGCTTTCCCTCTGTCTCGTAGAGCACGACCGCCACCTCGCCCTCCGTGAAGATCGCCATGTCCTTTTGGAAGCGGAAGCTGCCGGCAAATGGCCAGCAGCGCGCGAACCAGGCGGCGCGATCGATCCGGTCGTCAAACGGGCTGGTGAAGATGAAGGCGTCGCCGAGCAACGCCTCCATCGCTGGACGGTCGGCGGCTTCAAAAGCGCGGAAATAGGCGCGGGCGAGGTCGGCGACGGATAGATCGGCCATCTCTGGTCCTCCTGCGATCTCGATCAGTGCGGCAAAGGCGCGGCGAGCGAGGCGCCGAGCTGGTTCAGGAGTTCCCGCGTGCCATGCTCGCGGCCGCCGGCATCGTCGAAGCCATCGAGGAACGCGCCCTGCTCGGTGAAGCGCAGCCGTGTGCCGCCACCCTCGGGCCGGATTTCGATCGTCGCCAGCGAGACCGAGATGCGCACGGCATCGAGATGCATGTCATAGCTGTAGACGATGCGCTCGTTCGGGACGATGTCCTGGTAGAGCGCGACGAAACGGTGCTTTGGACCGCCCTGCGGCCCGCCTTCGCTGGTCTCGAAGCCGCCGACACGGAAATCCATCACCGCTCGCTCCATGCCCCATTCCGGCGGGCCGCTGAACCACATCGCCTTCAGCTTCGGATCGGCGAAGGCAGCGAAGACGCGCGCCGGGCTCGCATCGTAATCGCGGTCGATGACGAAGGTCGCATGGGTGACGGAGCGCTTGGGCGGACGACCGGCAGCCGCCGTCTTCCCGCGGTCCGCCAGCAGCGCCTCGAGCCGATCGAGATTTTCCTCGTTCGCCGGCACGGCATAGAGAGCGACGCGCTCGCGCTCCTCCACTGTGGGGAAGCGCATCCGCCAAGTGATCCGCGTTTGGCCGGGGAGGTCGTCCAGCTTGACCGCCAAAGTGAATTTCGGCCGCGAAATGTGGTCGATGATGATCTCGGACGGCGCGCTGATCGCGGCGAAGACGCTCTCGTTCTTATAGTCCTTGCCATCAGGCCCGTGCATCACGAAGCGCCAAGGTCCGCCCGGACGGAAGTCGAATGTCTCGAACGTGTTCGAGAAGTCCTTCGGCCCCCACCATGCCGCAAGCTGCTCGGCGTCGGCGAAGGCGGCGAAGATCATCGACCGGGGCCAGTTCACGATGCGCGTCGTGACGATCTCACGGTCGGTGTCGATTGCTGTCGTCATGGTCCGTCCTCCTCCTTCGGATCATCAGTGCGGGTTGCCGCCAGGAAGGCGCCGAGCCGATCGAGCCGATGCTCCCAGAGACTGCGGCGATCGTTGATCCAGCGCTCGGCCTCGCTCAACATGGCCGGTTCGACATGACAGGTCCTGACGCGGCCAATCTTTTCCGAGCGCACCAGGCCCGAGGCCTCCAGCACCTTCAGATGCTGAACCACCGCCGGCAGAGACATGGCGAACGGCTCGGCCAGTTCGCTGACCGTGGCTGGTCCGCGGCAGAGACGTTCGAGCATGCCGCGGCGGGTTCGGTCGGCGAGCGCCTGAAAAGCAAGATCAAGCTGGTCCTGATACTTAAGCATGTGATTAAGTATTACAGCACGGCGAGATCGTCAACCACCGACAGCGCGACGGCTTGCATTGACAGGCGGACAAGCGACGCCTAGCTCGAAGGAACCCGCTTTCATGGAGACACGGCGATGACCGACCGGCTGGTTCTCGAAAACCTCGCCCCCGACGACGTGGCGACCGGCCTCGCAGAGGGCCGCTTCCTGCTCATCGACGTGCGCGAGCCGGCTGAATATGACGCCGAGCATATCGAGGGCGCGGTGCCGTTCCCGCTATCGACCTTCGACGCCGCCGCCCTGCCCGATCCCGCGGGCAAGGCGATCGTGTTTCAATGCGGTTCGGGCGTGCGCTCGGCCCGCGCGGCCGAAGCGGCGATGGCGGCCGGCATTCCTGCCAACAGGCATCTCGCGGGCGGCATCAACGCCTGGAAACGGTCGGGACTGCCGACCGTCTCCTGAGGCGGACCAGCCTCAGGCTGCATCGACGGTGAGCGGCAGCAGCCGCTCGCGCGAGGCGGCGAGCAGATGTTCCATCGCCTTGGCGGCTTCGGCCGGACGGCGCCCGACAATCGCCGAACAGACGGCATCGTGCAGCGCCACGTCCTCGCTTGGCCGCGTCGCATGCCGCTGCAGCATTTCGGACGAGACGCGGAGCGCCGATTTGACGGCGCTGCCAATGGTCACGAACAGCCCGTTATGCGAGGCGTTGATGATGGCAAGGTGGAATTCGAGCGCTGCCTCGGACGTTGTCTTCACCGGCAGCCCCTCGAGCTGAGCCGCAGCCAGCTCGCGGAAATGATGCTCGATCTGGGCGAGGTCCTCGTCGGTGCCGTCCCGCGCGGCCAGAAACGAGGCGCGCGGCTCGAAGCAGAGGCGCATCTCGAAGATGTCCTCGACGATCTTGCCGTCGAATTGTGTCTGCAGCCGCCAGGCGAGCACGTCGCGATCGAGCAGGTTCCATTCGGCGAAGGGGAGCACCCGCGTCCCGACCTTCGGCGAAACCTCGACCAGGCGCTTGCCGGCGAGGCTCTTCACCGCCTCGCGCACCGTGGTGCGGCTGACGCCATAATATTCGCACAGCTCGCTTTCGATCGGCAGCGCCGCGCCGGGGAGAAATTCGCCCGAGACGATGCGGCTGCCGATATGGTTGGCAACCTGCGCACTCATCGTTCCGACCGATAGAAGCTCGCGCTCCAGCATCCCGCGCTCCCCCGACACCGTTTCTTCCCCTACGCGGTTTTGAGAGGGTCGGCCACTGCAAACCGCAGGATTTGCCTCGGCCCGACGCTGCAATGATCCGGTTGACAAAGCCGCCGATCATCAGGATGATCGCCGCATATGATAATACCATTGAACGACAAATGGGGAGAGGCTGGCGAGGAAAATCAACCTCGGCTGCCGCTGGGGCCGAGCCGCCGCCTCTGTTATCGTTCGATGAAGGCGCCCTTGCGCTGAAAGAGTGACAGGGCCGAGCCGCCGAGGAGGGTGGCGGGTTCTGAGACACGGCACTGCCGAGGCCAGCGGCCGGAGCGCGCCGAAAAAGCATGTCGCCGGAGGACGGGTCTTGTTGGGAGATCCGAAAGGCGAACGACACTGGAGGAGACGACGAGATGCGTGGATTTATGACGAAGGCGCTGGCCACCGCCGCGCTGCTGGCCCTGACGGTCGGCGCTCAGGCCAAGGAAACCGTGGTCTGGTGGGACTTCCTGTCGGGCGGCGACGGTGTCCGTATGAAGTCGCTGCTTGAGCAGTTCAACAAGGAAAATCCCGATATCGAGATCCAGGCGACGACGCTCGAATGGGGCGTTCCGTTCTACACCAAGGTGCAGACCTCGGCCGCTGTCGGCCAGGGCCCGGATGTGATGACCTACCACCTGTCGCGCCTGCCGCTCGGCGTCTCGACCGGGACGCTGCGCGAAATCACGCCGGATGAACTGAAGGCGGCCGGGCTTTCCGGCGACAACTATGCCCCGGCCAACTGGAAGGCCGCTCAGGTCGACGGCAAGCAATATGCCGTACCCTTCGATATCCATTCGGTGATCCTCTATTACAACAAGGATCTCCTCAAGAAGGCTGGCCTGCTCGGCGATGACGGCCTGCCGAAGGGCCTTGATGGCGCTGCCAATTTCGAGGCGGCGCTGGCCAAACTGACCACCGGCCCGGATCAGGTCGGCCTCTCGATCCCGACCGCGGATGGCGGCACGGTCTGGCGCGTTTTCTATACGCTGCTCGGCCAGCAGGGCGGCGAATTCATCTCCGGCGACAAGGTTCTCGACGGCGCCAATGCCGACAAGGCGACCAAGGCGCTCGCCGAGATGCAGAAGTGGACCAAGGAAGGCTGGGTGCCGAAGCAGACGGAATATCCGGCTTCGATCGCGCTCTTCACCTCCGGCAAGGCCGCGATGCACATCAATGGCGTCTGGGAAGTCCCGACGATGACCGACCTCGCCAAGAGCGGCAAGCTCGGCTTCGAATGGGGCGCGATCCAGATCCCGGTGATCTTCGACCAGCCCGCCACCTGGGCCGACTCGCACTCCTTCGCGGTTCCGAACCGCAAGGGCAACGAGATCTCGCCGGAGAAGCTGAAGGCCGTCCTCTCGGTCATCAAGTGGATGAACGAGCACAGCCTGTTCTGGGCCACTGCCGGCCACATCCCGGCCTATCTCCCGGTCACCAACAGCGAAGACTTCAAGAAGATGCAGCCGAACGCGACCTATTCGACGCTGTCGAAGACCGCCGTGTTCGACCCCTCTTCGAAGATCGCCGGCGTCGCCTCGCCGGTCTATGACGCGGCCACCAACTACTTCATGCCGACCTTCAATGGCGACGGCGAGCCCGCCGATGCGGTCAGTACCGCCAAGGACGAGCTGCAGGGCCTCCTGAACTAAGCCTCAACAACCGATCGAGCCGTCCGGCCAGACTTGCCGGGCGGCTCTTGTGTCGAAGTGCGGCAAGGATCCCCCCATGAAGTTCGGACGCAATCAGGTGTCGGCGGCCCTCGTTCTGGTCGCGCCCTTTGTGATCGCCTATCTGGTGCTGTTCATCTATCCGACCTTCAAGATGGTCGAGCTCAGCTTTACCGACGCCCCGCTGATCGGCGAGGGCAACTGGGTCGGCTGGAGCAACTACATCAAGCTCTACAACGACAAGCAGTTCTACGCCGCCGCGCTGCATACCGGCTATTTCGTCCTTTTGACCGTGATCCCGACAACACTGCTCGGGCTGATGATCGCGCTCATGGTGACGCGCCTCAATGGCTGGCTCCAGAGCCTCGTGCTCGCCGCCTTCTTCCTGCCCTATATCCTGCCTGTCACCGTTGTGTTCCTGATCTGGCAGTGGATGCTCGACCTTCAGTTCGGCATCGCTCAATACGCGATCGAATTGTTCAACGGTTCCCGCGTCGCGGTCTTTCGCGACAAGTACTGGGCCATGCCGAGCGTCGCCTTCATCACGATCTGGTGGACCAACGGCTTCAACGTGCTGCTGTTCATCGCCGGCCTCAGGAATATCTCGAGAGACCTCTATGATGCGGCCTCGATCGACAACGCGACCCGCTGGCAACAGTTTCGCTACATCACCTGGCCGCTGATCTGGCCTGTCACGGCGCTGGTGATGACCATCCAGCTGATCCTGCAGCTGAAGATCTTCGACCAGATCTACCTGTTCACACAGGGCGGCCCGTTCAACTCGACCTATGTCATGGTCCAGTACATCTACAAATACGCCTTCCAGCTCAATCGGGGCGGCTATTCCGCAACCGTGGCCGTCGTGCTGTTCCTCGTGATCGTGGTTGTCTCGGTCCTGCAATACCAGGTGCTCAGGGTGCGCGGAGGTCGGTCATGAAGCGTCTCAATCTCGCTGCGGCGTTCATCACCGTCGTCACCATCGGCTTCGCGATGCTCTGGGCGTTTCCGCTCTATTGGGCCGTCATTACCACGCTGAAGCCTGAATTCGAGGTCGTGGAGCCGGGCGTCGGGCTGCTGCCGAAGATTTGGACGCTGGGCGGATACCTCTATGTCATCGTCAACACGCAGATCGGGCGCTGGTATCTGAACTCGTTCGTCACCTCCGGCGCCGTCACGGTGCTGGTGCTGTTGCTGAGTTCAGCCTGCGGCTATGCGATCTCGCAATTGCGGTTCCCAGGCCGCACGATCCTTTGGTTCATCATCCTTGCCAGCTTCATGGTGCCGATCCAGACGCTGATCGTGACCCATTTCATCCTGATGAACGATTTCGGCTTCATCAACAAATGGCTCGGCGTGATCCTGCCGCAATTGATCGTCCCTGTGGCGGTCATCATCTACAAGCAGTTCTTTGACCAGATCCCGAAGGACTTTCGCGAGGCGGCACTGATCGACGGTGCGACCGAGTTCCAGCTCTTCTTCAACATATTTCTGCCGATGAACTGGGGGATCACCACAGCACTGGCGATCATCACCTTCATCGGCGCCTGGAACAACTTCCTCTGGCCGTTCCTCGTCGTGACCGAGCAGAACATGATGAACGTGACGGTCGGTATCACGCAGGTCCATGACGCCTTCGGCGTCCAATATGCCCGCAACCTCTCCGGCGCCGTCCTCGCCGCGCTGCCGGTGGCACTCGCCTATCTCGTCTTCCAGCGCCGCGTCACCGAGGCAATCATGCTCTCCGCCGGTATCAAGGGATAGCGCTCGGAATTCCCGTTCCGGCGCCGCGGCGCCGGACCCCCAAAACCGATTGGCCCGGAAGGTCTCCATGCTGAAAGCCCGCCTCGTCGTCGACCGCGACTTCGTCCTCTCCGACCTCGACCGTCGCGTCTTCGGCGCCTTCGTCGAGCATATGGGCCGCTGCGTCTATGGCGGCATTTTCGAGCCCGGACATCCGACCGCCGACGAGCAGGGCTTCCGCGGCGACGTGCTCGAACTGACGCGCGAACTCGGCGCCACGATCATCCGCTATCCCGGCGGCAATTTCCTCTCCGGCTACAATTGGGAAGACGGCGTCGGCCCCCGCGAGGACCGCCCCGTCCGGCGCGACCTCGCCTGGTTCTCGACCGAGACCAACCAATTCGGTACGAATGAGTTCATGGACTGGTCGAAAAAGGCCGGAATTGAGCCGATGTTCGGCGTCAATCTCGGCACCAAGGGACCGGACGAGGCGCGGCAGTTTCTCGAATACTGCAATCATGCCGGCGGCTCTGAGCTCTCCGATCTTCGCCGCGAGCATGGTTACGACAAGCCGCACGACATCAAGTTCTGGTGCCTCGGCAATGAGATGGACGGCCCCTGGCAGATTTGCCACAAGACAGCCGAAGAATATGGCCGCGTGGCACTGGAAACCGCGAAGGTCATGCGCTGGGTCGACCCGACGATCCAGCTCGCCGCCTGCGGTTCGTCACATCGCAACATGCCGACCTATGGCTCATGGGAATATGAAGTCCTCGACCACTGCTATGACGAAGTCGATTTCATCTCCCTGCACACCTATTTCAACAACAATGCCGACTCGACAGCCGAATATTTCGGCGTGATCGAGCTTCTCGACAGTTTCATCAAGGAAGTCGCGGCGATCTGCGATGCCGTCGGTGCCAAGCGTCGCTCGCACAAGAAGATCATGCTCTCGCTCGACGAGTGGAACGTCTGGTACAAGACCCACAAGATCGAGCATATGCGCAAGCCCGGCTGGCCCGAAGCTCCGCCGCTGATCGAGGAAGTCTACAATGCCGAGGATGCGCTGATCGTCGGCGGCGCACTGATCGCGATGCTGAACAATGCCGACCGCGTCAAGACGGCGTGCCTCGCCCAACTCGTCAACGTCATCGGCCCGATCATGACCGAGACCGGCGGCGACGCCTGGCGGCAGACGATCTTCCACCCGTTCGCGCTCGCCTCGCAGTTCGGCCATGGCCGCGTCCTGCGCACTGTCACGGAATCGCCGAGCTATGCGGCGAAGTCGTTCCCGGAGATCCCTTATCTCTACGCGACGGTGGTCGATAACCCGGCCGACGGCTCGACGACGATCTTCGCGCTCAATCGCAGCCTCTCCGATACGATGGACCTCGATGTCGAGCTTCGCGGCCTTGGCACCGATCGCGTCCTCGTCGGCGCGACCGAGATCCACCACGCGAACCTCAAAGCGGTCAACACCAAGGATGCCCCGAACACCGTGGCGCCGAAGACCAATGCCGATGTCGCGATCGACGGCGAGAAGCTGCGCATCAAGCTGAAGCCCGCCTCGTTCAACGTCATCACGACCAAGGCGACGGCGCAGGCAGCCTGATCGCCTCATCGCTCATGCGCAAGAACCGGGGGCTGCACGCCGTTGCAGCCCCCGTTTTCATTTCAAGCGCCGATCCTGGAGCGTTTCCGAGCGAAATGGACCCGGTTCGCGGGAAGGAACCGCGACCAGGCAGGGACTTGGAGCCTTTCATCGTTTCCGTGAAACGATGAAAGGCTCTATCAATCGCGGGCTTCGAATGCGCTTCGGGCGGCTTCGATCGCGGCGCGATTCTTCTCGGCCCAGATCCAGACGCCGCAGAACGCCTCGCCGAGGCTGAGCCCGAGGCTGGTCAGCTCATACTCGACATGCGGCGGGATCACGGGCAGCACGGTGCGCGTCACCAGCCCGTCGGCCTCCATCTGCCGCAGCGTCTTGGTCAGCATCTTCTGGCTGATGCCGCCAATCAGCGCGCCGATGCGGGTGAAGCGCTGGCGCCCATGTTCGGCCAGCACCTCCAGCGCCAGCATCGTCCACTTGTCGGCAACGCGGGCGATGATCTGGCGCACCAGAGCTTCGAGCGCCAGATCGAGCCGTTCCGGGGGTGCTGAAGGCTGCTGCCGCCAGCGTTCCGTCGGCCCAGCGCTCCCCAACGCTCCCAATTCCTGATCCATACCATCACTCTCCATTTGGTAAGTATGGCTCTTTTGGGTGCCTACTTTCCTTCGGTAAGTGCCTACCATAGATCATGGGGCAACCAGGAGAAACATCATGCAGACCACCGGCAACACGATTCTCGTCACAGGCGGCGGCTCCGGTATTGGCCGGGCGCTCGCGATCGCGTTTCAAGAACGCGGCAACCAGGTGATCATCGCCGGGCGGCGGCAATCCGCGCTCGACGACACCGTCAACGCGCATCCGGGCATGGCTTCGGTGGTCCTTGATATCGAGGACCGCGCCTCGATCGCGGCCATGGCGGCGGCGCTCGCGGCCGACCATCCTGGCCTCAATGTCGTCATCCACAATGCCGGCATCATGCGGCCGGAAGACCTGCTGGCTGGCAAGCTTGCCGACGCCGAAGCCATGGTGGCGACCAACCTGCTCGGGCCGATCCGCCTGACGGCGGCCCTGCTGCCGCAGCTGTTGCAGCAGCCGAAAGCCGCGATCCTGACCGTCTCTTCGGGCCTTGCCTTCGTTCCGCTGGCTGCAACACCGATCTATTCCGCAACCAAGGCAGCGATCCATTCCTACAGCCAGTCGCTGCGCCATCAGCTGAGGGACACCGGCATTGCCGTGCATGAGTTGGTGCCGCCCTATGTCCAGACCGAGCTGATGGGTCCGGCGCAGGCCAGCGATCCCAACGCATTGCCGCTCGCGGACTTCATCACCGAAACGATGCAGCTTCTCGAGGATCAGCCGGACGCGCGCGAAATCCTCGTCGAACGCGTCAAGCCGCTGCGCCGGGCCGAGATCGATGGCCACTTCGATCACGTCTTCGGGATGCTGAATGCAGGCACCCACTGATCCAGCGCCGTGCCCGGTTCGCCGCATTGCCGGCGGCCGGGCGAGGCCGTATGACTTTGCGCCATGGCTATCATCGACCTCGCCAATCCGACCCGCTTCATGACGCTCGCCGGCCGGCTGCTGCCCTGGCTCTGGGCGGCCGCGATCATCGTGCTCGGCGCGGGGCTCTATCTCGGCCTCTTCGTAGCGCCGCCGGACTACCAGCAAGGCGAGACGGTACGGATCATGTTCATTCATGTTCCCGCCGCCTGGCTGTCGATGTTCGGCTATGGCCTGATGGCGATGTCGGCGCTCGGAACGCTGGTCTGGCGCCACCCCCTCGCCGATGTCGCCGCGCGCGCCATCGCGCCGATCGGCGCCGCCTTCACACTGATCGCTCTCGTCACAGGCTCGCTCTGGGGCAAGCCGATGTGGGGCACCTGGTGGGAATGGGACGCCCGGCTGACCTCGGTTCTGGTGCTCTTCCTGATGTATCTCGGCCTGATCGCGCTCTGGAACGCGATCGAGGACCCGGTCCGCGCCGGCCGCGTCGCCGCGGTGCTGATCCTCGTCGGCTCGGTCAATATCCCGATCATCAAGTTCTCGGTCGAATGGTGGAACACGCTGCATCAGGGCGCGAGCGTTTTCCGCATGGGCGGTTCGACGATCGATGCGAGCCTCCTATATCCGCTGCTCATCTCTGCCGTCGGGGCGACGCTGCTCTTCCTCGCTCTGGTGCTGATGGCGATGCGGAACGAAATCCTCCGCCGGCGCATTCGTGCGCTCCGCCTCGTCGCTGCCAGCGGTCCGGTTGGAGCCGCCGCGTGATCGATTTCGGGCCTCATGCCGGGTTCATCCTCGCCGCCTATGGTCTGTCGGCCGCGATCGTGATCGCGTTGATCGGCTGGGTGATCCTCGATGGCCGGGCGCAGCGTCAGCGGCTCGCCGATCTCGAAGCGCGCGGCATTCGCCGCAGGTCGAGCCGCAAGGCGGCAGGCGGAAACGGAACCCAGCCATGAGCGATGCACCGCCAGACGAAGCCAAGGCGCGGCCGCGTTCGCTTGGACGGACGATCGCGGTGCTGGCGCCGCTCGCCCTTTTCGCCGGCCTTGCCGGCATCTTCCTCGTCAGCCTGGAACGGGGCGGCGACCCGAGCCTCGTACCCTCGGTGCTCATCGGCAGGCAAGCGCCGACAACCGATCTGGCACCCGTCGAAGGCATCGCCTTGCCCGGGATCACCACAGCCGATCTTGCCAGCGGCAAGCCGGTGCTGGTCAATGTCTGGGCCTCCTGGTGCGCGCCCTGCCGGCAGGAACATCCGGTGCTCGAGCAACTCGCGAAGGACCAGCGGCTGACGCTGATCGGCATCAACTACAAGGACAAGCCGGACAACGCCCGCGCGTTTCTCGGCCAGCTCGGCAATCCGTTTGCCCGGATCGGCGCCGACCCCTCCGGCCGAACCGCGATCGACTGGGGCGTCTATGGCGTGCCGGAGAGCTTCCTGCTCGACGGCAAGGGCATCATCCGCTTCAAGTTCATCGGCCCGCTGACGGACGAAGCCGTGGCGACGACGCTGCTGCCTGAACTCGAGAAGATCGAGAAAGGCGGCTAGGTCAGCTCAGCCGCCGCTGAAGATCGTCCACCAGCCCCAGGCCGTCAGCATCGACAGTGGCACGCCGATGCCGATCAGCAGCGCCCCGAGATCGGGCTCGAGATCATGGTCGAGTGCGATGATGCTGGCGCCCAGCATCGGCGGCATGGCCATTTCCAGCAGCGCCACCCGTGCGACGGGATCACCCGCCTGGCCGAGAGCGAGATAAAGCCCGAACAGCGCCAGCGGCGCGAGGAACAGCCGGTGTCCGAGGCCAAGCGCGAGCGGCGCGAGGTGACCCTTCATTCGGTCGAAGCGGAGGGCAAGGCCGACCGCCGCAAGCGCGATCGGCGTCAGCGTATCGGCGAGTGCCGCCAAGAGCGCAGTCAGCCATTCGGGCCGCGCCAGCTGGTTGGTGAGAAGCGCGAGAATGATCGCGATGAAGGGCGGAAACGTCACGATCCGCCGGCCGACCTCGCGCAGATCGAGCCGGCCGGAACTCGTGACCGCCGCGATGGCGAGGCCGAGTGTCGAAAGCGCCAGATAGGTGCCGAACAGGTCGATGACGATGCCGAGCCCGAGCCATTGGTGTCCGGCAAAGGCGGCAATCATCGGCAACCCGACAAAGGAGGTATTGCCCCAGCCGGCGCCGAGCAGCAGCGCACCGATGCGCTGGCGCGACCAGCCGAACAGGCGACAGAGCGGAACGAGCACCGCGATCGCGAAGACAACGCCGATCCACGGCGTCGCGGCCGCCAGCCACCAGCCGCTATTGATCGTGAGGCCATGAACGCTCTGCAGCGCTGCCGCCGGAAGCGCGACATTGATCACCCAGCCGCCAAGCACCTTGTTGGCGCCTTCAGGCAGCCGCCCGCTCCAGCGCAGCACCATGCCGATGAAGAGGCAGGCGATGATCAAGGCGACTTGCTGCATGACGGCCCCCCGGCCCGGCGCAGGATTGTTCGCTATCGCTGACCCCGCCGGCCAGCGGCGCTGCTCAGCTGGATTTGTCGTCCTGGATGCTGGTGCGCGTGATCAGCGGCAATTGCGACAGGGTGAACAGGAAGGTGAGCGGCATGATGCCGAACACCTTGAACTTGACCCAGAGATCCGTCGCCGCAACCGGATCGGGCATGTAGATCTGCGCGCCGCGCCAGATCACCTCGTTGAGAACGGCGAGCGCGAGGAAGAAGAGGCCCCAGCGAAAAGTGAGCGTCCGCCAGCCCTCGTCGGTCAGATGAAAGACGGAATCGAACACATAGCCGAGCAGCGAGCGGCCGAAGACGAGGCCGCCGAGGAGGACGAAGCCGAACAGCGCGTTGACGATGGTCGGCTTCATCTTGATGAAGGTGTCGTCATGCAGCCACAGCGTCAGCGAGCCGAACACCAGCACGATGACGCCGGTGACCACAGGCATGATCGGCAGCCGCCGCGTCAGCGCATAGGAGACGCCAAGCGCGATCAGCGTCGCGACCATGAAGGCGCCGGTCGCCATGTAGATGCCGCTCCTGGCATTGGCGAAGAAGAAGACACCGAGCGGACCGAGTTCGAGCGCCAGCTTCAGGATCGGGTTGAGATCCTTGTGCTTCGGATCGTTGGGGGAGCGTTCGAACAGGCTTGGCATGGGAAATCCCCGCTCGTGGACGATGGATGGCGGTCAGCCGGCGAGGCCGGCGATCGCCCGGGCAAAATCCCCCGCCTCGAAGGGTTCGAGATCGTCGACGCCTTCGCCGACACCGATGAAATGGATCGGAAGGCCGAATTTTGTCGCGATCGCGACCAGAATACCGCCGCGCGCCGTTCCGTCGAGCTTGGTCATCACCAGGCCGGTGACGCCGGCGGTGCGGCCGAAGATCTCGACCTGGCTGAGCGCGTTCTGCCCGGTGGTCGCATCAAGCGTCATCAGCACGGTATGCGGCGCGCTGGCATCATGCTTGCGGATGACGCGGATGATCTTCTCGAGCTCTGCCATCAGCTCAGTCCTGTTCTGCAACCGGCCGGCAGTGTCGATGAGCAGGACTTCGGTGCCGGCGGCTTGCGCTTCCTTCAGCGCATCATAGGCAAGGCCGGCCGCATCGGCGCCGATCGCGCGGGCAATGACGCTGGCGCCAGTGCGCTCGCCCCAGATCTTGAGCTGCTCGACCGCAGCAGCGCGGAACGTATCGCCGGCGGCGAGCATCACCGAGCGGCCCTCGGACCGGAATTTTGCGGCGAGCTTGCCGATCGTCGTCGTCTTGCCGGTGCCGTTGACACCCACGACCAGGATGACATGCGGCTTTAGCGCCGGGTCGATCACGAGCGGCCGGGCGACGGGCGCAAGGATCTTGGTCACTTCCTCGGCGAGGATCGCCTTGACCTCGTCGCCCTCGATCTCCTTGTCGAAGCGTCCCTTGCCAAGCGCGGCGGTGATGGCCGCGGCGGCGCCCATGCCGAGATCGGCCTGGATCAGAACGTCCTCGAATTCCTCCAGCGTCGCCGCATCGAGCTTGCGCTTGGTGAAGACCGACGCAATGCCCTCGGACAATGCCCCCGAGGAGCGGGCAAGCCCGGCCTTGAGGCGCTGAAACCATGAAAGCTTGGGCGGCGCGGGCGCGGGCGCTGGGGGCGGGGGAGCGACGGGTTCGGGTTCTGGTTCCGGCGCGAGCGGCGCCTCGTCGGCGGGCGTTTCGACGGCGCTCTCCGGAGCGGTCTCGCCGCGGCCGAAGATGCGCTTGAAGAAGCCCTTCTTCTCGTCCGTCATGATCAGGCGGCCCTTTCGATCGGCATGGCGAGAAGCCCCGACGCGCTGCGCCCGGTGATGCGCGCGTCGACGAGCGTGCCGGGATCAACGTCGGCGATCGCGACCTCGGTGAAATGTTCGGTGCGCCCGCGGCCGCCGCGCTCAGCAAGCACGCTGCGCCGGGCGCCGACCTCGCTATCGAGGAATGCATCGAGACGGCGCCGGCCGATCGCACGAAGCGTGGCGGCGCGCGCCTTGATCGTCTCGCCGGGGAGTTGCGGCATGCGTGCAGCGGGCGTTCCGGGTCGCGGCGAGAACGGGAACACATGCAGATGCGTCAGCCCGCAGTCCTCGACCAGCGCCGCCGTCTGCGCAAACATCGCGTCGGTCTCGGTCGGAAAGCCGGCGATGAGATCGGCGCCGAACACGGCATCGGGCCGGCGCGCGCGCACATCGGCGCAGAAGCGGATCGCATCGTCGCGGCCGTGGCGGCGCTTCATGCGCTTCAGGATCATGTCGTCGCCAGCCTGGAGCGACAGATGGAAATGCGGCATGAGGCGCGGCTCGTCTGCGATCACCGTCATCAGCGCCGCGTCGACCTCGATCGTGTCGAGCGAGGAGAGGCGAAGCCGCGGCAATTCCGGCACCAGTTTCAGGATCGCCGCGACCAACCGGCCGAGCGTCGGTCGGCCCGGCAGGTCGGCGCCAAAGGCGGTGATGTCGACGCCGGTCAGCACGACCTCAGAATGGCCGCGCGCGACAAGGTCGCGCACGCTCTCCACCACGGCCCCCATCGGCACCGAGCGCGAGGGCCCACGGCCAAAGGGGATGACGCAGAAGGTGCAGCGATGATCACAGCCATTCTGGATCGCGAGGAAGGCCCGGGTATGGCCCTCAATCTCGGCCGCGGCAACGCGCGAGGCGGTCTGCTCGGCCATGATGTCGCCGACGCGCACCCGCCCGCCGGACTGACGGAACGCCTGCCAATCCTCCGGCCGCAACTTCTCGGCATTGCCGAGCAGGAGATCGATCTCCGGCATCGCGGCAAAGCCCTCGGGGTCGACCTGGACGGCGCAGCCCGAGACGATGATCGGCACGCCCGGCCGCTCGCGACGGGCACGGCGGATGAGCTGCCGCGCCTGGCGGACGGCCTCGGCCGTCACCGCGCAGGTATTGACGAGCACGGCATTCTCGAGCCCGGCCGTGCCGGCGTTGGAACGCATCACGGCGGCTTCGAGCGAGTTCAACCGGCAGCCGAAGGAATGGACGTCGAGGCTCATGCGATCCGGGATAGGTCGGGTGCGAGGCGCGGTGCAGCCTCGCCGTTCTCTATGCCGGAAGCGCCCGTCAAAGGCCACCCTCAAGCATCGGCCGCCGCCATGCGATCGAGGCGGAACGCATCGCCGGCGCCAAAGCCAAGGCGGCCCTCATGTTCGAATTCAGCCGGGCCGGTCATGAGAATGTGATCGTCGGCGCGCCAGAGGATATTGAGCCGGCCACCCGGCAAATCGACGGCGACGGCGCGGCCGGTTCGTCCTGTGCGGGCCGCGGCCACGGCGGCGGCGCAGGCCGCCGTGCCGCAGGCGCGCGTCAGCCCAGCCCCGCGCTCCCAGACGCGAAGCTTCAGCGTGTCGGGCGCCGTGACCTCGGCCAGCGAGATATTCGCCCGCTCCGGAAAGATCGGATGATGTTCGAGCATCGGGCCGATCTGCCCGAGATCGAACGCATCGGCATCCTTGACCCAGAAGATCGCGTGGGGATTGCCGACATTGACCACGGAAGGCGAATGCAGGATCGGCGCGTCGATCGGCCCAACCTGCAGTTCGATCGCTCGCGTATCGGCGAAGGGCTCGGCGAGCGGAATATCCGCCCAGCCGAAACGCGGCCGGCCCATGTCGACGGTGATGTGGTCGGCATCATCAGCCGTCACGCTGAGAAGGCCCGCGGAGGTTTCGAGGGTGAAATCGCGGCGACCGGTCTCGCGCGCCAGCACCAGCGCGACGCAGCGCGTGCCATTGCCGCAGGCACCCGACAGCGAGCCGTCGGTATTGAAGATGTTCATGAAAGCGTCGGTGCCGACGGTGCGCGGCGGCTCGATCGTCATCAACTGATCGAAGGCCGTCGCCGAATCCGCTGCGATGCGCCGCGCGCGGTCGGCGTCCAGCCGCCAGGAAGCAGCGCGCAGATCGAGCACGGTGATCTCGTTGCCGATGCCGTTCATCTTGGCGAAGGGCGCGTCCATGGCGGCTCCAGATGCTTGGTCTTCATTGCCTATATGGCGGAAAGAATGACGAATTGCGAGATCGGTCGCGCTGGCGCGGATGAGCGCCGCTTGCGATCGACGGCAGAGCCTGATTGACTGCATGAAACGCTTCAAGATGCCGCGACGCGGCGGCCGGACAGGGAGCCGGCCCGATTGACGGCCGATGTCGCAGCGGGACAGGCGAGAACGCCACCGTTGCGCGGGTACCAACGCCAGACAAAAACTCCAATGGAATCAGCATGACGCTCGACGTCGCGACACGCGTCTACAATCACGGCTTCCGCATCGACCCGATCGTGCGCACGCTGCTCGATACCGACTTCTACAAGTTCCTCATGCTGCAGCTGATCCGCGAGACATCGCCCGATGTGCGCGCCACCTTCGGCCTGATCAACCGCACGAAATCCGTCCGTCTGGCCGATGTCATCGACGAGCGCGAGTTGCGCGATCAGCTCGACCACGCCCGCACGCTGCGATTCCAGAAGAACGAGCTGATCTGGCTCGCCGGCAACACCTTCTATGGCGTCAAGCAGATCTTCCGGCCCGGTTTCCTCGATTGGCTCGAGGATTTCCGCCTGCCGGAATATGACCTGCACCGCACCGCCGACGGGCAATACGAACTTCTCTTCGAAGGCCCCTGGTGCGAGACGACCTTGTGGGAGGTGCCGGCGCTCGCCATCGTCAGCGAACTGCGCGCCCGCGCCGCCATGAAGGGAATGAGCCGCTTCGAGCTCGACGTGCTCTATGCCAAGGCCAAGTCCAAGCTCTGGAGCAAGATCGAACGGCTGCGCGTGCTCGGCCGCGAGGGCCCGCTGAAGATCGCCGATTTCGGCACCCGCCGCCGCCATGGCTTCCTGTGGCAGAAATGGACGGTCGAGGCGCTGCAGGAGGGCCTTGGCGACAATTTCGTCGGCACGTCGAACGTCAAGATGGCGATGGATGCCGGGCTCGAGGCGATCGGTACCAATGCGCATGAGCTGCCGATGGTCTATGCCGCGCTCGCCGAAAGCGACGCCGCGCTGCATGACGCACCCTACAAGGTGCTGAAGGACTGGGCGAAAATGTATGACGGCAATCTGCTCGTCATCCTGCCCGATACCTATGGCACCACGGCCTTCCTCCGCGACGCGCCGGACTGGATCCTCGACTGGAAGGGCATCCGCCCCGATTCAAAGCCCCCGATCGAGGCCGCTGAAGAGGCGATCGCCTGGTGGGCGGCGCATGGCCGCGATCCGCGCGACAAGCTGATCGTGCTGTCAGACGGCATGGACATCGACACCATCGAACAGGCGGCGCGGGCGCTGCGCGGCCGCGTCAACCTCTCGATCGGCTGGGGCACCAACGTCACGAATGATTTCCGCGACTGTGCTCCGGATGGCAAGGACGACCGCCTGCAGGCGATTTCGCTCGTCTGCAAGGTGGTCGAGGCCAATGGCCGGCCGGCGGTCAAGCTCTCCGACAACGCCAACAAGGCGACGGGCCCAGCCGACGAGATCGCCCGCTATCGCCGCGTCTTCGGTCACGACGCCCATGCCAAGCAACCGGTGCTGGTCTGACGAGGCGGGATTTCCGCTTCAGGACTTTCGCGCTATACTTCGCTGGCTATTCAGCCTCGAACACAGGGAGGACCGCGTGATATCGCTCCGGCATCACCTGACTTACGGTCCCGTCCCCGCCCTGCAGATGCGTTTGCAGGGCTGATCAGGCACACGGACCACAACGTCCTCTTCCCGGTCGGCTCATTCCCCTGACGCCTCGGACCCTGCGCGCTTGCGCTGGTCCGGCCAAAACCGAAGAAGACGATTCCGTGACCCTCATCATTGCCCGCTCGCTCGGCATGGCGCTCGGCGCGCCGCTGTTTTCCGATCTCGACCTCGTCGTCCACAAGGGCGATCGCATCGGCCTCGTCGCCGCCAATGGCCGCGGCAAGTCCACGCTTCTGGCCTGCCTCGCCGGCCGGGCGGCGCCGACGGAAGGCACGATCCAGCACCAGCGCGGTGCCCGCATCGCGCTGGTGTCGCAGGACCCGGATCCAGCAGAACTGGCGCAGACCGTGCGCGAGGGAATGCTCGCCGCCCTGCCGGCTGATTCGCGTGACTGGGAAGCCTGGCGTGTCGATGTCGCGCTGGACGAACTGGATGTTCCGCTGGACCTTCGCGACCGCCCGCTCGAAGCACTCAGCGGCGGCTGGCAACGCATTGCGCGCCTCGCCCGCTCCGCGCTGACCGAACCGGATGTGCTGCTGCTGGACGAGCCGACGAACCATCTCGACCTCGAACGTATCGGCATCGTCGAACGATGGCTTGGCGCGCTGCCCAAGGAGACCGCTCTGGTCGTCGCCAGCCATGACCGCGCCTTTCTCGACGCCGCGACGACGCGGACGCTCTTCCTGCGCGCCACCGGTTCGACCGACTTCGCGCTGCCCTATTCCGCCGCACGGGACGCGCTCGATACAAGCGATGCGGCAGCGGCCCGGCGCCACGACACCGACCTCCGCCAGGCCGCCCAATTGCGGCGTCAGGCAGCGCGGCTGAACAATATCGGCGTCAATTCCGGCTCGGATCTCCTGACGGTCAAGACGCGGCAATTGAAGGACAGGGCCGAGCGGATCGAGACGGCCGCCCGGCCAGCCTTCCGCGAAGAAACAGCCGGCCGCATCCGCCTCGCCGAGCGCGGCGCCACCGCGCGGACGCTGCTGGCGCTGGACAACCTCACTGTGACCGCCCCGGACGGACGCAAGCTGTTTTCGACCGGCCGGCTTTGGCTCCAGCCCGGCGACCGCGTCATGCTGCTCGGCATCAATGGCAGCGGCAAGTCGCGGCTGATGGATCTGCTGGCGCGGGCCGTTCGCGGCGAAGTGGTGGCGGGCGTCAGGGCAGGGCCGTCGGTGGTTGCCGGCATCCTCGACCAGCAGCTCAGCCATATCGATCCCGGCGAGACGCTGCTCTCAGCCATCGCCAGCCGCTTCTCCCTTGGCGAGCAGCGCATCCGCAGCCTGCTCGCCGGCGCCGGCTTTGCCGTCGACCGCCTGTCGCAGTCCGCGGGGTCACTGTCCGGCGGCCAGCGCGCGCGGCTCGCTTTGCTGATCCTCCGCCTGGAACAGCCGAATTTCTACCTGCTCGACGAACCGACCAACCATCTCGACATCGAGGGGCAGGAGATGCTCGAGACTGAACTCACGACGGGCGAAGCCGCCGCCGTGCTCGTCTCGCATGATCGCCGCTTCGTCGCGAACGTCGGCAACCGTTTCTGGCGCATCCAGCGCGGCCGCCTCGTCGAGGAGGACGGCCCCGACGCGTTCTTTGCGGAGGCCATGGGCCGCTGAACCCTAAACCGTCGCGGCGTCGAGATGCGGGCTCGTGAAGCCGAGACGCGTCAGGCCGCGGCGGACCATCGGGTCCTGCATGACCAGCCGCCAGAGGAGGCCGCTGCGATGGTTCTCGATCATGGCGATGATCGGACCCTGATCGATGGCGAGATGGGTCTTCGCATACCAGCCGACCGTCTCGTTGAAGGCGTCGACGAAGCCATAGTCGCGCCAGATCTCGGACCCGAGATCTTCATAGAAGTGCCTGATGACCGGCATGACCGCCTCAGGCGCATAGGGAAGGCTCGACACGGCCGCCGTCGGCGCGATGACGCCGAGATCATTGTCCGGCGCATGGGCCGAATAGCCCTCATGGTTGTCGCTCGCCGTCAGGCCCCAGCAATCGGGTCCATAGCCGGCGAAGTTTTTCGGATTTCGCAGGCAATAGGCACGGTTGATCGCGACATGGGCCGTGTTCTGCGCCCAGTAATCGGCATAGGCATCCTTGAGGCCGCGCGGATCGAGCCCGAGAAACGAGTAATGCGCGAAGAACAGCGGCCCGCCGCCATCCGGCCCGAGCGGCAGGCGGATATGCTCATTGGCCTGATGCGCGCGGCCGTTCAGGAAGGTGCGGCTTTGGGTGAAGCCGTTGTGATAGACGGCCGGGTCGATCGCACCGCGCTCGGCGCCGGCGGCCAGCACCAGCGCGATCAGGCACTCGTTCCAGCCGAGCAGTTCGTGATTGAGCCCGAAGCCGTGATTGGGGCTCCAGTGCCAGTAATAGGCCTCGCGGCCATCGCGGGTGAACCAGTCCCATTCGATGGCGCTGACGAGACCGTCGATGCGGCCGCGCAGCCAGGGCTCCTTGCCGGCATCGGCAGCGAAATATTGTCGGGCCGCGATGAGCCCCTGCACCAGCAGGGCGGTCTCGACGATGTCGGCACCGTCATCCTTGCGGCCGAAGCGGATCGTCCGACCCTCCGGCGTCACGAAATGCGGCAAGGCGCCGTGATAGCTGTCGCAACGCTCGAGGAAGCGGAGCATCAGGTGCAGCCGTTCGACCGCGGCCTCGCGCGTCACCCAGCCGCGCTCGGCGGCGACGATGATCGCCATCACGCCCATGCCCGATCCGCCGGTCACGAGCCAGCCATCATTGCCGCCGAAGCGGTCGCGCGCCATGCCGCTGCCGGGATCGGCGAAATCCCAGAAATAGCGGAAGGTCTGGCGCTGCACCGTTTCGAGCAGGGCCTCGTCCGAGAGCCGTGCCGGCGCTGCCGTCCGTTTCCCGCTCATGCGTCCTCGCTCTTCTTGTCATCGCCATCGGTCGCAATGCCGACGAGATTGACCGTTCGGCCGTAGAAATCCGTCACCGACGGGCGGCTTGCGACCGTCACAAGCCCGGCCTGCTTGAGCTCGCCCTCGAGCAGCGAGCGGAACACGGCGCGCTGCTCTTCGTCGAGCGTGTCGATCGATTGTTCGGTGAAGATCCAGTCCGGCTTCAGCAGAAGAAGCCGCGCGAAGGTGAGCCGCTCTTCATCGTCGAAAGAAAGCTCCCGGCCCCAGCGGGCGCGTCGATCGAGCGACCCGACGAGGCGCGACAGCTCGACGCGCTTAAGCGCCTCGGTCAGCGCTTCCTCGCTGAAATCGGTCGGGGCGGCTGGATAGGTGATTGCGGCCCGCAGCGTCCCGTCGGGGATATAGGGACGCTCGGGCAGGAACATCGTCCGCGCGCCCGGCGGCAGGACGATCCGGCCCGATCCGAGCGGCCAGAGCCCCGCCAGCGCGGAGAAAAGCGCGCCACGGCCGGACCCGGTCTGATCGATGATCTGAAGCCGCTCGCCGGGCTCGACCTCGACGGTTTCGGGCTCGAGTGCCGCTGCCGCCGTGATCCAGGTGATCTTGACATGATCGAGCGTGACATGGTCGCCAGCATGCTCGTAGATCAGGTGTTCGCTGCTCTGGCTGCGGGTCTCCAGGCTCGTCAGCGCCTCGCGGAAGGTCATCACGCGCGACAGCGTCGCCCGCCAGTCGGCGATGGCGCTGAAATTGTCGACGAACCAGCGCAGGGCGCCCTGCACCTGGTTGAAGGCGCCGACCACCATCATCAGCTGGCCGAAGGTCAACTGGCCGCCGAAATAGCCCGGCGCCGCGATGACGATCGGCGCGACGATGCCGACCCAGCCATAGCCGGACGTGATCCAGGTCAGCTGCGCGATCGCGTTGACCGTTCGCCGCATCACCGCCAGGACGCGCTCGAGCTCCTCGCCGAGCCGCTTCTTCTCGTCGGCTTCGCCGCCGTTCAGCACGATGCCATTGGCATTCTCGCTGACCTGAACCATCGCGAAGCGGAGATCCGCCTCGCGGGCATAGCGCTCGACGCCGATGCCGATCAGCGGACGCCCGACCAGCCAGCTGAGCAGCGAGCCCGTTGCGGCGAAGATCAGCGCGCACCAGACCATGTAGCCCGGAATAGCCAGCGTCGTGCCGTCGAAAGTGAGGCGGATGCCGCTCGACAGCACCCAGAGCACGCCGACAAAGGAGACGAGCAGCAGCGAGGATTGGAACAGCCCGATGCCGAGCCCGGCCGAAAGCTCGGCGAGATGGCGGGCGTCCTCATGCACACGCTGGTCCGGATTGACGCCGATCTCACCATCATTGCGCAGCATGACCAGCCGCCGCGGCGCCAGCCATTGCTCGATCAGATCACGCGTCAGCCATTTGCGGGACTGCAGCTTGATCATCTGATCAAGCCAGGTCTGGGCGACATTGAGCGCGAGCAGGATACCGGCGATGCCGCCGAAGACGAGCAGGTAATAGAGGAAGGAGCTGATATTCTTCTGCTCGATGGCGTCATAGAACGGCTTGTTCCAGGCATTCAGGGCCACCTGCATCACGTTGGATGCGAGGATGACCGTGATGATGCCGACGGACAGCAGCACGAATGTGCTGCGCCCAGAGGAACGCCAAAGCGCCAGGATGAAATCGGTGAACTGGCGGATGAATTCCGCTGTCTCGCTCGGCTGCGGATCGTCCGCTGCCTCTGTGTTGTCGCTCTGTTCCGTCATCGCCTCGTCAGCCCAACACGGGGTCCGCAGAATAGCGGAGTGAGCGCCAATGTCCCGCTCCAATCGACCGAAGCCCCGCAGCGGTCACTCATGCAGGCTCTTGCCGGTTCCGCATCGAAGCTGCAACGGTGGAGATGGGAAGAACGGGGCGTAGCGGGCTTCACTTCAGCGTGACAGCCGCGCTCCGCGGAGGCCAGCCGGCGCTGACGGCAGGGAAGGGCAGGGAGAACAAAGGTGAGCGGTTTCATTCTGGCGATCGACCAGGGCACGACTTCGACACGGGCGATCGTCTTCGACGGCGACGGGCAGATCCGCGGCCTCGGCCAGCAGGAGTTCCGGCAGCATTTTCCCCGTTCCGGCTGGGTCGAGCATGATGGCGAGGATATTTGGCGCTCGGTGGTCGAAACCATCCGCTTCGCTTTGTCCAACGCCAAGCTCTCAGCCAGCGACATCGCCGGCATCGGCATCACCAACCAGCGCGAGACGACACTGATCTGGGAGCGCGACACCGGCCGGCTGATCCACCACGCCATCGTTTGGCAGGACCGTCGCACCGCCGATTTCTGCGACCGCCTGAAGGCTGACGGCGTCGAGCCGATGGTGACGGAGAAGACCGGCCTCCTGCTCGATCCCTATTTCTCGGCAACGAAGATCGCCTGGCTGCTCGACCATGTCGAAGGCGCGCGGGGCCGGGCCGAGCGCGGTGAACTCGCTTTCGGCACGGTCGACAGCTTCCTGCTCTGGCGGCTCACCGGCGGGACCGTCCATGCGACCGACGCGACCAACGCTGCCCGTACCCTCTTGTTCAATATCGCGACGGGCGATTGGGACGATGAGCTGCTCGCGCTTTTCAAGGTGCCGCGCGCCCTGCTGCCCGCGGTCAAGGACTGCGCTGCCGATTTTGGCACGACCGATCCGACGCTCTTTGGCACGGCCATTCCGATTGCCGGGATCGCCGGCGACCAGCATGCAGCAACGCTCGGCCAGGCCTGCTTCACGCCGGGCATGATGAAATCGACCTATGGCACCGGCTGCTTCGCGCTGCTGAACACCGGCAGCGAGCGCGTGCCTTCGACCAACCGCCTGCTGACAACCATCGCCTATCGCCTCGACGGCAAGACAACCTACGCACTCGAAGGCTCGATCTTTGTTGCCGGCTCGGCGGTGCAATGGCTGCGCGACGGGCTGCACCTCATCGATCGCGCCGAGGCATCCGGACCGATGGCAGCCGAGGCCGATCCGCATCAGGACGTCTATCTTGTGCCGGCCTTCACCGGGCTCGGCGCGCCGTGGTGGGATGCGCGCGCCCGCGGCGCGATGTTCGGCCTGACCCGCGGCACCGGCCCGCGCGAAATCGTGCGCGCAGCGCTCGAATCGGTCTGCTTCCAGACCCGCGATCTCTTGGACGCCATGAAGCGCGACTGGACAGGCGGGGAAGAGACCGTGCTGCGCGTCGATGGCGGCATGGTGGCGAGCGACTGGACGATGCAGCGGCTCGCCGACATCCTCGATGCGCCCGTGGATCGACCCGTCGTGCTCGAGACGACGGCGCTTGGAGCCGCCTGGCTGGCCGGACGCCAGACCGGCACCTGGCCCGGCGAGGCCGGATTTTCGGCCGGCTGGCGTCGCGAACGGCGCTTCGAGGCGGACATGGACGCGGCGACCCGCAAGGCCAAGATCGCCGGCTGGCACGACGCCGTCCGCCGCACGCTTTCCGGCTGAGGCTCAGCGCCGTTGGCGCTTCGTAAAGGTTGCGCCGCTACCAATGCGTCCCATCGGCTTGGATGGGAGGGAGTTGCGCCATGCGCCATGAGCAGGAGTTCGAGCGGAACGCAATCGCAGCCCAGCCCGCCCTTCGCAGGACATCGGCGATGGCTGGTCGCGCGATCGCGATGCTCAGGCCGAAGCAAGCTCGGGCCGCCATAACACCGCTGCCGCTCACCAAGCTTGAGCGAGGTCATTATTCCGCGGCCGATTTCGCCTATGATGCAGCTGGCGTCGAGAGTTTTCGCGGGCTCAGCCGAGCCGAGTCGCTCGACTACATGATGTTGCAGCGGGTCGGGCTCGATAATGACGACGCCGCGTTCCTCCGCCTGATCGGGCTGGGAGACCGCCACGCTTCAGCCATGAGAATGGCTGACCTTCGCTAGAACGGCGCCGCCGCCCGGGGGCGGCAACAGGCGCCTTGGAGTTTCGGGAGGTTCCAATTGTCGCCCTATCGCTATGCCCTCGTTCTGGCGCTCGGTGCCACGGCCCTGTCGCCGCTTGCGCCACGCGCCATGATCCAGCCGGCCCTCGCGCAGGAGGCAGCCGCCGCCGCCGCGCCGGCGACCGCCGTCAAGGCGCCGTCCTGGCCGAAGACCTATGACGTCGGCACCGAGGTGCTGCAGATCTATCAGCCGCTGATCGAGGCGTGGAACGGTGATCAGGTTTCCGGCCGAGCCGCCATCGCGCTCGGCCCGAAGGACGGTACGCCTGTTTACGGCACCGCCCGCTTCTCGGCCCGCGTCGCCGTCGACAAGCCGTCGCGCCAGGCCCATCTCGGCCCGATCGCCGTCGACCGCGTCGATGTTCCGACCGATCCGACCCAGGACGACCGCCTCAAGGCGGCGCTCCAATCGCGCTTGCCCGCCGCCGGCATCACCGTCGCGCTCGACCAGTTGCAGACGAGCTATGCCGCGGCCAAGGAGCTCTCTGCCGAGATGAGCGAGCCGGTGCGCAACGACCCGCCGAAGGTCATCTTTGCCAGCGCGCCGACCCTGCTGGTGCTGGTCTCGGGCGACCCTGTGCTGAAGCCCGTCGATGGCGAGGCGGACTATCGCCGCGTCATGAATACGCGGACGCTGATCCTCGTCGACAGCGACAACCGCTATCATCTCGAAGCCGCTGGCTACTGGTACCAGGCCGATAGCCTCGCTGGCACCTTCACCGAGACCACCAGCGTGCCGAGCACGCTGCTCGCGGCAGCCAAGGCGGCAAGCCGCCAGTCCGAACCGGAAAGCATGCTGCCCGAGAATGGCAAGCGGCCAGCGAAAGCGCCGGCAGTGCTGATCGAGACCGTGCCAGCCGAACTGATCGTGACCTCTGGCACGGCCGAGCTTCAGCCGGTCGCCGGCACGACGCTGCTGACCATGGCCAATGCCGACCATGCGGTGTTCATGGACCCGGCGAGCAACACCTATTACCTGCTGATCTCAGGACGCTGGTTCGAGGCGACCGACCTCAAGGGACAATGGGCCTACGTGCCGCCGTCGGCATTGCCAGCCGAGTTCGCCAAGATATCGCCGAAGGACCCGAAGGCGAGCGTGCTCGTTTCGGTGCCCGGAACGCCGCAGGCCAAGGAAGCGGCGATTGCGGCAACCATCCCGCAGACCGCCACAGTCAGCCGCTCGACCAGCCTTACCGTCAGCTATGACGGTGCGCCGCGGTTCCAGAAGATCGACGGCACGGCGCTCTCCTATGCCGAGAACACGGCAACCCCGGTGATCGCGCTCGATTCGGGCCGCTACTATGCGGTCTCAAACGGTGTCTGGTTCGTTGCGCCGGCGCCGACCGGTCCCTGGGTCGTCGCGGACGTCGTGCCGGACATCATCTACACGATCCCCGTGTCCTCGCCCCTGCATTACGTCACCTATGTCCACGTCTATGCCACGACTTCCGACCTCGTAACCGTCGGCTATACGCCCGGCTATTTCGGCGTTGCGGTCAATGACGGGCTCGTCGTGTATGGCACGGGCTACAATTGCGACGGCTATGTCGGCAGCGTCTGGTATGGCTGCCCGGCGACCTATGGCTATGACGCCAGCTTCGCGCTCGATTCGGCGGCGGGCTTCGCCTTCGGCTTCGCCACGGGTGCCTTGTGGGGCGGCGGCGCGCCGTATTGGGGTCCGTATTGGGGCGCGGGTCCCTGGGGCGGCGCCTGGAGCAACGTCAACATCAACCAGACCAACATCTATGGCCGCTGGGGCGGCGAGGCGACCTATAACCACGCCTTCGGCTACAATCCCGCCACGGGCAATGAATGGTCGGCTCGCTCGTCCTATGGCCACACGGCTGATGGCACGGACTTCGCGGCCCGCTCCGGCGCGGCCTTCAACCCCTGGACCGGCAATGGCGCAGCCGGGCGGCAGTCCGCCAGCTACAACGCCAATACCGGCATCGGCCATGCCAGCGAAACCGGCGTGACCGACAATGATGGCCATATCAGCGCCGACAGCCGCGGCGTCGCCGGCAATGCCAAGACCGGCAACGGGGTCGCCTGGAACAACGGCAACATCTACTCCGACCGCAACGGCAATATTCACCAGTACAGCGACGACGGCAGCTGGCAGCAGCACACCGCGAATGGCTGGCAGCCCGACCACGACGCCTCGACGGTGAATGATCTCAACTCCATGAGCGATTTCCGCGCCTTCGGCGATACGCGCGTCAACGACTTCGCCTCGAACGGCGGCTTCGATGGTGGCGATCGCTTCGGCGGGGGTGATTTCGGCGGCGATGACCACTTCGGCGGCGGCGATGGCGGCGACCGCTTCGGTGGCGGTGGATTTGGCGGAGGCGGAGACCGCTTTGGTGGCGGTTTCGGCGGCGGTGGCTTCGGTGGTGGATTCCATGGCGGCGGCGGCCGTCGCTGATCGATCACCTGCCCGCAACACGGAGCGCCATTGCCGGTCACGAGCCGGCAATGGCAGCAGCAGTTCGGAAAACGGCGTGCCTCAGCCCTGCCGCGCCGGCGGATAGGCGATGGCGTCGAGGCGCGTCTTGATGCGCCCGACTTCCATCACCGTGCCGGCCAGCTTGTCGACGAGCTTGGCATGCAGCCGCGCGGCGACATCGGGATATTCGTTGAGGAGACGCCGCATCAGCGCGCGATCGATCTCGACAAGTTCGCAGTCGCTGACAGCGAGCGCCGTCGCCGGCCGGCGCGTCTCGACGAACAATGCCGTCTCGCCGAGCAGAACGCCCGCGCCGAAGCGACCGCGCGCGATCGGCTCAGCCCGGTCCGTATCGGAGAGTTCCAGTTCGCCCGATTTGACGACGAAGCCGGACATCGCCGGCGCGTCCTTGCGGAACAGCACCCGGCCCGCCGGAAGATCGAGCCTGATGGCACTGAACGCGATCAGCCTGAGATGATCGCTGGAGAGATCCGAGAACAGCGGCACTTTCAAGAGCAGTGATATGTCCTCGGCGAGCGTCATCATGGACCTTAGCGAGCGATTCCGAGCGAAATGCATCCCGATTCGCGCGAAAAAAACGCGACCCGGGATGAATTTGGACCTTTTCGCCGTTCCGTGAAACGACGAAAAGATCTAGGGCACCAGCTTGTAGCCGCCGGCTTCCGTAATAAGCAGTTCGGCCACAGAAGGTTCACGCTCGATCTTCTGGCGCAGTCGATAAATATGGGTTTCGAGCGTATGCGTCGTCACGCCGGAATTATAGCCCCAGACTTCATGCAGCAGGATATCACGCCCGACAACCTTCTCGCCGGCGCGATAGAGAAACTTCAGGATCGACGTCTCCTTCTCGGTCAGACGGATCTTCTGGCCGCGCTCGTCGAGCAGCAGCTTGGCGCTCGGCCGGAACGTGTATCGGCCGATGGTGAAGGTCGCATCCTCGCTCTGCTCGAACTGGCGCAGTTGGGCCCTGAGCCGCGCCAGCAGCACAGCAAAACGGAACGGCTTGGTGACATAGTCATTGGCGCCGGATTCGAGGCCGAGAATGGTGTCGGATTCCGAATCATGCCCTGTGAGCATGATGATCGGCGCCTTGAAGCCGCCCTTGCGCAGCAGCTTCACCGCCTCACGGCCGTCCATGTCGGGCAGGCCGACATCCATAATCATGAGATCGACAGGCTCTCCGCGGGCGCGTGATACACCCTTGGCCGCCGTCGCCTCCTCCAGAAGTTCGAATTCTTCATAGAGTGACAATTGTTCGACAAGGCTCTCCCGCAGCAGATCGTCGTCGTCAACCACGAGGATTCGTCGTACAGCCATCTCTTGCAGCCTTTTCGCTTTGCAGGTTCCCCCACCCACCGCCGTCCGATCTTGCACGGCTTCGCCGAAATCGGAACGATGCGATTTTGACCGCAACCCGTGCGCCACGCAAGCAATGTGACAGTCGCCAGGAAAGAGGCGGTCGAGGGGGAACGAGGCACCATGAGGGAACGAAACACCCTGTTGCAGCTGAATAGGCGTCCGGGGACCCGCTCGCAAGGGATCCTGATCGTCGGGGGACGTGCCATCCCCTGTGCCATCGGCCGTTCCGGCATCGCCAGCCCGAAGCGGGAGGGCGACGGCGCAACGCCCAAGGCGGCCATGCGTCTGCTTGCCGTGCTCTGGAGGCCGGATCGCGGCCCGCCGCCGCGGACGGTACTCCCCCGCCGCGCCATTCGCGCCAGCGACGGCTGGTGCGACGCGGCTTTCGATCCGAACTACAACCGCCTTGTTCGCCGGCCCTATCGACAGAGCCACGAGGCGATGGCCCGCGCCGACGCGCTCTATGACATCGTCGTCGTGCTCGACTGGAACTACACGCACCGTCTGCAGGGCCGCGGCAGCGCGATCTTCCTGCACATCGCCCGTCCCGGCTTTCAGCCGACGGAAGGCTGCATCGCCGTCACGCCCGAGGCGATGCGATGGCTGCTGGCGCATATCGGGCCAGGCGCCGCTATGCGCGTCAACGGCTGAACCGGCGCGCTTTGGCGCATTGTGCCGGCTTCAATCGCGCCTAAGCTGCAGTATCGATCATTTCCGCGCATCGTCGCGCGGATCGCAGCATCAAGGCGTTCCATGAGCATCAAGGTCTACCTCGCCGGCCCCGAAGTGTTCCTGCCCGACGCCCGGCTGCAGCTCGACCGCAAGATCGCACTGACCCGCGCCGCCGGTTTCGTTGCGCTGGCTCCCGGCGACCTCGCCATTCCGCCACAGCCGACCAAGCGCCTGCTCGGCCATGCGATCAGCGCGATCGACGAGCGGCTGATGAACGACGCCGACGCGATCATCGCCAATCTGACGCCCTATCACGGCCTCAGCGCCGATACCGGCACCTGCTTCGAGCTCGGCTATATGTGCGCCCGAGAGAAGATCGCTTATGGCTACAGCAATGTCGCCGCGGACATGCGAACGCGGGCGATCGCCTATTACGAAGGCGACATTCATGTCGACGCGAGCGGTCGGCTGCGCGGCGCTGACGGTCTGATGATCGAGGACGTCGACATGGCCGACAATCTGATGATGCAGGGCGGGATCGAGCGGCGCGGTGGCCAGGTGATCATCCACGAGGCCGCGCCGGATGCGCTCTATACCGACACCACCGCCTTCGAGATCTGTCTGCGCCTGCTCGCCGAGCGCGTCGCGGGCGAGAACGCGCGATAGGGCCGCGAAGGGCTCAGCCGCGGCCGCCGAAGATCGCCGAGCCGACGCGGACATGCGTCGCGCCGAAGGCGATCGCGGTTTCGAAATCGCCGCTCATGCCCATCGAAAGGCCGGCGACACCAGCTTCGCGGGCAAGCTTGGCGAGCAGCGCGAAATGCGGTCCCGGGCTCTCCTCTGCCGGCGGAATACACATCAGGCCTGCGATGGCGAGGCCATGGACGCTGCGGCAGCGCTCGACAAAGCCGACCGCCTCCCGCGGCGGAATGCCGGCCTTCTGCGGCTCGAGGCCGGTATTGACCTGCACGAACAGGCGCGGGGTTCGTCCCTGACGCACGATCTCGGCGGCGAGCGCCGCCGCTATCTTCTCGCGGTCGACCGTATGGATGACATCGAACAGCGCGACGGCTTCGCGTGCCTTGTTCGATTGCAGCGGGCCGATCAGATGCAGCTCAATGCCGGCCGTCTCGGCGACGAGCGCCGGCCATTTCGTTTCAGCCTCCTGGACGCGGTTCTCGCCGAAGAGACGCTGCCCCGCCGCCAGCGCCGGCAGCATGTCGGCGGCAGGAAAGGTCTTCGAGACGGCGATGAGCTTCACAGAGCCTTGCGGCCGGCCCGCCTCGGCCTCGGCTGCGGCAATGCGCGCTTGGATGGCGGCAAGGTTCTGTTCGACGGTCTTGGTCATCGTCATTCCCGGGGATTCGCTGAGCGCCTAGCATGCCGCGCCGGGCGGCTCAACGCGACGGGCTTTATCGGTTGACCGCCATGCGCCTTTCTGGTGAAGGTCGCAGCCTGCCCGGCGCCTTGGTTTCGGCGCCTTTTCTCGCATCAATCAAAAGACGACCATGGCGATAGAACGTTATAACCCGCGCGAGGCTGAACCTCGTTGGCAGCGTGTCTGGGCGGAGCGCGGCATCTTCGAAGCGAAGAATGGCGACCCGCGCCCGAAATACTACGTGCTTGAGATGTTCCCCTATCCGTCGGGGCGCATCCATATCGGCCATGGCCGCAACTATGTGATGGGCGACGTCGTCGCACGCTTTAAGCGGATGAAGGGCTTCAACGTCCTGCATCCGATGGGCTGGGATGCCTTCGGCCTTCCGGCAGAGAACGCCGCCATCGAGCGCAACAGCCATCCCAAGCTCTGGACCTACGAGAATATCGAGACGATGAAGGCGCAGCTGAAGCTGCTCGGCCTCTCGCTCGACTGGAGCCGCGAGATCGCGACCTGCGATCCGACCTATTATGCCGAGCAGCAGCGCATCTTCGTGGACCTGCATGAGCGGGGCCTCGCCTATCGCAAGGAGAGCGAGGTCAACTGGGACCCTGTCGACAACACAGTGCTCGCCAATGAGCAGGTGATCGAGGGTCGCGGCTGGCGCTCTGGCGCGCTCGTCGAACGGCGCAAGCTCTCGCAATGGTTTTTCCGCATCACCGACTTCGCCGACGAACTGCTGTCCGCGCTCGACGAGTTGGAGCGCTGGCCGGACAAGGTTCGGCTGATGCAGCGCAACTGGATCGGCCGCTCGGAAGGCCTCAGCCTGCGCTTTGCGCTCGATCCGGCGACCGCCCCAGTGGGGACGGACGAGATCGAGGTCTACACGACCCGGCCCGATACGCTGTTCGGCGCGTCATTCCTCGCCATCGCCGCTAACCATCCATTGGCCGAAGCGCTCGGCGCGACGAACCCGGCGCTGGCCGAATTCATCCAGGACTGCCGCCGCGGCGGTACCTCGGCCGAAGCGATCGAGACGCAGGAAAAGAAGGGCTTCGACACTGGCCTCCGCGCCAAGCACCCGCTGGTGCCTGGATGGACGCTGCCTGTCTATGTCGCGAATTTCATCCTGATGGATTACGGCACCGGCGCGATTTTCGGCTGCCCGGCGCATGACCAGCGCGATCTCGACTTCGCCCGCAAATATGACCTGCCGGTCACGCCAGTCGTCCTGCCGGAAGGCGAGGACCCGGCGACGTTCAGCGTCGGCGCTATCGCCTATGATGGCGACGGCCATCTGTTCAATTCCGAATTCCTCGACGGTCTCTCGATCCCTGCAGCCAAGGAAGCCGCAACGCGGCGGCTCGAATCCCAGTCGCTCGGCAATCGTCCGCAGGGCCGCCGGCAGGTCAATTTCCGCCTGCGCGATTGGGGCATCTCGCGCCAGCGCTATTGGGGCTGCCCGATCCCGATCATCCATTGCCCGTCCTGCGGCCCCGTCGCTGTGCCGAAGGCGGACCTGCCGGTTTTGCTGCCCGACGACGTCACATTCGACAAGCCGGGCAATCCGCTCGACCGTCATCCGACCTGGAAGCATGTCGCCTGCCCGCGCTGCAACGAGCCAGCGATCCGCGAAACGGACACGATGGACACCTTCGTCGACTCGTCCTGGTATTTTGCTCGTTTCGCCTCGGCGCCGGGCGAGGCTCCGCTGACGCGCGAGGCGGCCGACTACTGGCTGCCGGTCGACCAGTATATCGGCGGCATCGAGCACGCGATCCTGCATCTCCTCTACGCGCGCTTCTTCACCAAGGCGCTGCGCAGCGCAGGCCGTATCTCCGTTGCCGAACCCTTCGCCGGCCTGTTCACGCAGGGCATGATCGTCCATGAGACCTACAAGGACACGGCCGGCAAGTGGCTGTTCCCCGAAGAGGTCGAGAAGCGGTCCGATGGCAGCGCCGTTCGCGTTGGCACGGATGAGCCTGTGACGGTCGGCCCGCCGGAGAAGATGTCGAAGTCGAAGCGCAATGTCGTTCCGCCGGAGATCGTCGCCGACAGCTATGGTGTCGATTGCGCGCGCTGGTTCATGCTCTCCGACACGCCGCCGGAACGCGACAGCGAATGGACCGCCGCCGGTATCGAGGGCGCCTGGCGCTTCACCCAGCGCATCTGGCGTCTCGTCAACGACGCGGTCGAACTTGCTGGCCCCGCTCCGGCACGGCCCGAAGTTTTCGGTCCCGAATCGACCGCTCTCCGCCGCGCGGCTCACAAGCTGATTGCCTCGGTCGAGGAAGATTTCGACCGGCTTCGCTTCAATGTTGCCGTCGCCCGCGTCCATGCCTTCGCCAACAGTTTCGGCGAGGCGATCGCAGCCGCGCGTTCCGGCGACGGCCCTGCCGCCGATCTCGCCTTCGCATTGACTGAAGCGGCGAGCATGCTCGTTGCCGCGATCGGCCCGATGATCCCGCATCTCGCGGAGGAATGCTGGATCGTCCTCGGCCGTGACGGCATCGCCGCCGAAGCGCCGTGGCCGCTGGTCGATCGCGCGCTGCTCGCCGAAGACGAAATGACGCTGCCGGTTCAGATCAACGGCAAGAAGCGCGCCGAACTGACGATCTCGGCAAGTGCCGGCCAAGCTGATATCGAGAAGGCAGTCCTGGAGCTCGAAGGTGTTATCCGCGCGCTCGAGGGCCGCCCGCCCAGGAAGATCGTCGTCGTGCCGAAAAGGATCGTCAATGTCGTCGTCTGATCGGATTGGCGCTTCGCGCCGCGTTGTTCTCGGCGTCGCTCTCGCGGCGCTTGCCGGCGCCTGCACCGTCCGGCCCGTCTATATGCAGACAGCGACCGGCGGCGCGCCGATGGCCGACCTTTCCGCTGTTTCGGTCGGGCAGGTCGGCGATCGCGTGGCGCAGGAAGTGCGCAACAATCTGATTTTCGCCTTTACCGGCGGTCGGCCGGCGGCCCCGCCGCGCTACGACCTCTCGCTGAACGTCAGCACATCGGAAATTCGGCTCGGCTTTGAGAAGGACGAGACCGCGCCGGCCTACCAGGTCACCGTCGCGGTCAAATTCGAGCTGAAGGACATCGCTTCTGGGCGCTCGATTCTGCGCTCGTCTTCGAGCGGCGTGGCTTCCTACGACCGCTCGAACCAGAACTTCGCCAATGTGCGCGCTCGCATCGACGCCGAAAACCGCGCCGCACAGGCGGTCGCCGATCAGTTGCAGCTTCGCCTAGCGATTGCACTCGCAAAGGAGGCGAAGGTGACGATCGCAGCGCCGGTGGCGGCTCCCAGCGTCGACGCCCCGGCGATCCTTGGCTCGGGAACCTGACACAGACCACCACGGCCGGGGCTCCAACCCTGGCCGCCCGAGCGATGATGTCAGGGTGAGGGCGACGGCCGGGCGGAGGGTCGCCGAAGAGGGGTGAGCCATCGTGCAGATCAAGCCGCAGGACGCCGAACGCTTCCTGAAGAAGCCCGATCCCGCCATCCGCGTCGTCCTGATCTATGGCACCGATGTCGGCCTCGTCTCGGAGCGGGCCGCGGCCTTTGCCGCGACGGTCACCACCGGCAGCTCGGATCCATTCGCGTTGGTTCGCCTTGAATCGTCCGAGATTGCCGCCGACGCTGGCCGGCTGGCCGATGAGGCTGGGACGATCGGCCTTTTCGGCGGCTCTCGCGCGATCAGAGTCCGTGTTGCCGGCAATCGCCCGATCCAGGCCGCTGTTGAGGCCGTGCTCGCGCGACCGCCGAGCGATGCCTGGATCATCCTCGAGGGTGGCGATATCAAGAAAGGCACTGGCCTCCGCAAGCTTTGCGAAGGTGCACGCGGCGCTGCCGCCATCGCCTGCTATGCCGACGGCGCGGCAATGTTGGATAGCCTGATCGATAGCGAACTCGGCCCGGCCGGGCTGACAATCGACGGTGAAGCGCGGACGCTGCTGCGCAGCCTGCTTGGCGCCGACCGATTGGCGAGCCGTTCCGAAATTCAAAAGCTGGCGCTCTATGCCATGGGCAGCGGCGCGATCAGCGTTGGCGATGTCGCGGCGATCGTCGGCGACAGCTCGGCCGCTGCCGTCGATGAAGCCGTTGATGCCATGGCGGGCGGGGAGGTCGCGACGCTCGATCGCAGCTTCCGCCGCTTGGTCTCGTCGGGAACCCCGGCTTTTGTCATCGCCTCGGCCGCCTTGCGACAGATCCAGCTGCTCCACCGGATCGTGGCGGCGGTGGAGGAGGGCGCGCCCGCGGAAGGCGCCATCGAGCGCGTCGCGGGCTATATCTTCCCGCAGCGCAAAGCCAAGCTTGGTCAGCAGGTTCGACTGTGGACGGCCGATCGCCTGCTCTCGGTGGCCGAGCGGGTCGAGCGCGCGATCTTCGAGAGCCGGATCAAGCCGGTGCTCGGTGATGTCATCGTCGAAAAGGCGTTGGCCGGCGTGGCGCTTTCCGCGCGCTCAAGGCGGCGCTGATCGCGAGCCGACGCCGAGCTATTCCCGCTTCAGCAACCGGCAAAGCTCGTCAAGCTGTTCGAGGCTGGTGTAGCGGATCGACAATTGACCGGCGCCGTTGCCCTTGTGATCGATCGTGACGGCAAGGCCGAGGCTGTCGCCGAGCAGCTTTTCGAGAGCGCGTGTATCGGCATCCTTGTCGCGACGGACGCGCGGCTGGCCGGTCTTCTCGACCGTCTTGGTCATCGCCTCGGCTTCGCGCACCGTCAGACCCCCTTCCACGATCCGCGTTGCCACAGCCTCGGGATCCTCGACCGTCACCAGCGCGCGCGCATGCCCGGCCGTCAGTTTGCCCTCGCGGACATACGCCTGGACACTTTCCGGCAGCTTCAGCAAGCGCAGCGTATTAGCCACATGCGGCCGGCTCTTGCCGATCACATCGGCGAGCGCCGTCTGGCTATAGGCGAATTCGTCAATCAACTGCTGGTAACCGAGGGCTTCCTCAAGCGCGTTGAGATCCGCGCGCTGCACGTTCTCGATGATCGCAAGCTCGAGCGCCTCCTGGTCGGAGACGTTGTTGATGAGCACCGGCACATCGTGCAACCCGGCGCGCTGCGCCGCACGCCAGCGGCGCTCGCCGGCGATGATCTCATAGGCCTCGCCACCGCCGACCACAGACCGGACAAGGATGGGCTGCACAATGCCCTTTTCGCGGATCGAGGCGGTGAGATCGGCGAGATCGGCCTCCTCGAAGGACTTGCGCGGATTGCGCGGATTGGGACGCAGGAACGCGACCGGCACGCGCCGCGACAACCGGGCTCGCTCATTGACGACGGATTCGGTGTCGACATCGCCGATGAGAGCCGCCAAGCCGCGGCCAAGGCGCCGGCGCGATCCGTCTTCCATCATCGTCTCTCCTCAATGGGACCGCACAGCCTCAGGCGGCGCGCAGCCGCTTTTCACGCTGGATGATTTCCGAGGCGAGCCGCAGATAGGCCTGACTGCCCATGCTCTTGAAATCATAGAGCAGGACCGGCTTGCCATGCGACGGCGCCTCGGAGATACGGACATTGCGCGGGATCACCGTGTCGTAGACGGCGTCGCCCATATGCGCCCGCACGTCCGCCACGACCTGCCCGGCGAGATTATTGCGGCTGTCGAACATTGTCAGCACGATGCCATGCACCGACAATTCGGGATTGAGGGCATGCTTCACCTGCTCGACCGTCTGCAGCAGCTGGCTTAGCCCCTCAAGCGCGAAGAACTCGCATTGCAACGGAACCAGGATCGAATGCGAGGCCGAGAGCGCGTTGATCGTCAGCAGATTGAGCGACGGAGGGCAATCGACCAGGACATACGAGTAATTTCGGCCCCGAATCGGTCCCGACTGCTGGACATGGCTCGCAATAGCCCGGCGGAGGCGGAACGCGCGATCGGAGCGACCGGCAATTTCCAGTTCCACGCCGAGCAGATCCATTGTCGAGGGCGCAACGGACAGTCGCGGCACGGCCGTTTCCATCGCCACCTCGGCAAGCGTCGATTCGCCCACCATCAGGTCATAGGTTGAGCGAAGTCGCTGTTTGCGATCAATGCCGAGTCCGGTCGACGCGTTGCCCTGCGGATCCAGATCAACGATCAGCACTTCCTCGCCGATCGCAGCCAAGGCCGTGCCAAGATTGATAGCGGTCGTAGTCTTTCCGACGCCGCCCTTCTGGTTGGCCAGCGAAATCACACGCGGCGCCGGCGCCAAAAGCGACGGCGGGGAGAAGGAATGAGGCTCGGACATCGCGCCCTCTCAGAGCTTGCTCACGCCGAGCGGCGCTCGGCGTGCCTGATTTCGATGATCGAACTCTTCGCATCGATCAAGCTCTTGTGTCTTACCAGATCGAGCGCCCAAGATTGAGAGACTTCCTGCAGCTCGGTATTAAAATCCTCGCCTTTATGCAGCGCAGCAGGAATTGAGCGGGCCGTCAGAGGCTCTATCAGATCGAGAAGATCAGCGAGACTGGCGAGCGCTCTGGCACTGATGAAGTCTACGGGCTCCGCCCATTGTTTCAGAACCGATTCGATCCGCCCCTCATGGACGGTCGCGGGGGCGCCGGTCTCACGGATGGCCGCGCGGAGGAAGGCACATTTCCGCTGATTGGATTCGACACAATGGACATGCGAACCAGGCTGGTCCGCAAGCAAAATGGCCGTGACTATTCCCGGCAATCCGGCGCCACTGCCAATATCGATCCAGCGCAAGGCGTTGGGGAACAAGGCGACCAATTGAGCCGAATCGGCGATGTGACGCGTCCAAATCTCGCCAAGAGTATGCGGGGAGATCAAATTCTGGGCCGGCTGCCACTTGCGCAGCAGCGCGACATAGCGTTCGAGCCGTTCTGCTGTTTCACGTGAAACAGGCAAAACGCGTTCGACAGCTGCAATCGTATCACTCACGCTGCGGCCCTCTCGGCGCGGCGGACAGCTGTCAGCAGGATCGCGAGCGCGGCAGGGGTCATGCCTTCAATCCGGCCCGCCTGTCCCAGCGTTGCTGGGCGGACCTGATTCAGGCGCTGTCTGAGCTCATTGGAGAGACCCGGAAGGGTCAAGAAGTCGAGCTCCCCCAGAGCGACAGCTTCATCGCGGGTCACCGCGTCGATACCGGACTTCTGGCGCACGAGATAGACGGCATATTTCGCATCCGACTCGATCTGGCTGAGGACACCGCTCGGGAAGTGGGCAAGCTCTGGCCATTGCGCCGTGATCGTGTCGACTCCAATGTCGGGATAGGCGAGAAGGTCAAAAGCACTCCGCCGGACACCGTCTGCATTGATCTTGAGTCCCCGACGGTTCGCATCAGTCGGCGTAACGCGCACCGCGTCGAAGGCTGCACGCGCGGCTTCAATGGCTGCGAGCTTCACCCCAAAAGCCGTCGCACGCGTGTTACCGACAATGCCGAGTTCCAGGCCGACCGGCGTCAGGCGCTGGTCGGCATTGTCAGCCCTGAGTGACAGCCGGTACTCGGCGCGGGACGTAAACATCCGGTATGGCTCCGTGACGCCGCGCGTCACCAGATCGTCGATCATGACGCCGATATAGGACTCTGACCGGCTGAATACCGCGCCATCTGAGCCACTAGCCCGACGGGCGGCATTGATGCCTGCGACGATGCCCTGCGCCGCCGCCTCCTCATATCCCGTCGTGCCATTAATCTGGCCGGCCAGAAAGAGTCCCCGACAGCGCTTTGTCTCCAACGTCGTCGTCAGTTCCCGCGGATCGACATGGTCGTACTCGATTGCATAGCCTGACCGAAGGATGGCCGCGCGCTCAAGCCCAGGGATCGAAGCGATGATCGCGGCCTGAACGTCTTCCGGCAACGATGTCGAAATGCCGTTCGGATAGACCGTCGGATCGTCGAGACCTTCGGGCTCAAGAAAGATCTGGTGCCCATCCCGGTCGCCGAATCGGACGACCTTGTCCTCGATGCTCGGGCAATAGCGCGGGCCTCGGCTTTCGATCTGGCCGGAATAGATCGGCGAGCGGGCAAGATTCGCTCGGATGATCGCGTGGGTCGCAGGGGTCGTTCGCGTTATGAAGCAATCCACCTGCGATCGCGTAATCGCTTGCGTCAGCGTCGAAAACGGCTCCGGCTCATCATCGCCCGGCTGGCGATCAAGGCCGGACCAGTCAATCGTCCTGCCATCAAGGCGGGGCGGCGTTCCGGTCTTGAGCCGCGCAAGGCCAAAGCCTAGCCGCTCGAACGCGACGGAAAGACCGAGTGCCGGCTTCTCTCCGACACGGCCGGCGGGCATCGTTCGCTCGCCAATATGGATAAGGCCGCGCAGAAACGTGCCCGTGCAGACGACGACCGCACCACATGCGAGACGCCGGCCATCGGCGAGCACGACCGCAGCAACCCGCCCCTCTGCGATCTCAAGATCGTCGGCTTCACCCTCGACCACCGTGAGATGAGCAGTCTCAGCGATGGAAGCCTGCACGGCGTTGCGGTAAAGCGTCCGATCAGCCTGGGCCCTTGGACCACGGACAGCAGGCCCCTTCCGGCGATTGAGCAGCCGGAATTGGATGCCGGCGGCATCAGTCACCCTGCCCATAAGTCCGTCCAACGCATCGACCTCGCGCACCAGATGACCCTTGCCAAGCCCGCCGATGGCAGGGTTGCAGGACATCACGCCGATGGTCGCCTGCGCATGCGTTAACAGCGCGGTCTTCGCACCGGCGCGCGCCGCTGCCGCAGCAGCCTCCGTTCCGGCATGGCCGCCGCCGATAACTATGACGTCGAAATGCGAGTCGCTCATCGCTTCGCCTTGGTGGGTCGTGTGATCGTCAGGCCATAGCCGATGCGTCAGGCCCCGTCAAAGCCGGACCTGTTTCACGTGAAACAGCCGGCTCCGTCATTTGCCGATGCAGAAGGCGCTGAAGATGACCCCCAGCAACTCCTCCACGTCGGTCCGGCCCGTCACCCGGCCCAGCGCCTCCGCCGCCGCGCGCAATTGCTCGGCGACGAGCTCCGGCGCGCCGCCATCTGCGGCCGCGCGTAGAGCATCCCGCGCCGCTGCAATTCCGACCAACTGGCGCTCCCGTGTAAGCAACACCGATGGCCTGGGCAGGCCGAGTTCAAGAGCCTCGGCAATCCGCTTCCTGAGATCGTCGAGACCGGCGCCGGTCACCGCCGAGACATCGATCGAGGTCGGATCAGACGATCGCCGACGTCCACCAAGGTCCGACTTCGTGCGCACTGTCAGCGTGACGCGCCCTTCCGGCGCCGCCGGAGCCGGCTCGAGACCGTCATCAAGCAGCAGCACCAAATCGGCGGCGGCACCTCGGCGCCGCCCTCGCGCAATGCCCTCCCGCTCGACGAGACTTTCGGTCTGACGGAGCCCGGCGGTGTCGATCAACGTGACCGCCTGGCCGCCAATCTCCAGATAGACCTCGATCATGTCGCGGGTCGTACCCGGCTCGGGAGTCACGATCGCCGCCTCGCGCCGCGCCAGTGCGTTGAGCAAGCTCGACTTGCCGACGTTAGGGGCTCCTATCAGGACAACCTCGAAGCCATCGCGCACGCGTTCGCCCCAGGTGCTCGTGGAAAGCAAGGCATCCATTTCGCAGGCGATTCGGTCGACATCGGCGAGACCCCGGCTGCCAACGCCTTCGGGTACGTCCTCTTCGTCCGAGAAGTCGAGTTCCGCCTCGATCAAGGCGCGAACCTCCAGCAGACGACCGCGCCAATTATCCAGCAACCGCGACAGGCCACCAGCAGCAACAACCTGCGCCTGCCGACGCTGGCCCTCCGTCTCGGCGGAAATGAGATCAGCGAGGCCCTCGACCTCGGTAAGATCGTGCTTGCCGTTGACGAATGCCCGACGCGTGAACTCTCCGGCCTCTGCAGGCCGGTAGCCAGGTAGCATGGCCAGACGGCTGAGCAAGGCGGCTACAACGGCGCGGCCGCCATGCACCTGCAATTCGGCGACATCCTCCCCGGTGAAGCTCTGCGGCCCAGGAAAATAGAGAACCAGCCCCGTGTCGATCGGGCTGCCATCACTGTCGCGCAGCGTCCGGAGCGCAGCCTGGCGTGGCGTTGGCACGGTGCCGATCAATGTTTCGAGTCCGAATCGAACGGCTGGCCCACTGATCCGGATGACGGCGACGCCAGCGGGGGGCGCTCCGCTCGACAACGCAAAGATCGTCTCTTGCTTCATGCGCGCTTGTCCCTGTCTATGCTCGATTGCCACCGCTGCCCCGAGCCCGGAGCCGACACTGTCATGGCCGACCACAACGCACCAACCCGCACTGCCAGTGACAATCGCCTGCGGCATGAGACAAGCGCCTATCTGCTTCAGCACAAGGACAATCCCGTCGAGTGGCGACCTTGGGGTGCCGAGGCGCTGGCCGAGGCGGCTGAGACCGACAAGCCCATCTTGCTGTCGATCGGCTATGCCGCCTGTCACTGGTGCCACGTGATGGCGCATGAATCGTTCGAAGATGTCGCGACCGCCGCGTTGATGAACGCTCTCTTCGTCAACATCAAGGTCGATCGCGAGGAGCGGCCGGATATCGACCAGCTCTATATGGCGGCACTTCATGCCTTTGGCGAACAGGGCGGCTGGCCCCTGACGATGTTCCTGACGCCCGCCGGAAAGCCGATCTGGGGCGGCACCTATTTCCCGCCAGAGCGTCGCTATGGACGGCCGGGATTTCGGGACGTGCTGAGCGAGATTTCGACGCTGTACCATGGCAGCAGAAAAGAAATTCTCGCCCAGGCCGACAAGGTAACCACACATCTCGCCGCCGCAGGCCCGGCCGCCGCACCCGAAGCGATCGACCCTGCCATGATCGACGCTGCAGCAAACGCCATCCTCGGAATCATGGACCGCGAGCACGGTGGCACCCGTGGCGCCCCGAAGTTCCCGAATGCACCCGTGCTGGACTTCCTCGCGCGCGCCGTAGAGAGCGGTGGGAGGTCCGAGCTCGCGAACATCGTCGACGTGACGCTGCTCGGACTCTGCAATGGCGGCATCTATGATCACGTCGGTGGCGGGATGGCCCGTTACAGCACGGACGCGCGCTGGCTGGTGCCACATTTCGAGAAGATGCTCTACGACAATGGCCTGTTCATCGAACAGCTCGCGCTGGCCACTCCCGGTTCCAGACATGCGGATTTGTTCCGCAACCGAATCGAACAGACCATTGCCTTCCTGCAGCGGGAGTTCCGCCTGCCGAACGGCTGCTTCGCGGCCGGGCTCGATGCGGACTCAGAGGGCATCGAGGGCAAGTTCTATGTCTGGCAGCGCCATGAGCTGGACGCCGCGCTCGGAACGGAAGACGCCGCCTTCCTCGCTGGCCTTTATGACGTCGAACCTGCAGGCAACTGGGAGGGCCATTCGATCCTGAACCGGCTTCGCCGTCCGGATCGCCTGTCGCCGATCGGCGAAGGACGATGCCAGGCCTTGCTGCAACGGTTGCTGGTCCATCGCGCGCAGAGAACCCGCCCGGGGCTTGATGACCAGGCGCTCGTCGATTGGAACGCGCTCGCCGTAACCGGTCTCGCGACCGCCGGCTTTCTGGTCGGCCGCCCGGAATGGATCGGCGAGGCGGCCCTTCTCTACCGCGCTGTCATTGACCAGGCGACGCGAACTGGCCGACTGCATCACGTTGCCGACCCACGCAGCACGATCAGAGCGTTTTCAACCGATCTTGCCGGGCTTGCGCGCGCCGCCATAGCGCTTCACCAGGCGACTGGCGAGGCGCGTTGGATCGACGAGGCCGAACGGCTTCTATTGCTGCTCGAGCGCCACCATGGCGATGGCAAGGGCGGCTTCTATCTCGCCCCTGATGATGGCGATGCGCTCATTCTGCGCAAAAGCGAGCGAACCGACGAGGCAACGCCGAATGCCCATGGCCTGGCAGCGGAGTGCCATGTCCGGCTTTGGTCATTGACTGGGGACGACGGGCATCGGGCGCGCGCCGATAGGATCCTTGCGGCCGCTGGACCGACGATGCGTGGCAATGTCTTTGGCACGGCAAGCCTGCTCGCGGCGCTCGATCTCCGCCTTCGCGCGACTTTGCTGGTCATCATCGCGCCGGAACGATCCGATGCAGCGGACCTCATCGAAGCCGTCCGGACCAACTGGCGGCGCCATCTGGTGCTCGATATCCGGACCGACGCCACGCAGCTACCCGAGGGGCATCCCGCCTCTGGCAAGGATGCGATCGACGGCAAAGCGACGGCCTATCTCTGCCGCGAGGGCAGCTGCTCGCTGCCCGTTACCGATCCGGACGCGCTCGCTGCCCTGATAAGCAAGGGCAGCGCGGCGACTCAGGTGTTCATCTGATCGAAGAAGTCCGCGTTGCTCTTGGTCTGGCGCAGCTTGTCGAGCAGGAACTCGATGGCGTCGACCGTGCCCATCGGCATGAGGATGCGGCGGAGGACGTACATCTTCTTGAGCACATCCGACGGGACCAGCAGCTCTTCCTTGCGGGTGCCGGAACGGGTGATGTCGATCGCCGGGAACACGCGCTTGTCGGCCACCTTGCGGTCGAGAATGATCTCGGAATTGCCGGTGCCCTTGAATTCCTCGAAGATGACTTCGTCCATGCGGCTGCCTGTATCGATCAGCGCCGTGGCGATAATCGTCAGCGAACCGCCCTCTTCGATATTGCGCGCCGCGCCGAAGAAGCGCTTCGGCCGCTGCAACGCATTAGCGTCGACACCACCTGTCAGAACCTTGCCCGATGACGGCACAACCGTGTTGTAGGCGCGGCCAAGGCGGGTGATCGAATCGAGCAGGATGACGACGTCACGGCCATGCTCGACGAGACGTTTCGCCTTCTCGATGACCATTTCGGCCACGGCAACATGGCGTGTCGCTGGTTCATCGAAGGTCGAGGAGATGACCTCGCCCTTCACCGAGCGCTGCATGTCGGTCACTTCTTCCGGACGCTCATCGATCAGGAGAACGATCAGATAGCATTCGGGATGATTGACGGCGATTGAGGAGGCGATGTTCTGCAGGAATACCGTCTTACCCGTGCGCGGCGGCGCGGTAACGAGGGCGCGCTGCCCCTTGCCGAGCGGCGCCACGAGATCGATGATTCGCGGCGTAAGATCCTTCGAGGCGGGAACCTCGAGTTCCATCTTGAAACGCTCATTCGGATAGAGCGGCGTCAGATTGTCGAAATGGACCTTGTGGCGCGCCTTGTCAGGGTCTTCGAAATTGATCGTCGAGACCTTGAGCAGCGCGAAATAGCGTTCACCGTCCTTGGGGCTGCGGATATATCCCTCGACGGTATCGCCGGTACGCAGTGAGAAGCGGCGGATCTGCGACGGCGAGACATAGATGTCGTCGGGGCCGGCCAGATAATTCGCGTCGGGCGAGCGGAGGAAGCCGAAGCCGTCCTGCAACACTTCGACGACGCCCTGGCCGACGATCTCGACATCGTTGCCGGCCAGTTGCTTGAGGATGGCGAACATCAGTTCCTGCTTGCGCAGCGTGCTCGCGTTTTCGACCTCGAGCTCCTCGGCGAAGGCCAAAAGCTCCGTCGGGGATTTGGACTTGAGGTCCTGAAGTTTCATTTCACGCATGAGTTTTGCGAATCTCGCTTGGATTCAGGAGAAAGCGTTCATCGATGGGATGGCGCAGAACTTGAGCTGGGCTGCACCGCGAAGGGCTGCCTGCATGGCGCGTCGGTCAACCCTGGGCAAGGCCGACCCGCACCCGTCTGCTTCGACAAGATGGCGCACCATAGTCGCTCGTGCCACGCGGGGCAAGCGTCAGCACAAAATCGGCTGCCTTTGCCTCAGAACGGCTTAACCACGACCAGAATGACGATCACGATCATCAACACCGTCGGGACTTCGTTCGCCAGCCGATAGCCGCGTTCGGAGACCGTGTTGCGACCCTCTTCAAACGCGCGGCGCTTGGCGCTGAGCCACATGTGGAAAGCGCTCATCAGCACGACAAGGGCAAACTTCGCCATAAACCAGCCTTGGCGTTCCCAGCCGCCCATCATCGCGATGGTGAGGCCCGTGGCCCAGGTCACGATCATGGCCGGGTTCATGATGATGCGAAGCAGCTTCCGCTCCATGACGACGAATGTGTCAGCCTGCGGCGACCCCTTCGGCACGGCGGCGTGATAGACGAACAGCCGCGGCAGATAGAATATTCCAGCCATCCAGCTGATCACCGCGATGACATGCAGCGCCTTGATCCAGAGATAGTAATCCATCGGTGGCCTTCCTCTCAGCCGCGGACGCGACGGATGACCTGCTCGACATGAGCGATCGGCGTTTCCGGCACAATGCCATGGCCGAGATTGAAGATGAACGGCGCCCCGTCCATCGCGGCAAGAATATCATCGACGGCTGCATCGAGCCCGGCACCGCCGGCGACAAGCAGCATCGGATCGAGATTGCCCTGCAGGGCTGCACGGCCACCGAGTTCAGCTCTGACGGCGTCAAGCGAAACAGTCCAGTCGACGCCAACGGCATCGACACCTGTCTCACCGACAAAGTCTCGAATGGCGCGATCAGCGCCTTTCGGGAAGCCTATCACTTTTGCCCCCGGCACGCGCTCGCGCACGCCTTCGACAATGCGGCCGATCGGCTCGATGCTCCAGCGGCAGAAGCCCTCCGGCGACAATACGCCGGACCAGCTGTCGAAGATCTGGACGGCATCGGCACCGGCTTCGAGCTGAGCAGCGAGATAATCGATCGAGGCGATAACCAGATGGTCGATCAGCGCCGCGAAGAGCTCGGGGTGGCGCGCCGCGAAAAGACGGGTCGGCGCCTGATCCCGCGTCCCGCGACCAGTAACCATGTAGGTGGCGACCGTGAACGGAGCCCCACAGAAGCCGATCAGCGCCGTTTCCGGTCCAAGACTGGCTCGTACACGCGATACGGTCTCCAGCACGGGTCCCAGCCGCTTCGACACGTCTTCGCTGGCCAAGGCAGCGATGCCATCGGCATCAATCGGATCGAGTCTCGGCCCTTCGCCTTGTGCGAACCAGAGATCTCTCCCGAGCGCCTTTGGAATGACGAGAATGTCGGAGAAGAGGATCGCGGCATCGACGCCGAAGCGTTGGACGGGCTGCAGGGTCACCGCCGCCGCGAGCCTTGGGTTGAAGCAGAGATCAAGGAAGCTTCCCGCCTCTGCCCGTGCTGCAAGATATTCCGGGAGATAGCGACCGGCCTGGCGCATCAGCCAGATCGGGGGCGGGGAGACCGCTTCTCCGGCGAGCACCCGCATCAGCTTGGCGCTCGTCCCGTCTGGTGGCAATGCGCTGTCCACGGCGATCCTTCTAAATCAAGAGAAAGACTCTGGATTCTGATTTCTTCTTCTTCTTGGCGGGGGATTAGCGTCATTCAGCGCCATCCACAATCGCGCATCGATGCGGCAAACAATCCGACGTTTCAGAGCAGATCCCTGGGGACTTGTGGAGAACCGGGCCGCCCAGTTGGCCTAGCACGCTGAATCGCCTTGGGTCTTTCGTGATCGTTAAAATTCGAACGATCGGCCTCTGCCTGTTAACGACTCGTTAAGAATTGGGCCCTTTTCGCCACAATTCTCGATTCCAGCCAAGATGGGATTGTCGTATCCCCAGCCCCAGCCCCTGTTGATCGTTTGGGCCTCATCGGGGAGACTCTCTCCCAAGATGCCGCGGATCGTCGACTTATCCGCCATGATCCACAGGCCTGGGGACAAAGATGTGAAGAGCGAAGTCCGGCATCTCCATCTCCATCTCGTTTCCGACGCCACCGGCGAGACGCTGCTGACGGTCGCGCGGGCCGCCTCGGCGCAGTATCCGAGCGTTCAGGTCATCGAGCACCTGCACGCCATGACCCGCTCGCCGAAGCAGATCGAGCGCATTCTTGCCGATATCGAGCGCGAACCCGGCATCGTCCTGTTCACCCTGGTCGATCGCAGCATTGCCGATCCGCTCGAAAGCGGCTGCCGGCTGATCGCGGTCCCATGCTTTTCCGTGCTGGATCCGGTGCTCCAGGTGTTCCAATCCTATCTCGGCGCCTCGCGCGAGGGTCGCGCCGGCGCCCAGCATGCGCTCGACGGCGACTATTTCCGCCGCATCGAGGCACTGACCTTCACCATGATGCATGATGACGGACAGCTTCCAGAGGAACTCGATCTCGCAGAGATCGTGATCATCGGCGTCAGCCGAACCTCGAAGACGCCGACGAGCATCTATCTCGCCAATCGCGGCGTCCGCACGGCGAATATCCCTATCGTTCCCGGCGTCCCGCTGCCGGCCGAGCTTGAATCCTTGACCCGGCCGCTCATCGTCGGGCTGGTGGCAACGCCGGATCGTATCGTGCAGATGCGTGAAAACCGCGTGCTCGCCTTTTCATCACTTGGCAGCGACGATCCCTATGTAGACCGCGCTGCGGTTGCGGCCGAGATCGCGTCGACGCGGCGGATCTGTGCCCGCAAGGGCTGGCCGGTCATCGACGTCACCCGCCGTTCGATCGAGGAGACGGCGACCGCTATCCTGGCGCTGCGGCAGGGCTCGGCCCTTGGTCTGCGCGAATGATCCGCCTCGTCCTTGCCTCAACCAGCAGCGCGCGCCGCATGCTGCTGACGAATGCCGGCCTCACCTTTGAAAGTGTCGCGGCCCCGATCGACGAGCGGCTGCTGGAGCAGCCGCTGCTTGCGGCGGGTGCCAGCCCGGCCGAAATCGCGATGGCCCTGGCCGAGGAGAAGGCGCGTGCGGTGCTCCTGCTTCATCCAGACGCCCTGGTCATCGGCAGCGACCAGGTCCTTGATCTCGCAGGCGAGCGGCTTGTGAAGCCCGGCGATCGAGCGGGTGCGGCGCGGCAGCTGGAGCGGCTCGCGGGCCACGCCCATCATCTTCGAACGGCCGTCGTGCTTGGCCGCGGCGGCGATATCGTCTGGCGCTATCTTGCCTCGCCACGCCTGACGATGCGCCCGCTCTCCGCCAAGGCGATCGAGCACTATCTCGACGGCGCCGGGTCGGGCGTCTTCGGCTCTGTCGGCGCCTATCATCTGGAAGAGGTGGGAATTCGTCTGTTCTCGGCCATCGAAGGCGATTATTTCAGCATTCTCGGCCTGCCGCTGCTGCCGCTTCTCGGCGCGCTGCGCGAAGCGGGCGCCATCGATGCCGACGAGGATCGTTCATGACCGCCGACACCCATCCGACCGCGGCCGTGTTCGGCTGGCCGATCAAGCACTCCCGCTCGCCGCTCATCCACCGGCACTGGCTCGCCCGATACGGCCTTGCCGGCGACTATGTCCGCCATGCCGTCGCGCCGGAGGCAATCATGGCCTTTCTGGCCGATTTCGCCCGTTCGCCCTTTGTCGGCGGCAATGTCACCGTGCCGCACAAGGAAGCGGCCTTTGCGGCGGTCAGCCGCGCCGATGGCGTCGCCACCGCTCTCGGCGCCGTCAACACGCTCTGGCTCGAGGACGGGCGTCTCGTCGGCGCCAACACCGATGCACTCGGCTTTCTCGCCAATCTCGACCAGCATGTCCCAGACTTCGGCGCGCGTGGTGGGCCGGCGATCGTGCTCGGTGCCGGCGGTGCCGCGCGGGCTGTCATTTTCGCCCTGAAGTCGCGCGGTTTCGCACCAATTTATGTCGTGAATCGCAGTCGCGATCGCGCCGAGGCATTGGCCGATCGTTTCGGCCCCGGAATCATCGCGGCGGGCTGGGAGGCGGTCCCGGCCCTGCTGCAGGACGCGGTCCTGCTCGTCAACACAACCTCGCTCGGCATGGAGGGCGAGCCACCGCTCCTTGTCGATTTTGATCCGGCGCGCGCCGATCTGCTGGTGACCGATATCGTCTATGCGCCGCTCGAAACGCCGCTGTTGCGGCTTGCCCGTGCCGCCGGTCTCGCGACAGTCGATGGCCTCGGCATGCTGCTGCATCAGGCGGCGCCGGGTTTCGAGCGCTGGTTCGGCGTCCGGCCCGAGGTGACCGATGAGCTTCGCCAGATCGTCCTCGCCGATATGGACAGCGGCGCGTGATCACGCTCGGCCTCACCGGCTCGATCGGCATGGGCAAGTCGACCACCGCCGCCTTCTTCGCCGAGGAGGGCGCTGCGGTCTTTGACGCGGATGCGGCGGTGCATGCGCTTTATCGAAAAGGTGGCGCCGCGGTCGGGCCTGTCGGGGCGCTGTTTCCCGAAGCCGTCGTGAACGGCGCCATCGACCGGACCCGGCTCGGCGCTCTCATGCAGCGCGATCCGGCGGCGCTGGCGGCGCTCGAGGCGGTGGTCCATCCGCTGGCCCGGGCCGAGGAACAACGTTTTCGTGCCGCGGCGCGAACCGCCGGCCGGCTGGTGGCAGTGCTCGATATACCCTTGCTGCTCGAGACTGGCGGCGAGCGGCGGGTGGACGCCGTCGTGGTGGCTTCGGCCCCGACCGAGGTCCAGCGTGCGCGCGTGCTCGCCCGCCCGGGCATGACGGAAGAGCGGCTCGCGATGATCCTCAGCCGCCAGATGCCCGATGCCGCTAAGCGTCGCCGGGCCCATTTCATCGTCGATACCGGCCGCGGGCTCGATGCCGCGCGGCGGAGCGTCGCCGATATCATGCGGGCGCTTGCCGCGGTGGCTGCTGCCAAGGGAACCGCAGAGCTATGATGGAAGACCTCCTCTACGCCGATCCGGATCTGGTCCAATTCTATGATTGGGAAAATCCATGGAGAGACAGCTTCACGTTCTTCGCCGGGCTCTGTGAAGGTTCAGAGCGTGTTCTCGACCTTGGCTGCGGCACGGGCCTCTTCGCCGTGGAACTGGCTCGTCGTGGCCACAGCGTGACAGGGTGTGATCCCGCCGGAGCGATGCTTGACGTCGCCCGCCGCCGTCCCGATGGGGACAGGGTGCACTGGGTCGAAGCCGATGCGCGCTCTTTGGCGCTGCGGGGAACCTTCGACACGATCCTGATGACCGGTCATGCTTTCCAGACGCTGCTGTCGCCGGCCGATCGCGCCGCCCTCTTTGCCGTCATCGCGCGTCACCTCGCGTCCGGCGGACATTTCTTTTTCGACAGCCGCAATCCGGCGCTCCGCGAATGGGAGCAGTGGACGGCGGATGCAACGCGAGAAACGCTGTCGCATCCCGCATTCGGCATGGTCGAGCGCTGGAATGATGTGGCGTTGGATGCAACCTCTGGCATCGTCACCTATGGCACCCACTATCGCCTCGACGACAATCGTCAGCTCGAGGCACACTCGCGGATCGCCTTTCCGCCAAAGACGGAGATCGAGGCGCTCATTGAGGCGGCCGGCCTTCGCGTCGATCGTTGGATGGGGGATTACACCGGCAATCCGTTCACAGCCGCGAGCCGCGAGATCATTCCCTTCGGCTCGCGTTGAGGCAGCTCATTGGGTATGATCGGCGCCTGCACCGCGTTGAGCGCGACCAAGCGTCAAGGATTGAAGAGCCCCGATGCGTGAGATCGTCTTCGACACCGAAACCACCGGCCTTGACCCGCTGAAGGGCGACCGGCTGGTCGAGATCGGCTGCGTCGAACTCTACAACCATCTGCCGACCGGGCAACATTTCCACGTCTACATGAACCCGGAACGGCCGATGCCGGCTGAAGCGTTCCGCGTGCACGGCCTTTCCGACGAATTCCTCGCCGACAAGCCGCTCTTCGCGGCGGTTGCGGGTGATTTCGCCAGCTTCATCGGCGATGCGAAGCTGATCGCACATAATGCGAGCTTCGATATCGGCTTCATCAATGCGGAATTCAGCCGGCTCGGCATGCCGCCGATCGCCTCGGCGCGCGTCGTCGACACGCTGATGCTGGCGCGCAAGAAGCATCCGAACGGGCCGAACTCGCTCGATGCACTCTGTTCCCGCTATGGCGTCGATACCACGAAGCGCACCCTGCATGGCGGCTTGCTCGACGCGCAGCTTCTGGCCGAAGTCTATCTGGAACTGATCGGCGGCCGCCAGCCGGGCCTCATTCTGGTGACGGAGCAGGAGGCCGAGCGCGCCGCCACGGCCGCCGCCTCGGGTGGGGTCCGCCCGATCCTCGTCCGTCCGGCCCCGCTGCCGACGCGGCTGACTGAAAACGACTACGCCGCCCACGCTGCCCTTGTGGGCAAGCTGAGCGGCGCGATCTGGTCGTCCTATAGCGAGCCGGCTGAAAAGCCGGCCTGATCAATCCGGTTTAGCTCGGCCGGCCCGAAGGCTGGTTCTGGGCAAATTCCATCAGGCGCTGGCGATAGAGCGCGGTGAAATCCACCGGGTCGATCATCAGTGGCGGGAAGCCGCCATTGCGGGTCATATCGGCGAGGATCTGCCGCGCGAACGGGAACAGGAGCCGCGGGCATTCGATCATCAGCGTCGGCGCCAGGTTTTCCTTCGGCACATTGGCGATGCGGAAGATGCCGGCATAAAGCAGCTCGGCCACGAACAGCACCTGGTCGCCGTCGGTCGCCTTGCCCTCGAGGCGCAACTCGACCTCGAAATCCTCGGCATCGAGCGGATTGGCCGAGACATTGATCCCGATATTGATCGAGGGGGCCGTGCGGCGCGGCCCGAGCGAGCGCGGCGCGTCCGGATTCTCGAACGATTGGTCCTTCACATACTGCGTCAGGACGGAAAGGCTGGGCTGACCCTGGTTCGGGCTGCCTTCGGTGCTGTCGGCCATAAACTGGCGCTCCCTCGACGTGCGAACGGCCGCTTCGGCCGTATCCTTCTGGCGTGGCTCGCTAACACTTCCGCCCCCGTGATACAAGCTTCGCAGGGCCTGCTTCGCTCCGTCCTTTGCGGCAAGCCCTTGACAGCATTGCCCGCGATGCCTTCAACGGGGCGTGCACTTGGATCGGCGCCCCCAAAGAACCAGATAAGGGGTGAAACATGTCTGGTGTGGGACGGGCTTTGCGGCCTGAACGGATTGAGGTGCCTTCGGCATGAGCGGCTTCGTCGACATCTACACGCTGATCTTCCTGGTCCTGGCGGTGGTGATTTTCTGGAAGCTGCGTGGCGTGCTTGGCCAGCGGACCGGCAATGAGCGGCCGCCCTTTGATCCATTCTCGCGGCGGGGCAGCAAGAACGCCGATGGCAAGCCCGTGGATGGCCGGACCATCGACGCAGCTTCTGGCGACAAGGTCGTGCCGCTGCCGGTCCCGCGTCGCCCCGGCGACGTCGCGCCCGCAGGTGCCGTGCCGGACGATGTCATCGAAAATCGCGTCGCGGCCCACGCGCCGGCCGGCTCGCCGCTGGCCGTTTCGCTGGCGGCAATCATGGGCGTGGATCCGAGCTTCGATCCGAAGCAGTTCCTTGACGGCGCACGCACGGCTTATGAGATGATCGTCACTTCCTTTGCCGAGGGTGATCGCAAGGCGCTGAAGCCCCTGCTCGGCCGGGAAGTCTATGACGGCTTCGCTGGTGCGATTGGTGAGCGCGAACAGCGCGGCGAGACGGTCGAATTCAATTTCGTCGGCATCGACAAGGCCGAGATCGTCGATGCGGCCTTGAAGGGCCGTTCGGCCCAGGTGACGGCCCGCTTCGTCTCCAAGTTGGTCTCAGCCACGCGAAACAAGGCGGGCGAGGTCGTCGATGGCGATCCGGTCGTCGTTGCGGATGTCACGGATATCTGGACCTTCGCCCGCGATACCGGCTCGCGCGATCCGAACTGGCTGCTCGTCGCCACCGAAACCGTCGAATAGCGGAGCCGGCCCGTGTCCTCGGGGGAACTCCGGCCGCTGGCGCCGGTCGGCTTCGATACCCTTGCCGGCTGGGCCGAGGATGATCACGCGGCCGCCTTCCGCGCCTTTCGCCTCAGCGCCGCAGCGATCTCCAACACGCCGCCCAAGACCCGCGCACTCGGCATCGACGGTGAGGCCCTTGCTGCTGTCGCCCGCGCGTCCATGACGCTCCCGGCGGAGATCGATGCTGCCCTGGCGCGCGACTTTTTCGAGGCCTCGTTCACCCCGCATGAAGGGGTCGCCGGCGAGGGGTTCTTCACCGGCTATTACGAACCCGAGGCCGCAGCCTCGCTGACCAAGGATGAACGCTTCCAGACGCCGCTGCTGCGTCCACCGGAGGAACTGGTCGAGATCGACGAAGCCTCGCCGCCGCCCGGCATTCCCGAGGGCATGCGCTTCGCACGCCGGACGGCAACGGGCTTCGAGCCCTTTTTTGATCGCCGGGCGATCATGGCCGGGGCGCTGGATGGTCGCGGTCTCGAAATCGCTTATCTCGCCGATCCCGTGGATGCCTATTTCATCCATGTCCAGGGCGCCGCGCGGCTGCGCCTTGCCCAGGGCGGGTTGATCCGCGTCACCTATGCAGCCAAGACAGGGCATGCCTATCATTCGATCGGCCGGGAACTGATCGATCGCGGCGCGCTGCAGCGTGGCAGCGTGACGATGCAGTCGATCCGGGGCTGGCTCGCGGCTCATCCCGATGAGGTCGTCTCGGTGCTCCCGGCCAATCCCTCCTACATCTTCTTCCGTGAGGCGCCGGTCGACGATCTGGCGCTCGGCCCGATCGCGGCGGCGAAGGTCCCGCTCACGGCCGGGCGCAGCCTCGCGGTCGATCGCACGCTGCACACCTTCCATGTCCCCGTCTGGATCGAGACCACCGCGCCTGCCGGCGCAGGCTCTGCGCCCTATCGCCGGCTGCTGGTGGCGCAGGACACCGGCTCGGCGATCCTGGGTCCGGCGCGTGGCGACATCTTCTTCGGCTCGGGCGCAGAGGCCGGCGAGACGGCCGGGCGGATGCAGGCCAAAGGCCGCTTCGTAACCCTTGTTCCGCGGCCGCCGCGATGAGCCGGCGTCGGCGCGGGCTCTCCAGCGAGGAACGGACGCTGTGGGCGACGGTGGCACGAACAGCGGTGCCGCTGCGGGCGGATGAGGCGATCCTGCCGGAACCGAAGCCGCCCGCTCCCCAGCCGGACCCGGAAGAGATACTGGCCGCCGTCCCGCCGCCCGGATCGGCGACGACGAGCCGAACGACCCTTGCAAAGCCCCTGCCGCTGCCTCTCTCGCCGATCGAGCGGCGGACGCTGAACCGCGTTGCGCGCGGCATTCTCGCGATTGACGGGCGGATCGACCTGCATGGGCTGACGCAGAACGATGCCCATCATCGACTGCGTGCGTTTCTCGTTGGCGCACAGGCGCGCGGCGCCAAGCTGGTGCTCGTCATCACCGGCAAGGGACGCAGCGAGGGGCGCGGTGACGCCGGCCTCATCCATGCCTCGCATTATGGCGAGATGGAGCGCGGCGTGCTGCGCCGGCGGGTGCCGCAATGGCTGGCCGAGCCGGGGCTGCGCGACATCGTGATCGGGTTTGAGGAGGCGCATCGCAGCCATGGCGGCGGCGGCGCGCTCTATGTCCGCATCCGCCGCAGACGCGAGGGCTGAGCGGTGACGCCGTTCGGGCGGAAGTTGCGCGAGATGCGCGCCGAGCGGGGCGTGACGCTGAAGGCGATGGCCGAGGCGATCGGCGTCTCCAGCGCCTATCTTTCGGCCCTCGAACATGGCCGTCGCGGCCGGCCGACCTGGCTGATGATCCAGCGCATCATCGCCTATTTCAACGTGATCTGGGACGAAGCCGAGGAATTGCAGCAGCTCGCGGCGCGCTCACATCCCAAGGTGACGATCGACACGGCCGGGCTCGATGCCGGCGCGACCGAACTCGCCAATCTCCTTGCCGACGAGATTGCCGATCTCTCGCCCGAGGCCTTGCGCACGCTGAAGGCCGTCATCCTCGCCGCAACGGGGCGAAAGCGGTAAATCGTGACGGGCGAGCCTCAGAGCAGGGCGCGAAGCTGTTCGATACGGTCGTTGACCAGCCAGCCGTAATAATTCTCTTCCGGCCAGGCTTTCTTGTTGCGGCGGCGCTCGGCCGCGAGCGCCCGCGCCCGCGTCTTGACGTCGCCGACATTGTAGAGCGTTGCAGTGATGCCGGGATTGTCCGAGATGTCGACGCCAGCGGTGTCGCGATAGACGTCGATCGACAGACGGATGATCGCCGCCATGTAGTCGAGCGAGGATTGCGGGTCCATGATCGCCTGGTAGACCGCCGGTGCCTGATCGGCATTGAGCTCCGGCAGGCCGCTCTTCTGGTGCACCATGTCGGTGACCATCAGGGCGGTCAGCGGGTTGATCTGGCCAAGGCCGAAGGTCTGGCCGGCAAAGAGCGGCTGGAAGAACACCTTCGAGAAGCGGTCGTTCGGATAGGCGACGTCGTCGACCTTCTTGCCGCGGAAGCGCGTGTTCCAGACTTGCTCACGGCAGGTCCAGAGGTCGTATTTCGACGACTGCGTGCAGTCCTCGAATTCCTTCTTGGCCAGGAAATCGTCGATCGACTGGCCCTGATAGCCGAACACCAGCTCCTTGGTGCCGAGATAGGCCAGCGCCTTGACGTAATAGCCCTGTGCGTTGTCGATCACGCCGACATTGTAGGTGTGCTCGCCGACAATGGCGCCGATCATGTGGATCGGGTCGATGTTGTAGCGCGCGGCAGCCTTCTTGATCGAGCGGATGAGGCCTGGATCGCGCTTCAGCAGATTGGTGATGCGCTCATATTTGCCCTCGAAGCTCTCCTTCGTCTCGCCGGTCCGCTTGATCGAGCTCATGTCGATGGCGGGCTGCGTCTTCGAGCGATTGCCGGGGGGCACGTCGACGGCCGCGATGGCCGGCGCGGCGAGGCCGGCCGAGAAGAAGGCGAGGAAGGCGAGAGCCGGCAGGGCTCGGCAGAGGCGTGACATCGTGACGATCCGCCGTTCGGGAGCAGGCGCTGGGGAACCAGCCGGGACCAAGGCGCCGCGACAAGGCGGCTGGGCAGCAGAGCGGCGGCTTATAACATCCTAACGGGCGCCGGCAACAGCTCGGCGCCCGCCACAATCCCGTGAGCGCGCCGCTAGAGGATGTAGCGCGACAGGTCGATATTGCGGGCGAGATCGCCGATATGCGCCTCGATATAGTCGGCATCGACGGTCATCGTCTCGCCGCTGCGATCGGGCGCCGCGAAGGAGATTTCGTCGAGGATCCGCTCCATCACCGTCTGCAGCCGCCGCGCACCGATATTCTCGATCGCCGAGTTGATCTCGACCGCGATGCGGGCGATGGCGTCGATCGCATCGTCGGTGATCACCAGCGTCAGGCCCTCGGTCGCCATCAGCGCGATATACTGCTTGATGAGGCTCGCCTCGGGCTCGGTCAGGATGCGGCGGAAATCGTCTTCCTTGAGAGCCGACAATTCCACGCGGATCGGCAGGCGTCCTTGCAGTTCGGGCAGGAGATCGGACGGCTTGGCGATATGGAACGCGCCGGAGGCGATGAAGAGGATGTGATCCGTCTTCACCGGTCCATATTTGGTCGCAACCGTCGTGCCCTCGATCAGCGGCAGCAGGTCGCGCTGCACGCCTTCGCGCGATACATCGCCGGCGCGGCCTTCGCGGGCGCAGATCTTGTCGATCTCGTCGAGGAAGACGATGCCGTCATTCTCGACCGTCGCAATCGCTTCGGCGGTGACCGCGTCGCTGTCGAGCAGCTTGTCGGATTCCTCGTCGATCAGCAGCTTGTAGGAGTCCTTGACCGTGACGCGGCGCGTCTTGGTCTTGCCGCCGAAGGCCTTGCCGAGCATGTCGCCGATATTCATCACGCCGATCGAGGCGCCGGGCATTCCAGGAACCTCGAATTGCGGCGCGCCACCCTGATCACGCACCTCGATCTCGATTTCCTTGTCGTCGAGCTCGTTGGCGCGCAGCTTCTTGCGGAAGCTCTCGCGGGTCGCAGGACTGGAGCTTTCACCGACCAATGCGGTCAGCACGCGCTCCTCGGCGGAGAGATGGGCCTTGGCCTCGACATCCTTGCGCCGGCTCTCGCGTGTCAATGAGATGCCGATCTCGACGAGGTCGCGGATGATCTGCTCGACGTCGCGGCCGACATAGCCGACTTCGGTGAACTTTGTCGCCTCGACCTTGAGGAATGGCGCATTGGCGAGCTTCGCCAGCCGGCGCGAGATCTCGGTCTTGCCGACGCCGGTCGGGCCGATCATCAGGATGTTCTTCGGTAGAACCTCCTCGCGCATCGGCCCGGTGAGTTGCTGCCGGCGCCAGCGATTCCGGAGCGCGATCGCAACGGCGCGCTTCGCATCATGCTGGCCGATAATGTAGCGATCGAGCTCGGAGACGATCTCGCGGGGGGAGAAATTGGTCATGTCGGTCTCGTGATGTTCCCGGCATCCCGCCCCATGATGAGCGCGGGACCGTAAATCGTGGTGCGTTGGTCGAGCACGCGGAACCCGGCCTTGGCATAGGCCCGAACCGCCCTTTGGTTGGCGGGGTTCGGGTCGGTGACGATCCGCGGCACGCCTTCCGCAAAGCGCGCCCGCGCGAACTGGTCGATCAGCGCTGAACCATGCCCGCGCCCGACCAGATCGGCCTCGCCGATGAACTGGTCGATGCCGAGCGTGCCGATCGGCTGATCCTGATAGGGATGATCCGCCTCCGCATGCGGATCATAGGATTGGAGATAGCCGGCCGCGCGGCCGTCGATCTCGATGATGCAGGCCCGAATTGTCGGGCTGGCGAGGTGGGCGGCGATCGCGCCGATCGCGCGATCGGCATCGTCCCACCATTCAGCCACATGCGGCTGCCTCAGCCACGCGTCGATCCGGCCGAGATCGCGCTGTGTCGCGAGCCGGAAGACATAGCGTGGTGGAGCAGTCTCAGGCGGCATCGAGCTGTTCGAGCGTCACATGGGTATTGGTGTAGACGCAGATCTCGGCCGCGATCGCCATGGCCTTGCGCGCGATCTCCTCGGCACTCTTCTCGGTGTCGATCAGCGCCCTGGCAGCAGCGAGCGCATAATTGCCGCCGGAGCCGATGCCCATCACGCCGCCTTCCGGCTCCAGCACGTCGCCGGTTCCGGTGAGGACCAGCGAGGTCGTACGGTCGGCGACCAGCATCATCGCCTCGAGCCGGCGCAGATAGCGATCGGTGCGCCAGTCCTTGGCGAGTTCGACGCAGGCGCGGGTGAGCTGGCCGGGATACTGCTCGAGCTTGCCCTCGAGGCGCTCGAACAAGGTGAAGGCATCGGCGGTCGAGCCGGCGAAGCCAGCGATCACGCCGCCCTTGCCGAGCGGGCGGACTTTCTTCGCATTATGCTTGATGACGGTCTGGCCGAGCGACACCTGGCCGTCGCCCGCAATCACCACCTTGCCGCCCTTGCGGACCGTGATGATCGTCGTGCCATGCCAGGCGGCATAGGGATTGTCGGCTTCTTGATGGGACATGGGAGGCTTTCGTGGCGGATCGCCTTGGTCCGCTTGCGGCCCCGCGGCGATCCCTGTTGAAACGAGGCTCATATGTAGGCAGGCCGTTTGAAGATGCAAAGCCCGCCCGGTCGGGCAGTCGACGCCACCGATCCGCCGTCCCTGCAAGCTGGTGGCATTCGCACGCTGCCCCTGCTAAAAGCGCGCCGATCCTCGATTTTCCCGAGGTTGGTGAGAAGGAAGCCGTGCCGATGCGCAGCGCCACGATCGAGCGCAAGACCAAGGAAACCGAGATCCGCGTCGCCATCGACCTCGATGGCACCGGGCGCGGGGCGATTGCCACCGGCATCGGCTTCTTCGATCACATGCTCGACCAGCTTGCGCGCCACGGCCTGTTCGATCTCGACATCGCCGCCAAGGGCGATCTGCATGTCGACCAGCACCACACGGTCGAGGATACCGGCATCGCGATCGGGCTCGCCTTCCGCAAGGCGCTCGGCGACATGAGCGGCATCACGCGCTACGCCGATACCCATCTTGCGATGGACGAGGTGCTGACGCGCTGCGCCGTCGACGTCTCCGGCCGGCCCTATCTCGTCTGGAAGGTCGCCTTCACGCGGCCGAAGGTCGGCGATTTCGATACCGAACTGTTCCGCGAGTTCTTCCAGGCCGTCGCGCAGAACGCCGGGATCACGCTGCATATCGAAAATCTCTATGGCGAGAACAACCACCACATCGCCGAATCCTGCTTCAAGGCGCTGGCCCGCACGCTCCGCGCGGCGGTCGCCATCGATCCGCACCAGGACGGACGGGTGCCGTCGACCAAGGGCAAGCTGGGCGACTGAGGCCGACATGAGACACTATATCGTTCTCGCACCATCGCTTCCCGCCAGCGACGGCGTGCCCGAGGCGCTTCGCCTGGTCTTCGTCAAGGACGGCTTCTCCTGGCCGGCCTTGCTGATCACGCTGCCCTGGATGCTGTATCGCTGCCTCTTCGTCGAGGCGGCGCTTTACGTCCTCGTCATCGGCGCGCTCGCCGCTTTCGCCGACCGTCTCGGTCCTGTCGCCCCGACGCTGACCCTCGTCATTCCGCTCGCGCTTGGTTTCCTCGGCAACGATATCAGGCGCTTCGCACTGCGTCGCCGTGGCTATCGGTTCCGCGGCGCCGTGAGCGGCCGCTCCCGCGACGAGGCCGAGATCCGCTATTTCCTCGGCGAACCCGAGGAAGACGCGCTGCCCCCGCCTGCCCGGGTGGCGCCGGCCGCGCCGGGCCAAGTGATCGGCCTGTTCCCCTTGGCCGAGGTGCCCCGATGACCATCGCCATCATCGATTACGGCGCCGGCAATCTTCACTCCGTCGGCAAGGCGCTCGAGCTTGCCGTCGCCCGCAAGGGTTCCTGCGGTCCTGTCCTCGTGACATCCGATCCGGCCGTCGTCGCGGCCGCCGATCATGTCGTCCTGCCCGGCGATGGCGCCTTTGCCGATTGCCGCAGTCAGCTCGACGCGGTGGACGGCATGATCGAGGCCATCATCGAGACGATCGACCGCCGCGGCCGACCTTTTCTCGGCATTTGCGTTGGCATGCAGTTGCTCGCGACGCGCGGCGTCGAATACGGCATCTCGCCGGGCCTCAATCGCATTCCCGGCGAGGTCCGACCGGTAGAGCCGGCTGATCCGGCGCTCAAGGTGCCGCATATGGGCTGGAACACGCTCGATGCGACCGCCGCCAGCCATCCGCTGCTCCAGGGCATCCCGACAGGGCCGGACGGCTGGCATGCCTATTTCCTGCATGGCTATCAGCTTTACCCCGACGATCCGGCCGACGTGATCGCAAGCGCCGATTATGGCGGGCCGGTCACGGCGATCGTTGCGACCGGAACCATCGCCGGGACGCAGTTCCACCCCGAGAAGAGCCAGAAGCTCGGTCTCGCCCTCCTCGCGAATTTCCTCGACTGGCGCCCCTGATGATCCTCTTCCCCGCAATCGACCTGAAGGATGGTGCCTGCGTTCGGCTGAAGCGCGGCGCCATGGACGAGGCGACGGTGTTCAACACCGATCCGGCCGCCCAGGCGAAGTCCTTCGAGGACCAGGGCTTCCAGTATCTCCACGTCGTCGATCTCAACGGCGCCTTTGCCGGCAAGGCGGTGAACGGCGCTGCCGTCGAGGCGATCCTTGGAGCGGTCAAGATGCCGGTCCAGCTCGGCGGCGGCATCCGCGACCGCGCCGGGGTCGAGACCTGGCTGGAAAAGGGCATCGCCCGCGTCATTCTCGGCACGATCGCTGTGCGCGATCCTGATCTTGTCCGGGAAGCCTGCCGCGCCCATCCCGGCCGGATCGCTGTGGGCATCGATGCCCGCGCCGGCCGCGTCGCTGTCGAAGGCTGGGCCGAGACCTCCGAACTGACGACGATCGAACTGGCTCGCCGCTTCGAGGATGCCGGCGTCGCCGCGATCATCTTCACCGATATCGACCGCGACGGCGTGCTCGAGGGCCTCAACATCACTTCGACGCTGGCGCTCGCCCGCGCCGTCGGCATTCCGGTCATCGCGTCCGGCGGGCTCGCCTCGATCGACGACATCCGCCGCCTGCTCCAGCCGGATTGCCGCATCTTGGAAGGCGCGATCTCCGGCCGCGCCCTCTATGACGGCCGCCTCGATCCGGCCGAGGCGCTGAAGCTGATTCGCGATGCGCGGAGGCTCGACAACTGATGCTCAAGAAACGCGTGATCCCCTGCCTGGACGTCAAGGACGGCCGGGTCGTCAAGGGCGTGCAGTTCATCGACCTGATCGATGCCGGCGATCCGGTCGAGGCGGCGAAGGCCTATGACGCCGCCGGCGCCGACGAACTCTGCTTTCTCGACATCACCGCGACGCATGAGAACCGCGGCACCATCCTTGATGTCGTGGCGCGCACCGCCGAGGCCTGCTTCATGCCGGTGACCGTCGGGGGCGGCGTGCGCACGGTCGAGGATATCCGCGCGTTGATGCTCGCCGGCGCCGACAAGGTCGCGATCAACAGCGCCGCCGTCTTCGATCGTTCGATCGTCGCCAAGGCGGCGGAGAAGTTCGGCGCGCAGGCGATCGTCGTTTCGATCGACGCCAAGCAGACGCGCCGGCGCGGCGTCGGCGGCGATAACGAGGACCGCTGGGAAATCTTCACCCATGGCGGCCGCAAGCCGACAGGGATCGACGCGGTCGAATATGCGAAGGAAGTCGCGCGGCTCGGGGCTGGTGAGATTCTGCTGACCTCGATGGATCGCGACGGCACCCGCGACGGTTTCGATCTCGCACTGACGCGCACCGTTGCCGATGCGGTGTCGGTGCCCGTGGTCGCTTCCGGCGGTGTCGGAACGCTCGACCATCTCGTCGATGGTGTCCGGATCGGCCATGCCAGCGCCGTGCTCGCGGCCTCCATCTTCCATTTCGGCACCTTCACGCTGCAGCAGGCGAAGGCGCATATGGCCGCCGCCGGCATTCCGGTCCGGCTGGCTGGCTAAGGAGGGTCCGATGTCCGATTTCACGCTTCGCGATCTCGTCGCCATCGTGCAGGCCCGCGCCGGCTCGGGCGATCCTGGCTCCTATACGGCCAAGCTCATCGCCAAGGGCCCTGCCCGGGTCGCAAAGAAATTCGGCGAGGAAGCGGTCGAACTCGTCATTGCCGCCGTCGAGGGCGACGCTGCGGGCTTGACGGCCGAAGCTGCCGACATGCTCTATCACTTTGTCGTTCTTCTCGAGGCGCGCGGCATTCCGCTCGATGCCGTCATGGCCGAGCTCGCAGGGCGCACCGGCCAGACCGGGCTCGAGGAGAAGGCGTCGCGGCCGCCCGAATAGGGCCTGGGGACAGATTGATGGACAGCGCATCGCGGCCGCAACTCGCCCCGCACCGCTACTTCACCCGCGAGGAATGGGCCTCGCTGCGCGCCGACACGCCGCTGACGCTCACCGAGAGCGACCTGTCGCGGCTGCGGAGCCTCAACGATCCGATGTCGATCGACGAGGTCGTCAGCATCTATCTGCCGCTGTCACGCCTGCTCAATCTCTACGTCGCCGCGACCCAGCGCCTCTATACCGCGACGCGGACCTTTCTCGGCACCAGCGACGGCAAGACGCCCTATATCATCGGCATCGGCGGCTCCGTCGCTGTCGGCAAGTCGACCACCGCCCGCGTGCTGCGCGCGCTGCTGCAGCGCTGGCCGAACACGCCGAAGGTGGAACTCGTCACCACCGACGGGTTCCTGTTTCCGAATGCGGTGCTGCAGAGCGAAGGGCTGATGGAGCGGAAGGGCTTTCCCGAAAGCTACGACCTGCCGGCCCTCCTCGCCTTCCTGTCCGACATCAAGGCCGGCTCGCCGCGGGTGACCGCGCCGCTCTATTCGCATCTCGTCTACGACATCGTCCCGTCCGAGCGTGTCGTGATCGATGCGCCCGACATTCTCATCGTCGAGGGCCTCAACGTGCTCCAGGCGCCGCGCCTGCCACGCGACGGCAAGGCGGTGCCCTTCGTCTCGGACTTCTTCGATTTCTCGATCTATATCGATGCCGAGGAGCGCGATATCCACCGCTGGTATGTCGACCGTTTCGAGCGGCTGCGCGCCACCGCCTTTCGCGATCCGAGCTCCTATTTCCACCGCTATGCGATGATCCCTGAGGAGGAGGCTCTGGCGATCGCCGAGCGGCTGTGGTCGCGGATCAACCTCGCCAACCTCAAGGACAACATCCTGCCGACGAGGCCACGCGCCGATCTGATCCTCAGCAAGGGCCAGCATCACCACATCGAGCAGGTAGCACTTCGCCGGCTTTGATGGCGGGCCGACCAGGCTGGAATGCCACTCGTTCGCAGTTGCGAAGATAGCCGTTGTGGCAGTGCGGTGCGGATGCTAAGGCCGCTGCCGACCCCACGATTTACGGAATTTGCCCATGCCGGTGCGAATGGACAAGGTGACGCTTGTCGCCTTCAGCTCGATCGTCATCGCCCTTTTGGTGATGGGCCTCAAATATCTCGCCTATCTCGCCACGGGCAGTGTCGCGCTCTACTCGGATGCGCTTGAGAGCATCGTCAATCTGGTGACGGCGATCGCTGCTTTCTGGGCGATCCAGGTCAGCCGCAAGCCGGCCGACACCGACCACCAGTTCGGCCATCACAAGGCCGAATATTTCGCGGCGGTGCTCGAGGGCGTGCTGATCGTCGTCGCGGCGCTGCTGATCGCCCGCCAAGCCTGGATCTCCTATCAGCTGGCGCTGGAGCCGGAGAACACGCTGAAGGGCCTCGCGATCAACTCGGTCGCTACGGCCATCAACGCGGCGTGGGCTATGTATCTCTTCCGCTTCGGCAAGCGGCGGCGCTCGCCTGCCTTCATCGCCGAGGCCTGGCACCTGACCAGCGACGTGGTCAGCTCTGTCGGCGTCATCATCGGCCTGCTGCTGGTCGTCCTGACGGGGTGGGCCGTTCTCGATCCGCTGGTCGCGGTGATCGTCGCTGTGAACATCCTCTGGTCGGGCTGGAAGGTCATCCGCGATTCGGTCAGCGGGCTGATGGACGAGGCGGTCCCGCAAACGGTGGAGACGGACATCCGCGCGATCATCGCTGCGCAGGCGGAGGGCGCGCTCGAGGTGCACGATCTCAGGACCCGCAGCGCCGGTCGTGCCACCTTCATCGAGTTCCATCTGGTCGTGCCGGGCTCGTTGTCCGTGTCGGCGGCGCATGCGATCTGTGACCGGATCGAGGAGGCGCTGAGCAAGGCCGTCGAAGGAGCCGAGGTGTCGATCCATGTCGAGCCGGAAGGTGAGGCGCGCCATCACGGCGTAATCGTGCTGTAGTCGCCACGCCAGCCGGGCCGCATCCAACCTGCCGCGACTTGATTTTCGTCGCGGGAGCGCTGATATCGGGCGCAAATCTGCAACCCAGTCACGAAAGCGAGACCTCGCAATGACCAACGAACCGAAGTCGATGCCGGAGGACGAAACCTCTGCCGCTCCGGCCGATGGCGACGCCGCGGCCGACGCCCGGGTGGCGGCGCTCGAAGCCGAACATGCCGAAATGAAGGATCGGGTGCTGCGCACCATGGCGGAGATGGAAAATCTGCGCCGTCGCACCGAGCGCCAGATCGCCGAGACGCGCCAATATGCGATCGCCGCCTTTGCGCGCGACATGCTGACGGCGGGCGATAATCTCGCCCGGGCGCTCGAGGCGGTTCCCGAGGAGGCGCGCGGCGCCGAGGCGATGAAGACGCTGATCGACGGCGTCGAGATGACCGAACGCGACCTTCTGAATTCGCTCGAGAAGCATGGCGTCAAGAAGCTCGATCCGCTCGGGCAGAAGTTCGACCCGAATCACCACCAGGCGATCTTCGAGGTTCCGACCGACGCGCAGCCGGCCGGCACCGTCATGCAGGTGATGCAGTCGGGCTATGTCATCGGAGACCGCGTGCTGCGCCCGGCTATGGTCGGCGTCGCCAAGGCTCTGCCGCGCCAGAAGGATCCGTCGGAAGGCACCGACGCCACCGGCCAGTCCGGCTGACAGGCGATGGGCCCGGATTTCCCGGCGCTCCAGATTCTCGATCTTGTCGGTGTCGTCGTCTTCGCCGTCACCGGCGCCTTGGCCGCCTCGCGCAAGGAACTCGATCTCGTCGGCTTCGTGTTCCTTGCTGCGATCACCGGCGTCGGCGGCGGCACGCTGCGCGACGTGATTCTCGGCGCAACGCCCGTATTCTGGATCCGCGAGCCTTTGCCGGCGATCCTCTGCGCCCTCACCGGCACCGCGGTGTTCTTCGTCGCGCCCTTCCTCGAATACCGCTATCGCGTATTGCTCTGGGCCGATGCGATCGGCATCTCCGGCTATTGCGTCATGGGCGCCGCCCGCGCGCTCGATGCCGGCGCGAGCCCGTTCGGTGCCGTGGTGATGGGCGTGATGACCGCGTCCTTCGGCGGCATCATCCGCGACGTCATCGCCGGTGAACCCTCGGTGCTGCTCCGGAAGGAAATCTACGTGACCGCGACGCTGGTTGGTGCCGCCTTGTTCGTCGTCCTGCTGCGGGTCGGCGTTCCGTTCTGGCCGGCCGCACTGTCCGGCAGCGCATCGGCCTTCGCCGTGCGCGCCGGGGCGCTCTGGTTCGGCTGGACGCTGCCGACCTATCGATCCCGCCCCGGCCGTGATTTCCCGCCGGGCTGATCGGCTTTGTCCCCCGCGCGCGCGGAAAAACTCAGGCGGCGAAGCGGGTCGCGTCGACGCCGTAGTGATTGACGTAGCGCTCGTTGATCGATGTGACCGGCAGTACGATCATGACATCGGTGGTGCCGAATTGCCGATCGACGACGGCGCCGTCACCGACATAGCAGCCGATGCGGAGATACCCCTTCACCAGCGGCGGCAGCCGGTGCAGCGCCGCCTTCGCGTCGATCGCCTCGACCGGCAGGCGGTCCATGGCGACCCGCCGGCCCGGCAGCGCGCCGACCTGCCAGGCCGCGGGCGCGCGGGCGTGGTGATGCAGGAAGGCGAGCGGCAGCGCGAGCTCTTCCGGGTCGGTGCCTTCGAGCGAGGCGCAGCCGATCATCACGTCGATGCGGTGGCTGCGGACATAGCTCCAGATCCCGTGCCAGAGCAGCTCGACGGTGCGCTTGGTGCGATAGGGCCGGAGCACGCAGGAGCGGCCGAGCTCGAGGAAGCGCAAGCCGCCATGCCGCTCGATCAGCGGCGCCACGTCGAATTCGTTGGCGGAATAGAAGCCGGAATAGCGCTGCGCCACATCCTGCCGCAGCAGCCGGTAGGTGCCGACGATCGCCGCCTCGCCAGTCTTGGTGATCGTATCGTGGTCGATGACGAGCAGATGGTCGCAGATCGCGTCGAACGCATCGCGGTCGCGGCGCGACATCTGGGTCTGGATGTCGGGGATCGCCGACATTTCCTCGTAGAAGACCTTGTAGCGCAGCTTCTGCGCCCGCTTCACTTCCCGCGGGCTGACCGCAAGACGCACCTCGAGGGCGCCGATCCGACCGAGCGGCGGCGCTGACATCGGAGCCGGCAAAAGACCTCTCGGCATCGACTGTCGCAATCCGTGCAGCATGCGCCGGGAAAGATCCGGCAGGGCGGAAAGCTGTCCCGGCAGCGGGCCGAATTTCGGCCGTGCCCCGCTTTCCGCGCGCTTCAGCATAACACGATCTCCCGTTGCGCCATCTTGTGGGCGCGGCCCGCCGCAGCGGCCCGTTGTCGCCACGGACGTCATCCGATTCTTAGATCACGGAAATCATGCAGTTTGGTGACGGGGCGCCACCGTGATGCTTCGCCTGCTCAGGGCTTCCTCGAAGGCCCGGCAGAGCCGTTCGGCCGAAACCGGCTTTTCGAGAAAGAGATCGGCGCCCGCGGCGAGCGCAGCGGCACGCACCGCGGTGTCGCCCCCGCCCGAGATTGCGATCAGGATTGGCCGGAGCGTGCCGGCTCCGGTCGCCGCGAAGGCCCGGACGAGGTCCAGCCCGTCACCGTCGCCGAGCCTCAGATCGACCAGAACCGCATCCGGCGGATCGGCAAGGCGCGCCCTTGCCGCGGCGAGCGTGCGCCGCTCGTCGACCTCATGGCCGAGCCGCTCCAGCACCGCTCGGGCAAGCAGCGCCGAGACCGGATCATCTTCCACCACCAGGACTTCGAGCGGCCCCGGTCCGCGCCACTCGTGCGCTGGCCGTCGAGCCGCATCGGCTGGATCGGCAACGAAGCGGTGCGGCAAGCGGCTCGCCTCAACGACGACGTCCAGAAGCGAGCGCCGCCGCACGGGACGCACGAGATAGGCATCGAAGCCGTCTGCCTTCAATGCGTCGAGGGCGGCCTGCTCGCGCGAGGCGATCATGATCGCGACCGCGATGGCCATGCCGGCGGCATCGCGAAGCCGCAAAAGGGCAGCGCCAGCGTCGCTGGCGAGGCGCGCGTCGGCAAGGACGACGCGGTAGGGCTGGCCGGCTGCGGCTGCGGCGCCGATGAGCCCGGCCGCCTCGGCAAGACTTGCGGCCACGCGCGTCTCGGCGCCCGCTTCGTCAAGCGAAGCGGCGAGCGCATCCGCCTCCAGGCCGAGCGGCATCGCCACGAGCACAGCGAGCCCTTCCAGCGGCCGAAGCGATCGCGGCGGATGGCCGAGCGTCGGCAGGGCCAGCGCAAAATTGAAGACGGCACCCCCACCGGCGCGTGGCTCAAAGGCGATATGGCCGCCCATCAACGACACGATCTGCTGCGAAATCGCGAGCCCGAGGCCGAGACCGGCGCCATCGACGCGCGCGCGCTCGAAGCTCGCGAAGATCCGGTCGCGATCAGCGCTGTCGACCCCCGGCCCGCTGTCATGCACGGCAAAGGACAGGGCGATGCCATTCTCGGCGTCGAAATCTGCCGGATCGACAGAGAGCAGCACAGCGCCCTGCTCGGTTGCCTCGATCGCATTGGTGAGAAGGTTGATCAGGACCTGCCTGAGCCGGCCGGCATCAACGATGACGGTGGGCAGCCCTGACGCTATCCGTGTGCCCACGCCGATGCCGCGCTGCTGCGCCAGCGGGGCCAGAAGTTCCGCTATATCCTCGACCAGGGCCTCGATCTCGGTCGGGGCGGGGGCGAGTGAAAACTGGCCCGTTGCGATGCGCGAGGCATCGAGCAGGTCGTCGACGAGGCGGGCCAGTGCGCTGGCGGACTGGTTGACGGCCGTGAGATAGGTGCGCTGTTCGGGGGAGAGCGAGGTCCGCGCCAGGAGATCGACCAGCGCCAGCATTCCCTGCAGCGGCGCGCGCATCTCATGGCTGACGGTTGCGATCGGGATCACCCCCTCGGCCGCCTCCTGCGTCCCGGCATCGCTGAGTTCCCAGGAGAGATCCTGCAGCGCTTCGAGCCGCGTCGCGAGGGCTGCGGACGAACGGCGCACGGCCCGGAGCCGCAGCAGCAGCGCTGCGATGCCTCCGGCAGCAAGACATAGGCCGGCGATCAGGACGCTGACGAGACCAGTCGACGGTCCGGCGAGGCCAGCGATCAGCGCGACCAAGGCCGCAAGGCCGGCGCCGAGCGCCACCAGCGCGGCGACGAGGCGCCGCGGCTTGGACGGCGTGATCGCCTGGAGCGCGGGATCGGCGGACATTCGGACGGGCCCCTCGGCAGCCGCAGGCACGCGGCGACCTCAACCTAGACCCGGTTGATTGCGAAACCCTTGCCGCTGCGCCGCCGCCTCAGGCGGCCGCCTGCAGCCGTTCACCGACGGCGCGATAGCCGAGCGCCTCGGCGAGATGGACGCGGCCGACGCGTGCGGCGCCATCGAGATCGGCGATCGTGCGCGCAACCTTCAGCACGCGATGATAGCCGCGCGCCGAAAGCTTCAGCGCCGCCGCAGCCTCGGCGAGCAGGGCGCGGCCGCTATTGTCCGGCGCCGCGACGTCTTCGAGAAGACTGGTCGGGCAGCGGGCATTGCAGCCGACCTCGGCGAGGGACATCGCCTCGTAGCGTGCGAGCTGGAGGGCGCGCGCCCGCGCCACGCGGGCGGCGACCGTCGCGCTCGCTTCGCCGCGGCCGGGGGCGATCAGGTCGGCGGCTGTGACCGACGGCACCTCGATGCGCAGGTCGATGCGGTCGAGAAACGGCCCCGAGAGCCGCGCCTGGTAATCGCTGAGACAGCGCGGCCCGCGCGCGCAGGTATGCCCAGGCTCGCCGGCCATGCCGCAGCGGCAGGGGTTCATGGCCGCGATCATCTGGAAGCGAGCCGGATAGCTGACGCGCTGGTTAGCGCGAGCGATCACGGCTTCGCCGGACTCGAGCGGCTGGCGCAGCGAATCGAGCACCTGGGGCTGAAATTCCGGCAACTCGTCGAGAAACAGCACGCCATGATGGGCAAGCGAGACCTCGCCCGGTCTGACGCGCAAACCCCCGCCGACCAGTGCCGCCATCGAAGCTGAATGATGCGGGGCGCGGAACGGCCGGCGATCCGTCAGTCTGCCGCCCGAGAGTTCGCCGCCGATCGACGTCACCATCGAGACTTCGAGCAGTTCGCGCGGCGTGAGCGGCGGCAGGATCGAGGGCAGCCGGCTCGCCAGCATCGACTTGCCGGCGCCGGGCGGTCCGACCATCAGCAGGTTGTGGCCGCCCGCGGCCGCGATCTCCAAGGCGCGCTTCGCCAGTTCCTGGCCGCGAATATCGGCGAGATCGGCCAGCATCGGCGGTTCGCGCATCAGTGCCGGCTCGGGCCGTGTCAGCGTCTGCGTGCCCTTGAAGTGATTGGCGATGGCGATGAGGCTGCGCGGCGCCAGAATATCGAGCTCGCGGCTCGCCCAAGCGGCCTCGGGACCGGTTGCGGCCGGGCAGATCAGGCCGCGCCCCAAGGCATTGGCGCCGATCGCCGCCGGCAATACGCCGGCCACCGTCGCAATGGTGCCGTCGAGCGCCAGCTCGCCGAGGACGATATAGTCGGCGAGCCGCTCGCCCGGCAGTGCCCCGATCGCCGCCATCAGCGCCATGGCGATGGGCAGATCGTAATGGCTGCCTTCCTTCGGCAGGTCGGCGGGCGCCAGATTGACGATTACCCGCTTCGGCGGCAGCGCGAGGCCGGAAGCATGCAGCGCTGAGCGGACGCGCTCGCGGCTTTCGGCGACGGTCTTGTCCGGCAGGCCGACAATGAGAAACGAGGACAGCCCCGGGACGATCTGCACCTGCACATCCACGGGAACCGCTTCGATTCCCTGGAAGGACACCGTCGTCACATTCGAGACCATCGTCTTGCCCCCGTTGCTGAGGTCAAGACTAGGTCAAGTGTGGCAAACGCGCAAGAACAGGACGGGAACAAAAGTCGCGCGTCAGTTGCAATTCTAACAACTCGGTTGAAATTCGTTCACCGTTTGGCTTCGATCGCGTCCCAGATCATGCTGGCGATATCGGCGCCGCCGAACCGCTTCACCTCGCGGATGCCGGTAGGCGAGGTGACGTTGATCTCGGTCAGATAGTCGCCGATGACGTCGATGCCGACGAAGAGGAAGCCCCGGCGCTTCAGTTCCGGGCCGATCGCCTCGCAGATTTCGCGGTCGCGGCGCGTCAGTTCGACGGGCTCCGGCCGGCCGCCGACATGCATGTTCGAGCGGGATTCGCCATCGGCCGGAACGCGGTTGATCGCGCCCGCCGCGACGCCGTCGACGAGGATGATGCGCTTGTCGCCAGCCCTGACTGCCGGCAGATAGCGCTGCACGACATAGGGCTCGCCGCGATAGGCGGCGGCGAAGATCTCGAGCAGCGAGGCGAGGTTCTGGTCGCCTTCCTGGATGCGGAAGACGCCGGCGCCGCCATTGCCGTAGAGCGGCTTGACGATGATGTCGCCATGCTGATTGCGGAAGTCGCGGATCTCCTCGGGATCGCGCGAGATCAGCGTCGGCGGCATCAGGCTCGGATATTCGGTGACGAAGATCTTCTCCGGTGCATTGCGCACTTCCGCCGGATCGTTGACGACCAGCGTCTTCGGGTGGATGCGTTCGAGGAGATGCGTCGTCGTGATGTAGCCCATGTCGAAGGGCGGATCCTGCCGGAGCAGCACGACGTCGAAATTCGAAAGATCGGCGCGCTCGGTCTCGCCGAGCGTGAAGTGATCGCCCGGCACATCGCGCACCAGCACGGTCTCGAGCCGCGCCTCGACCCGGCCATCGTTGAGCGACAGGCGGTCGGGCGTGTAGTGGGCGAGGCGATGGCCGCGCCGCTGCGCTTCCAGCATCAACGCGAAGGTCGAGTCGCCGCGAATGTTGATGCGGGCGATGTGATCCATCTGGACGGCGACGGAAAGCGACATGGATGCCTCGGGCGAGCGAAGAAGGGGCCAGTCTTATCGCGCCTCGCGCGGCGCGCGGCAATCCCGGCGCAGCGGATCAGCGATCTGTGCCGAAAGCATCGACCATATGGCGTGGCCAGCGGCCGGGCACGATCAGCACGACGTCGAGGCGCAGCGTCATCCCGGCAAGATGCGGATGGCGGCCGATATAGGCCTCGGCGGCTCGCAGCAGACGCCGACGCGCGAACGGCGTCACGGCCAGCGCGGCCGTGTCGAAGTCGGCCCGGTTCTTGACCTCGACAAAGGCGATGGTCCCGCCGCGGCGCATGACGAGATCGATCTCGCCGACCGGGCTCTTGAAGCGCCGCGCGAGCACCCGGTAGCCCTTGAGGCGGAGATAGAGCGCCGCCAGCCGCTCGGCGCTGCGGCCGCGCTGCTCGGCCTCCTGACGGGCGGCGGACCGCGGCTTGACCGTCTTGCGGTCAGCCTTCTCCGTCATCGGTTTCCTCGCCTGTCTTGAGGGCGAGCGCGCGCTGGTAGAGATCGCGCCGGGGCAGTCCGGTTGTCGCGGCCGCCTGCTGGGCTGCCTCCTTGACCGTCAGCGTGGCGAGGAGCCGCAGCAGCAGGCTGTCGAGGTCGCCGGGATCGGTCGTTCCCGCTTCGGGCGGGCCGACCATGATGACGATCTCGCCCTTCGGCGTCGGCTCATCCGCAAGCTCGGCCGCAAGGCTGCCGAGCGTGCCGCGCCGATGGGTCTCGAAGGTCTTGGTCAGTTCGCGGGCGAGCGTCGCCGGCCGGTCGGCGCCGAGCGTCGCTGCGAGATCGGCCAGAGTCTCCGCGGTCCGGTGCGGCGATTCATAGAAGACGAGCGTGCCGGGGACGGCGGCGAGCGCCGCGATGCGCTTGGTGCGTCCGACGGTGCGCGTCGGCAGGAACCCGGCGAAGAAGAACGCATCGGTCGGCAAAGCCGCCGCGACGAGGCCGGCGAGGATCGCCGACGCGCCGGGGATCGGTATGACGGCATGGCCTGCTTCGGTGACGCTGGCGACGAGCCGGTAGCCGGGATCGGAGATCAGCGGCGTGCCGGCGTCGCTGACAAGGGCAAGGCTCTTGCCGCTGTCCAGCGCTTCGAGGATCTTGGGCCGCTGTGCCTCGGCATTGTGCTCGTGATAGGCGATCAGCGGCACGGCGATGCCGTAGTGGCGAAGGAGCACGCGCGTCGTCCGCGTGTCCTCGCAGGCGATGATATCGGCCGCGGCAAGCGTCTGCAGCGCGCGGATGGTGATGTCGCGAAGGTTGCCGATCGGTGTCGAGACGATATAGAGGCCGGATGGCAGCGGCGGCGCTTCAAAGGCGTGGCTATCGATCGAAAAGCGGCGCGGCGCCGTGTTCGGGTCGGTCATCGGCGCCGGCCATGCGGGCTGGATGGCGTCGGAGTTGAAAATGGGAGCATCGGCCTCTTGCCTCTCGCGGCCGTCCGGCCTTGTCTAGTAATATCGGTTGCGTTGGATCAGGAGAAGACCAGGTGAGCGCTGCAGAGCCAGAGCGGATAGGCGTTTCGCGGCGCAGCCTGCTTCGCGGTGTGGGACTGGCCGGCGCCGGCGCCCTCCTTGCCGGCTGCGCGCCCACGCTCGAAAACGCCGCACCGGCGGCGCCGGCCCAGCCGCCTGCGCCCGCAGCCGGCGATACGATCGGCAGCGGCCGTGTGCGCATCGCGCTGCTGCTGCCATCTTCTGCTCCCGGCAATGGCAGCCTGGTTGCCGCCAGTCTCCGTCATGCCGTCGAGCTTGCCCTCAAGGAAACGCCGACGGCCGATCTCACCATCCTCGTCAAGGATGATCGCGGCACATCCGAGGGCGGGCGCGCGGCTGCGGCCGCGGCAGTCGGCGCGGGCGCCGAGCTGATCATCGGGCCGCTCTTCGCGGCTTCGGTGCGCGGCGCCGCTGAGGTCGCGCGGCCAGCCGGCGTGCCGATGCTGGCTTTCTCCACCGATGCAACCGTCGCGGCGCGCGGCGCCTATCTGTTCGGCTTCCTGCCAGAGGGCGATGCCGATCGGATCACCCGTTTCGCCGCCTCGCGCGGCGTCCACGCCTTCGCTGCCCTGCTGCCGGATAGCGGCTATGGCGCGGTGTTCGGCTCGGCGCTGCAGCGGGAGGTCGCGGCCTCGGGCGGCCAGCTCACGGCGGTTGAGCGCTATGCCGCCGATGCCGCCTCGCTCGGGGCGCGGGTGGCCGCCATGGCGGCCCTCGCCAATGCCGGCGGTGTCGGCGCCATCATGGTCCCGGCCGCCGATGATGCGCCGCTCAGGCTCGGCGCCGCCCTTGCCGCCGCGCCGGGTGGCCGTGGGAGTGTCCGCCTGCTTGGCTCCGGCCAATGGGATGATCCGCGCATTCTCGCCGCGCCCGCGCTGGAAGGGGGTTGGTTCCCGGCACCGGAGCGCAGCGGCTTTGCTGCTTTCGCCGCGCGCTATGTCGCAGCGTTCGGCACGCAGCCTCCGCGCCCGGCCGCCCTCGCTTTCGACGCCACGCGGCTCGCGGCGGGCCTCACGGCGCGCTACGGCCAGCGCCGGTTCGCTTTCGAGACGCTGACCAATCCAAGCGGCTTCACGGGAATCGATGGCGCGTTCCGCCTGCTGCCCGACGGGCTCAATCAGCGCAGCCTTGCCATTTACGAGATCGCCGGCGGCGGCGTCCGGCTGATCGACCCGGCGCCACGAAGCTTTCCACCGACGACCGGGCTCTGAAGCCTCAGGCGGCGAGATCGGCAACGACCGCGTCGAGCACGAAGGCGCCGGCGCGCGTCGCGCGGACATGGTTCGGTCCAAGCCGCTCGACCATGCCATGCGCGATGAGATCGGCGAGCCGGCTCGGATCGAGCGGCCGTCCCGCGATGGCGCGGTAGCGGCGAAGGTCGATGCCCTCGACCAGCCGAAGACCCATGAGCAGCAGCTCGTCGCCCGATTCCTCCGGCGTCAGCACATCGTCGGTGTCGATGCCGTCGCCCCAGGATTCGACCCGCGCCAGCCACTTTTCCGGCTCGCGCGCCGTCGCGGTGGCATGGCGGCGGCCATCGACGAGAAGGCGGCCATGCGCGCCCGGCCCGATGCCGGCATATTCGCCATAGCGCCAATAGACGAGATTGTGACGGCATTCGGCACCGGGTGCCGCGTGGTTGGAGATCTCGTAGGCCGGCCGCCCGGCCGCCTCGCAGATTTCCTGCGTCACTTCGAACAGCGCCGCCGCCGTGTCCTCATCGGGAATGGCGAGCTTGCCGGCGGCATAGAGCTTCTCGAACATCGTGTCCGGCTCGATGGTGAGCTGGTAGAGCGAGAGATGGTCCGACGCCCGCTCCAGCGCCCGCCCAAGCTCCGCCGCCCACATCTCGGGCGTCTGGCCGGGCCGGGCATAGATGAGGTCGAATGAAATGCGCGGGAAGGTTGCTCTGGCGATCTCGACCGCCTTCATCGCCTCGTCGGCCGTATGGAGCCGGCCGAGGGCGCGCAGGTCGCCGTCGTTCAGCGCCTGAACGCCGAGCGACACGCGGTTGACGCCGGCGGTGCGATAGCCGCGGAAGCGCTCGGCCTCGACGCTGGAGGGGTTCGCCTCCATCGTAATTTCGGCATCGGGCGCGACGGTCCAGGCGCCGGCAATAGCGTCGAGCACGGTCGCCACCGTGCGCGGGTCCATTAATGAAGGCGTGCCGCCACCAAGGAAGATCGAATTGACCTGGCGGCCGGGCGCTCTGGCCGCCGTCGCCTTGATCTCGGCGACGAGTGCGGCGGCGAAGCGGACCTGATCGACGCCCTCGCGCCGCACATGCGAATTGAAGTCGCAATACGGGCATTTCGAGGCACAGAACGGCCAGTGGACATAGACGCCGAAGCCTGGGTCGATCGGTGCGTCAGCAGAGCTGGTCAAGCGGATCAGGTCCCCGAGCCGGTGTTGAGTTCCGCCGTGGCGAACAGGCCGAAGGCGCGGGCGCGGTGGGACAGCGCATCGGTGCGGCCGGCCGACCAGCCATGCTTCTCGCTCGCCGCCATTTCGCCGAAGGTCCGCTCATGACCTTCGGGCAGGAACATCGGATCATAGCCGAAGCCGATCGAGCCGCGCGGCGGCCAGACCATCGTGCCTTCGATCTCGCCGCGATAGTTGCGCAGCGTGCCGTCGGGAAAAGCGAGGCAGAGCACGGCGACGAACCGTCCGGTCCGCGCCTCGGGGGTCAGCGCACCCGCCTGTTGCAGCTGTTCCTCGACATTGCGCATCGCGCGCGCGAAATCCTTATCGGCGCCGGCCCAATCCGCCGAATAGACGCCGGGCGCGCCATCGAGCGCGTCGACGCAGATTCCGGAATCATCGGAAAGCGCAGGATAGCCCGAGGCGGTCGTCGCGGCGAGCGCCTTGATCGCGGCGTTCTCCTCGAAGGTCGTGCCGGTTTCAGGCGGCTCGGGCAGGCCGAGGTCGCCGACTGAGACCGTCTTCAGCCCGAAGGGCGCGAGGAGATCGGCGAATTCGCGCAGCTTGCCCTTGTTATGGCTCGCGATGACGAGCGTATCGCCCGCCTTGAGGCGGTGGGTCATGGCGTCGGCTCCGGAACGATCAGGCAATGGTGCGCTTCTGCAGATCGACGAGTTCGCCGATGCCGGCCCTGGCGAGCGACAGCATCGCGGTCAGTTCGGCCTCGTCGAACGGCTTGCCCTCGGCCGTGCCCTGGATCTCGACGATGCCGCCCGAGCCGGTCATCACGAAATTGGCGTCGGTTTCGGCTTCCGAATCCTCGGCATAGTCGAGGTCGAGCACCGGCTTGCCGCGATAGATGCCGACCGAGATGGCCGCGACATGATCGCGGATCACCTTCGGGCCGACCATGTCGCGTGCCTTCATCCACTGGATGCATTCATAGAGCGCGATCCAGCCGCCGGTCACCGAGGCCGTGCGCGTGCCGCCATCGGCCTGGAGCACGTCGCAATCGATCGTGATCTGCTTTTCGCCGAGATGGACGAGATCGACCACGGCGCGGAGCGAGCGCCCGATCAGGCGCTGGATTTCCTGCGTGCGGCCGGACTGCTTGCCGGTCGCGGCTTCGCGGCGCATCCGATCGCCGGTCGAGCGCGGCAGCATGCCATACTCGGCCGTGACCCAGCCCTTGCCCGAGCCGCGCAGCCATGCCGGCGGCTTTTCCTCGAGGCTGGCGGTGCAGAGCACGTGGGTATCGCCGAAGCGGACGAGGCACGAGCCCTCGGCATGCTTGGCGACGCCGCGTTCGAAAGAGACCGGGCGCATGACGCCGGCGGCGCGCTGGGAGGGTCGCATGGACTGTCCTTCGATGACACGAATTTCCCCGCTTGTAGCGTTCGCATGCCCCTGACGCAAAGCCCTGCTTGAAGCCGCGGCGAAAATCGACACTTAATCAGATGAGATCGCAGAAACTTCCGCTGCCCATGGCAAAGGACGAAGAGACCCTGACCGGCGAGCGCCCAACCACCGACAGCTCCGCCTCGACGCTGGCGCGGCTCGACCGCCGCTCGCGCGAGATCTTCCGCCGGATCGTCGACACCTATTTGGAGACGGGCGAGCCGCTCGGCTCGCGCAATCTCTCGCGCATCCTGCCGATGGCGCTCTCGCCGGCTTCGATCCGCAATGTCATGGCCGATCTCGAATATCTTGGCCTGATCTATTCGCCGCACACCTCGGCCGGCCGCCTGCCGACCGAAAGTGGGCTGCGCCTCTTCGTCGATGCGATGCTGGAGGTCGGCGACCTCACCGCCGAGGAGCGGCGCGACATCGAAACGCGCGTCGTTGCCGGTGGCAGCGCGCGGCCTGTTGACGAGGTGCTGTCGGATGCGAGCCGCATGCTCTCGGGCCTCTCGCGCGGCGCCGGCGTGGTGCTCGCCTCGAAGATCGACCAGCGGCTGAAACAGGTCGAGTTCCTCAGGCTGGAGCCGACGCGGGCGCTGGTGGTTCTCGTCGGCGAGGACGGCTCGGTCGAAAACCGGCTGATCGAGATCGAGCCGGGCACGACGCCCTCGGCGCTCGTCGAGGCCTCCAACTACATCAACGCGCATCTGCGCGGCCGTTCGCTCTCCGAGGCGCGCTCCGAGCTGGTGCAGCGCCAGGCCGAGATGCGGGCCGAACTCGACCAGCTGACTGCGCGGCTCGTCGACCAGGGCATCGCCAGCTGGGCCGGCGCCGCCGCCGGGCGGCCGGAAACGCTGATCGTGCGCGGCCAGGCCAATCTGCTCGAGGATGTCCGTGCCGCCGAGGATCTCGAGCGAATCCGCCTTCTGTTCGACGATATCGAGACGCAGCGCGAACTGGTGCATCTGCTCGGCAGCGCCGAGGCTGGCGATGGCGTGCGCATCTTTATCGGTTCCGAAAACAAGCTGTTCTCGCTGTCCGGCTCGTCCCTGGTCGTCTCGCCCTATCGCGATTCCGAAAGCCGCGTCATCGGCGTCCTCGGGGTCATCGGCCCGACCCGGCTCAACTATGCCCGCATCGTGCCGATGGTCGACTACACGGCCAAGCTGGTCGGCCGGCTCATTCGCTGAGCTTTGGTGCCCTTCCGCGACCGCATGGCGTCTGTACAGGCTTCGCTCCAGCCTCTAAGGAAAAGCACCACAGACGGCAGGAGACCACTATGACGGCGGAAACGGGCAAGCTTGTCACGATCTTCGGCGGCTCGGGCTTCATCGGCCGGCATGCCGTGCGCGCGCTGGCCAAGCGCGGCTGGCGCATCCGCGTCGCTGTCCGCCGGCCTGATCTGGCCGGTCATGTGCAGCCGCTCGGCGCCGTTGGCCAGATCATGCCGGTCCAGGCCAATCTCCGCTACCGCTGGTCGGTCGACCGCGCCGTCGAGGGCGCCGATGCGGTGGTCAATCTCGTCGGCATTCTCTCCGAAAGCGGCCGCCAGACGTTTGGCGCGGTGCAGGCCTTCGGCGCCCGCGCTGTCGCGGAAGCGGCGCGCGGCGCCGGCATCAAGAACCTGGTGCAGATGTCGGCGCTCGGCGCGACGGCTAAATCCGATTCGCTCTATGCCCGCAGCAAGGCCGAAGGCGAGGCCGCGGCGCTCGAAACGGTTCCCGGCGCTGTCGTGCTCAGGCCCTCGATCGTCTTCGGTCCCGAGGACCAGTTCTTCAACCGCTTCGCCGATCTTTCCCGCATGCTCCCCGTGCTGCCGCTGATCGGCGGCGGCACGACGAAGTTCCAGCCGGTCTTTGTCGGCGACGTCGCCGAGGCGATCGCCCGCTCGCTCGATGGCCAGGTGGCCGGCGGAAAGATTTATGAGCTCGGCGGCCCGGAGGTGAAGAGCTTCCGCGAATGCCTCGAATTGCTGCTGAAGGAAATCGAGCGCAGCCGTCCGCTGGTGACGCTGCCCTGGGCCCTGGCCCGCGTCCAGGCTTCGCTCATGGAATGGCTGCCGAACCCGATGATGACGCGCGACCAGCTGAAGCTGCTCGAGGTCGACAATATCGTTTCCCAGCTCGCGATCGCCGAAGGCCGGACGCTGGAAGGCATGGGCATCACGCCAACGAGTCTTGCGGCCGTGCTGCCGTCCTATCTCGTTCGCTTCAAGCCGCAGGGCCAGTTCACCGACAAGCGCGTCGCCTGACGCGCCTGCTGCCGGATGTCGAAAGCGGGGCCTTTGCCCCGCTTTTTTGTTGCGCGCTCAGCCGAAGGTGATGACCGCGGCCAGGGCGATGGCGCCGATCACGATCCGCCAATAGGCGAAGGGCGCGAAGCCGCGCTGGCTGACGAAATCGAGCAGGTGGCGGACGACGAACACGCCGGCGATGAAGGCCGCGACGAAGCCGATGGTGATGTTGAGCCAGGCTGCACCCGAAAGCGCATCCTTGTTCTTGTAGAAGTCATATGCGAAGGCGCCGACCATGGTCGGCATGGCGAGGAAGAACGAGAATTCCGCCGCCGCCCGCTTGTCGCTGCCGAACAGCATCGCCGCCACCACCGAGGAGCCCGAGCGGGAGACGCCGGGGATCATCGCCAGGCACTGGGCGAAGCCGATGCCGATATAGACATGGAGCGGATAGTCCATCGCATCATGATAGCGCGGGCGCAGATCGAGGCGGTCGACGATGAGCAGGATGAAGCCGCCGAGGATCAGCATGATGGAGATCAGCATCGGGCTTTCGAACAGCACCCGCTTGATGAAGTCATGCGCGAGGACGCCGATCACGACCGCCGGCAGGAAGGCGAGCAGGATGCCGAGCACGAAGCGGCGCGTGCGCGGATCGTGCGGCATGTCCTTCGCCATCTTCAGGAGGCGCGCGGAATAAACGGTGAGGATCGCCAGGATCGCACCGAGCTGGATCAGCACCTCGAAGGCGCGGCCCGGGCTGTCGAAGCCGAGAAAATGGCCAGCGAGCAGCAGATGTCCGGTCGAGGACACGGGAATGAACTCGGTCAGCCCCTCGATGATGCCGAGAATGAGCGCGTCCAGCACGCTGTGCAGATCCATGAGGTACCCCTGTGCGGGAGAAGCGAGGCCGGCCGCGAATCGGCTTGATCCCCGTTGCGATGCAAGCCTATATGCGGGCCGCGAAGATCAGGCGGCAATTGGACGAACTGCCGCAAAATCGCTTCGATTGCCCGCCACACCTCGCCGCGTGACAATGCCCAAGCTTCACCATCACCCTTTTTCCGCCGCGTCCCGCTATGTCCGCCTCGTTCTGGCGGAATATGACGAAACGGCGGAATTCGTCGAGGAAAAGCCCTGGCTGCGCGTCCCCGCTTTGTTGCAGATGAATCCGGCCGGCACGCTGCCGATCTTCATCGACGACAATGACACGGTGGTGAGCGGTGGGCCGGTCGTGGCCGAATATCTCGTTGAGACCAAGGGCGCGCGGATGGGCGAGGTCCGCCTGATGCCCGAGCACGCGAGCGACCGCGCCGAGGTTCGCCGCCTCGTCGAATGGTTCTCGCAAAAGCTCCATGGCGAAGTGACCGGCTATATGGTCACCGAAAAGGTCTACAAGCGCCGCATGGGCACCGGAGAAGGCAATAATTCGCCCGATCCCGCGGCCATACGCGCCGCGCGCGCCAATATCCGCTATCATCTGCAGTATATCGGCTATCTGGCGGGCCGCAGGAACTGGCTCGCCGGCCGTGAACTCTCGCTGGCCGATTTCGCGGCCGCGGCGGAGATTTCCTGCATCGATTATCTCGGCGAGGTGCCATGGGAGGCCGACGAGGCGGCGAAGGCGTGGTACGCCCGGGTGAAGTCCCGGCCGTCCTTCCGCTCGCTCCTGAGCGACACGCTGCGCGGCGTGCCGGCCTCGACCCATTACGCGGATCTGGACTTCTGAACGAGGCTGGCCTTCTGGCCGAAAAGACGCGGCTTGCCGCCGATGCCGCCGGCGAGGGTTTCGACGTGCTCCGCGTCACCCGTCCCGATGCGATCCCCGAGGCAGCCGCGCGGCTTTCGACCTTTCTTGAAGACGGCCATCACGCCAGCATGGGCTGGATGGCGGAAACCGAGGCGCGCCGCGCCGACCCGCGCGTGCTCTGGCCCGATGTCCGCGCCGTCGTCATGCTCGGGCTCAATTATGGGCCGGACACCGATCCCCGCGCCATTCTCGGCCATGCCGATCGTGGCGCCATCTCGGTCTATGCCCAGAACCGTGACTATCACGACATCATCAAGGGCAAGCTGAAGCTCATCGCCGGCCGCCTCGCCGCGCGCACCGGCGCCGAGGTCAAGGTCTTCGTCGATACCGCGCCGCTGATGGAAAAGCCGCTCGCCGCCGCCGCGGGCCTCGGCTGGCAGGGCAAGCACACCAATCTCGTTTCGCGCGAATTCGGATCCTGGCTGCTGCTCGGCGCGATCCTCACCGCGCTGCCGCTGCCGGCCGATGCGCCCGAGAAAGATCACTGCGGCTCCTGCCGCGCCTGCATCAAAGCCTGTCCGACCGACGCTTTCCCGGCGCCGTATCGGCTCGATGCGCGCCGCTGCATCTCCTATCTGACGATCGAGCATGCCGGCCCGATCCCGGACGAGTTCCGCGTCGCGATGGGTAACCGCATCTATGGCTGCGACGATTGCCTCGCCGCCTGTCCCTGGAACAAGTTTGCCCGCGCTGGCGCCGAAATGAAGCTGAAGCCGCGGCCGGAATTGCAGGCGCCGCAACTGGAGGCGCTTTCGGTGCTGGACGATCCGGCGTTCCGATCTCTCTTTTCCGGGTCGCCCGTCAAGCGGATCGGCCGCGACCGCTTCGTCCGCAACGTCTTGATCGCACTCGGCAATTCCGGCGACGCCACTCTTCTCCCCGCCGTCACCGCGAGGCTCGATGATCCCGCGCCGATCGTGCGCGGCGCCGCCGTCTGGGCATTTCGCCGCCTTGCCCCGGTTCGGGCGGAGGCGGAGCGGCCGCGCCGGATCGCCGCAGAGACAGAGGCCGTCGTCCGTGACGAGTGGACGGCGCCGCTCACGCCGGCATCCGGCTGAGCGTCAGGACGAGAGACCCGCGTTTCGCACGGCCTCGGCAAATCCGCGGCTCACCGGCAGGACCGATCCGTCGCGAAGCGTGACGGCGAGGCGTCCGTCTTGGCGCTTCACCCGCTGCACGGCGTCGAGCGCCACCCAGTGCGAGCGGTGGATCTGCAGGCCCGGCGTCGGTGCGGCCTCGCGGATCGCATCGGCAAGCCGCATCAGCACGAGCGCCCGACCCCGTTCGGTCCGTATGGCGACATAATGGTCCTCTGCCGAAAGGGCGATGAGCGGGCCGCGGCAGCCGACGGGCAGCCGGGCCAGCAAGGCCGGACGCGCCTCGTCGGCCGGGCCCGGGGCGGACGCGCCGCGCTGTTCAAGAGCCGCCGCCGTAAGCCGCTGGCGCGTCAGCCCGACCACCAAAGTGACGCAGATCGTCGACGCCGCACTCTGCAGCAGCATGACCGGCGTGATGTCCGGTGACCACCAGCCGAAAAAAACCACATGCACGATGAGCGCCGCACCTCCTGCGGGCAGCGTCAGGATCAGCGAGAGTACGAGGAGCCGCAGCTGCGGCGCGGCAATCCTTCGCGCCAGAGAGGGTCGCAGGAGAATGGCGACGGTCTTCGCTGCGAGATAGCTGGTGAGGCAGGTGAGCGCCCAATAGAGCGCGCGCGGCGTGGTCTCAAGGCTGCGCAGCGTATCGAAGGGGCCGCTGATCGTGAGCACGAGCGTCACGATGGCAAGGATCGCGAGGCCGAAGGGCGATAACGCCTCCCGCGCCCATTCGCGAAGCGTCAATGGCAACGCCGCGCCGTTCACGAACGGCTCCCGCTTTCCGCGAAGGGCCGCTTGAGCGGCCGCGGCGTGGCAGGCAAGGAGCGCCGTCGCCGCTCAGTCGGCGCGCGTCGTTGACCCTTCACATTTGGAAATGCCGTGTCCTCTCCGCTTTCCATCCTCACCCATACCCCCTTCTGGGTTTGGGGCCTTCTCGTGCTTCTCATTGCTATCGGCATCGGCCGCATGCGCGACCAGACGATCACGCTGACGCGGATGCTGATCTTTCCGGCGGTGATGGCCCTGCTCTCCTTGAGCGGTCTCGTCCATGCTGGCCTCACGGTGCTGCCGGCCCTGCTCGCCGGGCTTGCAGCCGGAGGATTCGTCGGCTGGCTGCGTGAAGGCAACGGCTCGACCCGTCGTCTCGCCGATGGCCGCATTTGGCTGCGCGGCGACTGGACGGCGCCAATTCTGAACGCCGCCGTCTTCGCCGTCCACTATGTTACGTCAGCTACGGCGATCATCGATCCGGCGCTCGCCGCCGACAGCATCTTCCAGATCACGGCAGCGGGCCTTTCGTCTTTCTTCGCTGCGCTCTTCATCGGTCGCAGCGCCGCGCGCCTGCAGCGCTGGCGTTCCCAGGCGCCGGCGCACCTCTGACGGCTGGCGGCGGCTCAGCCCTTGAGCACCTTCTTTTCGGCGACGGTGGTGTCGGCGTTGAGGCGGTAGACGATCGGCACGCCGGTCTCGAGCTCCTGCTTCAGGATCTCCTCGGGCGAGAGGCCTTCGAGAGCCATGATGAGGGCGCGCAGCGAATTGCCATGCGCCGCCACGAGCACCTTCTCGCCGCGCATGACCGGCGGCAGGATGTTGAACAGGTAATAGGGCCAGACGCGGGCGCCGGTGTCCTTCAGCGATTCGCCGCCGGGCGGGGGCACGTCATAGGAGCGGCGCCAGATATGGACCTGCTCCTCGCCCCATTTCGCGCGGGCGTCGTCCTTGTTGAGGCCGGAGAGTTCGCCATAGTCGCGCTCGTTGAGGGCGACGTCGCGGATGGTCGGGAGATCGGGCTGGCCGATTTCCTCGAGGATCAGCTTCAGCGTGTTCTGCGCGCGGGTCAGTTCCGAGGTGTAGGCGAGGCCGAAGGAGAGATCGAGCGCCTTCAGCCGCTTGCCCGCCGCCCGCGCTTCTTCGACGCCCTTCGGCGTCAGGTCGGGATCGCGCCAGCCGGTGAACAGGTTCTTCAGGTTCCAGTCGCTCTGGCCGTGGCGCACGAGCACGAGGAGGCGGTCCATGCCGGGAGTCCTTTGGGTCGGGGGTCAGTCGGTGAGGCCGAGGACGTCGGCCATAGAATATCGGCCAGGCTTGCGGCCGCGCGCCCAGAGCGCCGCCTTGACGGCGCCCCTAGCAAAGATGGTGCGGTCGCCCGCGTGATGCGAGAGGGTAATCGTCTCACCCTCGCCGGCAAAAAGCACGGAATGATCGCCGGCGACGGAGCCGCCGCGGAGTGTCGCGAAGCCGATCGCCCCGCGCGGCCGCGGGCCGGTGTGGCCGTCGCGAACCCGCACCGAAACCTCGGCAAGGTCGCTCTCGCGCCCCTTGGCCGCGCTCTGGCCGAGCAGCAACGCTGTGCCCGAGGGCGCATCGACCTTGTGGCGGTGATGCATCTCAACAATCTCGATGTCGAAATCGGGATCGAGCGCCCGGGCCGCCTGGCGCACTAGCACGGCGAGCAGGTTGACGCCGAGGCTCATATTGCCGGACTTGACGATGACGGCATGCCGCGCGGCGGCGTCGATCGCCGCCTCGTCGTCGGCCGAAAGCCCGGTCGTGCCGATGACATGGACGATGCGGGCCTGGGCAGCGATCTCGGCGAAGCCGAGCGTCGCCGCGGGACCCGTGAAATCGAGCACACCCTCGGCGCGCGCGAACAGCGGCAGCGGATCATCGGAGACGGTGACGCCGAGCGGCGGCAGGCCCGCCAGCGTGCCGGCATCCTGGCCGAGCACGTCCGCACCCTCGCGTTCCACAGCGCCGACGAGGCGAACGCCCTCGGTTTCAGCGATGGTCCGGATCAGAGTCCGCCCCATGCGTCCGCCCGCTCCGACGACGACAAGGCCCATATCCGTCATCAACGACACCTCTGCTTCCAATGCGCCATATAGCAGGCCGCCGGCGCTGGCGGGAAGGGCCGCCAGAGTGTTTCCGAGCGAAGGGGACACCGGTTCGCGCGAAGGAAACGCGACCGGCAAGACCTAGCGCGAAAGCGCGCGCTCGATTTCGGCGAGGATCGAGCGGGCTGCGCCGCGCGGATCGGCGGCCTCGATGATCGGCCGCGCCACGACGAGATGATCGGCCCCGGCCGCGATCGCCGCCGAGGGCGTTGCGACCCGCTTCTGGTCGCCGCTGGCGGCGCCCGGCGGACGGATTCCCGGCGTCACGATGGTCATGCCGGCGCCGACGATGGCGCGCATGGCGCTCGCCTCCTCGGGCGAGCAGACGATCCCGTCCATACCGGCCTGGCGTGCGTCGGCGGCGCGGCGGGCGACCAGTTCGGCCACGCTGCCGGCATAGCCCGCGGCAGCAAGGTCAGCCTCGTCCATCGAGGTGAGCACGGTGACGGCGAGAAGGCGAAGGTCGCTCATGCCCTTGCCGGCAACGGCGGCACGCATCGCCTTCGGATAGGCATGGATGGTGCAGAAGGTCATGCCGAGCTTCGCAATGCTCTCCACGGCATGGCCGACGGTGTTGTCGATATCGAGCAGCTTGACGTCGAGGAAAACCTTCTTGCCGCGATCGGTCAGCCGGCGCGCGAAATCGAGCCCGCCGGCAAAGGTGAGCTGCAGTCCGACCTTGTAGAAGGTGACATCCTCGCCGAGCGTCGTCACCATCGCCTCGGCGTCGGCAACGCTCGGCAGATCGAGGCCGACGATCAGTCGGTCGCGCATGTCGAAGAACGGCATCGGTTCAGGCCCCTTTTCAAAGCGAATGGCGGATCAGAAGTCGGGCGTCAGCCTTCGGCTGGCATGGGCGAGTTCGCGGGCGAGCGCCTGCAGCGCTGCGGCGAGATGGGGATCGTCGAGACGGCCGCGGACATCGAAGGCGAGCGAGGCCCGGCCGACGGCGAGCCCGCCCCCGACGATCGTCGCGCCGAAGCCGCGCGCGACCGTCCGTTCGAGATCGCCGAGCGCCGCTGCAGCGCTGGTTTCGTCGTCGGCGACGGCGGCGAGGCCAAAGAGCGGCGCAATGGCACTGCGCGCCCGTCCGCCTGGCAGCCGCAGCCATTCGAGAAGATTGCGCATCAGCGCCGGCATGCCTCCGGCGAGGCTCGGCGTCACCAGGAAGACGGCATCATGGCCGGCCATGAGCCCGCGCAGCTTCTGCACCGGCCCGCCGCCTGACGCATCGGGGCCATCGGCGTCGAAGAGCGGCAGCGGATAGTCGGCGAGCGCGATCAGCGTCGCCTCGGCGTCGAGAAAGGCGAGTTCGCGCGCAAACGCCGCCGCGAGCCGGCTCGCGGGCGAGGCGGGTGCGGTCGATCCGGCAAGGAGCAGAATGCGGGGCGGCGCCATGCGAATCCTCAGCTGCCGAAGCTGTATCGTCGCGGCTGCCTTTTAGCCAGACTTTGCTAGGACGGATCGAGATTCAGCTGATGCCGGGCTGGAAATGGGGCTTTCCTGCGCTTCCGGTGCTCACGTACAAACCTACGCTCCGCTCCGGGTCTCGGAAAACCACCATTTTCGCGCCGGCCTGAGCCGAATGTCGATCCGACCTAGTGCGGCTCAGGCAGTCTGAACGTCTCCATCGGCTGCCATCGGCTCATGAGGCGGAACGGCGGATGCTCGAACAGGAAACAATTGCCGCCGCCGGCCTTCTGGTCGAAGCGGCGATCGATCGGGTGGCCGGCCGCATGGCATTGCAGCAGCGTGCCGACGCCGCCATGGCCAACGAGGATCGTGAGGGGGACATCAGGGCGTTCGGCGAGGAGCGCGTCGACGGCATCGACGATGCGTTGCTGCGCATCGGCCGCCCGCTCCCAGCCGCGAATGCTGGTCAGGGGTTCGGCGAAGAAGCGATCGGCCACGGCCTCGAATTCCGCTGGCGGCAGAAAGCCCGTCGCGGAACGGTCGTTCTCATGCAAGGCGTCGCGGATCTCGACGGCGAGGCCGCGCGGCCCGGCCAGGATTTCCGCCGTTTCGATCGCCTTCCGCTCGTGGCTCGCTATGACGCGGCCTGCGCCTCGAAGCGCCGGATGGCCGGCAAAGGCCGCGCTCCGCGCCCGGCCGAGCGGTGACAGGCCCCAGTCGGCAACTGGGACCGCCGGATCGATCGCGACCTGCGGATGGGAGAGATAGAGGACGAGCGCCATGTCGGCCCCGGATCATGTCGGCCCCGGATCAGGCGGTGCGGCGATAGATCCAGACCCGCGCCGGCGGGATGTTCATCACCACCCAATGGGTATGCTCGACGGTGAAGCGGCCGGCTTCGGCCGGCACCGGCGGCACCAGAGCATAGGAGAACTGGATCAGCGGCCGGCCGACAGGCATGCGCTCCAGCGCGTCGATAATCAGCTGGCGGCGCGCCTCAGCCGGCCGGGTGAACAGTGGCAGGCTGGAGATGACGGCCGAGACCTCGCCGTCGACGATGCCCTTCAGCGTCGTGTTGAAGCCATAGGCGTCGCCTTCGACGATGCGGACGGCTGGAAAGCGCTGTCGGAGCAGGCTGCAGAAATCGGGGCTGTATTCGATCGAGGTGATGCGGCCGGGGGCCACGCCGCGTTCGAGCAGCGCCTGGGTCACGACGCCGGTGCCGGGTCCGAGCTCGACAACCGGCAGGTGATCATGCGGATCGACGAAGCTTGCCATCAGCTTGGTCAGCGCCTTGCCGGACGGGCTCACCGCGCCCGTCGTCAGCGGCCGACCTATCCAGTTGCGCAGGAAGCGGATTTCATCCGTGACCATCGCCTGCAGCTTGCGCTTCTCGATCGACGACATTGCGCCCCCTTCGGTTCGGGGCTTCCCCCGGTCGCGGATCATGCCGCCGGTAACAAGGCAACCGTGTGACGTAATGCGAGACTGCGGCGCCTCAGGCGCCGCCGAAGAAGTCGCGGATTCGCGCGAAGAAGCCGGCCGATTCCGGATTGTTCTCCTCCGAGGAAGCCTGTTCGAACTCCTGCAGCAGCTCACGCTGGCGCCGCGACAGGTTGCTCGGCGTCTCGACGACGACCTGAATGTACATGTCGCCCATCTGCGCCGAGCGCAGGACCGGCATGCCCTTGCTCTTCAGGCGGAATTGCTTGCCGGTCTGGGTTCCCTCGGGAACCTTGACCCGCGTCTTGCCGCCTTCGACCGTCGGCACGTCGAACTGGCCGCCGAGCGCCGCCGTGGTGATCGAGATCGGCACGCGGCAGAAAATGTCGGCGCCCTCGCGCTGGAACAGCGCATGCGGCTTCACCGAGAGGAAGAGGTAGAGATCGCCCGCCGGCCCGCCGCGAAGCCCAGCTTCGCCCTCGCCCGAAAGGCGGATGCGCGTGCCGTCCTCGATGCCCGCGGGGATATTGACCTGGAGCGTACGCTCCTGAGTCTGCCGGCCGGAGCCGCCGCAGGTCTCGCACGGATCGGAAATGATCTCGCCGCGGCCGCCGCATGTCGGGCAGGTGCGCTCAATCGAGAAGAAGCCCTGCGCGGCGCGAACCCGGCCATGGCCCTCGCAGGTGGTGCAGACCTTCGGATGCGAGCCGGGCTTGGCGCCGGTGCCCGAGCAGGTCTCGCAGGCGATCTTGGTCGGGACGCGAATTTCGGCGGTCTTGCCGTTATAGGCTTCCTCGAGCGTGATCTCCATGTTGTAGCGAAGATCGGCGCCGCGCTCGCGACCACCGCCGCCGGCGCCCGGGCGCTGGCCGCGCCGGCCGCCCATGAATTCGCCGAAGATGTCGTCGAAAATGTCCGACATCGACGAGCCGAAATCGCCGGAAAAGCCCTGCGGACCGCCGCCGCCCTGCTCGAAGGCTGCATGGCCGAAGCGGTCATAGGCAGCGCGCTTCTGCGGATCGCGCAGCTTTTCGTAGGCTTCGTTGATTTCCTTGAACTTCGCCTCGGCGCTGTGATCGCCCGGATTGCGGTCCGGGTGATACTGCATCGCGAGCTTGCGAAAGGCCGCTTTGAGCACCTTGTCGTCGGCGTCGCGGGCGACGCCCAGCACTTCGTAATAGTCGACCTTGGCCATGGGCGAACTCTGGTAGATGCCGGACGCGGCTATCGGGAAGAGAAGAGTATCCGCATCATCGAAATCCCGGCGCGTTGCCGCGCCGGGCTCGAAACACAGTCTCGCGAAAGACTAGGCCGACTTCTTCTTGTCGTCGTCGACTTCCTCGAAGTCGGCGTCGACGACGTCGTCTTCCTTGGCCGTCGCCTCGGCACCCTCGCCGCCTTCGGTCTGCGAAGCGGCATACATCGCCTCGCCCAGCTTCATCGAGACCTGCGCCAGAGCGCCGACCTTCTGCTGGATGGCTTCGGCATCGTCACCGCCGAGCGCAGTCTTGACGTCGGCGATCGCGGTCTCGATCGCCGAGCGGTCGGCGGCCGAGATCTTCGAGCCGTAATCGGCAAGCGACTTCTCGGTCGAATGAACGAGGGCCTCGCCCTGGTTCTTGGCCTCGACGACCGCGCGGCGCTTCTTGTCCTCGCTCGCATGCGACTCGGCGTCCTTCACCATCTTCTCGATGTCGGCGTCGCTGAGGCCACCCGAGGCCTGGATGCGGATCTGCTGCTCCTTGCCCGTGCCCTTGTCCTTGGCCGAGACATTGACGATGCCGTTGGCGTCGATATCGAAGGTCACTTCGATCTGCGGCACGCCGCGCGGCGCCGGCGGCAGGCCGACGAGATCGAACTGGCCGAGCATCTTGTTGTCGGCCGCCATCTCGCGTTCGCCCTGGAACACGCGGATCGTCACGGCCGACTGGCTGTCCTCGGCAGTCGAGAAGACCTGGCTCTTCTTGGTCGGGATCGTCGTGTTGCGCTCGATGAGGCGCGTGAACACGCCGCCGAGCGTCTCGATGCCGAGCGAGAGCGGGGTCACGTCGAGCAGCAGCACGTCCTTGACGTCGCCCTGCAGCACGCCGGCCTGGATCGCGGCGCCGGCGGCGACGACCTCGTCCGGATTAACGCCCTTATGCGGCTCCTTGCCGAAGAACTGCTTCACGATCTCCTGGATCTTCGGCATGCGCGTCATGCCGCCGACCAGCACCACTTCGTCGATCTCGCCCTTGGCAAGGCCGGCATCCTTGAGCGCCGCGATGCAGGGCTGCACCGTCCGCTGCACCAGATCGTCGACCAGCGCCTCGAACTTCGAGCGCGTCAGCTTGATCGCGAGATGCTTCGGACCCTTGGCGTCGGCGGTGATGAAGGGGAGGTTGATCTCGGTCTGCTGCGAGGAGGAGAGCTCGATCTTGGCCTTCTCGGCCGCTTCCTTCAGGCGCTGGAGAGCAAGCTTGTCGCCCCGAAGGTCGATGCCCTGCTCGCGCTTGAACTCGTCGGCGAGATAGTTGACGAGACGCATGTCGAAGTCTTCGCCGCCGAGGAAGGTGTCGCCATTGGTCGACTTCACCTCGAACACGCCGTCGCCGATCTCGAGGATCGAGATGTCGAACGTGCCGCCGCCAAGGTCATAGACCGCGATCGTCTTGCCGTCGTTCTTGTCGAGGCCATAGGCGAGCGCTGCCGCGGTGGGCTCGTTGATGATGCGCAGCACTTCGAGGCCGGCGATCTTACCGGCATCCTTGGTCGCCTGGCGCTGGGCGTCGTTGAAATAGGCGGGAACGGTGATCACGGCCTGGTCGACCGTGGTGCCGAGGAAGGCCTCGGCGGTTTCCTTCATCTTCTGCAGGATGAAGGCGGAAATCTGGGCCGGCGAATATTTCTCGCCGTCGACCTCGACCCACGCGTCGCCGTTCGGACCCTTGACGATCTTGTAGGGAACGAGGTGCTTGTCCTTCTCGACCATCGGGTCGTCATAGCGGCGGCCGATCAGGCGCTTCACCGCGAAGAAGGTGTGTTCGGGATTGGTGACGGCCTGGCGCTTGGCCGGCTGGCCGACGAGCTTCTCGCCATTATCGGCGAATGCCACCATCGAAGGCGTCGTCCGGGCGCCCTCGGCATTCTCGATAATCTTCGGCGCCTTACCGTCCATGACGGCAATGCAGGAATTGGTCGTTCCGAGGTCGATACCAATGACCTTAGCCATTCTCTTCTCTCCTTTTCGGCGGGCCGTGCGGACCCTCGAAGAGGCGTCCGCGAAACCGGGCCGGAATTCCGAACGGCCCCCATCGACAATTCAGATTCGAAGCCGCCATCTTCAGGACGGCGGCCCCGGGTTCTGCGCGTATATAAGAAGATGCAGAAACGGCCGCAAGGCGGCAGGGAGCTTGATGTTGCGACGCTTTCGCCGCAGCGGGCGGCGCCCGCCCGATAAGGAGGGGAAAGCGATGGACGCTGGACTACCCGAGGGGGCGCGCCTCGTCGATGGCCGCCTAGATCGGGCGGAGCAGGAAGCGCTGGTTGGCGAGATCAGGGCGATCCTCAAGGACGCACCTCTGTTCCGGCCGGAAATGCCGCGCACCGGCAAGCCCTTCTCGGTCCGGATGAGCAATTGCGGGCCGCTCGGCTGGGTTTCCGACCGGGCCGGCTATCGCTACCAGCCGCTGCATCCGGCAACCGGCCGGCCCTGGCCGCCCATCCCGGCCGCGCTGCTGGAGCTTTGGCAGGAGGTCGCGGACTATCCGCATCCGCCGGAAGCCTGCCTGATCAATTTCTATGACGAGACCGCGCGGATGGGCCTCCACCGCGATGAGGACGAAGCCGAGCGCGCGGCGCCGGTGGTCTCGATTTCGCTCGGCGACAGCTGCCGCTTCCGCTGGGGCGGGCTCGAGCGGACCAGCCCGACCCGCTCCTTCCGCCTCTCGTCCGGCGATGTCTTCGTCTTCGGCGGCGCGGCGCGGCTTGCCTATCACGGCGTCGACCGTCTCTATCCCGGCACGTCCACTCTCTTGGAGCGCGGCGGCCGTATCAACCTGACGCTCCGCCGCGTCACGCCGCCGGGTTGACGCCTGCCGTCGCCAAGGCTTTGATCACCCATCCCCCGCACACTCCATGAGGCGCGCCTTGACGGATTCGACCAGCGTTCTGATCGTCACCGACATCCAGAACGACTTCCTGCCCGGCGGTGCGCTGGCCGTTGCCAACGGCCATGAGATCGTGCCGCTGGTGAATGCCATCGCCCGCCGCTTCAAGAATGTCATCATCACGCAGGATTGGCATCCGGCCGGGCACATTTCCTTCGCCTCAGCTCATCAGGACCGCTCCCCTTTCGAGGTGATCGATCTGCGCTACGGGCCGCAGGTGCTCTGGCCGGATCACTGCATCCAGGGCACGCCGGGGGCGGCGCTGGCGGCCGGGCTCGACATTCCCCAGGCGCAGATGATCATCCGCAAGGGCTATCATGCCCATACCGACAGCTATTCGGCCTTTTTCGAGGCCGACCGCAAGACCCCTACCGGCCTCACCGGCTATCTGTTCGAGCGCGGCATCGAGACCGTCTATGCGGTTGGTCTCGCGCTCGATTTCTGCGTCAACTGGACGGCGCTCGACGCCCGCTCGCATGGCTTCGAAACCGTGGTGATCGAAGACCTGACGCGCGCGATCGACACCAACAATTCGCTTGCCGCCGCGATCGCCCAAATGGATGCGGCCGGCGTGCGCCGGATCCAGTCGGCCAACCTCTGAGGGTCGCAGCGGTGGTTCTCAGCCTTGCTGAGCGGGAACCATCCAGCCCTGAAACGCGCCGCCTGGGATCGAGACGATGGCGATGCGGCCGACCATGGGCACGTCGAAGGGCGGGCGGACCACCGTCCCGCCTTCGGCGGTCAAGAGCGCCAGTCTGATATCGAGATCGTCGACCTCGATATAGCTGAACCAGTGATCCGGCACGCCTTCGAAGTCGGGGCCGCCGATCTGCATGATGCCGGCGACCATGGCGTCGTCGAGCATCGCGACGTGATAGTCGCCGAATTCGCCCATCGGCATGGAATCGAAGCGCCAGCCGAGCGTCTTCGTATAGAAATCCTGCGCCCGCGCCGCGTCGTGCGTCATCAATTCGTTCCAGTAGAACGTGCCGTGTCCAGCCATGCCGGTTCTCCTCCCGCTTGATGGTAAGCGGAAGCTAACATAGAGTGGCCGGGTGGCACAATGATGACGCCGGCGGCTCAGCCGCCGACATTGAAGGCGGCGAGCGCCGCCATGTTGACGATGTCGCTGTCGCGCGCGCCGAGCGAGAGGATCTGCACCGGCTTGTCGAGACCGACCAAAAGAGGTCCGATCACGGTGCCGCCGCCGAGCTCCTGCATCATCTTGGTCGAGATCGATGCGGAGTGGAACGCCGGCATCACCAGTACGGTCGCGGGGCCAGACAGGCGGCAGAAGGGATAGGACGCCATGACCTTCGGGTTGAGCGCCACGTCGGCCGCCATCTCGCCGTCGAATTCGAAGTCGACGCGGCGGCGATCGAGGATCTGCACCGCCTCGCGCACATGGCGCGAGCGCTCGCCTTCCGGCTGGCCGAAGGTCGAATAGGCCAGCATCGCGACGCGCGGCTCATAGCCGAGCCGCTTGGCGAAGCTTGCCGCCTCCTCGGCGATATCGGCGAGTTCCTCGCCGGAAGGCATGTCGTGCACGGCTGTGTCGGCGACGACGACGGTCCGCCCACGCACGAGCACGATCGAGACGCCGATGACGCGGTGGCCCGGCCGCGTGTCGATGACGCGGCGAACATCGTTCAGCACGGTCGAGTAATTGCGCGTGACACCCGTCACCATGGCATCCGCATCGCCGAGCGCCACCATGGTGGCGCCGAAATAGTTGCGGTCGGTGTTGATGAGGCGCTGGCAGTCGCGGAACAGGTAGCCGGTGCGCTGCAGCCGCGCATAGAGGAAGTCGATGTAATCAGCGTTGCGGCGCGACAGACGGGCATTGTGGATCTCGATGCCGTTGATGTCGATGCCGGCCTCGGTCGCCGTCTGCAGCACGATGTCCTCGCGACCGATCAAGACCGCCGTGCCGAGCTTCTGCGCGACGAAGCTCGCCGCCGCGCGGATCACCTGCTCCTCCTCGCCCTCGGCGAAGACGACGCGCTTCGGATTGCGCCTGACGCGCTCATAGATGCGCGCCAGCGTGCCGACGATCGGGTCGCGGCGGGCGGAGAGCTGGATCTTGTAGGCCGCCATGTCGGCGATCGGCTTGCCGGCGACGCCGCTGTCCATCGCCGCCTGCGCCACCGCCGCCGGAATCTCCGACAGAAGGCGCGGATCGAACGGGACCGGAATGATGTAGTTGGCGCCGAAGCGCGGCCGGACGCCCTGATAGGCGGCGGCGACCTCGTCCGGCACGTCCTCGCGGGCCAGCGCCGCCAGCGCCTTGGCCGCCGCGATCTTCATCGGTTCGTTGATCGTCCGGGCGCGGACATCGAGCGCGCCGCGGAAGATATAGGGGAAGCCGAGGACATTGTTGACCTGGTTCGGATAGTCCGAGCGGCCGGTGGCCATGATGGCGTCGTCGCGCACCTCGGCCACTTCCTCCGGCGTGATCTCCGGATCGGGATTGGCCATGGCGAAGATGATCGGCCGCGGCGCCATCGCGCGGACCATGTCCGGCGTCAGCGCGCCCTTGGCCGAAACGCCGAAAAAGATGTCGGCGCCCTGCATGGCGTCTTCCAGCGTGCGTGCGTCGGTCGCGGTCGCATGCGCCGTCTTCCACTGGTTCATGCCCTCGGTGCGGCCCTGATAGACCACGCCCTTGGTGTCGCAGAGCAGCACGTTCTCGGACGGCATGCCCATCGCCTTGACCAGCTCGATGCAGGCGATGCCGGCGGCGCCGGCGCCGTTGCAGACGAGACGGGTCGTCTTGATGTCGCGGCCCGTCAGGTGCAGCGCGTTGATCATGCCGGCGGTGGCGATGATCGCAGTGCCGTGCTGGTCGTCATGGAACACCGGGATGTCCATGAGCTCGCGCAGGCGGCTCTCGATGATGAAGCAGTCCGGCGCCTTGATGTCCTCAAGGTTGATGCCGCCGAAGGACGGGCCGAGATAGCGAACCGAATTGACGAAGGCGTCGACATCCTCGGTGTCGATCTCGAGATCGATCGAATCGACATCGGCAAAGCGCTTGAAGAGGACGGCCTTGCCTTCCATCACCGGTTTCGACGCGAGCGCGCCGAGATTGCCGAGGCCAAGGATGGCCGTGCCGTTGGTGATGACCGCGACGAGGTTGCCGCGCGTCGTATATTCGAAGGCGAGGGCGGGGTCGGCCGCGATCGCCTTCACCGGAACGGCGACGCCGGGCGAATAGGCGAGCGACAGATCGCGCTGTGTCGCCATCGGCTTGGTCGGCGTGATCTCCAGCTTGCCCGGCCGGCCACGGGAATGGAATTCCAGCGCCTCCTGGTCCGTGACAACGGGGCCGCTGCGGGCGGGCTTCTTCACATCGGTCATCGATCAACTCGGCTCGGGCGTTTCCGGAAGGCGGACGGCTCTTGGGTGGGCCATCTCATAAGCGAGCGGCGACGATAGCATTGGATGACGCGATGTGAAGCGGCGAGATTGATGCCTGATGGATGAAACAGCTTTCGCACTTTGCTAGTGTCCCGCCATGGCTGACACGACGAAAAGCGATCCGGCGAGCGCCCGCGCGACGCCGATGATGGAACAGTATCTCGAGCTGAAGGTCGCGCATCCGGGGACGCTGCTGTTCTACCGGATGGGCGATTTCTACGAGCTGTTCTTTGGCGATGCCGAGATCGCCGCCAGAGCGCTCGGCATCACGCTGACGAAGCGCGGCAAGCATCTCGGCGAGGACATCCCGATGTGCGGCGTGCCGATCGGCGCTGCCAACGATTATCTGCAGAAGCTGATCGCGCTCGGTCACCGCGTCGCGGTCTGCGAGCAGATCGAGGACCCGGCCGAGGCGAAGAAGCGCGGCGGCCGTTCGGTCGTGAAGCGCGACGTCGTGCGTATCGTGACGCCGGGCACGATCACTGAGGAGACGCTGCTCTCCGCCGGCGAGAGCAATTATCTGGCGACCCTCGCCCGCGGCCGAGGCGTCGGGCCGGCAGGCGGCGATCGCTGGGCGATCGCCTGCATCGACATCTCCACCGGCGAGTTCCGCGTCGTCGAGACCGATCGGTTGCGCCTTGCCGCCGATATCGCCCGCATCGATCCGCGCGAATTGCTGGCGGCGGACCAGCTCTTCGCCGATCCGGAGGCCGGCGCGCTGCTGCGCAGCTTGCCCGTCGCGGTCGATCCGCTGCCATCCGCTTTTTTTGACGGCGCCACCGCCGCAAGCCGCCTCGCCGCCTATTTCGGCGTCGGCACACTCGACGGCATCGCCGCCTTCTCGCGGGTCGAGCTGTCGGCCGCCGCCGCCGCGCTTGCCTATGTCGAGAAGACGCAGCTCTCCGCCCGCGTCCCGCTGGCGCGGCCCGAGCGCGAAAGCGAAGGGGCGCTGCTCTTGGTCGATGCCGCGACGCGGGCTAATCTCGAATTGACCCGCACGCTGTCTGGCGAGCGTCGCGGCAGTCTGCTCGGCGCCATCGACCGCTGCGTCACCGGCGCCGGCAGCCGCCTGCTGGCCGCGCGCCTCTCCGGCCCGATCACCGATCCGGCCGAGATCGGGCGGCGCCTCGATGCGGTCGAATGGCTGCTCGCCGCCCCCGATATCCGCCGCCGGTTGCGTGAACACCTCGCCGCCGCCCCCGATCTTGCCCGCGCGCTGTCGCGCCTCGCGCTTGACCGGGGCGGCCCGCGCGACCTTGCCGCGATCGGCGCCGGTCTCGAGGCAGCGGCCGCCATCGCCGCGGGCCTTTCGGCCGGCGACGCTGAGCGCCCGGCCGAGATCACCGCGGCGGCGCTGCAACTCGCGGCCGCTCCGCCGCGGCTCGCCGCGCGCATCCGGGCGGCGCTCGACGACGAGCTGCCGCTCCTGAAGCGGGATGGCGGCTTCGTGAAGCCTGGCCATGACGCCGAACTCGACCAGACCCGGGCACTGCGCGATGAAAGTCGTCAGGTGATCGCTGCCTTGCAGGGCCAATATGCCGAGGAGACCGAAGTCCGGGCGCTGAAGATCCGCCACAACAACGTGCTCGGCTATTATATCGAGGTCGCACAGCAGCATGGCGAGCGCCTGCTCGGCCCCGATTTTGCCGGCCGCTATATTCATCGCCAGACCATGGCGGGAGCGATGCGCTTCGTCACGACGGAACTCGCGGGGCTGGAGGCGCAGATTGCTTCGGCCGGAGAGCGGGCTTTACGGTGCGAACTCGGCATCTTCGATGAGCTTGCCGCCGCGATCCGGGCCGAGGATGCCGCAATCCGCGCTGCCGCCGAGGCGCTCGCTATCCTCGATGTTGCTGCGAGCCTTGCGACGCTCGCCGAGTCGGAAGGTTGGTCTCGGCCGCTCGTCGATGCTTCGCTCGCCTTTGTGATCGAGGGGGGGCGCCATCCGGTCGTCGAGCAGGCGCTGAAGCGCTCCGGTGAGGGGTTCGTGCCGAATGATTGTCGCCTTGGCGACGATGGATCGGAGGCCGGCCTGATCTGGCTCGTGACCGGCCCCAACATGGCCGGTAAGTCGACCTTCCTGCGCCAGAACGCGCTCATCGCCGTGCTGGCGCAGATCGGCAGCTATGTGCCGGCGCGGCGGGCGCATATCGGCGTCGTCGACCGCCTGTTCTCGCGCGTCGGCGCCGCCGACGACCTCGCGCGCGGCCGTTCGACCTTCATGGTCGAGATGGTCGAGACCGCCGCGATCCTCAATCAGGCCACAGCGCGCTCGCTGGTCATTCTCGACGAGATCGGCCGGGGCACCGCGACCTTTGACGGCCTCTCCATTGCCTGGGCCGCGATCGAGCATCTGCATGAGGTCAACCGCGCCCGCGCTTTGTTCGCGACCCACTATCATGAGCTCACAGCGCTGTCGCAGCGGCTCGATCGGCTGGAGAATGCCACCGTGCGCGTGCGCGAATGGCAGGGCGATGTCGTCTTCCTGCACGAAATCGTCCCCGGCGCCGCCGATCGCTCCTATGGCATCCAGGTGGCGAAGCTGGCCGGCCTGCCGGCCTCCGTGGTCGCGCGGGCCAAGGCCGTGCTCATGCGTCTTGAGGAGGGCGACCGCAAGTCGCCAGCCGCGACGCTGATCGACGACCTGCCGCTGTTCGCCGCCGCGCGCGTCGCGGTGGTCCCGGCTGTGGCGGTGCCCGAGGATCCGCTCGGCCCAATGCTCGACGGCATGGCGCCCGACGAAATGTCGCCGCGCGAGGCGCTGGAGGCGCTTTATCGCCTCAAGGCGCTCAGGGCCGGGGCGGATTGAGCCGAAGAATGGCGCTTCGGCGCGAATAAGGTTAGCGTCACGCGTCTCTGCCCTTGCTGGATGCCGCCTCCTTGATGATCCGTTCCGAGTCCGCCCTTGTCGACGGCCGCGCTCTCTCCGCTGAATTGCGGGCGCTTGCAGCTGCGGAGGCCGATGAGAGCCGCCGCCGTCCCGCTATTCTCTCTCGGCTGAAGGAGGTGCTGCGCGAGGGCCGCGCCACCGCCGAGCAGCGCCTCAGGGCCGGCCAGCAGGGCTCGGCCTGCGCGCATGCGCTGTCCGACATGATGGATGAGATCATCCGTGCGGCCTATGACGTCGCGGCTCAGGTCGTCTACCGGGTCGACAATCCCTCGACCGCCGAGCGCATGGCGGTGGTGGCGGTCGGAGGCTATGGCCGCGGCATGCTGGCGCCGGGCTCCGACATCGATCTGCTGTTCGTGCTGCCCTACAAGCAGACGCCCTGGGGCGAGAGCGTCATCGAATTCATGCTCTATCTCCTGTGGGATCTCGGCCTGAAGGTCGGCCATGCGACCCGCAATGTCGACGAGTGCATCCGCCTCTCGGCCGGCGACATGACGATCCGCACGGCGATCCTTGAAGCCCGCTTCATCTGGGGCGACGAAAAACTCTTCGCCGATCTCGATCAGCGCTTCGATGCCGAGGTGGTCAAGGGAACGGGGCCTGCCTTCATTGCCGCGAAGCTCGCCGAGCGCGACGAGCGGCATCGCCGGCAGGGCGCCTCGCGCTATCTGGTCGAGCCCAATGTCAAGGAAGGCAAGGGCGGGCTGCGCGATCTGCATACGCTGTTCTGGATCGCCAAATATTTCTACCGCGTCCGCTCCGGCGATGCGCTGGTCGAGGCGGGCGTGTTCTCGCGCTCCGAACTCGCGCTGCTGCACAAGGCCGAGAATTTTCTCTGGTCCGTGCGCTGCCATCTGCATTTCCTCACCGGCCGGGCCGAGGAGCGCATTTCCTTCGATGTCCAGCGCGAGATGGCGGTGCGACTCGGCTACACCTCGCATCCAGGCATGAAGGATGTCGAGCGCTTCATGAAGCACTACTTCCTCTATGCGAAGGATGTCGGCGATCTGACGCTGATCTTCTGTGCCGCGCTCGAGGAGGAGCATGCCAAGCAGACGCCGCTGCTCAATCGTTTCTTCGGCCTGTCGCCGCGTCGCCGCCGCCGCAAGATCGCTGGCACCACCGATTTCGTCGTCGAGCATGACCGCATCAACATGGCCGAACCGGACGTGTTCACGCGCGATCCGGTCAATCTGATCCGGCTGTTCCATCTCGCCGACCGGCACGATCTCGCTTTCCATCCCGATGCGATGAAGGCTGTTACGCGCTCGCTGAAGCTGATAGATGCCAACCTCAGGGAGGACCCGACCGCCAACCGTCTGTTCCTCGAACTGCTCTCCTCGCGCAACCAGCCGGAAACGGTGCTCAGGCGCATGAACGAGGCCGGCGTGCTCGGTCGCTTCGTGCCGGATTTCGGCAAGATCGTCGCGATGATGCAGTTCAACATGTATCATCACTATACGGTCGACGAGCACCTGATCCGTTCGATCGGCGTGCTCTCCGGCATCGATCGCGGCGAGCGAAGCCAGGATCATCCGCTGGCCAATTCACTGATCGGCACGTTGCAGAACCGCGTCGTGCTCTATGTCGCGATGCTGCTGCACGACATCGCCAAGGGCCGGCCCGAGGATCATTCGATCGCCGGCGCCCGCGTCGCGCGGAAGCTCGGGCCGCGCTTCGGCCTGACGCCGGCCGAGACGGAAACGGTGGCCTGGCTGGTCGAGCATCATCTTCTGATGAGCATGGTGGCGCAGTCGCGCGATCTTGGCGACCGCAAGACGATCCAAGACTTCGCCGCCGTCGTGCAGAGCCTCGAACGGCTGAAGCTGCTGCTCATCCTCACCATTGCCGATATCACGGCCGTCGGGCCTGGCGTCTGGAACGGCTGGAAGGGCCAGCTGCTGCGCACGCTCTATTACGAGACCGAGCCGCTGCTGACCGGCGGCCACAGCCAGATTTCGCGCGACAAGCGCGTCGCCGCCGCCAAGGCCGAGCTGGCGCAGGGCCTCGCCAACTGGAACGAGGCGGCGCGCGCGGCCTATCTGGAGCGCCATTACCCGGCCTATTGGCTGCGTGTCGATCTCGCCCGCAAGATCGCCCATGCCGAAATGATCCGCGTTGCCGACGCCAATGGACAGTCGCTCGCGACCGAGGTCGCCGTCCGCTCCTTCCAGGGTGTCACCGAGATCACGGTGCTCGCGCCCGATCATCCGCGCCTCCTCTCGATGATCGCGGGCGCCTGCACGGCCGGCGGCAGCAACATCGTCGACGCGCAGATCTTCACCACCACCGATGGCCGCGCCATCGACACGATCTTCATCGCCCGCGAATTCGAGACCGACGAGGAGGAGACGCGCCGGGCGAAGAAGGTCGGACAGCTGATCGAGGACGCGCTCTCCGGCACCGTCGCTCTACCGGAGGCGATCGCGCGGAAGGCCAAGCCGCGGGCGCGCATCAAGGCCTTCACGGTCGAGACGCGCATCCTGTTCGACAATTCCTGGTCGAACCAGTTCACCGTGATCGAGGCCTCCGGCATCGACCGGCCGGGACTGCTTTACGATCTCACCCGCTCGATCTCCGACCTTAATCTCAACATCGCCTCGGCCCATATCGCGACCTTCGGCGAGCGGGCCGTCGACGTGTTCTATGTCACCGATCTCATGGGCCGGAAGGTGACCAATGCCGGCCGCGAAGCCAGCATCCGCCGCCGCCTTGCCGAGGTCTTTGACGGGGCGGCGCCCTCGGAGAAGTCGCCGCTGAAAAAGACCGGATGATCAGGCGATGCCGATGGCGGCTGCGCGACGTGTGACGCCGCCGCCGCCCTGATGTCGGTGCGTCTGCTTGCGGCCTGTCCGTCCACGTCGATCCTGGAGAACCGTTCGCCATGTCGCTGATGCGGAACTTCATGACTGTTGGCGGCTCGACGACGACGAGCCGGCTGCTCGGCTTTGTCCGCGACATGTTCATGGCGGCTGCCCTCGGCACTGGCCCGGTCGCCGATGCCTTCCTTGTTGCCTTCCGCTTTCCCAACCTCTTCCGCCGCCTTTTTGCCGAGGGCGCCTTCGCCTCGGCCTTCGTGCCGCTCTTTGCCCGAACACTCGAAGGCGAGGGCGTCGATGCCGCGCGTCGCTTCGGCTCCGAGGCGCTGTCGGCGCTCCTCGCCGTGCTGATCGCGATCACGCTTGTCGCGATGATCGGCATGGTACCCTTGATGATGGTCATGGCGCCGGGCTTCGTGCCCGATCCGGCCAAGTTCGACCTGACGGTGCTGCTGACGCGGATCGCCTTTCCCTATCTGACACTGATCTCGCTGCTCGCCCTCTACAGCGGCGTGCTGAATGCCCGCGGCCGCTTCCTGGCCGCCGCGATGGCGCCGGGGCTGCTCAATGTCGTCTTCGTCGCGGCGCTCGCCTATCTGCTGCTCTCTCATCACGAGAGCACGGCCGAGGCTGGTGTTCTCTTGTCGGTGGCGACGCTGATCGGCGGCGTGCTGCAGCTGTGCCTCGTGATGGGCGCCGCCTGGCGCGATGGCATGCTGCTGCCGCTGCGCCGGCCGCGGCTGACGCCGGGCGTCCGGCGCCTCGCCGCTCTGGCTCTGCCCGGGCTCGTGGCTGGCGGCGTCACCCAGATCAACATCGTCATCGGCACGATGATCGCGTCCTTCGCGCCCGGCGCCATCGCCGTGCTCGGCTATGCCGACCGGCTCTATCAGCTGCCGCTCGGCATTGTCGGCGCGACGATCGCCGTTGTCATGCTGCCCGATCTTGCGCGACACCTGCGCGCCGGCCGCGACGATCTCGCCGACCACACGCAGAACCGCAGCCTCGAATTCGCGATGGCGCTGACCTTGCCGGCGGCTGTCGCCCTGTTCCTCCTGGCGAAGCCGATCGTCCAGGTGATCTACCAGCGCGGGGCGTTCGGCCCTGAAGACACGCTGGTCACGGCCTCGACGCTGATGGGCTTTGCCGCGGGCCTGCCGGCTTTCGTGCTGATCAAGGTGTTCTCGCCGGGTTTCTTCGCCCGCATGGATACCCGGACGCCGATGTGGTTCGCGGCAGTTGGCGTCGGCGTCAACATCGCCGCATCGCTGGCGCTCTTTCCCTTTTTCGGCGCCGTTGGCATCGCCATCGCCACCAGCGTTTCCGGCTGGGTCAATGCGGCGCTGCTCGGTTTCGCGCTGCACCGGCGCGGCCATTTCCTGTTCGATGCCAAGGTAAGGCGCAGCCTGCCGCTCGTCCTGGCCGCCGCGCTCGCCATGGGCGCCGCCGTCTGGTTCGCCGCCTGGTGGGCCGAACCGCTTCTGGCCGATCACCGCATCTGGGTACGAGCCGGCGCGATGGCGGCGATCTGCCTCGGCGGTCTCGCCCTCTTTGCCGGGTTCTGCCAGGCGGTCGGCGTCGTCGATTTCGCCGCTGCGGTGCGGGCACTCAGAAAACGCAAGCGCTGAGCCGCGCGCCGCTTGCGCCGCCCGCCCGGCCGCGCGATAAGGCGGCCGCGTAAAAGAGCCCTCCATGGCGGATAGTGCGATGACCGAATTCCAGCCGCGTGTCTTCTCCGGCGTCCAGCCGACCGGCAACCTGCATCTCGGCAACTATCTCGGTGCGATCGTCAATTTCGTCGCGCTGCAGGAGAGCCATGACTGCATTTACTGCGTCGTCGACATGCATGCGATCACAGTGTGGCAGGATCCGAAGGAGCTTTCGCGCCAGATTCGCGAAGTCACCGCCGCCTTCGTCGCGGCCGGCATCGATCCGGTGAAGCATATCGTCTTCAACCAGAGCCAGGTCTCAGCCCATGCCGAGCTCGCCTGGGTGTTCAATTGCGTCGCGCGCATCGGCTGGATGAACCGCATGACGCAGTTCAAGGACAAGGCCGGCAAGGACAAGGAAAATGCCTCGCTCGGCCTTCTCGCCTATCCGAGCCTGATGGCGGCCGACATCCTCGCCTACAAGGCGACGCATGTTCCGGTTGGCGAGGACCAGAAGCAGCATCTGGAGCTGACCCGCGACATCGCGCAGAAGTTCAACAACGACTATGCCGAGTCCATCCACGCGCATGGCTATGGCGATGCCTTTTTCCCGCTCACCGAGCCGCTGATCACGGGCCCGGCGACGCGGATCATGTCGCTGCGCGATGGCACCAAGAAGATGTCGAAATCCGATCCCTCGGACTATTCGCGCATCAACCTGACCGACGATGCCGAGCAGATCGCGCAGAAGATCCGCAAGGCGAAGACCGACGCCGACGCGCTGCCCGGCGAGACCGAGGGTCTCAAGGGCCGGCCAGAGGCCGATAATCTCGTCGGCATCTACGCCGCGCTCTCCGGCCTCTCCAAGCAGGACGTGCTGGGCGAATTCGGCGGCCAGCAGTTCTCGGCCTTCAAGCCGGCGCTCGCCGATCTTGCCGTCGCGAAGCTCGGGCCTGTCGGCGCCGAGATGCGTCGCCTGATGGCCGATCCCGGCCATATCAATCAGATCCTCGCTTCGGGCGCCGCGCGGGCCGATGCGATCGCCCGGCCGATCCTCGACGGCGTCAAGGACGTGGTCGGCTTCATCCGCCATCATTGATGCGCGGCTTGCCGTTCGCCCGGCGGGGTGGCAGCATCGCGCCATGCTGAAAAGGCGGAGCACAGAGGCCGGCCACCGGCGCAAGTTCCTGGCGGTCATCGATGACACGCCGGAATGTTCGCGCGCCGTAATCTATGCCGCCCGCCGGGCCGAGCGGACCTCCGGCGGCCTGACCATGCTCTACGTGATCGAGCCCTCCGGCTTCCAGCATTGGATCGGCGTTGAGAACATCATGCGGGCCGAGGCGATGGACGAGGCCGAGGCGACGCTCGCCCGCTTCGCCGATATCGCGCGCCGCCATTCCTCCGTCGAGCCGGAACTGGTCATCCGCGAGGGCAGCCGGGCCGATGAGATCGCCGGACTGATCGGCGAGGACGAGGACATCGCCATCCTAGTGCTCGCCGCCGGCACCGACAAGGAAGGCCCGGGGCCGCTCGTCACCGCGCTGGCGGGGCGCCATGTCGCTCATTTCCCGGTGCCGATCACCATCGTGCCGGGCTCGCTCTCCGACGACGACATCGCCGCCATCGCCTGAGAAGAGGCCTCTGGCGGTTGTTCTCACGCCCCTGAAAACGAGAAGGGCACCCGGAGGTGCCCTTCCTTCTTATAATGCTGGCGCGGCTTACTTAGCCGGCTTCGCCTTCGCATCCGCCTTCGCATCCGCCTTGGCATCCGCCTTGACGATCTCGAAGGTGATGTTGCGGCCGTGCTGGCGGGTATAGAACACGCGCCAGCCATTCTCGAACGGGGTCGGCACGGCGGTGCCGATCAGGCCCTCGACGGTCGGATCGCCATTGGAGACGTGGATGCCGGTGATCTCGTTGTCGCCGTCGTTCTGGAAGCCGTTCTCCGAGGCCTTCGCACCCAGCGCCGCATCGATGGTCGCCATGTCGTCGCGCGTCTGCGACAGGAAGCGGATCGGATCGGGCGTCGAGCTCTTGGAATAGTCGGCGGTGACGTCGACGATATAGCCCGAGTCGAGCGCGTTGCGCTGGCCATGCAGCTTGTCGCCGCCGTCCTCGACCACCAGCAGCTGGGTGTCGTTGAGGAAGGACAGGTTGTCGAAGCCGGTCTTGGTGACGTCGCCGCGCAGCACGATGCCGACATGACCCTTGTCGGACGAGGTCTTGAGCTGCGTCACGCGGAAGACGCCGCCGAAGCCGCCGAAGTCGGTGCCGGCTTCGGTCTTGGCATTGGTGTCGCCGGTGGCGGTGAAGTAGAACTCGTCGAAGTCGGTGCCGGGGCGGAACTGGCCGTTCTCGGGGCGCTTGAACGGCGTCGCATTGGCCGCCTTGGCAAGCGCGTTGGCGTCGAATGTCTCGGTCGCGCCGGCAGCGGTCTCCTTGAGAGTGACCCAGCGCGACGGCAGCTCGTTGCCATAGCTGTAGATCGTCTTCTGCTCGGGGGCGAGAATGTCCTGGTCGAGCTTGCCGTCATGGAAGACGATCGGGTTCGAATAAGCATCGAGCAGCTGCAGCGCCTGCAGCTTGCCGCCCTTGGTCAGGTCGGTCTTGTCGGTCGGAACGAAGCGATAGACGAAAGAATTCGGCTGCTTAGCGTTCTTGGTCTTCGGACCGCCCTTACCGCCTTCGTCCTCGACCAGCCACAGGCTGCCGTCGGAGGAAAGCTCGACGCCCTCATAGGCGGCGCGGCCGGTGAAAGCCGAGATGTCGGTGACTTTCGACGGGAAGTCTGCGGTGGCGATCCACACGCCGCCATCCGTGCCTTCCTCGGAGGTGAGGACAAGCACCTTGGCGAAGGGGTTCCAGGCCGAGCCGTCGATCAGCGGCAGCGGCTTGCCATTGACGTCGGTCGAGGCCATCAGCGTGACGCGATGGGCCTGCGGAGCGTCGAGATTGATGCGCGTCAGCGCGCCATGCGTCACGCCTTCAGCGTCCTTCGGGCCGTTCTCATGGCCCTGGAACAGGAAATGCGTGCCGTATTTCACGCCCTTCGCCGGGCCGGTGGCGCCGTCGAGCACGAGATAGGTGTTCTTGTCCGGCTCGGTCTTGGTCGCCTCGACATTGTGACCCGGAGACTGGACGGCGCCCTTCTTGGGAGCGAGCGGGCCGTCGGTGCCATAGGCGTAGAAGCCGATTTCCTTCGACGGATTCTCAAGCTTCATCGCGCCTTCGGCGACGGGAACCTCGGCGAGACCCGGCGACAGCGCGTCCTCGGCGGGCTTGACCACGGCGGAAGGCAGCTTGATCGGATCGGCAAGGACGGGAAGCGACAGGGCCAGGATGGCGCTGGAGGCAAGCAGGATGCGTTTCACGGTTCAGATCCCCAGTGGTGAGCGTCCTTCCCGATAGGCCTGGCCTGTTGCGGTTCAATGACAACCGGCCGCTCCCGGCCGAAACGGTGCTGCAATCCTGGGCTGAGCGTCGTGGCTTGAATCCTGACTGCAGAAGTACGATTTCTAGCGTGTTGGGCGCGAATCCACTTGAAGGCCTTCGGCCGATCGCCCACAACACCCTTAGAACAGTTCCAGAAGTTTGCGGCGAGGCTCCCCCGATGTTCATCCAGACCGAAGCGACGCCCAATCCGTCGACCCTAAAGTTCCTGCCGGGCCGCCTGGTGCTTCCCGAAGGCACGGCCGAGTTCCGCGATCCCGAAGATGCCGGCCGCTCGCCGCTCGCCGAGCGGCTGTTCTCGGTCAATGGTGTTTCGGGCGTCTTCCTCGGCCATGATTTCATCAGCGTCACCAAGGCCAATGGCGAGTGGCAGCATCTGAAGCCAGCTCTGCTCGGCGCGATCATGGAACATTTCATGGCCGGCGTGCCGGTGATGGCCGAGCGGTCGCCCGGCGCGGCGGTTTCGGGCGATGAGGCCGAGTTCTTCGACGAAGGCGATGGCGAGATCGTCGAGACGATCAAGGAACTGATCGAGACCCGCGTCCGCCCGGCCGTGGCGCAGGATGGCGGCGACATCACCTTCCAGGGCTTCCGCGATGGCATCGTCTATCTCAACATGCGCGGCTCCTGCTCCGGCTGCCCGTCTTCGACGGCGACGCTGAAGAGCGGGATCCAGAACCTGCTCCGCCACTTCATCCCCGAAGTGCGCGAAGTCCAGGCGGTCAGCTGACCGACACGCGCATCGGTTCTCCCGCGACGTCAAGCCCGCCTTTCGGCGGGCTTTTTGCTGCGCTGACGGCACATTGGTCGTCGCCGCCGAGGTCTGGTAGCCTCAAAGGCCAGTCCGGCGCGGGGGTCGGACCCGGAGGGTTCCATGGACGTCATCGGCATCAAGCAGCGGTGGTGCTCGGCGCTGGCGCGCGTTGCATCGGTACTCTTCGGATTGGCGATGGCCGCTATGGCCTTGCCAGCACTCGCTGTCACCGATCCACTGCCCTCCTGGAACGACGGCGCGGCCAAGGCGTCCATCATCGCCTTTGTCGGTAAGGTGACGACCGAAGGCGCGGCCGATTTCGTGCCGGTGCCAGAGCGGATCGCCACCTTCGACAATGACGGCACGCTCTGGTCGGAGCAGCCGATGTATTTCCAGATCGCCTTCGCCGTCGATCGGCTCAAGGCCCTGGCCGCGGCCAATCCCGCATTGGCGGAGCAGGAGCCCTACAAGGCGGTTCTCTCCGGCGACCGCGCCAAGCTGGCCGCGCTCGGCGAGAAAGGACTGCTTCAGATCATCGAGCTGACTCATGCCGGCATGACGGTCGACGAATTCTCAAGTCTTGTGCGCGATTGGCTGAAGACGGCACGACATCCGCGCTTTGATCGCCCCTATACCGACCTCGTCTACCAGCCGATGCTGGAACTGCTCGCTTTTCTCCGCGCGAACGGCTTCAAGACCTACATCGTCTCGGGTGGCGGCATCGATTTCATGCGGCCATGGGTGCCCGATCTCTATGGCATTCCCCCGGAACAGATCATCGGCTCATCCGGCAAGACCGAATGGCGGCTCGTCGGCGATACGCCATCGATCGTGAAACTGTCCGAGGTCGAGTTCGTCGATGACGGTCCCGGCAAGCCGGTCGGCATCAACCGCTTCATCGGCCGCCGCCCGCTCTTTGCCGCCGGAAATTCCGACGGCGATCTCCAGATGCTGCAATGGACGACGCTTTCGCCCGGCCCGCGCTTTGGCATGATCGTGCATCACACCGACGCGGTCCGCGAATGGGCCTATGACCGCAACTCCCTTGTCGGCCGCCTCGACAAGGCGCTCGACGAGGCGCCGCGTCGCGGCTGGCTCGTCGTCGACATGAAGGCCGATTGGAAGCGCGTCTATCCGTTCGACAAATAGGCGCGGCTACCAGCGCTGGTGCACGAAGGGACGAATGTCCTCGTCATAAATGGCCTTGAGCGCCGCCATGGTTTCCTCGCTGAGCGGGGGCAGCGTCGCGGCCTCGGCATTGGCGAGCGCCTGCGCCGCGTTCTTGGCGCCGGGGATCGCCACGGTCACCGCGTCGAACATCAGGATCCACTTCAGCGCGAATTTCGCCATGGTGGTGTCGCCGCCGACCAGCGGGCGGATGGGCTCGACTGCGGCGAGACCGGCGTCATAGGGAACGCCGGAGAACGTCTCGCCGACATCGAAGAATTCGCCATGGCGGTTGAACAGGCGGTGATCCTCGGCCGCGAAGGTCGTTTCCGCCCTCATCTTGCCGGTGAGCAGGCCGCTTGCCAGCGGCACGCGGGCGATGATCGCGGTCTCAGTCTCCAGCGCGCGCTGGAATAGCCGCTCGATCGGGCGCTGGCGGAAGATGTTGAAGATGATCTGGATCGAGACGACGCCCGGATATTCCATCGCCTTCAGCGCTTCCTCGATCCGCTCGACGCTGACGCCATAATCCGCGATCAGGCCGGCGGCCTTGAAGCCGTCGAGCGCCGCGAACACCTCCGGGTGATAGTAGACGTCCGTCGGCGGGCAGTGCAGCTGGACGAGATCAAGCGTCTCCATCTCCAGATATTCGCGGCTGCGATTGATGAAGCCCTCGAGCGCCTCGGCGGTATAGCCGGCGGCGACATGGGGCTGCAGCCTGCGTCCGGCCTTGGTCGCCACGAAGGGGCGCTCGCCGCCGCGCTCGCGCAGCACTCGCGCGATCAGCTTCTCCGAGCGGCCGTCACCATAGACGTCGGCCGTATCGATGAAGCTGACGCCGGCGTCGAGCGCGGTGTTGAGGGCCGCGAGTGCGTCGCTCTCGTCGACATGGCCCCAGCTGGCGCCGATCGCCCAGGCGCCGAAGCCGATCTCGCTGACCTGCCGGCCTGTCCGTCCGAATGTGCGCGCGCGCATGTCGTCATCTCCCGCTCGTGTCGTGGCGGTGGATATCGGCCGAACCGCCGCGCATGACAAGAGCCGCCGAGCGATGTCGGGCCGGATGAGCGGTTCAGGCCGGCTCGAACAGCGGCACCAGGGCCATGGCTGGGACGGTGACGAGCCCCCGATCGGTGATGCGGATGTCCGGGATGACCGAGAGTGGGATGAGGTTGAAGCCCATGAACGGGATCGAGCATCCCGCCTCGGCCCAGGCCAGCTTCAGCGCCCGCAGTTCCTCCGCGACCTCGGGCACGCGCTTGTCGGAGAGGAGGCCGGCGATCGGGAGCGCAACACGTGCCTTGACGACGCCATCCGCGACGACTGCGATGCCGCCGTCGGTTTCGGCGACAGTATCGAGGGCGAGGCGCATGTCGGCCTCGTTGGTGCCGGCGATGATGATGTTGTGTGCATCGTGACCGACGCTGGAGGCGACAGCGCCTCGCTTCAGGCTGAAGCGCGACAGCACGCCATGGCCGACATGCCCGTCTGACTTGCCATGGCGCTCGACGACACTGACGAAGCAGAGGCCATGCCGCTCGAACAGCGTCGACCAATCATTAGCCGGCTCAATGGCGATCCGGTCATGCTTGAGCACGATGCCGGGCAATTCGGTGCGGATCGCGTTGAGAATGCCGGCACCGGCAGGAAGGTCTGGAGTGAGCTTCAGGACCTTGGGCAGATGGACGGTGTGATAGGCGGTGTCCGGATAGCGGTAGCGCTCCGACAACGCCGCATCGAGCAGCGGCGTAATCCGCCTGTTGTCGACGACGAGTTCACCGCCATACCAGGTCGATTGCGGCTGAAGATCGTCGTTCATCAGCACAAGGTCGGCGCGCCTGCCGCCGCCGAGCCCCCCGATCTCGCCATCCTGGCCGAATCGCGTCGCGCCGTGCAGCGAGCCCATCGCCCACGCGGTCTCCGGCTTCACGCCGGCGCGCACCGCCTCGCGCACGACGAAATCAAGCCCGAAATCGGCGAGGTCGTCGGCGTCGCGGTCATCGGTGCAGACCGCGACCCGCTTGGCCGCGGCGCCGAGCTCGGTGATCGTCTTGATCGCCTCGGGCAGCGAATGCCAGGCGGTCGTCGGCGGCCCGCCGCGCAGGAAGATCCAGATCCCGGCCTCCAGGAGATCGTCGGCGATGTCGCGGTCGATGGCTTCATGCGTGTCGGTGATGCCGCTGGCCGCATAGGCGGCGACGAATTCGCGGCCATAGACATGGCCGGAGACGGGCCGGCCGCGCGAGAGCGCCGCATGGAGGATCGCATGGCTGCGCTCGTCGCCGAGCGTGACGGGGACGAAGTCCATCTTCTCGCCGAGCGCCACCGCTTCCGGCCAACGATCGAACAGGGCGGCGATTTTTTCCGGTGTCAGGTCGCCGCCTGCCGTTTCCAGCTCGGGCGAGGTGGCGGGGACGGTGGAAGGGACAGTCAGGAAGATGGAGAGTGGCGCCGCGCGCGCATCCTCGAGCATCGCCTCGATCCCGGCGACATCCATGACATTGCCGATCTCATGGCTGTCGCAGAAGATGGTCGTCGTGCCGTTGAGCAGCGCTGCCTCGGCATAGGCCGAGGCCGTGACCATCGCGGATTCGATATGGATATGCGGATCGACGAGGCCGGGCCCGATGATGCCGCCCTTCGCGTCATAGATCGCGCCACCGCCGGTCCAGCTGCCGGCCGGTTTCACGGCGGCGATGCGCCCGCCCGAAATCCAGATCTCGCGCTCCGGCAGGATGCGTTCGGAATAGGTCGAAAGGACGCGCGCGCCGGTGATGACGCAATCGGGCGCCGCGCGGCCCGAGGCGACGGCGGCGAGCTGCCGCGTCATGTCGGCGAGCGGGGCAACCGAAAATCGGGTCAGCCGGGCCATCGGATCGCTCCTCAGTGGTAATCCGGAATGCCCGGCATGGTGATGAAGCCGGGAATGGCGCGCACACGGCGCATCCAGCGCCGAAGCGCCGGAAATTCGTCATGGTCGACGCCGAAATCGCGCGAAAGTGCGATGGGTGCGAACAAAGCGAGATCGGCAAGGGTCGGGGCGTCGGTGACGAACCAGGTCGCCCCTGCGAGATGGCGGGCGGTCAGATGATCGTCCATCACGCGGAAGGCCGCACGCGCCTGGCGTTCGAGCGCCACCGCATCGGCCGGCACTTCGAGCATCGCATGCAGCCGCGCCAGCGTCGCTGCGCCGAGCGCCCCCTTGGCAAAGAAGAGCCAACTCATGACGGCCCCGAGCCCGGCCGGATCGTCCGGGAGCCAGGCGCCGCCGTCCTGCGCGGAGCGGGCGAGATAGACGAGGATCGCCTCGGCCTCGGCCAGCACCAGATCGCCATCGACGAGAATCGGCAGGCTGCCGCGCGGGTTGAGCGCCAGATAGGCCGGCGAGCGTTGCTCGTGGCCAGGATGGACGTCGACCGCGATCTTGGTGGACTTGCGCCCGAGGATCGAGAGCAGCAGCCGCACGGTGTAGCAGTCGGCATCGAGCTCGTAGTCGTGCAGGACGAGGCTCATCGTGCGGTCTCCAGGCACTCGGCCTCGATCCGGTTACGCAGCGCCTCGGCCGCCGCCGAGACGGCGAGCGCGTCGCCATCGCCGGTCATGACGAGATGCAGCGCCGTCCGCGTGGCGGTAAACGGTTGCAGGAAAAGAAGAATGTCGGTCCCGGCGAGCGTTCCGGCATGGCAGCCGCTGTCGCCAGCTTCGAATTCGACGGCGAGAAGCGCGGCCAACCGCTCCGGCGCGGCGTCGAGATAGAGGCTGCGGAGCGCCCGCCGGGCAGCATCAAACGGCGGCAGAGGCGGCGCCTCTGCGTCCACGGCCGAATGAACGAAGATCAGCCCCGCCGCTTCCTGCGCCGCATAGGTCGCGACCTTGATCGTTTCGGGGACGACGAGATCGGGATGGGCCGGGATGGAGCGGCACTGACCGGCGGTGTCATAGGACCAGCCGTGATAGAGGCAGGCGATGTGATTGCCGCGGACGAAGCCGAAGGAGAGCCGCATGCCGCGATGGGGGCAGCGGTCTTCCCAGACATGGCTGGCGCCGTCGCGGTCGCGCCAGACGACGAGTTCCTGGTCGTTAAGCCGCGTGCCGGCCGACGTGCCCGGCTCGATATCGTCGGCGATGGCGACGGCGTACCAGCCGGCGGCAAGGCTCATGATGACGGTCCCCGATGGATATGGATGGGCGCGGCCATCAGCGGCGGCTCCCCTGGCGATAGGTGTCGCGGACGAGGCAATCGATCGGCCCGAGGCTGCACGCCATCTCGAACATGTCGACGAGATCGGTGTCGCCTTCGACCTCGACATCGACCCGGGCGGCATCGAGCCGGCGGGCTTCGGCGCGGATCGAGAGGCGTTCGGCGCGATGGCGCATGAATTCCGCGAAGCTCTCGGGCTCGAATTGGCCGAGAAACACCATCTGCACCCGCTCCTGCATCGTCTGTCCCCGGCCGGTGACCGCGTCGGCGGTCATCCGGCCTTGCGTTTCAGCACAACAATCAGGCATGTCTAGCCGCTGGGCAACGCGACATCAACACGCGGCGGATCGGAGAGGGACATGGCACGGCCTGCGGAGAAAGCCTCGCTCGACAACTGGTATGTGATCGACGCGCTCGCCGATATTCCCGCCGCGCCGCGGCCGAACCGCCTGCTTGGCCGTGACCTGCTGGTCGAGCGGGCCGCCAGTGGCGCGCCAATCGTGCGTGAGCGGCTCGAGGATGGCGCGCTTGGGTCGCCGCTGCCGATCCGTGAGCGCTGGGGCTATCTCTGGACGACGCTCGGCGCGCCGCCGCGCGAGCTGTTCGACTTGCCGGAGGCGGATGAGCCCGATCGCCGCCATGTCGTCTGCGGCGCTGTCGCGGTCCGGGCATCGGGCCTTCGCATCGTCGAGAACTTCCTCGACATGGCGCATTTCCCCTTCGTCCACACCGATATTCTTGGTGCCGAGCCGCACACGGAGGTGCGCCACTACACGACCGAAATCCGCCGCGATGTCGACGAGGTCTGGGCGACCAATTGCGAGTTCTTCCAGCCGCAGGCCGCGCTTTCGGCAGAAGGTGGCATCATGACGCAATACATGTACCGCGTCGCGGCGCCGTTCCAGACGCTGCTCTACAAGACCTGCCCCGCCGCCGCGAACCGCTGGGACGTGATCTGCCTCTTCGTGCAGCCGATCGATCACGACCGCTGCCGCGCTCATCCGGTGATGTTCATCGTCGATGACGAGAGCACGCTCACGAGCATGATCCATTTCCAGCAGCTGATCTTCCTGCAGGACCGGATCATCCTCGAGAACCAGAGGCCGCGCCTGCTGCCGCTCGAGCCGCGCGCCGAGATCCCGACCCGCGCCGACATGTCGTCCGTCGCCTATCGCCGCTGGCTGAAGGAGAAGGGCATTACCTTCGGAACGGCCGAAAAGGCGGCGTGATCGCCGCGCTCAGCCCTCGACCTCGACGATGCACTCGATCTCGACGGTCATGTCGCCGGGCAGCGTCGACATGCCGACCGACGAGCGGGCATGGCGGCCCTTCTCGCCGAAGACTTCGAGGAGGAGATCCGAGCAGCCATTGATGACGCCCGGCGTGTCGCCGAAGCTTGGCACGCAATTGACCATGCCGAGCACCTTGCCGATGCGCTTGACGCGGTCGAGATCGCCGAGCGTCTCTTTCATCACAGCGATCAGATAGAGCCCGGTGAGGCGTGCTCGCTCATAGCCCTCCGCGACCGTGACGCCGTCGCCGAGCTTGCCGAGCGCATTCTCGCCGCTTGGCAAAAGCGGCCCCTGGCCGCCGAGGAAGAGCAGGTTTCCCATCTGGACGGCCGGAACATAGGTCCCGACGGGGGTGGGGACCTTCGGCAGGGTGATGCCGAGGGCTTCGAGGCGCTTTTCGATCAGCATGAGCGGGTTCCGGATTGGTGTCCGCCGCGGCGGCGGAAGAGTGTGGGAAGGGGAGGCGGAGCAAAGCGCGTCCGCATTAACAAAGCGCCAAGCCCGAAGGCGCGCCTCGCCGCTTGCATGGGCCGGGGGGCCATTGTAAGGCCGGACGGCAGCGATGGGCGAAATCATGGCCGATGCATTGACCGACGTTACGGGACGGGCGACGAAGCCGGAGACGGGGCGCGGCTTCGGCGTTCAGCTCATCTATGACGCGCTGAAAAGCGACATCCTGGAGATGCGGCTGCCGCCCGGTTCCGGCCTCGACGAGACACGGCTTTCGGAGCGCTTCTCGATGTCGCGCACGCCGGTGCGCGAGGCGCTGGTCCGCCTCGTGGCCGAGGGGCTTGCGACGACGCTGCCGAACCGCAACACCGTCGTCTCCTCGATCGATTTCGCCAATCTGCCGGTATATTTCGATGCGCTGACGCTGATGTACCGCGTCACCACGCGGCTCGCCGCGCTGAAGCGGACCGAAGCCGATATCGCCAGGATGAAGGCGGGCCAGGCGAGGTTCGCCGACGCCGTGCGTGCGGCTGATGCGCTGGCGATGATCGGGACCAATCGCGACTTCCATGTCGCGATCGCCGAGGCCGGCCGCAACCGCTACTACACCGAGCTGTTCACCCGCCTGCTCGACGAAGGGCGGCGCATTCTCCGCGTCTACTACTCATCCTTCGACGACCATCTGCCCGATCCCTATGTCGCCGAGCATGATGCCATGATCGACGCCATCGAGGCGCGCGATGCTGACGCTGCCGAACAGCTTGCCGGCCGTCACGCGCGCCAGATCATCGCGCAGTTGCAGGCCTTCCTCGCTTCGGGCGCGGGTGCGGCGATTGCGCTCGGTGGCGAAAGCTGAGCCGCAAAGCGGCTACAGCTTACCCGCCGGCCTTAGCTAGGAATTTCTCGTAGACGAAGCCGCGCTTGTCGCCCGCAACGATCTCGCACCAGCCCTTGCATGCGACCACATCGACGGCCGCGCCCTGAGCGAGCACGGCAATCACCGGCGCACCATTGTCCGGATTGGTCCGAAGCTTGACACCGCTGGCGATGCGGGCAGGCCCTGCCGGCAAGCCGCCGGTTGCCCAGGAAGCGTTCGTACCGGTTGACGCGAGCTTCGGCTGAGCTTCGGCTGGCTTTGCCGCCGCGCTGTCGCCGCCCTGGTCGGCCGCGTCCGATGTCGCGCCGGTCATGGTTGATGGCAATACGGTGGCGCTGGCCTGGTCGATCGGGCCCGGATCCGACGCCGGGACCATCGGTTCGAGCGGCACGCGCGGCGCCGGCTTCGGTGCTGCAGCGGCTGCCTGAACCGCCGTCGCGGGCGCAGGCGATGCGTCGCTTCCCGGGAGGCTGTTATCGACGGCGAGACGCGGCGCGGCGCTTTCAAGACTGCTGGCCGGCGCTGCGGGCGCTGTCGCGGAGGGTGGCAATGCTTCCGCCTCGGTCTTCGCGGCCGACGTTTCGCTGGAAACCGGGGCCAATGCAGCGGTCGCCGCGGGCGCGTCGGCTGTCGTCTCGGCCAACGCCGGTGCCGTGTCGTTGCGTGCCGTCAGGGCACGAATGGTCATGCCGGCGCCAACGGCGGCGAGAAGGATCAGGGCCGAGATCGCTATTGCCGGCTTGAGATAGCTGCGGCGCGTCCCGGTATCATCCAGCCGCAGGGCCGGAACCGGCTCGGCTCGGCTGGCGAGCTTTCCGCGCGCGACCGGCTTGGCAGCAACCGGCTTGGCAGAGGGAGATTTGGCCGGGCTCGGCTTGCGGCTCCGCGGTATCGGCGGCGCCATGCGCTCGTCGCGTCCGCCGGGTCGCGGTGAAGCCGGATCACGTCGCCGCCAGGATGCGGCGTCCGCCTCGGCCTCGATCGGCGCGTCGGCATGGAGCTCATCAATCGTGAAAGTCGGCTCCGGCCGTTCGGCCGGTAGGGCTTCGCGGCGCGGCGCGCCGTCGCCCTGGCGGATGCTGGCGAGGAGACGGTCGAGCGCCTCCTGGTCGGGATCGATGGCAGGCAGGGGCTTCGCATCCGCGAGCGGCTCACCTTCGTGCTGCCTCGACTCCGCGGCCGGCGAGTGGACGACAGGCGCCGCTTGCTGGGCAACCGGATCGCGGGCGACCTCGTCGAACAGGGCCACCATCGACTGAAGGTCGCTTATCAGCGCCGCTTCGAGTTCGCCGCTGAATTCGGCGTCGCCGTTCGGCTCGGGGCGGGCGACCGGCTCTGGCGCGGTTGGGGCTTGGGTGCGGGATGGCTCGAAGCCGGGAAAGGCAAGCAGCGTATCGCGGGCGGACCGGGCCGGCGCCGTCCTCGCCAAGGGGCGCGCTGCCGCGCGGGCGGTGGCCGTGTTGCGGATGGCGGCCTCGAAGCTCACTTCGGAAGAACCGTCGGACGGCTCGTCCTCATAGGGAGGAAGCCGCAGCGCGGCCGATTTTCCAGGTGGTGTCATGGTCAGACCCTTTGACTGATGCCGAGCCCCACAAAGCCGAACCGCCCCTCCGCCGGATGGTTCGATGGATGCGACCTCGCACCCCTCGCGGTCGCCGCGCCCTCAGCCAGGATGATCGGCACGAAGATCATCATGGCTAAAAGTCGATTAAAAAGCCGTCCCCCCGAAGTCGAGTGGCATCCAGCGCGGCAGCATGTTCTGCCCCGTGTCGATGCCGTCTGAAGTCGTGACCGGTAAATGAGGCGAGACTTAGCCGCGCGGCAAGGCCGGCTTCCTGCGCCTGCCGCCGGGATCGAGCGTCCGGAGCGTAAAGACATAGACCGGCAGGCCCGAAATCAGCACCAGTGCGGCGGCGAAGGGCGCAGCCGCGGCATAGGCGCCGTCGCTGGTCAGCGACCAGACTTCCGTCGCGAGCGTCGCGACCCCTGTCGGCGCGAGGATCAGTGTCGCGGTCAATTCGCGCATCAGTTCGAGTGCGACGAGGGCGAGCCCGGCCCCGAAGCCGGGCGCGAGCGCCGGCAGGCTTACGGAAACGAAAGCGGCGAAGGCGCTCCGCCCGAGCGTGCGGGCGACATCTTCCATCTCGGGCGAGACCAGTTCCGCCGAGGCCCGCAGCGCCGATTGGGCAAGCGGCATGAACAGGATGGCATAGGCGGCGAACAGAACGCCGCGCGTCTGGTAGACGGCCGGAACAAGCCGGATCGAGGCATAGACCAGCGCCAGGGCCACCACGAGGCCGGGCAGGCCATGCACGATGTAGGGCAGCCGTTCGGCGAGGCGAGCCAACCGGCCGCCGCCGCGCAGCGCCAGCAGCACCAGCGGCAGCGCGATCAGCGTCGTCGCGAAGGTGCCGGGAATAGCGAGCGACAGCGATCCCCACAGCGCCGGGCCGATGGCGTTGAGCCCGCGACCGGCCGAGACGCCGCGCAGCAGCCAATAGCCGAGTCGGCCGAACGGGACTCCGAGCGAGAGCACGGCGATGAGCGCAAAAAGGCCAAGCACGGGCAGCGTCCAGCCGCCGAGCCGCGCCAATGACCGCCTGCGCACTGCGCTGCGGCCGACCTTGTCGCGGCGTTGGCTGCCGCGGAGATGGATTTCGCCGAAGGCGACCGGCAGGCAGAACAACATCAGCATCGCCGAGAGCACCGCCGCGCTCGCATTGTCGAACTGCAGTTCATATTGCTGGAAGATCGCCGTGGTCAGCGTCTGCACCCGGAGCAGAGACAACGCGCCGAATTCCGACAACATATGCGCCGCGACCAGGAGCGCACCGCCGCCCGCAGCCGGCAAGGCGCGCGGCACCACGATCTGCCAGAAGGTCGCGCCGGGCCCTCGGCCCAGCGAGCGCGAGACCTCTTCCGGCCCCGGATCCATGCTGCGCAACGCCGCAGCAACAGGCAGGAAGACCAGAGGGAAGCTCTCCATCGAGAGGATCAGGATTGCACCCGGCAGGCCCTGGAAGGCGGGGCCGATCGATTTCCAGGCAAAGCTGGCGACGAAGGCCGGCATCGCCAGCGGCAGGCAGAAGAGGATGCGCCAGAGCATCCGGGCCGGAAGGTCCGATCGCTCGGTACACCAGGCGCCCGCGAAGCCGATGACGAGCGCAATGAAGGTCACCGCGAAGGTGAGCACGCTCGTATTCCAGAACAGCATCAGCGTGCGCTTGCGGAACAGTTCCGCAGCGATTCCCGCCCAGCCGGCATCGGCTGAGCGGATCAGCACATAAGCGATCGGCAGCGCGATCAGCGCCACGGGCACCAGCGCGGCGGCAATCAGCACCGGCGGCAGCTTGCGCCGCCGGTGGCCGCGGCGGAGCCGCCCGGGTGCCGCGAGTGTCGCCAGATCGCCGAAGCTGTCGCTCAAGCCAGTTCCGCCTCGCGCAACAGCGCCAGCGCCGCCTCGGCGTCGCCGAGCTGGTTCGGCGTGACCGGGGCGGGATCCAGCGTCTCGAACGGCGTCAACGGAAAAGGCGAGACGATACCGGGCCTGAGCGGATATTCGGCGATGGCGCCGACGATCGCCTTCTGACCTTCGGCGCTCACCATGAAGGCGACGAAGCGCTGCGCGGCCTCGGCATTTTTTGCGGATTTCAGCACGCCGGCACCGGAAACGGTGATCAGCGTGCCGGGATCGCCATGGCCGATATTGTAGATCGCCGATTGCACGTCGCTCTCGCCGATCTCGCGCGCCAATGCATGCCAGTAATAATTGTTCGAGAGCGCGATCGGGATGTCGCCGCCTTCGACTGCCTCGACCGCGGCGGAATCCGAATTGTAGACGCGGCCATATTGCTTGAGGCCCTTCAGCCAGGCGAGGGCGGTGTCGCGACCCTTGAGGATCATCACTGCCATGATCTGCTGCTGGAAGGCGCCGCTCGCCGGGGCGAAGGCGACCTTGTCGGCATAGGCCTCGCTGGCGAAATCCAGCACCGAGGCGGGCAGTGTCTTGGGATCGACCGCCGCCTTGTTGTAGACCACGACGCGGCACCGGGCGGTGGCGCCGATCCAGGTTCCGTCCTTGGCGGAATAGATGGCCGGCACCTCGGCGAGCGTTTGCGCGGCAAGCGGAGCCAGTAGGCCTTTTTCGGCAAGGGCAAATAGCGAGGGGCTCTCCTCCGACCAGAACAGGTCGGCCGGCGAATGATCGCCCTCCTCGATCAGCTGGCTGGCGAGCTGCGCGCTGGAGCCGTGACGCACAGTCACGTCGATGCCGGTCGCGGCGGTAAAGGCGGCGATCAGGGCTTCGACCGGCGGCCGGTGCTGGCCGTTATAGACGGCGAGCGTCGCTCCTGCGGCGCTGGCCGGACGAGCGGTGCCGGTGAGGATCGCGGCGCCGCCGAGAGCGGCACCCTGCAGCAGCCTACGGCGCGAGAGGCGATACATTAGAATAACTCTATGTTATTGCAGGCAATTCGGCCTGAACAACAACGAGTGGCAGAAGCTGTCAAGCGACTGGATCAGTTTCAGGCGCGAATCTTCGCTCCTGCCGCGTCGTAGAGCGGGTCGAGATGGACCTTCGCGGCAACGCGTTCGCCGGCGACTTCGAGCTCGTAGCGCCCCGACAGCACGAAGTCACGATCGACGCCGGCGGTGTTGCGGACATAGCCATAGCCGATCGGCTTGCCGACCGTATAGCCGAAGCCGCCGCTTGCCAGCCAGCCGACGCGCACGCCATCGCGATAGATCGTCTCGCGGCCGAGCAGGACAATGTCGGGATCCTCAGTCGTGAAGGCGGCGAGAAGGCGCGGCAGCGGATTCGCGGCTTGGGCCTGCAGCGCCGCCCGGCCCTTGAAGGCAATGTCCTTCTTGAGCTTCACGAAGGTGCCGAGCCCGGCGACCAGCGGCGAGTGGTCCGGCCCGATTTCGGCGCCCCAGGCGCGATAGCCTTTTTCGAGGCGGAGCGACTCGATCGCGCGATAGCCGGCAAGGCTGAGGCCATGCGGGCGTCCGGCCGCCATCAGCGCTTCGAACACAGTCAGCGCGCATTCGGTCGGCACATGCAGTTCCCAGCCGAGTTCGCCGACATAAGTGACGCGCAGTGCCAGCACCGCAGCGCCGCCCGCCGAAATCCAGCGTGCCCGGCCGAAGGGGAAGCCCGCATGCGAGAGATCGTCGGGGCTGATCGAAGAAAGGATGGTCCGGGCCGCTGGACCCATGAGCACCAGCGTCGCATAGGCCGAGGTGACATCGGCAAGGCGCGCATCAAGGCCTTCGGGAATGGCGCGCGTGATCCAGTGGAAATCATGCGTCGCAAAGCCGGTCCCCGTGACGATGTAGTAGCGGTCGCTGGCGAGGCGCGACACGGTCAGGTCGCATTCTATGCCGCCGGCATCGTTCAGCATCTGCGTATAAACGAGATGGCCGACCGGCTTCGCGACATCGTTGGCGGCGATGAAGGAAAGCGCGGCCTCCGCATCGCGGCCGGTGAGCTCGAATTTTGCGAACGAACTCTGGTCGAACAGCACCGCGGTCTCGCGTGCTGCCTTGTGCTCGCGCCCGACGGCGGCGAACCAGTTCTGCCGGCCATAGCCGTAGCGGTCATGCGGCTCTTCGCCGAGGGCAGGGTCGGCAAACCAGTTGGCTCGCTCGAAGCCGAGCTTCTCGCCGAACACCGCGCCGGCCTGCTTCAGCCGGTCATAGAGCGGCGAGCGGCGCAGCGGCCGGCCGGCCTCCGCCTCCTCGAGCGGCCAGGCCATCGTATAGTGGCGGGCATAGGCCTCCAGCGTCCGCGCGCGGATGAAGCTGAGATCGCCATGATGGCGGCCGAAGCGGCGGATATCGACCGGCCAGAGATCGAAGGGCGGCTGGCCTTTGGCCACCCATTCGGCGAGCGCCATGCCAGCGCCGCCGCCTGAGGCGATGCCGAACGCGTTGAAGCCGGCGCCGACGAAGATGTTCTTTACCTCGGGCGCCTCGCCGAGGATGAAATTGCCATCCGGCGTGAAGCTCTCGGGGCCGTTGATGAACTGGCGGATGCCGGCCTCGGCGAGCGCCGGCACGCGGCCAAGCGCCTCGCCCATGATCGGCTCGAAGTGATCGAGGTCGTTTTCGAGCAGCTGGAACTCGAAATCCTGGGGCAGCGGATCGACGTTCCAGAGCTTCGGGTTCGGCTCATAGCCGCCCATGACCAGGCCGCCGACTTCCTCTTTCCAGTAGGTCAGCCGATCGGGATCGCGCAAAGTCGGCAGATCGGGCGTGACGCCCGGAATCGGCTCGGTGATCAGATATTGGTGCTGCACCGAGACGAGCGGAATGTTGACGCCGGCAAGACGCCCGAGTTCGCGCGACCATTGTCCGGCGCAGATGACCAGCTTCTCGCAGGCGATGCGGCCCCGATCGGTCTCGACGGCGACGACGCAGCCATCCTCGACGGTGATGCCGGTGACCCCGACGCCCTCCCGGATCGTGACGCCGGCGTTGCGGGCGCCGCGCGCGAGCGCCGCCGTGATGTCGGAGGGAGAGGCCTGGCCGTCGGTCGGCAGAAAGGCGGCGCCGACGACGTCCTCGATCGTCATGAGCGGCCAGAGATCCTGCGCCTCCTTCGGCGAGAGAAGCTGCATCTCCAGCCCGAACGAGCGCGCGGTCGTCGCCTGGCGCTTGACCTCGGTCCAGCGGCCGGCATTGCAGGCGAGACGAAGCCCGCCATTGCGCTTCCAGCCGGTCGCCTGACCCGTCTCCGCTTCGAGCCTGTCATAGAGCGCGACCGAATAGCCGAGCAACTGGGTGATGTTGGCGGAGGTGCGGAGCTGGCCGACAAGGCCGGCGGCATGCCAGGTCGAGCCCGACGTCAGCCGGCCGCGCTCGATCATGAGAACATCGGTCAGTCCCATGGCGCCGAGGTGATAGGCGACCGACGCGCCGACGATGCCGCCGCCGATGATGACGATCTTCGCCGACGACGGCAGGTTCTGGCCCGTGTCGCTCCGCGTTCTGTCCTGCATTGCTTTGTCCTTAGCGCGTCAGGCTGTCGAAGGTCGCAAGCGCGCCCTCGAAGCGGCGCAGGTTTTCGGCTGTATAGGGTTCGTAATCGACCGGGAGCTGGCTGTGGATCTCCGACACCATGCTCCACATGGTCTCGCGCAGCAGCGAAGCCGCCTGCATGGCCTGAGCTTTGCGCCTCAGCGTCGGATCGACAGGCCGTTCGAAATAGAGTTCGAGCAGCTGGTCCGTCGCTGCCTGGTCGAGCGAATTGTTGGAGGCGAGGCCGCCGAGATCGAACAGGGGCGAGTTGAAGCCCGCATAGTCCCAGTCGACGAGCCAGATCCGCGTGCCGTCATCGATGAAGTTGGCGGCGAGCAGGTCGTTATGGCCGAACACCAGCTCGATCGGGCCGATCGCCGTTTCGAGCCGGTCGGCGGCATCAAGCAGGCGCACGAGAAGCGGCAGGTAATGGCTTTCGCCTTCCTCCAGCGTGTGCGTGTAGTCGCGGATCACCTGAAACGGCCAGAACATCGGAGCCGGCCCGCGGAAGAACCGCGGAATGTCGCGATGAGCATGCCGGATCAGCCTGACCAAAGGCGCGAGCTGGCGCGGGTCGCGGATATCCTCGGGCGTCAGCGTCCGGCCCTCGACATAGTCCAGCACCATCGCGCCCGGCTCGGCATGAACGACGATCGGCGATATGCCAGCGGCGGCCGCGGCGCGGCTCGCCGCCAGTTCGATTGTGCGCACGATGCCATGCACGGCCATGTCGCCGCCGATGCGGACGACATAGCGCCGGCCTGCGTCCTCAATGAGGAAATTGGTGTTGGTGAGCCCGCCCGGCAGCGGCACCGGATCGACCTTGCCGCTCCAGCAGGCAAGCGACGCGGCGAATTCCTGCGGATTGGGATGCTCGATCATGGACCGGGGTCTCGAAAGCGGGGACGGGCAGATGAAGCCCGCCGAAGCAGTCAATCCGGTGTCGATGTCCGATGCAAGGGGCGGCGCGCTTTGGGTTGAGGCCCTGCGCGAAGGGCGAAGTCGCCGCTGGGAAGGCGACGGATCGGAGAGGGGGTGCCGGGGGTCAACAGTCCCCCTCTCCGTCCTGGTCTAGCTGATTACGCAAAACCTGAAGATCAGCCTGGTGTCGATATCGCAAGGCGCTTGCCAGATATGAGGATCTAGTCGAGCCACAAGATATGGGCCAAGTCTGGCTGAAAGAAGCCATATCTCGTTAGGCTTAATGGCTCGTTCACGTCTGGCGCATTGCATTTTGCAAGTGTCGTCGCAGTCTGCGAGACCCGGTGCAGGAACCGCCCGACCGTGCCATCGCCGGGGCGATGTCAGGCCTCGCGCGGCAGGGCCAGCCAGAGGCTGAGGAAGCGGTCGAGAAAGGCGGAGCTTTCGGCGTCGTAGAGCGCCCGGCCCTCGAGATGGGCGTGGCGCTGCTGCGCGCCGGGCAGGGCAAAGCGCTCGGCGCCGCGCACGGTCCAGCGATGCATCATCGCCAGCGTGAGCTCGATGTGAAACTGGAAGGCGAAAGCCGACCGGCCATAGCGAAAGGCCTGATTGGCGAAGAGATCGCCGGTGGCGAGCAGGGCTGCGTCCTTAGGGAGCGAGAAGCCCTCGCTGTGCCATTGATAGACCTGGCTTGGCCAAGGCAGCAGCGCCTCTCCGTCCACGGTTGAGCGAAGGGGGTAATAGCCGATCTCGACCAGCCCGTCCGGGCGGCGGCCGACGCCGCCGCCGAGATGGCGGGCCAGCATCTGAGCGCCGAGGCAGATGCCGAGGAGTGGCGCGCCTTCGCTGAGCGGCACATCGAGCCAGTCGATCTCGCGCCGGACATAGGTCTCGTCGTCATTGGCGCTCATCGGGCCGCCAAACACTATCGCACCGGCATGCTCGGCGAGCGTCTCGGGCAGGGCGTCGCCGAAGCGTGGCCGACGGATATCGAGCGGAAAGCCGCGCTCCGCCAGGCGAAGGCCGACCCGGCCGGGTGTCGAGTGTTCCTGATGCAGGACGATCAGGACCGGGCGCTTCTTGGAAGGGACGTTGGCGGGCATCGCTGAAACGCTAGTCGACGAAGCCTTGCGCCGCCAGTTCAAGTTCGTCGCAGTCACTGCCGCAACGCCGTGCAGTTCGCCGCCTCAGGCTTCGGTGGTGCCGGCCTTGCCGCGCATGGTCTGCTTCAGGCGGATCCGCGTTTCGCGCGAGACGCCGATGAGATCGGCCACGCGCCAGATCGTATTGTCCTCGAATTCATGCAGCGTGCCGTCCTGGAAAACGAGGTCCCACATCATAGCGATGATCGCCTCGCGGTCGGGCAGTTCGAGCTTGTCCTTGATGACGCGCGTGAAATGGAACAGGTCGACCGCTTCCTGGTCGGCAATCTCTGCCTCACGAATCAGTTCGACCGTCGCATCGGCATCGAGGCCGTAGCGCTGCTGCAGCAGGTCCTGCAGCCGCTGCCGCTCGCTGGCCGAGACCGTGCCGTCGATCGCTATGACGTGAAACAGCAGCGCGGCCGATGCCAGGCGATAGTCGTCGGGGCTGAAACGCGTCTCCGCGGGGTCGTCGCGCCCCAGCTCGGCGAGGAAACTGCGAAGAGCGGTCAGCATGATCGGACCTCACGGCTTAGACGCGCCGGCGCGGGCGTCGGATGGATATAGGCGGCAACGCGGCCAGGGCGCTTCCGGGCAAAGCGGGCACCGGTTCGCGTGAAGGAAACGCGACCTGGCCTCAATCTGATGAGTTCATCGCTCTCTTGAAGCGATGAAATGATCCAGCGTCCCCGCATAAAAACAAACCGCCGGCGAAGGGCCGGCGGCGCATTGGACAACTGCTCGTAGAGATAGGGTCCGGACCAGAAGGCCGTCCGAACGCATGAATGGCAGTACAAGAAGGTCTGAAAAAACCATTCGGACATCCGTCGGCGAACCGGAAGATGTCGCGTCAATGGACAAACGCTAGCGAAGTTGCGCCGGGGCCGCAAGGGCATGAAAGCCACAGTCGACGGCAGCGATGCGCGGAGCGTCCGGCGAGCAAAAAGAAAACCGGCGCGATCGCTCGCGCCAGTTCGTTTTATCGAGGCGTTGAAATCAGCGTCGCCGCGCCGCACCGCCACGGAAGGGTGTCTTGGACGATGGCGGAGCCATCGAGTCACCCTTATGCCGGAAGACCAGCCGTGCACGATCGAGATCGTAAGGCGTCATCTCGACCGTTACGCGGTCGCCCGCCAGGGTCTTGATACGATTCTTCTTCATCCGGCCCGCCGTATAGGCGACGACGACATGCCCGTTCTCGAGTTCCACGCGGAATTTGGCGTCGGGCAGAACCTCGACAACCATACCCTCGAATTCGAGCGCTTCTTCCTTCGCCATGGGGTTCCTCAGGAGACCTTCAGATTGGTCGCCGAGGTCTTGCCCCGACGATCGGTCTCGAGCTCGTAAGAGATCTTGGCGCCGTCGCGAAGCGTCGACAGACCAGCGCGCTCAACGGCGCTGATGTGAACGAACACGTCCTGACCACCCTGATCGGGCTGGATGAATCCATAGCCCTTCGTCGCATTGAACCACTTAACCGTACCCGTCGCCATGGAAATCTCCTTCAGTCTGGCGGTAGAGAACTTTGCTAACGACGCTTCCGTCGTCAAGCCGCCCGGCGGCGTTGTTGGCTGCGCCACCGGTTTTTCTTACTCTTTTGCTGCATGGGCTGTCCCTCGAGCGCAATCACCTCGCCGCGCTGCGTATCGGCAGCGGGGCGCTGGATCGGCGCCTGGGCCTTGAAATGCGTCGCAACCTCGGGGATCGGACGGCGGATGAGCCGTTCGATCGCCTTCAGCCGCGCAGATTCGCCAGCGTCGAAGAGAGAGTAGGCAATACCTTCACGACCCGCGCGTGCCGTCCGTCCGATGCGATGGACATAGGCTTCCGGTTCGTCGGGAAGGTCGAAATTGACGACATGCGTGATGTCGGCGACATCGATACCGCGCGCGGCGATATCGGTTGCAACCAGCACACGGAGGCTGCCGTCCTTAAAGCCCGCGAGGGCCTTCTGACGCGCACCCTGAGACTTGTTGCCATGCAGCGCCAGGGTCTCGATGCGCGCCTTCTGCAGATGTTGCGCGACCTTGTCCGCACCATGCTTGGTGCGAGTGAACACGATCACGCGCCGCATTGCCTCGTCGGACAGGAGGTCGACGAGGAACCCACGCTTCTCACCGGCGGGAACCCGGTAGAGGCGCTGGTCGATCCGCTCGACCGTCACCACTTCGGGCGTGACCTCGACGCGAATGGGATCCTTGAGAATCTTGCGCGAGAGCACGGCGACTTCCGCCGGCATGGTTGCCGAGAACAGCAGCGACTGCCGGCTGACCGGCAGCAGTGCCACAATCTTCATCACATCCCGCACAAAGCCCATGTCGAGCATGCGGTCGGCTTCGTCGAGGACGAGATGCGTCACCGCATTGAGCTTCAGCGCGCCGGCCTGGAGATGGTCGAGCAGCCGTCCGGGGGTCGCGACGAGAATGTCCACGCCCTTTTCGAGGGCGCGAATCTGCGGGGTGTGGCCGACGCCGCCATAGACGAGCGCATGACGCACGCCGAGGAAGCGGCCGTATTTGCGCAACTCGGCGTCGATCTGGATCGCCAGTTCGCGAGTCGGGGCGAGAATCAGGGCGCGCACACTCTTCGGCTCAAGCCCTTCCGGGCGACGCGAGAGCTGCTGCAGGAGAGGGAGCCCGAAGGCGGCCGTCTTACCCGTTCCAGTCTGCGCAATGCCAAGCATGTCGCGACCTTCGAGAAGAGCGGGAATGGCCTGCGCCTGGATCGGTGTCGGGGTCACGAGACCAGCCTGGCCGAGCGCGCGCAGCAACGGTTCGGCAAGAGCCAAATCCGCAAAAGAGTTCAATTGATTCAAGAAAAAAGCCTAACTACGCGAATGCTATCCGCATCCGTTGGATGTCGTGACCCACGCGCGAAGGGGCCAGAGGACTGGGTCGTGCCCGCACCTGGCGGGTGGAACCATCGGAGTGACCCGCATGGCACAGCGCGATCACGATGATCGTCATGGCTTATATGCCGCTTCAGCCCACGAAATGCAACCGAAATCTCGTTGATGGATCATCATGGACCTGGACGGGCTGGCGCGCAACGGCTGCGGCGATTGCGTTCGCCTCCGTTCCATGCACACTCCCGCTCCCCGAACGGCCGATCCGCAGCATCCAAATGTCGACACCATCACCTGCTTCCGGCCGCCGCGGCGGCGCCGGCTGGCTCTCGGGCCCGCTGCTCGGCATTCTCCTGATGGTCATGGGGATCTTCCTCTATTCCGTGAACGATGCTCTCGGCAAATGGCTGGTCGGCACCTATTCGGTCAGCATGGTGCTGCTGTTCCGGTCCATGGCGGCCCTTCTGCTGCTCGTTCCCTTCGTCCGACGCGACGGCGGCTTTGCAGGCCTGATGGCCGCGCCGCGTCCATGGTTGCAGGTGGCGCGTGTCGTCCTCGCCACGATCGAAGTCGGTTGCTTCTATTGGGCTGTACGCTCGCTGCCGCTCGCCGACGTGATGACGTATTATCTCGCCAGCCCGATCTATGTCGCTGCGCTCTCGGCCACGATCCTCAAGGAGCGCATCGACGGCGTGCGCTGGTTGGCGATTCTCGTCGGCTTCGTCGGCGTGCTGTTCGTGCTCAACCCGTCGGCTGCGACGCTGACGCCGCCGGCCCTTGTCGCGATTGCCGGCTCGATGATCTTTTCGGTGCTGATGATCTTGACCCGGCAGTTGCGCGGCACGAAGGACAGCGCGCTGCTGGCCTTTTCAACCGCGTCTGCGCTCACCGCCGGGGCCGTGACAGCGCCTTTCGCCTGGGTGGCGCCGTCGCTTCGCGATTTCGGGCTGCTGTCTCTGGTCGGGATTGTGGCGCTGATCGCCAGCCTCTGCGTCAACCGTTCGCTGAAGCTCGCGCCGGCCTCCGTCGTCGTGCCCTATCAATACACGATGATCCTCTGGGCCGTGCTGTTCGGGTGGCTGTTCTTCGGCGACGGACTGCAATGGAACGTGCTTGTCGGCGCTGCCATCATCGTCGCTTCGGGCCTCTTCATTTTCCTGCGCGAGCAGCGTGATGCCCGCGCCCGGCCCGGCGAAACGGTGGCTGAAGAAGTCGGGCAGACCATGTCGGCCCAGCCCTGATTCGCGCGCTCCCTCAGGCTGCGACAAAGATGAAATAGATGATCGCGAAGGCGACGACGACGCCGGCGAGACCGATCGCCAGCATGTAGCGAACGGTATGCGGCGTCTCAGCCTGCCGCGCGTCGTCAGTCTTCTCCCGAACCGGCTGTGTGCCAGGCGTGCCGAGGTCCTGGCCAGCGCGGCGGTTCTCGTTCGAAAATCCGCGCGATTCCGCAAAACCGTTGATCTTGCTGTCGATCGTGTCCGTGTCGAATGTCTTGGCCATGGCTCTGTCTCCTTCACAGAGACAACGCGTTCGGCCAAGAAAGTTTCCTGCAGCGAAGCCCACGGGCTGTGCGGGGCCGCTCGCCGGACCCTTTGCGGTGTGCTGGCTCAGTCGACAGACCGGTCGGGCCGGCGCGTATCGACGACGGTGTAGTCGGCATCGATCGTCACGGTGCGCGGCCGATCGTGCGGCTGGCCGTCGCCGGTTGGACCCTTCGCGTGCCGCTGCGGTTCGTCGCCCGGGTGATTCGCTGTGCTCCAGTCGCTGGCCGGACCGCGACTGCCCATGCCCGTCATGCCGCCGCCCGCCATGCCGGACTGTGCCTGACGGAAAAGCGCCCGAAGCAGCGGCCGGCGAAACAAATAAGCGATGAAACCGACTGGAATCAGAACGAGCGCAAGGCCGAGTGAAAGAACCACGGCCGCAACCAGGATTGCGCCGGCGACAAGGCCGAGCAGGGCAAGCTTTAGCTTGTCCTTCCAGCTGGCGCTGCGCCCGCTGATGAAAGTCGCCCGGTAACTGTCCATTGTCGCCTCTCCACGCTTTCGATGATGTGGCGATGCAATGGTGGCGATGCAAGATGGCGGTGTGGTGGCCGAATGGAGCCGGTTCAGAAAGCAAAAAGCCGCCCCAAGGGGCGGCTCATCACTATGCGACTTTTGGAAATGGTGGAGCCAATCGGAATCGAACCGACGACCTCTTGAATGCCATTCAAGCGCTCTCCCAACTGAGCTATGGCCCCGCCTTTTCAAAGGGAGAGGTTGGGACCCCTCCCGGCGCGGCGCGATACTTAGGCCGCGTTGATTCTCAAATCAAGCCACAATCGACATACCCACAGGCTGTCGATTGTGGCCTGTCCGATCACGGCTCTTCGTCGTCGACGCCGCCGATGATGTCGGCGACATCATCGCCTTCCTCTTCTTCTTCCTCGATGAAGACGTCGCCTTCATCGTCCTCGATCACCACCTCGTCGTCCTCGGTGTCCGCTTCGACAGCGCCGGCATCGGCGGTTTCCGAATCGGCTTCCTCGAGGCTGATGAACTCGGCGGTGTCGGCGACCTCCTCCTCGGCCTCATCCTCCTCGACCGCGCGCGCCGGCGCCGGCCGCGCCTTGGCGGGACCGGTTTCGAAATAGGAGCGCGGGTAGGACTGCCCCGTAAACGGGGAGATGATCGGGTCCTTGTTCAGGTCGTAGAACTTCTTCCCGGTCTCGGGGTCGACACGCTTGGTGCCGAGTTCCGCTTTCGCCACGTCGTGCCTCGCAGGGTTGATGGAGCGCGGCCCCCATAATGCTTTGTTTCCGCGCTGTCAAAACGAAATGCTATTGCCCGCCGCTGCGATGGCAAGGAAAGCCGGTGCGAAGGGAGCGATGGTAGCGGCGCCAGCCGCCGCGCGAGCGAGCGCCGAGGCATGCCGGGCACGCGTGATCGGCGGTGGCGGGTCAGCGATTCCCATGCTATCCGACGATCGCCGCGTCCGGCGCAGGTCGGGCCTGCCTGCCTCAGGGAGCCCGATCCTCAAGGAGCTCGATGATGTCCTTCTCAGCCGGCGAAGCCCAGCCATTGGCGGCGTCCGTCTCGGGTCCGCTTAGCGGGCGAATCCGCGTCCCGGGCGACAAATCGATTTCGCACCGCTCGCTGATGCTCGGTGCGCTCGCCATTGGCGAAACCCGCATAGAAGGCCTTCTGGAGGGCGAGGACGTGCTGTCGACCGCGACCGCGATGCGGGCGTTCGGCGCCACAGTCACGCGGACCGGCCCGGGGGCGTGGGCCGTCAAGGGTGTAGGCGTGGGCGGCTTCCTCGAGCCCGAGGATGTCATCGACTACGGCAATGCCGGCACCGGCGTGCGGCTCGCCATGGGCCTTGCCGGCAGTCAGGCGATCGCCGTCACCTTTACGGGCGACGCTTCGCTGCGCCGCCGGCCCATGGGACGCATCCTCGATCCGCTGCGCCGCATGGGCTTGCAGGTCGTGGCACGCTCGAAGGATCGCCTGCCATTGACGATGAAGGGCCCCGACATTGCCCTGCCGATTGACTACCGGGTGCCGGTGCCATCGGCGCAGGTGAAATCGGCCGTGTTACTCGCGGGCCTCAACACGCCGGGTGTCACCACTGTGATTGAGCCGGTGATGACGCGCGACCATACCGAGCGCATGCTGGCCGCTTTTGGTGCCGGGATCGAGATCGATAAGGGCCAGGATGGTGAGCGCATCATCCGCATCGAGGGTCGGATTGACTTGAAGGCGCAGTCGATCAACGTACCCGGCGACCCGAGCTCGGCCGCCTTTCCGATGGTTGCAGCGCTCCTCGTCGATGGGTCCGATGTCACGATCGAATCCGTACTGCTGAACCCGATGCGGACCGGTTTGATAGATACGCTCATCGAGATGGGTGGCGACATCCAAATCGAGAACCGCCGAACGGTCGGCGGCGAGAGCGTCGGCGATCTTCATGTCCGTTCGAGCCGCCTCAAGGGTGTCTTGGTGCCGTCGACGCGCGCGCCGTCGATGATCGATGAATATCCCGTGCTTGCTGTCGCTGCTGCCTTCGCCGAAGGAAAGACCGTGATGGAGGGGCTCGGAGAACTCCGCGTCAAGGAATCCGACCGAATCGCGGCCATTGTCGCCGGTCTCGTTGCCAATGGCGTCCTCTGCGAGGAAGGGCCGGAGTCGCTCGTCGTCATGGGCGGCTCGTCGGTCCCTGGCGGCGGTACGGTCACGACCCATCTCGACCATCGCATCGCCATGAGCTTCCTCGTGCTGGGTCTTGCCTCCGAGAAGCCCGTGATGATCGACGATGCGGCGCCGATCGCGACCAGCTTTCCCGATTTCACGCAACTGATGACGGGGCTCGGCGCCCGGTTCGAGCCGAAGGAATCGGTCGCGGGATGATTATTGCCATCGACGGACCGGCCGGAGCCGGCAAGGGGACGCTCGCGCAGCGGCTCGCCGCGCATTTCGGGCTCTCCTATCTCGATACCGGCCTGCTCTATCGTGCCGTCGGCCGGCTAATGGCGGATCGCGGGCTCGACCTGGACGACGCTGCGGCTGCCGGCGCCCTTGCCGCCGCGCTCGATCCGGCCGAGATCATCGAGGCGGATCTCCGCGGCCGCGAGGCGGGCGAACTCGCGTCCCGCGTCGCCATCCATCCGTCCGTGCGCTCGGCCCTCCTCGCCTTTCAACGCCAGTTTGCGCACCGACCGCCGGGGGCCGTGCTGGACGGGCGCGACATCGGCACCGCGATCTGCCCCGATGCGGATGTGAAGCTGTTCGTGACCGCCTCGCCCGAAGTGCGCGCCCGCCGCCGCACCGACGAACTCCGTGCCAAGGGCCGCGACGTCGATTACGCCCGCATTCTCGACGAGATCCGCGAGCGCGACGCGCGCGACGCCGGACGAAGCTCGGCGCCGTTGCTCCAGGCCGAGGATGCGGTCGTGATCGACACCAGCGATCTCGACATCAACGGCGTCCTCCGCGCCGCGATTGCCGTCATCGAGGCCCGCCGGGGCTGACGGACGCCAAAAGCGCGCCAAAGCGGCACTTCGCGAAGCAGTTTGGCTTGCCGGGGCGCGGCTGAAGCTATATAGAGCGCGGGTTCCGCGTGGCAGGCAGGCAAGGTTTCGCCGTCAGCCATGGGACGAAACCATCGAGTTCCAGTCCGGAAGCGTCGGTCCGCCCACATGAAGGGGCAGCCTCGGTCCATACCGCGGGCAGGTCCGGAACTCGATCCCGAAGCACGAACCGCCGACGCCTGCCAGACATGGCACCAGGAGTTTTCATGGCTGTTACCAATCCGTCCCGCGAAGATTTCGCCACCCTGCTCGAGGAATCGTTCCAGAACGAGGACCTCTTCGAGGGCAGCGTCGTCAAGGGAACGATCGTTGCGATCGAGAAGGACCTCGCCGTCATTGACGTCGGGCTGAAGACAGAGGGCCGTGTCGCTCTCAAGGAATTTGCCGGCCCGGGCCGGGATACGCCGCTCAAGGTCGGCGATGTCGTCGAAGTCTATCTCGAGCGCGTTGAAAACGCCCTCGGCGAAGCCGTTCTCTCGCGTGACAAGGCACGTCGCGAAGAGAGCTGGGTCCGCCTCGAGGAGCAGTTTAACAAGAACGAGAAGGTCACGGGCGTTATCTTCAATCAGGTCAAGGGTGGCTTCACGGTCGACCTCGACGGCGCCGTTGCCTTCCTGCCGCGCTCGCAGGTCGATATCCGCCCGGTGCGCGATGTCGGCCCGCTGATGCACACGCCGCAGCCCTTCCAGATCCTCAAGATGGACAAGCGCCGCGGCAATATCGTCGTGTCGCGCCGTACCGTTCTCGAGGAAACCCGCGCCGAGCAGCGTTCGGAGCTGGTCCAGAGCCTCGAGGAAGGCCAGATCATCGAGGGCGTCGTCAAGAACATCACCGACTACGGTGCGTTCGTCGACCTCGGCGGCATCGACGGCCTGCTGCATGTCACCGACATCGCATGGCGCCGCATCAACCATCCGACCGAGGTGCTCTCGATCGGCCAGACCGTCCGCGTGCAGATCATCCGCGTCAATCATGAGACGCACCGCATCTCGCTCGGCATGAAGCAGCTCGAAGCCGATCCGTGGTCGGGCATCGAAGCCAAGTACCCGGTTCAGGCCAAGTTCTCGGGCCGCGTCACGAACATCACCGACTACGGTGCGTTCGTCGAGCTGGAGCCGGGCATCGAAGGTCTGATCCACGTTTCCGAGATGTCCTGGACGAAGAAAAACGTCCATCCGGGCAAGATCGTCTCCACCTCGCAGGAAGTCGAAGTCGTCATCCTCGAGGTCGATCCGGTCAAGCGCCGCATCTCGCTCGGCCTCAAGCAGACCCTCGCCAATCCGTGGGAAAGCTTCCAGGACAAGTACCCGATCGGCTCGATCGTCGAGGGCGAGGTCAAGAACAAGACCGAGTTCGGTCTGTTCATCGGCCTCGACGGTGATGTCGACGGCATGGTCCACCTGTCGGATCTCGACTGGAACCGTCCGGGCGAGCAGGTCATCGACGAGTACAACCGTGGCGATGTCGTCAAGGCCCAGGTTCTCGACGTCGACATCGACAAGGAGCGTATCTCGCTCGGCATCAAGCAGGTTGGCGGCGATCCGTTCGTCGAGGCTTCCGGCGATATCCGCAAGGGCGCCGTGGTCACCTGCGAGATCCTCGCGGTCAACGAAGGCGGCCTCGAAGTCCGCATCTCCGACAGCGATCTGACGACGTTCATCCGCCGCGCCGATCTTTCGCGCGACCGGTCCGAGCAGCGTCCTGAGCGGTTCGCCGCTGGCGAGAAGGTCGACGCCCGCGTCACCAATTTCGACAAGAAGGCGCGCAAGGTCTCCGTCTCCATCAAGGCGCTCGAGATCGCCGAAGAGAAGGAAGCCGTGGCCCAGTTCGGTTCGTCCGACTCGGGCGCCTCGCTCGGCGACATCCTCGGCGCAGCGCTGAAGGCCCGCCAGACCGACGAGTAAGCTTCGTCGCCATCACATGATGAAACGCCCCGGCCGCAAGCCGGGGCGTTTTTTGTTGCGGCCGATTTTCAATGGACCACCTCGGTACGAAAAAGCCGAAGTCTGGCAAAGCTTTGCGTCGGCGTCCCGGTTTGCGTCGCCGCGTCAAAGCGGTTAACTGATGGTAAGGTCGGCGGTTCAGGGAACGAGCTCGATGGCGCTCAGCGCGGATGACATCATCGAACGGCGAAGGCTGCGGCGAAAGCTGGTCTTCTGGCGCGTCCTCGGCGTTCTGGCGCTCGTCGCCGCGATCGCGGTGGTTTCGGTGCTCGCAATCGGGCCGGACACGATCGGTGCCCGCTCGATGCCGCATGTCGCACGCATCTCGATCAACGGATTCATCGCCGAGGACAAGGCCGAACTCGAGCTGATCGATCGGCTCGGCAGGGACGACGCGGTGCGCGCGGTCATCGTTTCGATCGATTCCGGCGGCGGTGCCACGGTCGGCGGCGAGTCGCTCTACGACGCGCTTCGCCGGCTCTCGGCCAAGAAGCCGACCGTCGCCTCGATCAAGACGCTTGGCGCCTCGGCCGCCTATATGACGGCGATCGCCACCGACCAGATTTTCGCCTATCGCACCTCGATCACCGGATCGATCGGTGTTTTGTTCCAGTCGCCTGAGGTCAGCGAGGCGATGGCCAAGCTCGGCATCAAGCTGACCGAGGTCAAGTCCTCGCCGCTCAAGGCGGCGCCGTCGCCATTCGAGCCTGCCTCGCCGGAATCGCTCGCCGTGATCAAGAGCCTGATCGACGACAGCTATAACTGGTTCGTCGACATCGTCGCCGAGCGGCGCCGGCTCGATCGGCCGACAGCGCTTCGGCTTGCCGATGGTCGTGTCTATTCCGGCCAGCAGGCCAAGGAAGCCGGGCTCGTCGATGCGATCGGCGGCGAAGGTGAGGCACGAGACTGGCTGAGCAGCGCCAAGGGAATCGATCCCGCTCTGCGCGTCATCGACTGGGAAAAGGAAGCGCCGTCGCGCGGCTTCTCTTTTGCCGATGTCGCGGTGCGGCTCGTCGCTCGCCATCTCGGCTTCGCGCCGGAGGCTCTGGGCGCGGACAGCCTGTCACCTTGGCTGCCGCGGCTCAACCTTGACGGTCTGCTCTCGGTTTGGCAGGTTTCCAACGGACTGGACGGCGGGGGCGCACAGCGATGATCAAGTCTGAACTGGTCCAGAAGATTGCTGAGCAGAATCCACATCTCTACCAGCGCGACGTCGAGCACATCGTCAATTCGATCCTCGACGAGATCGTCGAGGCGCTGGCGCGCGGCGATCGCGTCGAATTGCGCGGTTTCGGCGCTTTTTCGGTCAAGAATCGACCTGCCCGGCAAGGGCGCAATCCGCGGACTGGCACCAAGGTCGACGTTACCGAGAAATTCGTGCCGTTCTTCAAGACCGGCAAGGAGATGCGCGAGCGTCTCAACGACAGCGACTGAAGGAGGCTTCGGCCCGGCATGAAGCGCGCCCTTGCGATCATCATTCTCGTTCCCCTCGCCATCCTGCTGGTCGCGCTCGCGGTCGCCAACCGCCATGCGGTGGTGCTGTCGCTCGATCCGTTCAACGGTGATGCGCCGGCCGCCGCGATCACGCTGCCGCTTTATGTCGTTGCCTTTGGCGCGATCATTCTCGGCGTGGTGCTGGGCGGCATCGGCACCTGGCTCGGTCAGGGCCGCTGGCGCCGCGAGGCTCGGCTCTTGAAGCGCGAGGCGAAGTCGGCCCATCCCGGCCCTTCGGCAGGCCACCCCGCGACGGGCGGATTGCCGGTATCGCTCTCCCGCCGCAGCGCCGCCTGAATTGTCAGGACCTGCCTTCTAGCCCTGCCCGGTCGCCCATGCGCGGCTTGCGCGCTCCAAACGGACTAGGCGCCCCAAACAGCAGGAACGCCGCCATCGGCGATGTCGCCGGAAGCCGCCGGGAGACCTGCATCACCGCATAGCAGATCGCGATGGCGATGACGGCATGGGCCAGATAGGCGATCGCCGTCGGCAGCCCGATATCGACGGCAAAGCGGATGGTGATCGCCATCACGACGGTCTGGACGAGGTAGATGGCAAGGCTCGCCTTGCCGAATTCGGCCAGGATCGGCAGCTTGATGAAACGATAGGCCTGCCAGACGAGGAACAGGAACAGCGCACCGACGATGGCGCCGGCGGCATAGCGGAAGAGGATCGTCTCGACCGATCCGAAATCGACGATCACCATGCGGCTGACATAGATGTAGGTCTGGCTGTTCCAGAGGTGGAAGCAGAGGATCGACGCCGGCACGAGCAGGACCGCGACCGCGTAGAGCGCACGCCGATCGAGCCGACGGATGGCGTCGCTGGAAGACAGGGCCCAGCCGGTGCAGAAGAAGGGGAAGGTGTATTGCGTCAGGCAGACGATGCCCTTGTCGACGGGAACGAGGGCCACGGCAACGGCGGCGACCAGGAGAATGATCGGCCGGTCCAGTCGGAACTGACGCAGCACCAGAACGACAAAGGTCGAAAACAGCAGCGCCGTCAGGAACCAGAAGCCGATGGCCGACGAGCGGATCGTGTCAAAGACCATCGGACCGACGGCGACCGGCACGCCTGTCAGGCGATTCGCCACCGCCATCACGACGGTCAGCACGACCGACCAGATCACCATGGGAATGACCAGCTGCAGCAGCCGCGCCTTCGTGACATCGATCGGCGCTTTCCGAGACGCGGAGAGGTAGGACACGTAGCCGCTGATCAGCATGAACATAGGCATATGGAACATATAGACCAGCTTCCACACGCCGTCGTTCCAGTATCCATCGGATCCGTTATACATGTTGAATTGAACGGAATGACCGAAGACCACGAGCAGGATCAACGCGCCCCGCATAAAGTCGATCAGTTCGTTGCGAGGCGCTCCCGACGTCGATGACAAAGGTCGGCCTTCGGCCTCAGCTGCGATGCGCGTCGTGCTGGTCATCCGTCCCTCATGTGAAGCTGTCCTGAGGGGGCCGCCTGCCCACTCAACAAGCAGTTGCAGGTTAGGGGGTGCGAGAGTGCACCGCAAGAGACGGACGTGCCGCTCGGTCATGACGCGCTTGGACTTTGCTCGGATTTCGTGCCAAACGGTTGTCGCATGTCAGTCACGGTCAAGATCTGCGGCTTGTCGACCGCCGAAACGCTCGAGGTTGCCCTCGAGGGCGGCGCCGACATGATCGGCCTCAACTTCTTCCCGAAGAGCCCGCGTGCCGTCTCGCTCGAGGCCGGCGCCGAGCTTGCCGCGCGTGTGCGCGGCCGGGCCGAGATCGTCGCGCTCACCGTCGACATGGACGATGAAGGCATTGACGCGATCGTCGATGCCGTCAGGCCGGACTGGCTGCAGCTGCACGGCCATGAAACGCCGGAGCGCGTCGCCGCGCTGCAGGTCCGCACCGGCCTCGGCGTGCTCATGGCGATCGGCATTCGCACCGCTGACGATATCGCACGGATCCCGGCTTATGCGGCGGTGGCCGACGGGCTTCTGCTCGACGCCAAGGCTCCGGCCGGCGCCGTGCTGCCGGGCGGCAATGGCGTTCCTTTCGATTGGTCTCTGCTGGATGGCATTGATCCGGCGCTGCCCTATATGCTGTCCGGAGGGCTCGATCCGGACACTGTCGCCGCCGCGCTGGCTCTGACCGGGGCGCGCGGCGTCGATGTGTCATCCGGCGTCGAAAGCGCGCCGGGCGTCAAGGATGTCGCACGGATCAAAGCCTTCATCGCCGCGGTGCGCGGTGCAGCAGCCAAAGAAGATGACCGGCACCGATCCGGCGAGAGGATAGTGACGTGACCGCTCCCATTCTGCCCAATTCCTTCGCGACCGGCCCGGACGAGCGCGGCCATTTCGGCATTTATGGCGGCCGCTATGTCGCCGAGACGCTGATGCCGCTCATCCTTGAGCTGGAGCAAGCCTATACCGATGCGAAAGCAGACCCGGCCTTTGCCGCCGAGCTTTCGGCACTCTCGAACCATTACGCCGGCCGGCCGTCGAAGCTCTATTTTGCGGAAGGCCTCACCCGCCATCTCGGCGGCGCGCGCATCTTCTTCAAGCGCGAGGATCTGAACCACACCGGCAGCCACAAGATCAACAACTGCCTCGGCCAGATCCTGCTTGCCAAGCGGATGGGCAAGACGCGCATCATCGCCGAAACCGGCGCCGGCCAGCATGGCGTGGCCTCGGCCACCGTGGCTGCCCGGTTCGGTCTGCCCTGCGTCGTCTATATGGGCGCCACCGACGTCGAGCGTCAGGCGCCGAACGTCTTTCGCATGAAGCTTCTCGGCGCGACGGTGAACCCGGTCACGGCCGGCAACGCGACCTTGAAGGACGCGATGAACGAGGCGCTGCGCGACTGGGTGTCGAATGTCGAGGATACCTATTACATGATCGGCACCGCCGCCGGTCCGCATCCCTATCCGGAGATGGTGCGTGACTTCCAGTCGGTGATCGGCATCGAGGCGCGTGCCCAGATGCTTGAGCAGGAAGGTCGCCTGCCCGACATGATCATCGCCGCCGTCGGTGGCGGCTCGAACGCGATCGGCCTGTTCCATCCGTTCCTGGATGACAAGGATGTCGAGATCGTCGGCGTCGAAGCCGGCGGGCACGGGATCGATGTCGAGAACGGCCATGCCGCCTCGATGACCGGTGGACGCCCAGGCGTGCTGCATGGCAACCGCACCTATCTGCTGCAGGATGCCGACGGCCAGATCCTCGAAGGCCACTCGGTTTCGGCCGGCCTTGATTATCCGGGCGTCGGCCCCGAGCACAGCTGGCTGCGCGATACCGGCCGCGTCACTTATGTGCCGATCCTCGATGACGAGGCGCTCGACGCCTTCCAGGTCTGCACCCGCACGGAAGGAATCATCCCGGCGCTGGAATCCGCGCATGCCATCGCCGAGGCGATCAAGCGCGCGCCGACCATGAGCCGGGACAAGACGATCATCGTCAATCTCTCCGGCCGCGGCGACAAGGATATCCACACGGTCGGCAAGCTGATCGGGATCGAAATTTGAGCGGGGTTTTGCAATCACCTCTCCCTGAGGGAGAGGTCGGCCCGCAGGGCCGGGAGAGGGTTCACGTTCTCTCCGGAAAAGCCGTAAACCCTCTCCCGCCTGCTTCGCCGTCGACCTCCCCCTCAGGGGGAGGTGGAGGCAGTCGTCGAAGCTCGGCCAGCAGGACGGCCAGAACAGCGTCCAGATGGTCGTATACGTCGCTGTTGTTGAAGCGGGTGATCTGGAAGCCGAGCTGCCGCAGTGCGGCCGTTCGCTCGTCGTCATATCGTCGCTCCGCGTCGGTCGAATGCGTCGCGCCGTCGACTTCGACGATCAGTCGTGCGGGCATGCAGACGAAATCGACGATGTATCTGTCGATCGGAACCTGTCGCCGGAATTTCCAGCCCTCTAGGCGGCCAGCGCGCAGACGGTACCAGAGTCGCGCTTCGGCATCCGTCTGCGACGATCGCAACGTCTGTGCCCGCTTCCGAAAATCATTCATCGCGCCACTCCGTCTTGACGCCATTCTCCATCAAGCCTAGGCCCCACGCCATGACCGAGACCCGTATCGACCGCCGCTTTGCAGCCGTTAAGGCCGAAGGCCGGCCGGCGCTCGTGACCTTCCTGACGGCGGGCGACCCCGATCCCGCGACGACGCTGGCGCTGCTTGCGGCGCTGCCGAAAGCGGGCGCCGATGTGATCGAGCTCGGCATGCCGTTTTCTGACCCGATGGCCGACGGCCCGGCGATCCAGGCGGCGGGGCTGCGTGCGCTCAAGGGCGGCATGACGCTGGCGAAGACGCTCGATCTCGTGCGGGCCTTCCGCAAGAGCGATGATGCGACGCCGATCGTGCTGATGGGCTATTACAATCCGATCTATTCGCACGGCCCCGAGGCCTTCGTCGTCGAGGCGAAGGCCGCCGGCGTCGACGGGCTGATCATCGTCGACCTGCCGCCGGAAGCCGATGACGAGCTTTGCCTGCCGGCGCTCGCCGCCGGGCTCAATTTCATCCGCCTCGCGACGCCCACCACCGACGACAAGCGCCTGCCCAAGGTGCTGACCAACACCTCTGGCTTCGTCTATTACGTCTCGATCAACGGCATCACCGGCTCGGCGGCGCCCGATGCCAGCCGCGTTGCCGGCGCCGTCGACCGGATCAAGCGCCACACCGCGCTGCCCGTCGCGGTCGGTTTTGGCGTCAGGACTGCCGAGCAGGCCGCGGAGATCGGCGCCAATGCCGATGGCGTGGTCGTCGGTTCGGCTATCGTGCAGGCGATCGCCCATTCGCTCGATGCCGAAGGCCATGCGACAGCTGCCACGGTGGGCGCGGTCGAAGCCCTGGTGTCGACACTTGCGAGCGGCGTGCGCGCCGCCCGCCGGCCCGTTGCGGCCTGACAGGAGTTTGCTATGAGCTGGATCAACGACGTCGTCCGCCCGAAGATCAAGAGCCTCCTCAACAAGCGCGAGGTGCCTGAAAATCTCTGGATCAAGGATCCGGAATCGGGCGAACTGGTCTTCCTGCGCGATCTCGAGGCCAATCACTATGTGGTGCCGAATTCCGGCTACCACATGCGCATGACGGCGCCGAAGCGGCTCGCCCATTTCTTCGATGCCGGCCGCTACGAGACCATCCCGCTGCCCGAGGTCGCGGTCGATCCGCTGAAATTCCGCGACGAACGCCGCTACACCGATCGGCTGAAGGACGCCCGCACCAAGACCGGGCTGCAGGACGCCGTGCTTGTCGGCGCCGGCTTCGTCGAGGGCGTGCCGCTCGTCGCTGCGGTCCAGGATTTCGATTTCATGGGCGGCTCGCTCGGCATGGCTGCCGGCGAGGCAGTGATCACCGGCATGGAAACGGCGCTCCAGCGCCACCAGCCCTTCGTGATGTTCGCCGCCTCCGGCGGCGCGCGCATGCAGGAGGGCATCCTGTCGCTGATGCAGTTGCCGCGCACCACCGCCGGCGTGATCGCGCTGCGCGAGGCGCGGCTGCCCTATATCGTCGTGCTGACCAACCCGACCACCGGCGGCGTCACGGCCTCCTATGCCATGCTCGGCGACATCCAGATCGCAGAGCCGGGCGCGCTGATCGGCTTTGCCGGGCCGCGCGTCATCGAGCAGACGATCCGCGAGAAGCTGCCCGAAGGCTTCCAGCGCTCGGAATATCTGCATGCCCACGGCATGGTCGATATGGTCGTGCCGCGCCATGAGCTGCGCGCGACGATTGCCCGTCTCTGCGCTCTGCTCGGCCCGAAGGTCACGGTCGCCGACGACCAGCAGCACCTGCCGTCCGTCGTCGCCTGAACGGACGACGGCGGAAGCGTATTTTATTCATCGTCTGGCTCGAAGCGGTGCCGCGCTCCGGCGGGGCCTGCCGCGAGGGCCCTGAAGGTTTCGCATCATGGACGACAGCGCCGCGATCCTCGAGCGCCTGTTTCTTCTTCATCCGAAGGAGATTGATCTCTCGCTTGATCGCCTGCTGCCGCTGCTGGAGAAGCTCGGCCATCCCGAGCGGCAGTTGGGGCCCGTGTTCCATATTGCCGGCACCAACGGCAAGGGTTCGACCACGGCTTTCCTTCGCGCGATGCTCGAGGCGAGCGGCCGGACGGTGCATGTCTATACTTCACCGCATCTCGTGACTTTCCATGAGCGCATCCGTCTCGGCGCTGCGGGCGGCGGCGGTTATGTCTCGGAAGCTGAGCTCGTCGAGACGCTGATGGCGATCGAACGGCTGAACGACGGCGCGCCGATCACGCATTTCGAGATCACGACGGCTGCGGCTCTGGTGCTTTTCGCGAGCCATCCGGCCGACGTGACGCTGCTCGAAGTCGGGCTCGGCGGCCGCTTTGACGCGACCAATGTCATCGACGCGCCCGAGGTCTCCGTGATCACGTCGATCTCGATGGATCATGAGAAGTTCTTCGGCGATTCGCTTGATCGAATCGCCTGGGAGAAGGCCGGGATCATCAAGCGCGGGCGGCCGGTCGTGTCCGCGCCGCAGGCGCCCGAGGTGTTGGCGGTGATCGAGCACGAGGCGGCGCGCAGCGGAGCGCCGCTCTTCCTCGGCAATCGCGATTGGGTTTCCCATGCCGAGCGCGGCCGTCTCGTCTTCCAGGACGAGGATGGCCTTGTCGATCTTCCCGCGCCGCGCCTTCCCGGCCGGCATCAGTTCGTCAATGCCGGCAATGCCGTGGCGGCGCTCCGGCGCTCCTCGCTCGCCGTGCCCGTCTCGGCGATCGAAGCGGGGCTGCAACAGGTCGATTGGCCGGCCCGCATGCAGCGCCTTTCGTCCGGCCGGCTGGTCGCCGAAGCGCCTGTCAACGCCGAGATCTGGCTCGATGGCGGTCATAATCCGGGCGCCGGCGCCGTGATCGCCGAGGCCGTCGCCGATCTCGAGGAGCGGCTGCCGCGGCCGCTCTACATGATCGCGGGCATGCTGCAGACCAAGGATCCCATCGGCTTCTTCCGCCCCTTTGCCGGGCTCGTGGCGCATGTGTTTACGGTGCCGATCGCCAGCTCCGCCGTTGGCCGCGATCCGCGCGAGCTGGCCGATGCGGCCGAGGCGGCGGGCCTCTCCGCCGAGCCTGAGGCCGATATTCATGCCGCGCTCGCGGCTCTTGGCCGGCTGCTGCCGCCGGGGACCCAGCCGCGCATCCTGATCTGCGGCTCGCTCTATCTCGCCGGCGACGTGCTCGCGGCGAACGGCACGCCGCCACGCTAAGTCGCTTTCGGGCAAAGCGAATGCCGGTCGTGAAAACGCGGCTGTACGAGGAGTTGGTGCGGCCTGCCATGTCCATGGACGCCCCGAATCTCGGGGGCGCGCGAGGGGCAGCGATGACAGCTGGCAAAAGACGCGGATCCATCGCTTCGCTCGATCTCGTCCGCGTGGTGTCGATGGGCTATGTCGTCGGCTTCTGGCACCTGATGAACTATGTCGGCGGCTATGGGGGCTACAGGAACGAGATCACGTCGCGCATCACGGTGATTGTGCTGGCAACCTTCACGATGCTGTCGGGCTACCTTCTCGGACGGACGCCGCTCGAACCGTCGTGGTCGAGCGTCGGGCGCTTCTATCGCCGCCGGCTGCTGCGGGTGTATCCGCCCCTGGTCATCGCGCTTCTCGTCTTCGCGGCGCTCGGGATCACGAGTTGGTCGATCGCGGCCAAGAGCTCCCTTCTGCTTAGCCTGTTCTCCGGGCCGTCCGCGCCGACGATCTGGTATGTCTGCATGCTCGCGCTGTTCTATCTTCTCGCCCCGATCCTGCTTGTCGACCGGCGGGCTTCGGCTCAAGGTGTGCCGGGCATCGAACTGATGGTTGCAGGCGGGCTGCTTTGGCTCGGGGCGTTGGCTTTGCTGCGCAGCGGCTTGCTGGCGATGGAGCCGCGACTGGTGCTCTATTTTCCTTGTTTTGTCGTAGGCATAGCGCTGGCGCGCCGGGATGGTGCCTCTCTCAGAGTGCTCGCTTTTGTGGGGCTCTTCGCCCTTCTTGGCTGTGCGGCCTCCTACGGTCTGCCGCTGACGAACATCGAGACGTCGCTCCGATCGGTCGGAATGGCCACCTTTTCAGCAGCCTTCATCATGCTAGTCGCGTTGAGGGCAGAGCACCGCTTCCCCTCATATCGGGCTGTCTCCGTACTCAGCTATGCTGCCTTCTTTATGTATCTGGCCCATCGGCCCATATACAAAATGGTCACGGCGGCGGTCTCCCTCCCCACGCCGGCGGCAAGGATCGCCTTTATGATCATCGTGGCCCTGCCCTGCGTGATCGCCGTCAGCTGGCTCGGCCAGAGTCTCTACGACAGAATCGTTCGCCAGCTTGAAACCTGACGCCGGAAACGAAAACGGGGCCCGAAGGCCCCGTCGTCGTTCATGACCGCGCGTCGATCAGATCGCGTTCTTGATCCAGTCGGCGAGACGGTTCTTAGGGGCGGCGCCAACCTGAATCGCGGTCGGCTCGCCATCCTTGAACAGGATCAGCGTCGGGATCGAACGCACGCCATAGCGCACGGCGATATTCGGATTCTCGTCGATATTGAGCTTGGCGATGGTCACCTTGCCGCCGAGCTCGGCCTGAATCTCTTCGAGAGCCGGCGCGATCATGCGGCAGGGTCCGCACCACTCGGCCCAGAAGTCGACGACGACGGGGCCGGAGGCGCCGAGAACATCGGTGTCGAAGGAGCTGTCGGTTACTTTGGCGGTCGCCATGAAAGCCTCGCTGGCAATGGGGGTGAGTTGACAGCGAAGGTAGGGAGCGGGTCCCGGCCGGTCAAGCCTTGGTATGTCACGACCCGGTGATACGCGAAATATGCCGCTCCATCGCTTCGGCCGGCACCGCGATCAGTCGCGGAGCGGCTGTATAGACCAAGGCCGCATCGACTGCGCGGCCGGGATAGAGCCGCGCGATCACCGCGCGGTAGAGCGCGAGCTGGGCAATCGACGTCTCAGGCACCGCGTCGATGGTTCCGGGCGGCGTGGCATTGGTCTTGAAGTCAGCGATGAGGATTCGTTTTCCCGAGACGACGAGGCGGTCGATGCGGCCGGAGACGGCCAGCGGCCCGGCCTTGGTCGCGATGGCGCCGATGATCGGCACCTCGGCCCGGCTGCCGGGCGCAAACAAGGGCGCGAATTCCGGCGAGGCGATGAGCGCAGGGAGCGCCGCGGCAAGCGTCACGCGGGCCGCCTCGGGCCAGTCCTTGGCGATGCTGTCGAGATAGGCCAGCGCAACCGCCTCGCGCTCGCCCGGAGGATGCTCGGGCAGGGCCTGCAGCAGGCGATGGATGATCGTCCCGCGCTCCAGCGCCTGCCTTGCACCCGCTGCCGCTGCCGCGATGCCGGCTCCGGCTTCCGCGACGCCGCTGTCCGAGGGAAGGACACGGCTTGCGACAGCAGGCGGCGCTGGCGGGGGCACGAAGACGAAGGCCGGCAGGGACGCCGCGACGCGGGCAGCGATCGATGCCGCCGCCGCCGCAACCGCGGCCGGCTCAGTCCAGTCGCGGCGCCATTCGAGGCTGTCGAAGCTTTCGCCGCCGAGGGCCACCGGCACGACGCGTGCGCCTGGCTCGAGCGCGGCGAGAGCGAGATCTTGCCAGAGCGGATCGCTGCCGGCACGGGCCTTGCGCGTCCCGCAGATGATCAGCCGGTCGCGCGCCCGCGTCAGCCCGACATAGAGCAGACGGCGATATTCCTCGCGCGCCTGCTCGCGGAGGGCTGCAAGGGCGTCGTCGATGCGCTGCGGCCGCCGCGCGCCGGGCGCGATATAGGCGAGCGGCCCGCCGCCCGCTTCGTCAGGGTCATCGGCGAGCGCGACGATTTTCGGATCGTGGCTCGCATGCACCGCCGCCGATCCGGTATCGACCAGGAAGACGATATCGGCCTCGAGCCCCTTGGCGCCATGCACGGTCATGACGCGGATCTCGTCGCGGCCGATATCGGCATCGCGCTTGATCTCGGTCGCCGCCTCGCGCATCCACTGCGTGAAGCCTTGCAGCGAGGGCGTCTCGCTCTGCTCATAGGCGAGCGCCCGGGCGAGGAATTCGTCGAGCACCTCGTCGGCTTCGGCGCCGAGCCGCGCCAGAATGCGCCGCCTGCCGCCATCGGGGCTGAGAATGCGGGCGAAGAAGGCATGCGGGCCCATGAAGTCGGCCCGGCCGCGCCAGAGCTGGAGCAGCGCCGCAGCGCCGCGGACAGCCTCGCCTTCCGCCGCGTGGACGGCCTGCCACAGCGAACCGCGGCGGCCATGGGCGAGCGCGAACAATTCGTCCTCGCTCAGACCGACCAGCGGGCTCTTCAGAAGCGCGGCGAGCGCCAGGTCGTCATCGGTCTGCAGCACGGTTTCGGCCAGCGCGACGAGGTCCATGACCGCGATATGGCCGCCGAGCTTCAGCCGGTCGGCGCCCGCGACCGCGAGGCCGGCCGTCTTCAGCGCGCGGTTGATCGCGTCGGTCTGCGGGCCGCGCTTGCGCGTCAGGATGAGGATGCCGCCGGGCCGGATCGGCGCCCCGGTCGCCTCGATTCGCTCGCCCGCGTCGATCCAGCCTTTGATGGTCAGCGCGATTCGCTCCGCGAGCCGCGTTTCCGGGCTGCGCGTGTCCAGTCGGTCGAGCGGCGTGTGCCAGTCCTCGGGTTCCTCGGCCGGATCAGCCGTCAGCGCCGGCCAGAGCGTGACCCGGCCGGCTTCGCCGCGCCGCGCTGCCTCGTGGACAGTCCTCTGGGGGTCGCGGGTGAGGCCGCGATGCGCATCGGGCGCTGCGAAGACGGCGTCGACGGCCGCGAGCACATCGGCGGTCGAGCGGAAGGAGAGGTTGAGCTCAAGGGCGCGGAATTGAGCGTCGGCGGCCTTGGCGGCCTGGCCGAAGCGCTGGCGCTGGCGAGCGAACCAGGCGGGAACCGCGCCCTGAAAGGAATAGATCGACTGCTTCTCGTCGCCGACGGCGAAGAAGGTGCGCCCCTTGCCGCGCGCGCTCTGGCCGACAAAGAACTCGTCCGCGAGGCCGGCAATGACCTGCCATTGGCGCGGGCTGGTGTCCTGCGCCTCGTCGACCAGGATGTGGTCGAGCCCACGATCAAGCTTGTAATGCACCCAGCTCGCGGCGCCGGAGCGGGTCAGCAGATCGGCGGTGCGCACGACAAGGTCCTGGAAGTCGAGCGCCCCGCGCATACGCTTGCCGAGATCATAGACCTCGAGCACCGCCGCGCCGAGAATGAGCAAGGCCTCGGTTGCGTCGAAGGCGCGCGCGGCGGCCATGCGGTCAAGCAGGGATTCGATGCGCAGCCGCTCTGCATCGAGAAGGGTGTCGAGCCCCGGCCAATCGGTGAAGACGGCTTTCGGCGCGAGGCTCGACAGTGCCTTCACACCGCCGTCGGCCTTGAGCAGATAAGCGAGCCAGGCTCCGCGGCGGGCCGCCTCCGTCTGGGCGGTGAGGATCGGCTCCAGTTGCTCGCCGGCCGCGCGATGTTTCGGACCGCTCGCCAGCAGCGCCTCGACCAGCCGGCCAAGCGCGGGTCCGCCCAGCGGCAAGCCGGTGGTGATCGCCTGTTCCAGCGCGGCTTCGGTGTCACCGGACGCAAGGCCGAGCGCGGCGCGCAGCGCATCAAGGCCGGCGTCGAGCGTGCCTTCCGCCTCGATCAGCCCAGCCAGCGCATCGCGCCTGGTGATGATCTCGCCAAGGGCCGCCTCGATGCCTTGGTCGGAGGCCGCGTCGAGCAGCCGGGCAAAGGCGCGGCCGAGCCGTCCGTCGGCATCGACGCTGGCGCGGGCCAGTACCTGCCGCTGTGCGCCCTCGATCAGGATGGATGCGGCGCGGTCGTCGAGAACCTCGAAGGCGCCGGCGACATTGGCCTCGAACGGAAACTGGTGCAGCAGTTTCTCGCAGAAGGCATGGATCGTCTGGATTTTCAGCCCGCCGGGGGTCTCCAGCGCCCGCGCGAACAGCCGTCGGGCGCGGATCCGGGTCGCGGCATCAGCGGGCTTGCCATCATAGTCGGCCAGCGCCGCGTCGAGCGCCGCATCATCCATCGTGGTCCAGAGCGCGAGGATCTGGAACACGCGCTGGGCCATCTCCGCCGCCGCCGCCTTGGTGAAGGTGAGACAGAGGATGGCGCCGGGATCGGTGCCGGCGAGCAGCAGGCGGATGACACGGCGGGCCAGAACATAAGTCTTGCCTGAGCCTGCATTGGCGGACACCCAGACCGAAGTCGCGGGATCGGTCGCGTCCGCCTGAACCTTGCGCGTGGTGGCATCGATCGTGATCACGACTCGTCCGCCTCGCCGAGAGCCCATTCGGCGACACGCGCCAGATGGTCATAGGGACTGCCGAAGCGGTTCTCGAACATCGGCCGCGCGCGCGAGACATAGGCGCGCTCGGGATCGGCATAGGCGGCAACCAGCGCCGCAAGCCGCGCGGCTGCCTCGTCGCCCAGCTCATCGGCGGGGCGGTCGCGGACGGCGGAGGAGAACGGCTCGCCCTTACCAACCCGGCCAAGCCCGATCCAGCCGAGCCGGGAGACCGAGGCGCCCATGGGGATGCCGGCAAAGGCACCGCGCTTCAGCATGGCAGCTTCGAGCGCCAGCTGCGGCGCGAGCCCGGTCGAGAGCTGCTTCGGCGATGGCGGCGTGCCGGTCTTGAAATCGAGGATTTCGTAGCTGCCGTCGTGGCGGCGGTCGATGCGGTCGGCGCGGCCGGTCAGCATGAACTCTGGCGTCACCGGCATCTTCCCGTCGATCTCGGCATGCCGCGCGTCGATGTCCGTCCTTGCCGCTTCCCAGCGCACATACCAGTCGGCGATCGTGAGGAAGCGCGGCCACCACAGCGCGTGCACCGCAGGGAAGGCGGCGATGTCGCGGAAGACGGTTCGCCCGGTCGTGATCAGTTCCTGGAGCGCCGCCGCGTCGAAGGGCGGCTGCCAGAGCGGCGCGAAACGGCCGAGCGCTTCATGGATGAGCGTGCCGCGCAGGGCCCGATCCGGCACGATGTCGATCGGATCGAGCGGCTCGAGCTTCAGCACGCGGCGGGCATAGATCGCATAGGGGTCGCGGACCAGCGTTTCGATCTCGGTGACCGAAAGCCGTTTCGGCCGGGCGGCAAGCGGTGGCTTCGGCCGTGGCCGGCCCACGGGTGCCGCCAGCGGGCTCGCATCGAGCGCGCGGGCCCAGTCGAGATAGACCATGCCGCGCGTCGCCAGCGCGGCTGCGCCGTCCTTGCCGAGCCGAGCCGCGATCCGTTGCAGCCAGCGCGCGGCAATGGTCGGAGCCCCGCCGCGCCGTTCGGCCCGGCTGATGATGACGCGGGGATTGCCGAGTGCGCTGGCAAAGTCATGCGCGGCTTGGCCGAGTCGCCGTTCCGGCGCCTCCAAACCGAAGCTCGCACGCATGCTGCGCGACAGCCACGGATCGGTGCGCGCCTCGCTCGGCCAGATGCCTTCGTCGAGCCCGGCAAGAATGACGAGATCGGCCGATTGCAGTCGCGCCTCGAGCGTCCCCCAGAGGCTGATGCGCGGATCGCCGCCCGGCCGTGCCTGCACAGCGACGCCCGCCATCGCCGCATCGAGAAAGGCCGGGAATTCTGCGCCGGTCAGCGCCAAATCGCTCGCATCAGGCCCGGCAAGGCCGGCCAGCAGCGCCTCCAGCGCCACGGTCGCCTCCTCGCCAGCGAGAAGCGTTTCCTCGGCATCGGTGGCGGCAACCTGGCGGACAGTCGCCGCCAGTTCCGTGGCAAGGCTGGCGACGTCGCTCTTGGCACCGTCGGCAAGGAGCGCGGCAAGTGGATCGAGCACGGCGCGGAGCCGTTCGGCGAGATCGGTGGCGCGGTCCCAATCCTCCGCCCTGAGCCGCTTGACGGCCGGATGCAGCCGCGCGCCCGGATCGACGCTGTCGACGGCCGCCTGATGCAGCGCTTCGGGGAGGCCTGCGAGCCCGCCGGCAACGAGCCGGCCACGGAAAAGGGCGAGATCGATGACGCCGATCGCGGCCCGGCAGTCGGCCCGCGTCATGCCGAAGGCGGCAAGCGGATGCTTGGCGAGCGCCAGGAGATCGACCGGGGCACCATCCGAGCGCGCCGCAGCAGCGATGAGGCGCGCCAGCGTCCCCGCCGGCGTGATGCGCAGCGGCCTTCCGGCGGAATCGTCGACCCTGAGGCCGAAGCGCTCGAGCTCGATCGCGACACGCGCGGCAATCGTCCGGTCGGGCGTCACCAGCGCGGCGGTCGCGCCGGGTGTCTCGACCGCCTCGCGGAGGGCAAGGGCAAGAGCAAGTGCTTCCTCCTGCTCGTTGCGGGCGACGAGCAGGGTCAGCCCCTCGGTCGCCTCTGGCGGCACCGGCGCAGCGTCCGCCCATGCTTCCGTCGTCTCGGCCGGGCGCATCGCTTCGGCGATCAGCCGCGCCCGTTCTGCCAGCGGCGGCGATACGGCGCCGATCTCGCGAACCTCGCTGCGGTCGATGCCGGCGCGGCCCAGCCACTGCCTGAGGCCATATTGCGGATGGCCGGGCGCCGCGGCGAGACCCTCGCCACCGCCGATGGCGTCCCAGGCGGTCGTGTCCAGCGTGGTGTCGAGGCCCGGCAGTACGACCGCGCCCTGCGGCAGCCGCGCGATGGTGGCGAGAAGCGTCGCCGTGGCGGGAATCGAGCCGGTCGAACCCGCCGCGATGACGAGACCGCGCACCGGTTCGCTCGCCAGCCGCCGCGCTTCGTCGCGGATCAGCCGGTCGCGCCGCGTGGTGGGGTCGGCAAGGTTGCGCTCGGCGAGGAGGGCAGGCCACGCCTCTCCGACGATCTTGAGGAAATCAAGCGTGATCTGCCAGTAGCCGGCGAGTTCGTCCGGCACGAGCGTCTGCAGACCCTGCCAATCGAGCCCGGCGGTGGCGACGTCGTCGACGAGGCGCGCGAGATCGCCGGCGAGATGGAAGGCGTCGGCAGCCGAGGCCGGGATGAGCACCGGCGCGCCCGCGGCAAGGCCGAGCCGGTCCGGCTGCAGCGCCGCGCCCCAAGCGCGGGTAAAGCGGGCAAGGATCAGCTGGCGGTCGAGCCGCGTGATCGCCGGCGGCAGCACCAGCCGTTCGGCTGGGTCCTCAATAGGCTCCAGCAGCAGATCGTCCTCGTCGAGATCGCCGATCGGCCGGATCTCGGGCAGAATGGCGGCGTCACGTCCGAGCCGTTCCAGAATGGCGGCTGCGAGCGTCCGCGCCGCGCGGCGCGTCGGCAGGAAAATGCGGACATCGGCGAACGCCAGCGGATCATCGCGGACGTCGGGCAGTACGCCGAAGGTCCCGGAGAGCAGCGCATCGGCAAGCGTCGGCAGGAAGCGGGCGCCGGCGGGGATGCTGAAGACGCGCGCGGCCGCCGCCATCGCAGAGCCCGGACCTTAGGCCGCGCTCTCGGCGACCGAGAGCTCGGCCTCGCGGATCGCCTCGGGCGTGCCGACATGCAGCCAGATGCCGTCCATGCGCACGCCGAACAGGCGGCGGGCGGCGATGGCCTTGTCGAACAGGACATTGAGCGAGAAGGCGCCGTCTTCTGCGCCTTCGAACAGGCGCGGCGACAGGATCGCTGCGCCGGAATAGACGAAGGGTGCGATCGTCCGTTCGGGCCGGCGCGTCAGCCGTCCTTCCTTGTCCATCAGGAAATCGCCGGGCCCGCTGTAGCCGGTCGAGGCCACGGTCGGCGCCAGCATGAGCAGCGCATCCATCTCAGCATCATCCCAGCCGGCGATCAGCCAGTCGAGATTGGGCCGCGGACCCTCGATCCAGAAGCTGTCCGAATTCATCACGAAGAACGGATCGGGCCCGAGCAGCGGCAAGGCCTTGGCGATGCCGCCGCCGGTTTCCAGCAGCGCGGCGCGCTCGTCGGACACGATCACCTTCGGGCTCTGGCGCTTCCTGACATGGGTTTCGAGCAGGTCGGCGAGGTAATGGACATTGACCACGGCTTCCTCGACGCCGGCGCGGGCGAGACGGTCGAGCGCGCGGTCGATCATCGGGCGGCCAGCGACTTCGATCAGGGGCTTCGGCACGGTCGCCGTCACGGGGCGCATCCGCTTGCCGATACCGGCAGCGAGCACCATGGCGCGCCGGGGACCGGCAAGCGACTTGAAGGGAATGGGATCGGGCATTGAAACGGTTCTTCTTCTCAGGGAGGACCCCCGGATGGGGCCCGCGTCAATCGTCGAGCGGCAAGTAACGATCATACCAGAGGGCGAGGTCCGACAGAACCTCGTGCGCCAGATTGCGACGAAGATAGGCCCTTACACGCGGAATGTGACGGAGATATTGGGGCTTGCCGAAACGAACGAAAGCGCCGAGCACCTTTGTGTTGCGCTGGGCCGCCGCGATGACATAGGCGACGTCGAACGCCGCCTGATCGAAGGGTCCGGCAGCCCGGCGCGCCGCTCCATAGGCGCCGAGGACCGCCGCTTCGAAATCCGGCGCGATATCGACGCGCACATCTTCGCCAAGCGAGGCCACGTCATAGGCGCTCGGGCCGATCAGGGCGTCCTGATGGTCGATGACGCCGAGACGCGCGATGCCAGAGCGTTCCCCGAGCCAGAGGAGGTTCGGCGAGTGAAAGTCGCGCAGCAGCCAGCTCTTCTCCGTGGCGTCGATGCGCGCATGCAGGGCCCGCCAGATCGCCGCGTAGTTCGCCTCGGCCTCGGCAGAGAGTTCCGCGCCGACAAAGCGCGCATACCAGCGCGGCATCTGTTCGACCTCGACGAGGAAGGCATCGACGTCGAAGGGGGGGATATGATGCGTGCCGCCGCCCGGTCCGGGTATTTCGGCCGGCCGGGGGGCTGCATGAAGATGCGCCAGCAGCTCGGCCGCGAGCAGCCAGCGCTCCGGATCGGCGATGCCGTCGCGAATGATGCCCTCGCTGCCGAGATCCTCAAGGAGCAGCAGGCCGGAGGCGATGTCGCTGGCATAGATCACCGGCGTCGAGAGACCGAGCTGGCGCAAAGCCTCGTTCATCGCAACGAAGGGAGCGACGGTCGTCGCTCGATGCGCGACCTCGTCATAACTGCGCCCGTTCCAGATCGCCGGGCCGGGCAAGCGGTCGCGCGCATCCATGAGCACCGCGCGGCTGCCATCGTCCTTCTTCAGCCGCTGGTAGCTGCGTCCTGAGGCATCGCCGGAGAGATGGCGCCGCCCGGCCTCACCCCAACCCGCGTCGCCGAGGAAGGCCCCGATTTCGCCCAGCCGCGCGAGCCGCTCGGGCCAGGTGCCGCCACCGCTGATCTCGGCCCGCCGGCTCTCGCCCTCGATCGAAAGGCGGATCACCAGCGTTTCCGGCGGAAGCCGTCCCTCCGCCCGTTCGGGCCATTCGACCAGCACGGCGCCGGTCTCGCTCGCCTCGTCGAAGCCGATCTCGTCCATCTCGTCCGGGCCACCCAGCCGATAGAGATCGAAATGGGCGATCGCGACGCGGCCGGGATAGGTCTGGACCAGCGTGAAGGTCGGGCTCGGCACTTCGAGCCCGTCATCGTCGGCGACGGCGCGGATCAGGGCGCGGGCGAGCGTCGTCTTGCCGGCACCGAGATCGCCTTCGAGCGCGATCACATCGCCGGGCGCGATCTTGGTCGCAAGATCCTCGGCAAGACGCGCCGTTGCCGCCTCATCCCGAAGCAGCAGGCTGAGCGGCGCTGCACTCATTCGGCGGCGACGTCGAGCGCGGCCGGGCGAAGCGGCAGGCGAACGGTGACGGTGGTGCCATGACCGATCTCGGAGGCGATCGAGACGGTGCCGCCATGCAGCTCGACGAAGCTCTTGACGATCGCGAGGCCGAGCCCCGCCCCGCCGCGCGCGGCGCCCGAGGCCCGGCTTTCGAACCGCTCGAATACCGCCTCGATGAAATCGGCCGAGATGCCCGGCCCCTGGTCTGCGACGATGAACTCGACCTGCGACTTGCTGCGGCGGGCGGATAGCTGGATCGTCGAGCCGGCCCTGGAGAAGCCAACGGCGTTCGATAGCAGATTGTAAAGGATCTGGCGGATGCGCTTTTCATCGCCGATGAACGAGCCGAGATCGGCTGGCAGCTGTGTCTCGAGCGTGAGGCGCGCCTCACGCAGGCGGTCGCGCACGCCTTCTGTGGCGGCTGCGACGGTTTCCTCGACATTCACTTCGCCGAGATCGAGCGTGATGATGCCCGCATCCACGGTGGCGAGGTCGAGGATGTCGTTGACGATGGCAAGCAGCGAGCCGCTGGAGGAGAGGATGTAGCCGGTATATTCGCGCTGCTTGTCGTTCAGCGGCCCAACCGTGATGTCGGCGAGCAGCTGCGTGAAGCCGATGATGTTGGTAAGCGGCGAGCGCAGCTCGTAGGAAACATGCTGGATGAAGGCGTTCTTGAGCCCGTCGGCGGCTTCCAGAGCCTCGTTGCGATCGGTCAACGCGCGTTCGACCTGGACGCTGTCGGTGACGTCGACAAAGGTGACCATGGTCTGGCCGTTCGGCAGCGGCACGGTCGCATAGTCGATGATGCGGCGGTCGCGCCGTTCCATGCGGCCATGCGTCGGCGCGCGGCCCTCGCCGAGCCCCGCGACCTCGGCGGTGAAGCGGTTCCATTCCTCCGGCGACGTGCTGAGGGCGCGGCAGGCACGCTCGATCTCAAGGACATGCGGCCGTCCGGCCAGGAGCTTGGGATCAAGCCGCCAGATGCGCGCAAAGGCCGGATTGTCGAGCCGCAGCCGTCCATCCGAGCCGAACACCGCGACGCCCTCGGCGAGATGGTCCAGCGTCTCGCCCTGGACCTGGATCAGCGCATTGTAGCGGCTTTCAAGATCAAGTCGCGCCGTGACGTTCTCGTAGATCCACGTCATGCCGCCCTGCGGATGCGGGTTGGCGATGACACGCAGCGTCTGGCCATCGGGCAGGTGCCACCAGAACTCGCGCGCTTCAACGGATTGGTAGGCGGCGAACAGCTCCTTGCGCCAGCTTTTGAAGTCGACCTGCTCGGGCAGGCGGCGCGCGGCGCGCATGCGGTCGAGCACGGCGCTCTCGTCCGGCAGCTGGTCGAGGAAGGCGGCATCGAGGCCGAACAGCTCGCGGAAGGCGGCATTGTAGGAGCGCAGCTGATGATCGGAGCCGAAGACGGCAACGGCCGTGGCGAGCTGGTCCAGCGTGCGGGCATGGAACTCGACCAGGCGCTTGTTCTGTGTCTGCGCCGCTTCCAGGTCGGTGGCATCGGCGGCGATGCCGGCGCTGCCCGCTTCCGAGGCGACGTCGATGATGTCGAGCATGCGCCGCTCGCCGGCGACGACCACCGGCAGGCGGCGGGTGAACGGCGCGCCCTCGGCATGGCTGCGCAGGATGGCCTGGCGGCCCGCCGTATCGACGAGCTCAAGCCCGCGGCGGACAACGTCGCCCATATCGGCGGCTTCGACCGCGCGGACATAGGCCGGATTGGCCCATTCGAGCGCACCGTCGCGGCTGCGGACCCAGATCGGCAGCGGTGCTGCCTCGACCAGAGCCCTGAGCGCGGCGACATCCTGCGTCATCCGGCGGTGACGGGCGTCGAGTTCCGCCAGCGCCAGGCGGTCGCCTGAGAGATCACGGAAGCGCGCGACGGCACGCCCGGCGGCTGTGCGGCCAGCCACTTCGACGAAGCTGCCATTGGCCGTCTCGATGGCGATGGTGAAGGTCTCGCCCTGGCTGCGCAGCCTTTCGAGCGCGAGATCGAGGCGGCCGGCGGCCGCGCCGGTGAGCCATGTGCCGAAGGCAAGGAAGGCCGCGCGCTCCTCGGGCGCCCCGGTGGAGCGCGGCAGCCGGCCCATGACCAGCGGCGGTTCCTCGGGGCCGCTCCAGGCGACGAGGCGCTGGTCGTCGGCATTGACGAGCGCCTCGGCCCGGTCGGCGATGGCGCGGAGGTCGGCAAGGCGGAGGCGGAGATCGGAATTCTCGGCCTCGGCGCGGTCGCGCGCGCGCAGCAGCACGGCGATCGCGACGAGCGAGAAGGTGAGCACGCCGAAAATGGCGCTGAACGTTACGATCCGGTCTGGCGACAGGAAATCGGCCGCGGCGGCGGGGCTTGCGGAGAGCGCCAGCAAGCCGGCGGGGAGGATGTGGCGGAGCGCGGAACGAGATCGACGGATGGCGCGGACGGTGCGGCGTCCGGCAAAGCCGGCCCGAATCCATTCCGATATCCTGCGATGCCAAGGCATGCGGCAGGCCCTTCCGCCGTCAGAGAACTGGAATGACCCGTCCGCACCGCCGACCAACTCTTCCGGCGACGCACTCGAATCACCCTCAATGTAGCGGTTCGGGGAATCGCGAGGGAAGCGGCTGGCGACGAGAAAAGGGCCATGCGATCGAACATCGCATGGCCCTGGAGTTTCAGCCGGTCATGGTTAACCGGCGGTTAAGGCTGCGCCGCAGGGACGCGGCCTCTCAGTAGCGGTAATGGTCCGGCTTGAACGGGCCGGCCTCGGCGACGCCGATATAGGCCTGCTGCTTGTCGTTGAGCTTGGTCAGCTTGACGCCGATCTTGGCGAGGTGCAGCGCGGCGACCTTCTCGTCGAGATATTTCGGCAGCGTGTAGACCTTGTTCTCGTACTGGCCGGGCTTGGTCCAGAGTTCGATCTGGGCCAGCGTCTGGTTGGTGAACGAGGCCGACATCACGAAGCTCGGATGGCCCATGGCGTTGCCGAGATTGACCAGCCGGCCCTCCGACAGGAGGATGACGCGCTTGCCATCGGGCAGCTCGATCTCGTCGACCTGCGGCTTGACGTTGTGCCACTTGTAGTTGCGCAGCGCGCCGACCTGAATTTCGCTGTCGAAATGGCCGATATTGCAGACGATGGCGCGATGCTTCATCGCGCGGACATGCTCGATCGTGATCACGTCGACATTGCCGGTCGCGGTGACGAAGATGTCGGCCTTGGGCGCCGCCTCTTCCATCGTGACGACCTCATAGCCTTCCATCGCGGCCTGCAGGGCGCAGATCGGATCGACTTCCGAAACCATCACGCGGCAGCCGGCCTGGCGCAGCGAGGCGGCTGAGCCCTTGCCGACATCGCCGAAGCCGGCGACCATGGCGACCTTGCCCGACATCATCACGTCGGTGCCCCGGCGGATGCCGTCGACCAGCGATTCGCGGCAGCCATAGAGGTTGTCGAACTTCGACTTGGTGACCGAGTCGTTCACATTGATCGCCGGGAAGAGCAGCGTGCCCTTCTTCTGCATCTCGTAGAGACGATGCACGCCGGTGGTGGTCTCCTCGGTCACGCCGCGGATGGCCTTGGCGAGGCTCGTATACCAGCCGGGCTTGTGCTTCAGGCGGCGCTTGATGGCGGCGAAGAAGACTTCCTCTTCCTCATTGCCGGGATTGTCGAGGAAGGCGGTGTCGCCAGCCTCGGCCCGCGCGCCGAGATGGACCAGCGCGGTCGCGTCGCCGCCGTCGTCGAGGATCATGTTCGGCGTGCCGCCATCGGCCCATTCGAAGATGCGGTGGGTATAGTCCCAATAGTCCTCGAGGCTCTCGCCCTTGATGGCGAAGACCGGCGTGCCGCCATCGGCGATCGCGGCCGCGGCGTGGTCCTGGGTCGAATAGATGTTGCACGAGGCCCAGCGCACATCGGCGCCGAGCGCCTTCAGCGTCTCGATCAGAACGCCGGTCTGGATCGTCATATGCAGCGAGCCGGCGATGCGGGCGCCCTTCAGCGGCTGCGACGGGCCGAATTCCTCGCGAACGCTCATCAGGCCGGGCATCTCGACCTCAGCCATGTCGAGTTCCTTGCGGCCCCAATCGGCGAGTCCGATATCCTTGATCGCGTAGTCGTGCTGTCCGGCCATGGCGTCGTCTCCGTGTGACATTCTGTGCCGGCGCTTATAGCTGAGACGGCGTCACCCGGCAATCAGGATATAAAGATATCTTTATGTGATGGCTCTGCCGGTCACTCTTCCTCGCCGAACCGGTCTGCGACGAGGCGGGCGATTGCCTCCAGGGCGATGCCGGCTTCTGGCCCGTCGGCGGTGACATGAACTGACGAGCCGATCCCGGCGGCCAGCATCATCAGGCCCATGATCGATGTGCCGCCGACCGTGTTCTGGTCTTTGGAGACGGTGATCGTCGCGTTGAAGGTCTCGGCGAGCTGGACGAACTTGGCCGAGGCGCGCGCATGCAGCCCGCGGCGGTTCACGATCGGCAGGTCGCGGCAGTATTCGGCCTCGGTCTCGCTCGTCATCACCGAAGTCTCACTGACCGGCCAGAACCTGACTGGCGACATTGATATATTTGCGGCCCGCGTCCTGGGCGCCCTGGATCGCAAGCGCCAGCGGCTTTTCAACGCGAACGCTGGCGAGCTTCACCAGCATCGGCAGGTTGACGCCGGCGATGACCTCGATCCGCCCCGCTTCCATGACGGAGATGGCGAGATTGGAGGGCGTGCCGCCGAACATGTCGGTGAGGAGGATGACGCCGCTGCCGTCATCGACGCGCTGGACGGACTCGACGATGTCCTGCCGCCGACGCTCCATGTCGTCGTCCGGGCCGATGGCGATGGTCTCGATCTGGGCCTGGCGGCCGACGACATGCTCGAGAGCGGCGCGGAACTCTGTGGCGAGTTGGCCGTGGGTGACGAGGACGAGCCCGATCATGCCCTTGGTTACCTGTTCTTCTTGTTGCCCGGCCCGCGCGAGGCCGCTGATTCTTGGTCCAGACGAAGAATACGGCCGCTTTGGGGCGGCTTCCGGCTGATCGGCTTCGCATCTTGACCGAACGATACCGCAACGCAAGAAAAAAGCGGATGCCGCATGAATGCGCTGTCAGTCGTCCACGGCGCGCGACAAGCCCGCCATCAGCGCGGCGCGGATGCTGATCGAGCCATCGGCGCCGCCGATCGGCACGGCAATCCGCGGCAATTCGATACCGCAGAGCCGCGCGACGCGCGCCTCGGCTGCCGGCAGGCGCTGCACGCCCTCCGGCGGCGCGAAGTCAACCACCAGACCGATTTCTTGCGCTGCAACATATGGCAGCCTGACAATCCCAAACCCGCGGATTTCGATCAGCCCGGCCAGCACGTCCGGGGCCGCCGCGAGGAGGCGTCCGCCCGCGCTGGAGAGCTGGACACGGTCGTCGGCGACGAGGCGATTGGTGTTGCGATCGGCAAGGATGAGGGCCAGCACGAGCGACGACTTGCCGCTGCCGGAGGGGCCGCGCACGAGAACGCCGGTTCCATCCACACGGACGGCGCTGGCGTGAATCGTCGGCTGTTCATCGGAAGCCGCGCCGTCGTGGCAGACGCTCACGCGGAAAGCCCTGGCAAGCGCACCGTGAAGCGGGCGCCGAGGACAACCGGCGGCTCATCCCGGCTGGTACCTCTCTTCAGCCGGTTATCGGCCCAGATCCGGCCGCGATGCGCTTCGACAATCTGCTTCGAGATCGAAAGGCCGAGGCCCGAATTCTGGCCGAACGCTTCTTGTTCCGGCCGATCAGTATAGAAGCGCTCGAAGATGCGCTCCAATTGCTCGGCGCGGATGCCGGGGCCGTCATCCTCGACCAGCACCTCGACGGCGGCGGCGTTGCGGCGGACGATGACGCGGACCACGCCGTCCTTGGGGCTGAACGAGCGCGCGTTCTCGATCAGGTTGGTGAAAACCTGGCCGAGCCGGCTGTCATGGCCGAGCACGACATAGGCATCGGTCTCATCCGCCTTGGCGACGTCGAGCATGATCGTCGGTCCGTCGGGGGCGGGAATTTCGCGCGTGATCGCCACCACGGCATCGACGATTCGGGCAACGTCGATCGGCACGGCGTCCTGGCGGGCGAGTTCAGCGTCGAGACGCGAGGCGTCCGATATATCGCTGATCAGCCGATTGAGCCGGCGAACGTCGTGCTGGATGATCTCGGTCAGACGCGCCTTTGCCGACGCGGTCTTGGCGAGCGGCAGCGTCTCGACGGCGCTTCGGAGCGAGGTCAGCGGGTTTTTCAGCTCATGGCTGACATCGGCGGCGAAGCTCTCGATCGCCTCGATGCGGTTATAGAGCGCGGCGGTCATGTCGCGCAGCGCCTGCGACAGGTGGCCGATTTCGTCGCGGCGCGAGGAGAAGTCGGGGATCTGCGGCCGCGATGTGACGCCGCGACGGACGCGGTCGGCGGCATCGGCGAGGCGGCGCAAGGGCGCTGCGATCGTCCCGGCGAGGAGGATCGACAGCACGACGACCACCGCGGCCGATACGAGGAAGACGCGAACGATCGCCATGCGCTCGGCATGGACGATCTGGTCGATGTCGCCGCCCTGGGTCGATAGCAGCAGCACGCCGAGGACCGAGCGATAGCGCTGGATCGGCACCGCGACCGAAACGATCAGCTCGCCGCGCTCAGTGATGCGCACGATCGAGGACGGGCTGCCGTCGAGCGCGGTCGCGACCTCGGGATAGCCCTTGCCATTGAGGCCGCCGAGCTCGTGATAGATCGGCAGATCGTCGCGCTGGAGATGGATCTTGACCCATTCCCAGATACGGTCGAACAGCGCCGGCTCGTCTTCGCTGCCGGGCGGCAGGTCCAAGCGGAGGATCTGGCCGCGCGAATAGAGATGACGCGAATCGAGCACGGGAATGCCGTCACGGTCATAGATGCGCGCGCGCGTCTTCGTCGGCGAGATCAGGCGCCGCAGCACGGGCGCGACCCGCTCCGGATTGATCGGGAAATCGAGGCCTTCGACGGCATTGAGCCCCGGCGTCAGGCTCTCGCCAGCCTGGAGTTCGAGCAGTTTGTCGGGGTCGATGGTGAGATTGTTGGTCTCGACCGTCGCCGAGGCGGCGATGGCGCCGGCGATGATCTCGCCCTGGGTTAACAGGCTTTCGAGCCTGGCGTCGATGAGGCCGGCCCGGAACTGGTTGAGATAGAGGATGCCGGAAACGAGGACGATCAGCGCCGCGAGGTTCAAGATGACGATGCGGCGGGTCAGGCTCGAAAAGGCATGCGGGCCGATCGAGCGCACGAACCGCGAGGCAAGGCGGCGCCAATGCCGGATGCGAACCCGGCGGCGCGTCGGCCGCACGGGTGCCTGCTCCTCGATGCTGACGGTCATCTCTCCGTCCGATCCCGCGCGGCAGACGCCGCGTCAGGCTTCCTTGAAGCGGTAGCCGACGCCGTAGAGCGTCTCGATCATGTCGAAATTGTCGTCGGCCGCCTTGAACTTCTTGCGCAGTCGCTTGATGTGGCTGTCGATCGTGCGGTCGTCGACATAGACCTGATCGTCATAGGCCGCATCCATGAGCGCGTTGCGGCTCTTCACCACGCCCGGCCGCTGCGCCAGCGCGTAGAGGATCAGGAATTCGGTCACCGTCAGCGTCACCGGTTCGCCGTTCCAGGTGCAGGTATGCCGCTCCTGGTCCATCGACAGCGCGCCGCGATCGAGATTGCGTGCGGTATCCGGCACCTTGGCGGCCGCCGCCGGGTCGCGCGGCTGAAACCGCCGCAGCACGGCCTTGACGCGCTCGACCAGAAGGCGTTGCGAGAACGGCTTCTTGATGAAGTCATCGGCACCCATCTTGAGGCCGAAGAGCTCGTCGATCTCGTCATCTTTCGATGTCAGGAAGATCACCGGCAGGTCGGTGCGCTGCCGCAGTCGCCGCAGCAGCTCCATCCCGTCCATGCGGGGCATCTTGATGTCGAGGATCGCAAGATCAGGTGCGCTCTGCTGGAAACCGTCCAGCGCCGAGGCGCCGTCGGTATAGGTCTGCACGCGGTAGCCTTCCGACTCGAGCGCAATCGAGACGGAAGCCAGGATGTTGCGATCGTCGTCGACGAGAGCAATCGTCGGCATTGAAGGGTTTCTCCCCGAGGCTTTGTCCAGGGCGCTGGCAGCGCCCGATGGGTCCGCCGGTCCGGCCCGACCTTGCGACATGTGTCTTTAAGGTCGCAGGAATACGCGGAAAATATGGCGTGCAGTCTAACCGACTTCGCGACGCGGCGCCATCTTCGTGCCGGGGAGGCGACAAACAAACATGACTCGACTATTCAAGTTGGAGGAATCCCCCATCGCAAGGAGCCCGTCCGTGTCTGCCAGCCCGTCACCCGCGCCGTCTTTCGAGCCCGTTGCCGCCGCCCGCGCCGTTGTAAGGTCGGCCAAGGTCGCGAGCCTCGCGACTCTTGGTTCGGATGGCCATCCCTTCGCCAGCCTCGTGACGCTCGCCACAATGCCTGACCTCTCGCCGGTCCTGTGGCTGTCCGATCTCGCGGTGCACAGCCGCAACCTCGCCGGCGATCCGCGCGCCTCGCTGTTGGTGATCGCGCCGGGCGGGGAGGGCGGCGATCCGCTGGCCGGCGCCCGCGTCACGCTCACGGGCAGCATCATGCGCAGCGACGATCCGGTCGCGACGAGGCGCTTCGACGCGCTGCAGGGCGGCAGCCGGCCCGACTTCGCCGACTTCCATGCCTACAGGATGGAGCTTGCCGGCGCCCATCTCGTCGCCGGCTTTGGCCGGATCGTTGCGATCGGTGCGGATGCGCTCCGGCTCGATCTTTCCGGCGCCGACGATCTCCTCGCCGGCGAAGCGATGGTCGTCGACCACATGAACGAGGATCATCTCGAGGCGATCGGCCTCTATGCGACCGTTCTGCTCGGGCTTCCGCCCGCGGATTGGCGCATCGCCGGCTGTGATCCCGAGGGCATCGATCTCGTTTCTGGAGCGTGCCGGGCGCGGCTTCCGTTCCCGGCCCGGGCGACCTCCGTGGCCGCTGCGGGCGGCTATCTGAAGGCTTGGGCGAAAGAGGCGCGCGCGTCGAAAACCTAGGCATTTGCCCGGTTCGATGGCATAGCTTCGATACTTTTATTTCTTCGCTACTCTAACTATTAGCGTGGCCAAGACCCGCGTTGCTTCGCCGCACCGCAATAAATCGATTGAATAAATCCAAAGCCCTTTGGGTCTCCGGCATTTACTTGCGCGGTCGAGTAAAGACGACCTAGGCTTGATCGTCGACGTGTCGTCGTCGACGGCAATGGCGCTGCCTGCGCGCCGTGTGCTTTGGTCGGCCCCCGCCGGCCGAATGAGGAGAATGCCCCGTGAGCGAGATTGGCCTTCGCAACCCTTCCTTCGGTGCCGAAGCGTTCGGCTTGAAGTGGCTGTCGGCGCTCTATTGGAACTTCGGCGCACCGGCTCTCTATGAACAGGCTCTGCGCCGGGGCGAGGGGATCCTCACGGCCGACGGTGCGCTCTCGGTCGAAACCGGCAGCCATACCGGCCGCTCGCCGCAGGACAAGTTCATCGTCCGCGACGCGCTGACCGAGGATCAGGTCTGGTGGGACAACAACAAGCCGCTGTCGCGCGGGCATTTCGATCTGCTCCAGGCCGACATGCTGGCCCATGCGGCCAATCGCGAATTGTTCGCGCAGGATCTCCATGCCGGCGCGGATCCGGTCGAGCAGGTCAATGTCCGCGTCTTCACCGAGAAGGCGTGGCATTCGCTGTTCATTCGCAATCTCCTGATCCGCCCGGAGGCCGAGGCGCTGATGGGCTTCGTGCCGAAGCTCACCATCCTCGATCTGCCGTCGTTCAAGGCGAGCCCGGACCGCCACGGAGCCCGTACCGAGACGATGATCGCCTGCGATTTCTCGCGTGGCATCGTCCTCATCGCCGGCACGTCCTATGCCGGCGAAATGAAGAAGGCGGTGTTCACCTATCTGAACTTCACGCTGCCGGCCAAGGGCGTCATGCCGATGCACTGCTCGGCCAATGTCGGCCCGGCCGGTGATACGGCGGTGTTCTTCGGCCTCTCGGGTACCGGCAAGACCACGCTTTCCGCCGATCCCGGCCGGACGCTGATCGGCGACGACGAGCATGGCTGGGGCGAGGCTGGCATCTTCAATTTCGAAGGCGGCTGCTACGCCAAGACGATCAAGCTCTCGGCTGAGGCCGAGCCGGAGATTTATGCGACGACCAAGCGTTTCGGCACCGTGCTCGAAAACGTGCTGATCGACCCGGTGACGCGCCTGCCCGATTTCGACGACGCCTCGAAAACCGAGAATACCCGCGCCGCCTATCCGCTCGATTTCATCTCGAATGCGAGCGCCACCGGCCAGGCCGGCCATCCCAAGGTGATCGTCATGCTGACGGCCGATGCCTTCGGCGTGATGCCGCCGATCGCGCGGCTGACCCCGGCCCAGGCGATGTATCACTTCCTCTCCGGCTACACCGCCAAGGTCGCGGGCACGGAAAAGGGCGTGACCGAGCCGCAGGCAACCTTCTCGACCTGCTTCGGCGCCCCGTTCATGCCGCGTCATCCGGCAGAATATGGCAACCTTCTGCGCCAGCTGATCGCCGAGCACGGCGTCACCTGCTGGCTGGTCAATACCGGCTGGACCGGCGGCGCCTATGGCACTGGCCGCCGCATGCCGATCAAGGCGACGCGCACGTTGCTGACGGCCGCCCTCGACGGCTCGCTTGAGGACGCGCGTTTCTATCTTGATCGCAATTTCGGCTTCCAGGTTCCGACCGATGTCGCCGGCGTCGAGCCGCATCTCCTGCATCCGCGCAAGACCTGGCAGGACAAGGCTGGCTATGACGCGCAGGCGGCCAAGCTCGTCGCGATGTTCGTCAAGAACTTCGCCAAGTTCGAGCGCCACGTCGACAAGGACATCATCGACGCCGCGCCGGGCATGGTGGCGTAGGGCGTACCGCGCGATGCGGCCATAGCTGTCGCATCGCGCCGCTGCTGCGGAGAAGTCAGCCTTCGGCAACCACGGCCGCTATCGGGCGACGCAGGGATGGCGGCATGCTGGGGCCAGTGCCGAGCCGAATGATCAGATCGGGACGCTCGCCCGCCGCGAGGCCGAGATCGGAAGCGAGCAATTTCCGGATCTCGGGCACTTCGACCGCCTGATTGACGAAGGATTGCTTCAGTCCGAGCGCGGTCGCCTGAAGCAGCAGGCGCTGGCATGCCCTCCCGGCCGCGACCCAATGGGCGCGATCATCCCGCTCCGAGACGATGATGGCGAGGCACGGCGTCGTTGAGAGCTGCGCGCGATAGCGTTCGTTCTCGGACCCTGCGCGGACGACCAGGTCAAACACAAGATTGCCGAGCAGCGGGGGCAGAGTGGGATTTCCGCTCGTCGCGGAGAAGAGCCCATCGCTGGTCTCGATTGCTTGGGCGGGGCTGAAGCGCAGCCATTGTTTCAGCTCAGTCCGAAACGCTGCATCCGTCATCTGGATGGTGTTGCCGGCAATGATGCGGTCGCCAACTGCCGCGATCTTGGACGGGTCGCTCAGCGCGATCAGTCGCACGCCCGGAATCGCCGTCGCTTCCACGAGGCGGTGGATCAGGCCGGGCGCGAGCGGCTTGCCGTCGAAAGGCGCGCGGGTCGACTGGCGCTGCGTAATGGCGGCGAACAAGGGCGAGGCGACCGGCGGCGCTGCCGCGAAATCAAACAGGATGGCGCCATCGCCGCTCTCCTCGAAGCTGAGCGTTCCCGGCAGGCCGTTGGCCGCGGCTGCGATGGCCAGCGTTTCGGCGGCGGCGCCAAGGCTGACGAAGAGATGATGATCGTCGGGATCGACGGCTGGCGTGCGCCGCGCGAAATCCGGGCGGATCGCGATGCGTCCATCGCCGATGGTGAAGCGCCAAGGCTGCGTGTTGTGGCTGTTCGGCGCCAGCGATGCCAGCCGGACAAGATCAAGCGCGCTTGCCGGTGGTGAAACGGCCTCGCGTTCCTGGCGCGCCAGTGCGTCATAATCGGCCATGGAGGCCGTGCTTCGCAAAGCGAGCACGGTGCCGATGCCGATTGCGGCTGCAGCGCCGCCGCCGAGCGCCAGAACATCCCGTCGCTTCATGTCCATCGCTCCGCGATCCATTGAAGCAAAGACATGGGCGCCGAGGGGCTGGCGCGTGTTGACCGAGATCACGCCGACACGAAAAAGCCCGGCGATCGCTCGCCGGGCTTCGTTCTGTCAAAGGCTTGGACGCTGCCGATTACTCGGCGGCGGTCTCGGCCTTGTCTTCCTTGATCTCCTGGCCGGTCGTCTGGTCGACGACCTTCATCGACAGGCGGACCTTGCCGCGCTCGTCGAAGCCGAGCAGCTTGACCCAGACCTTGTCGCCTTCCTTGACGACGTCCTGCGTCTTCGCAACGCGCTGGTTGGACAGCTGCGAGATATGGACGAGGCCGTCGCGGGCGCCGAAGAAGTTGACGAAGGCGCCGAAATCGACGGCCTTCACCACGGTGCCCTGGTAGATCGCGTTGAGCTCGGGCTCGGCAGCGATGCCCTTGATCCAGTTCAGCGCCGCAGTGATCGCCTTGGCGTCGGTCGAGGCGACCTTGACGGTGCCGTCGTCCGAGATGTCGATCTTGGCGCCGGTCTTTTCCACGATCTCGCGGATGACCTTGCCGCCCGAGCCGATCACTTCACGGATCTTGTCGGTCGGGATCTGGATCACTTCGATGCGCGGCGCATGCTCGCCGAGCGACGGGCGGGCCGAAGTCAGCGCCTTGGCCATCTCGTCGAGGATATGCGCACGGCCGCCCTTGGCCTGGTCGAGAGCGACCCGCATGATCTCTTCGGTGATGCCGGCGATCTTGATGTCCATCTGCAGCGAGGTCACGCCTTCAGCGGTACCGGCCACCTTGAAGTCCATGTCGCCGAGATGATCCTCGTCGCCGAGGATGTCGGAGAGCACCGCGAAGCGCTCACCCTCGAGGATGAGGCCCATGGCGATGCCGGCCACCGGACGCTTCAGCGGAACGCCCGCATCCATCAGCGACAGCGAGGTGCCGCACACGGTTGCCATCGACGACGAACCGTTCGACTCGGTGATCTCCGAGACAACGCGGATCGTGTAGGGGAACTCGTGATGCTTCGGCAGGATCGGACGCACGGCGCGCCAGGCGAGCTTGCCATGGCCGATTTCGCGGCGGCCGGGCGAACCCATGCGGCCGGTCTCGCCGACCGAATAGGGCGGGAAGTTGTAGTGCAGCAGGAAGGTTTCCTTGTAGGTGCCTTCCAGAGCGTCGATGAACTGCTCGTCATCGCCGGTGCCGAGCGTCGCAACGACCAGCGCCTGCGTCTCGCCGCGGGTGAACAGCGCCGAACCATGGGCGCGCGGCAGGATGCCGACCTGCGATTCGATCGGACGGACCGTCTTCAGGTCGCGGCCGTCGATGCGGCTGCCGGTGTCGAGGATGTTCCAGCGGACGATCTTCGCCTGCAGTTCCTTGAACACGGCGCCGATCTTCTCCTTGTCGAAGCGCGCCTCGGCGCCCTCGGGGAAGAAGTGGGCCATCACCTTCGCCTTGACGGCGTCGACGGCGGCGTAGCGGTCCTGCTTGACGGTGTTCTTGTAGGCCTCGCGCAGCTCGCCCTCGGCGATGCCGAGCATCTCCGTCTCGATCGCGGAGAGGTCGGGCGCCTGGAACGCGCGCGGCTCCTTGGCGGCCTTCTCGGCGAGCGCGATGATCGCGTCGATCACCGGCTGGAAACCGGCATGGCCGAACATCACGGCGCCGAGCATCGTGTCTTCCGACAGCTCCTGCGCCTCGGACTCGACCATCAGCACGGCGTCGGTGGTGCCGGCGACGACGAGGTCGAGCTTGGAATCGGCCGACTGCTCAAGCAGCGGGTTGAGCACGAAAGCGCCGTCGATGAGACCGACGCGCGCACCGCCGACCGGGCCGAAGAACGGCACGCCCGAAAGCGTCAGCGCTGCCGAGGCGGCAACCATTGCGACGATATCGGGATCGTTCTCGAGATCATGGCTGAGGACGGTGGCGACGACCTGGGTCTCGCAGCGGAAGCCTTCCGCGAAGAGCGGGCGGATCGGACGGTCGATGAGACGCGAGGTCAGCGTCTCCTTCTCGGAGGGACGGCCTTCGCGCTTGAAGAAGCCGCCGGGGATCTTGCCGGCTGCGAAGGTCTTCTCCTGATAGTTCACCGTCAGGGGGAAGAAGTCGATGCCGGGCTTCGGCTGCTTGGCGGCGACGACAGTCGCCAGCACGCTGGTCTCGCCATAGGTGGCGAGGACGGCACCATCAGCCTGGCGGGCGATCTTTCCGGTCTCGAGCACGAGCGGGCGTCCTGCCCATTCGATCTCGACACGTTGAACGTCGAACATGGTAGTTCCTTTCCGCCGCGGATGCGTCGGAGAGCCATGGACAAGACGGCGAGACGCTCTCGGCGCCGCATCAGCGGGCGAAAGCGGCTGGCGATCCTGCCATGGCTCGGGCGTACAACCGCGAACATATCAGCGCGGCGACCCCATGCCGCCGCGCGCTAGTGTGCGTCTTCGGGGGCGGGCTAGAAGCCCGACCCGCTCAGCGACGCAGGCCGAGGCGCTCGATCAGGGTCTTGTAGCGCTGATGGTCGATCTTCTTGACATAGTCCAGAAGGCTGCGGCGCTGGCTCACCATCTTGAGCAGACCGCGCCGGGAGTGATTGTCCTTGGCATGGCCCTTGAAATGCTCGGTCAGGTTGGCAATCCGCTCAGACAGGATCGCAACCTGGACTTCCGGCGAACCCGTATCGTTCGGGACCGTCGCATATTCACTGATCAGTTCCTGCTTGCGAGCAGCGGTGATCGACATCGGGGATCCTTTCGAAATGAATGACACCGGGCGACATGCCCGGCCGGTTGACTGCGGAATGTTCCGAAGCCGGTGCCCCATCGTGGTCGGCCGGTGCCGGGATGTCGTCCAGCACGGTCGCCGCTCCATAGGGCTTTGCCCTGAGGACCATTCGACCTCAGGGTGCGGGCGACATATGCCCGAAGAGAGGCCGGAAGACCAGCGGAAAGTTGCGGAGGCCCAGGCCGTCAGGCGCCGACGAAGACGCGGATGGGCTGGAAGCTGCCCTGCTCGATCTCGCCGATCGCGATGAGCGTGCCGGCAAGCGTCGCATAGACGGTCTCGCCGGGGAGGGGTGCATCGCGGCCGCGCAGGATGAAAGGCTGGCCGTTTCGAAGCCGCGCCGCCTCGGTCTCGCCGATGCGGATTTCGCGCATATCCGAAAGCGCGGTCTCGACCGGCGCCAGCAAGGCCTCAGCCGCCTCCATGCCCTCGGCCGCAGCTTCGCGCAGCTGATCCAGCGTCACCATCGAGGCTTCGTCGAAGGGGCCGACCAGCAGCCGGCGGAGATTGGCGACATGGCCGCGCGATCCGAGCAGCCGGCCCATGTCGCGGGCGAGCGCCCGGACATAAGTTCCCTTGCCGCATTCGGCCGCGAAGATGGCGGTGTTCTCATCTGGCATGGCGACGAGATCAAGCCGGTGAACGTCGATCGGCCGCGGCTCAAGCGTCACGGTCTCGCCGTCGCGGGCGAGATCATAGGCGCGCTCGCCATCGATCTTGATCGCCGAAAAGGCCGGCGGAACCTGCATGATCGTACCGATGAACTCGGGCAGCACAGCCTCGATCGCGGCGCGATCCGGCCGGTGGTCCGACGTTGCGACGGTGGCGCCTTCGGCATCGTCCGTCGTCGTCTCCTCGCCCCAGCGCACGGTGAAGCCGTAGATCTTGCGGCCGTCCATGACATAGGGAACGGTCTTGGTCGCCTCGCCCAGCCCGATGGGCAGGAGGCCCGTCGCGAGCGGATCGAGCGTGCCGGCATGGCCGGCCTTCTGCGCCCCGAAGATGCGCTTCACGACCGCGACGGCCTGTGTCGAGGTCATGCCGAGCGGCTTGTCGAGGATCAGCCAGCCGGAAACCGGCCGGCCCTTTTTCTGGCGCTGGCCCATGGGTTTTCCTGTCGGCTCAGTCGCGCGTGTCGTCCGGCCCGTCGCCGTCGCCATCAAGGGGCGCGGCGTCGATGTCATGGCGCACAATCGGATTGGTGCGCAGCAGCGCATCGATGCGCGAGCCTTCCTCGAACGAGGTATCGACGCGGAAGCGGAGATCCGGCGCGAACTTCATGTTGATGCGATGCGCAACCTCGCCGCGGAGATATTTGCGGTGGCGATCGAGCGCGGCGACGACGCCCTCCGGATTCTTGCCGCCGAGCGGCATGACATAGGCAGTCGCGATCTTGAGGTCGGGCGAGAGGCGAACCTCGGGCACGGTCACAACGACGAGCTCAAGCTCGGGTTCGCGGAGGTCCCCGCGTGCCAGGATCTCGGAGAGCGCATGGCGAACGAGTTCGCCGACGCGCAGCTGCCGCTGCCCGGGAGTTCCGATCTTCTTGCCGTTGGCTGCCGTTCTGGCCATGGGTGTTCTCCTTGGCGATGCCGAAAAGGACATCTGCCGGGCTCGGACCGGCTTTGCCTCATCAAGGGATGATCGATGATCACGCTGCCGCCGTCACCCTCTTTGCGAGGAATGCAGCGAACACGCCATCCCGCGATCGATCGGCGCGGGGCGGGGCGCACGTCCTTCCCCGCCCCCGCAAGGGGGCAGGGAAGAAGATCGTTCAGGCTAGAGCGACCGCTTGATCTCTTCGACGCGGTAGCACTCGATGACGTCGCCGGCGCGCATGTCTTCGTATCGCTCGAAGGCCATGCCGCATTCCTGGCCCGCCGGCACTTCCTTGACTTCGTCCTTGAAGCGCTTGAGCGTCGAGAGCTTGCCCTCGTGGATGACGACGTTCTCGCGGATGAGGCGAACATTCGCCCCGCGCTCGACCGTACCATCCGTGACGCGGCAGCCCGCGACCTTGCCGACCTTGGTGATGTGGAAAATCTCGAGGATCTCCGCATTGCCGAGCATCGTCTCGCGCCGTTCCGGCGTGAGCAGGCCAGACATCGCCGACTTCACGTCGTCGATGAGGTCATAGATCACGTTGTAATAACGGATCTCGACGCCGTCGCGGTCAGAGAGGTCGCGCGCCTGCTTATTGGCGCGGACATTGAAGCCGATGATCGCGGCATTGGAAGCCGCAGCCAGCGTGAGATCGGATTCGGTAATACCGCCGACGCCCGAATGGATGATCCGCGCGACGACTTCCGACGTCCCGAGCGCATCCAGCGCGCCGATGATCGCCTCGACCGAGCCCTGAACGTCACCCTTGATGACGAGCGGGAACTCCTTGAGGCCCGAATTCTGGCGCTGGCTCATCATTTCAGCCAGCGAACCGCGCGCCGTGGTCTGGCGGGCAACCGACTTCTCACGCTTCTGGCGAGCACGGTAATCGGCGATCTCGCGAGCGCGCGCTTCGGTCTCGACAACCGCGAAACGGTCGCCAGCCTCGGGCGCGGCCTGGAAGCCGAGCACTTCGACCGGCATCGAGGGCGGAGCCTCCGAAACGGTCTGGCCGTGATCGTCGATGAGCGCGCGGACGCGGCCCCATTCCGAGCCGGCGACGATGATATCGCCGGGATGCAGCGTGCCGCCCTGGACGAGAACGGTCGCGACCGGACCGCGGCCACGGTCGAGCTTCGCCTCGATGACGACGCCATCAGCGACGCGGCGGGGATCGGCCTTGAGGTCGAGCACTTCCGACTGCAGCAGGATGGTCTCAAGCAGACGGTCGAGATTGGCGCCGGTCTTGGCGGACACCTCGACGTCGAGCGTCTCGCCGCCCATGGTTTCGACGAACACTTCATGCTGAAGCAATTCGGTGCGAACCCGCGTCGGATCGGCGTCAGGCTTGTCCATCTTGTTGATGGCGACGATCACCGGAACCTTGGCGGCGCGGGCGTGATTGATGGCCTCGATCGTCTGCGGCATGACGCCGTCATCCGCCGCCACCACCAGCACGACGATATCGGTCGCCCGGGCACCGCGCTGACGCATCGCCGTAAAGGCGGCGTGGCCAGGCGTATCGATGAAGGTGATCTTCTGGCCGTTCTGCTCGACCTGATAGGCGCCGATATGCTGCGTGATGCCGCCGGATTCGCCGGAAACGACATTCGTCTTGCGGATCGCGTCGAGTAGCGAGGTCTTGCCGTGGTCGACATGGCCCATGATCGTGACGACGGGCGGACGCGACACCTGCTCGGCAGAGGCCCCCTGGCGGTCGAACAGACCTTCCTCGACGTCGGATTCGGCCACGCGGCGCACGGTGTGACCCATGTCCTCGGCGATCAGCTGCGCCATGTCGGCGTCGATGACGTCGGTGGCCTTGAGCAACTGACCCTGCTTCATCAGGAACTTGATGACGTCGACAGCGCGCTCCGCCATGCGGTTGGCGAGATCGCCGATGCTGATGGTCTCGGGAAGGATCACCTCGCGAGAAATCTTCTCGCGCGGACCCTGAGCCATGAGGCGGGCACGCTCGCGTTCGCGGCGGCGGCGGACCGAGGCGAGCGAGCGCTCACGCTCTGAATCGTCGAGCGCGTTCGAAAGCGTGAGGCGGCCGCGCGGCTTGACCTCTTCCTTCTTGACCGGCTTCGGATCGACGGCCTTAGGGCGCTTGGTCGTCGAAGGACGCAGGCCGCCGGAGCGATCCTCTTCCTCGTCGGGCCGGCCGGGGGCACGAGCGCCGGGAGCGGCCGTACGGGCCGTCGGCTTCTCGGTCGCGTCGGGGGCGCGTTCGCCATTCGGGCGGTTGGCTGGTGTCGCGGCGGTGCGGGGCTTCTCCTCGCCGAGACGGCGACGGGCAGCTTCCTCAGCGCGTTCCTTGACGACAGCCTCGGCTGCGCGGCGGATATCTTCCTCGGCCTGGCGCTTGGCGGCTTCCTCGCGCTCTATAGCGAGGCGCGCCTCTTCGATCACGCGGCGCTTGGCGTCTTCCTCGGCCTGACGGCGCTCTTCCGCGTCGCGGATGCGCGCATCGGCCAGAGCCCTGGCGCGCGCATCGAGCTCGTCGGAGGAAAGCTGGCGCAGAACCATACCGGAGCGCTGCGGCTGGGACCGCTGCGGCTGCGACGGCGCGGTCGGCGTCGGCCTTGCCTGGGTGTTGGACTGGATTGTGCGCGTCTGTGAAACCGGCTGGGCCGGGCGCGGAGGCGCGACCGGGGCGGCGGCGGCCGGCGCTGGCGCCGTCTCGCTCTTGCCCGGGATCATCACCCGCTTCTTCTTCTCCACGACGACGGTATTGGTGCGCCCATGCGAGAAGCTCTGCCTGACGGTGCCGCGTTCGAGGTCACGGCCCTTGAGGCTCAGCGTCTTCTTCGCGCCGCCAAGATCCTTGTCGCCGCTATTGCTCGTATCGTTCATTCGGTCTTCTGTCCTGCGGGTCTAGCGCCCTTTCACGGCGCAATCATCTCGGGCACTTCCGGCGGATCGATCTCGCGGCCGATATCGCCAATGCCAACGGGCCCGTCTTCCCCCAGAAAACGGGCGAGCGCGTTGACACGCTCAATGACATTCTCGCTCGCCCGGCCTGCGAGCAGTGCAGCATGTATCACATTTGACCGGCCCAATGCCAAATCCATTTGTTCGGATCGGAAGATCCGAATTACGGGAACGGCATCGGTGCGTCCGAAGCGGCGCTTCAGCGCCGCCGCGATCTTCGTCCGGCCGTCGTCGGCCGCTTCGCGAGCCTGCAGGATCGCCGCTATGGGCTCCCGCTGAATCGCCGTCTCAACCTTGGTGAAGCCCGTCACGACCTCGCCAGCCTTCCGCGCGAAAGAAAGAGCCTGTACGGCACCTTCCTCCATCAGCAGGCCGACGCGATCGGCGAGGCCCGGCTCGACCGCAACCGCGGCCTTGAATCCCTTGGCGAACAGGCGCTTCTTTTCCGCCGCCGCCACCATTTCCTTCCGCGCCGTCACCCAGACGCCGCGTCCCGGCAACCGCCGACGCAAATCGACTACGACCCGTCCCTCGGGATCGAGGACGAACCGGATCAGTTGGTCCGACGGCATCGCAAGCCGCGAAACGATGCAGCTTCTGATCGTCGGTTCGTTGCGGCGCGCCATGATTTCCGGACCGCGACCTGAGCAGGGCTCAGGCCTCGGTCTCCTCGGCTGCGACTTCTTCTTCGGCACCAGCCTCGATTTCGGCCTCCGCCTGTTCTTCCGTGATCCAGCCCACCTTGACGCGCGCCGTCATGATCATGCGCTCGGCGTCGCTGCGGGTCAGACCAAACTTGTCGAGCAGTCCGCCATGGCGCTTGGTCTCGCCTTCGTTGCGTTCCGCCCAGCCGACGAGATCGTCCGGCACATAGCCGGCGAAATCCTCAACCGTCTTGATTCCATCCCTGCCGAGGGCGACCAGCATAGAAGTGGTCATGCCCGACAGTTCCTTGAGCTCGTCCGAGACGCCGAGGGTCTTGCGCTCCTCGTCATGCTCAGCCTCGAGCTTGTCGAGATAGTCGCGAGCCCGCTGCTGCAGCTCGGCCGCGGTCTCTTCGTCGAAACCTTCAATCGAGGCCAGTTCTTCCTGGTCGACGAAGGCGATTTCCTCCAGCGAAGCGAAACCCTCGGATGCCAGCAACTGGCCAACGACCTCGTCGGCATCGAGCGCCGTATTGAACAGGCTCGACCGCTCTTGGAATTCCTTCTGGCGCCGCTCAGATTCTTCCTGCTCGGTGAGGATATCGATATCCCAACCGGTCAACTGCGAGGCGAGGCGAACATTCTGTCCGCGGCGTCCGATCGCAAGAGAAAGTTGGTCATCCGGGACCACGACTTCAATACGCTCCGCCTCTTCGTCAAGCACAACCTTCGCGACTTCGGCCGGCTGAAGTGCATTGACGATGAACGTCGCCGGGTCGCCCGACCACGGAATGATGTCGATCTTCTCGCCCTGCAGCTCGGTCACGACCGCCTGAACGCGGCTGCCGCGCATGCCGACGCAGGCGCCGACCGGATCGATCGAACTGTCACGCGAGATCACGGCGAGCTTGGCGCGGGAGCCCGGATCGCGGGCAACCGACTTCACCTCGATGATGCCGTCGTAGATTTCCGGCACTTCCTGAGCGAACAGCTTCGCCATGAACTGCGGATGCGTGCGCGACAGGAAGATCTGCGGGCCGCGCTGCTCGCGGCGGACGTCGTAGACATAGGACCGAATGCGGTCGCCATAGCGGAAGGTTTCGCGCGGGATCAGCTCGTCGCGGCGGACAATGCCTTCGCCACGACCAAGATCGACGATGACGTTGCCATATTCGACGCGCTTGACCGAGCCGTTGACGATCTCGCCGATCCGATCCTTGTATTCGTCGAACTGGCGGTCGCGTTCGGCCTCGCGGACCTTCTGCACGATGACCTGCTTCGCCGACTGGGCGGCGATGCGGCCGAAATCCATCGGCGGCAGCGCCTCGGCGATATAGTCGCCAACGCGGGCGGCCGGATTCTGGTCGGTCGCGACGTCGAGCGAAACCTCGATCGCCGGGTTTTCGACCGTCTCGACCACCTGGAGCAGGCGCTGCAGACGGATCTCGCCGGTCTTCGGATTGATCTCGGCGCGGACGTCGGTTTCAGAGCCATAGCGCGAGCGGGCCGCCTTCTGGATGGCGTCCTCCATCGCGGCGATGACGATCTGCCGGTCGATCACCTTCTCACGGGCGACCGCGTCGGCGATCTGCAAGAGTTCGAGCCGGTTGGCGCTGACTGCCATCGTCCTGTCTCCGTTACTCTTTCTGCGCGATCGTCCCGCCTTCAGGCGTCGGACGTATCGTCGGTCATGTCGTCGATATCGGCATCATCGGCGCCCTCTAGGGCGGCGCGATCCCGGAGCGTGTCGTCGATCAGGGCGTCGGTGAGGACGAGCTTCGCCTCGCCGATGGAAGCGAGCGGAATCAGCACCCGGTCGGGCGCGCCAGCCGGCACGTCTTCGAGCTTCAGAGCGGTCGCGTCGCCTTCGAGTCCGAGCAGCGTGCCGCGGAAGCGCTTGCGGCCATCGACGGGAATGCTGGCCTCGATCTTGGCGATATGCCCAGTCCAGCGCTCGAAATCCGAGCGGCGGACCAGCGGGCGGTCGATGCCCGGCGAGGAGACCTCGAGATGATAGGCCTCTACGATCGGATCCTCGACGTCGAGCGCCGGTGACAGGTTGCGGCTGATCTGCTCGCAATCGGTGACCGACATGCTGCCGTCCGGCCGCTCGGCCATCACCTGCAGGGTCATGCCGTTGCGGCGCGAAGTCTTGACGCGCACCAGCCTGTAGCCGAGATCGGCGACAACAGGCTCGACGATGGCGGCGACGCGTGCGTCGAGACCGGTCTCGATGATGATGCGCGGTTCGATGGCTGCGGGGTCCGCCAAATCAGTCCGTCCGAGAGTTGGTTCGGCCGGGACGCATCCGGGCCGTCGGGGAAAACTCACGCAATCGGCCAAGAGGTCTTGCGAGCGGGCCCCGGGGGTCCACTCTCCAACGAGCCGATCGTTTGAGATGAATGACTGGCGTATAGGCCGATAAGCCGGCAATTGCAAGCGCCGTCTGGCTCGGGAGGCAAGCGCCGTCTGGCTTTGGCGCTGAAGCCGGCGTCGCATGGCGTGGCAGCGTCGCCACCGTCAGCGTTTATTTCATTGTGGAGTGTTCGTATCAATACATTGCTAAGCAAGGTCTTCGCAGTCTACGCCCCGTTCGATCCCCGAACGCTTCCGGTGCCGCGTATCATGAAGTCCATCGCCCTGCGTTTTGCCGCGTTCCTGATCCTGACCGCGGCGAGCACCTCGCTGCTCGCTCTGCCCTATCTCGTCGGTCCGTGACGGATTACCGGCGGCGGAACGTCAGATAGGTTCCCCGCCGGCCCTCGCGGATCGCCTTCTGCTCATAGCGCGTGCCCGGCCAGCCGGGGAATGGCAGCCGCCAGTCGTCGGCATCTTCGGCCGTCCAGTCGAAGTCCGGCGCGGCCGCAACGGCGATGAGCGTCCAATCGACGTAGGAGGCGATGTCCGAGGCGAAGCGGAAGATGCCGCCCGGATGGAGCACGCGCGCGATGCGGGCGAGATTGTCGGCCGAGACGAAGCGGCGCTTCCAGTGGCGCCGCTTGTGCCAGGGATCGGGATAGAGCAGGTCGACGATCGAAAGGCTCGCCGTTGGCAGCCAGTCGAGCAACTCGGCAGCATCGCGGTCGAACAGGCGGAGATTGCCTGGCCGGCCTGCGTCGATTGCGGCGGCGGCCTTGGCCATACCGTTCAGGAAAGGCTCGGCGCCGATCCGCCCAGTCGCGGGCTCAGTGGCCGCCCGATGGAGAAGGTGTTCGCCGCCGCCGAAGCCGATTTCGAGCGCCACGTCATCGATCTCGTCCTCGAACAGCGTCCGAAGATCGGACGGGGCTGGCTCCGCGGTATCGACGCGAAGCCGCGTCAGCACACGCTCCAGCGTGTCGGACTGGCCGGCGCGGAGCGTGTGGCCCTTGCGGCGGCCATAGAACGAATCGCGGCGCGTTCCCGCGCCCGTCTCGGTCAAAGCAGCTTCAGCAGCGCGCCGGCGATGTCGGTCTTCTCCCAGGAGAAGCCGCCGTCATCTTCGGGCGCGCGGCCGAAATGGCCATAGGACGAGGTGCGCGCATAGATCGGGCGATTGAGCTGCAGGTGCTGGCGGATGCCGCGCGGCGACAGGTCCATCACCCGGGATAGCGCCGACTCGACCGCCGCCTCGGCAACCTTGCCGGTGCCATGGAGGTCGACATAGATCGAGAGCGGCTGCGAAACGCCGATGGCATAGGAAAGCTGGATCGTGCAGCGCTCGGCAGCGCCCGATGCGACGACGTTCTTCGCCAGGTAGCGCGCGGCATAGGCCGCCGAACGATCCACCTTGGTTGGGTCCTTGCCGGAGAAGGCACCGCCGCCATGCGGAGCTGCGCCGCCGTAGGTGTCGACGATGATCTTGCGGCCGGTCAGACCTGCATCGCCGTCCGGGCCGCCGATGACGAATTTGCCGGTCGGATTGACGTGCCAGACGGTCTGGGGCGTGATCCAGCCATAGGGCAGCGACTCGATGATGTAGGGCTCGACGATCGAACGAACGTCATGCGAGGACAGGCCGTCGACATGCTGGGTCGAAAGCACGATCTGCGTGACTTCCACCGGCTTGCCGTTCTCGTAGCGCACGGTGACCTGACTCTTCGCATCCGGGCCGAGCGATAGCGTGTCCTTGGAGTGACGCGCATCGGCGAGCCGCTTCAGGATGCGATGCGCATAGAAGATCGGCGCCGGCATCAGCTCGGGGGTCTCCGAGCAGGCATAGCCGAACATGATGCCCTGATCGCCCGCGCCCTCGTCCTTGTTGCCAGCCGCATCGACGCCAACGGCGATGTCGGCGGACTGGGCATGGAGAAGGACTTCGATCTCGACCGTGTTCCAGTGGAACTTTTCCTGCTCGTAGCCGATGTCGCGGATCGCGCGGCGGGCGGCATCCGCCACCACATCCGGCGTGATCGAGGCAGGGCCGCGGGTCTCGCCGGCAATCACAACGCGATTGGTGGTGGCGAGCGTCTCGCAAGCCACGCGCAGCTGGCTCGGATCCCACCCTTCTTCAGGGCCGGTTCGGAAAAACGTGTCGACGACTTCGTCGGAAATACGGTCGCAGACCTTGTCCGGGTGACCTTCAGCAACCGACTCGCTCGTGAAGAGATAGGACGATCTCGACAATATAACCCCTCGCACACTGTCGGCTAAGCCGGAGACTGGGCCGGTTTCGAAGTCATGGGTATCGATCGGATCGATCGAGCGGTCAAGCGCGATCGGTCGCCATTTCAGTCTAGCGGCTGGGTTTGGAACGAACTTCCCGAACCGGCTCGCTCGCGAGAAGGCCCGGTTCGGGAGTAACTGGGGGCGCCCGCTCAGTCGCTGGTTTCTTCACCAGCCACGGCGCGGATCATGTCGACGATCTTGCGCCGGACTTTCGGATCCTTGATTCGGACGAAGGCGCGGTTCAGCTGCAACCCTTCCGAGCTGGACAGGAAGTCCGTCACGAAAGCTGCCGGGCGGGCTTCCTCGAAGCCGGCGACGGTCGATGCGCCAGGCGCGTCCTCAAAGAAGAATGAGACGGGAACCTGCAGGACCGATGAAATATGCTGCAGCCGGCTTGCGCCGATCCTGTTGGTTCCTTTTTCGTATTTCTGAATTTGCTGGAACGTAATGCCCAGGCTCTCACCAAGCTTTTCTTGGCTCATATTCTGCATCATGCGACGCAGCCGGACCCGCCCTCCCACATGAATGTCGATGGGGTTGGGTACTTTCTTATTGACCATCGAGGGCTCTCTTTCCAGAAGTAGCGCAGGGCTGTGCAACGTCTGGCCAATGCCGACCATTGCACACTGTTTCACTTATGACTGGACGGCAATATTCCGGCGCCATCCATCCGGCCCACACGCACAAAATGGAGTGCAATAAACCGGCTGTCAATTCCGGGTTTTAGCAGGAGTGAAAACTGCCGCAATCCCAAACAAAGCTGCCAGCAGTTCTGCGATCGCAAAAGGGATGTCTCCGAAGCGGGCATAAGCCGTCTCCTCAAGTGCACCAGGCAAGAGACCGTCGACGATTCCGGCCGCGCCAAGCCTCAGCGAGGCGGTGATGCGGCCATAGGGATCGACGATGGCGGAAATGCCGGTATTGGCCGCGCGGGCGAACGGAAGGCCCTCTTCAACGGCCCGAACGCTGGCTTGCTGCAGGTGCTGGTAGGGTCCCGGCGTATTGCCGAACCAGCCGTCATTGGTGACGTTCACCAGCCAGTGCGGCCGGAGGCGATGGTTGGTCGCGGCGCCTGGAAAGATGATCTCGTAGCAGATCAGCGGTCCAAAGGCTGGCGCGCCCGCGAGCGGCAATGTCCGGAGCCGTGTGCCGGCGTCGAACCCGCCCGGAAGTGCGACCATCTGATGCAGCCCGAGGCGGGAAAGCAGGCCGTCGAACGGCAGATATTCGCCGAATGGTACCAGATGGACCTTGTCATAGAAGTCGCGGATGACGCCCTCATCGTCGATGACATAGATGCTGTTGAACACACGGCTGGCCTGGTCCGGATCGGCACTCGGCTCGCTCCGCGCGGCGCCCGTGATCAGCGTCGTGCCCTTCGGCAGCAGCGCGCCGATGGCAGCCAGCGCATTAGGCTGGTCGGCCAGGAAGAAGGGCAGCGCCGTTTCCGGCCAGATCAGAATCGTGAACGGCGACGGGCCATCTTCCTTGAGGCCGGTGGCAGAGAGCGAGAGATAGCGCTGCAGCACCGTATTGTCGCGGCCGGGCGACCATTTCTCATCCTGCGCCAGAACGGGCTGGACGAGGCGCAGTTTGACACCTGGAACGGTCACATCCGCCGCGACTGTGAGGCGCACCGCGCCATAGCCCAGATTGGCGAGGAAGAGTGCCGCGAGCACGACGAAGGTGATGCGGTTGCCGCGCCGGCGGCGTTCGTCAATCAGCAGGATCGGTGCCATGAAGATCAGGAAGGCGGCAAGCGTCATGCCCCACAGCCCGACCAGGGCCGCGCCCTGCATCAACACCGGCGCGGGCATCAGCGTGTAGCCGAAGGCATTCCAGGGAAAGCCGGTCAGGACATGGCCACGCAGCCATTCGGCCAGCGACAGGGCGGCGCCGAGGATCAGGATGCGGCCCCAGCCTGCCGGCCAGACAAGACGAGCAATCGCGGAGGCGACGCCCCAGAACAGCGCGAGCCCGGCCGGCAGCAGCAGCACGGCAAGCGGCATCAGCGCAACGAAGGCGCCGGCATCGGCAAGAAAGGCGGCGCCAATCCACCAGAGGCCGCCCAGGAAATAGCCGAACCCGAAGCACCAGCCGGTCCAGAAGGCGGGCAGGCGTCGGCGCAGGAACCCGCTGGCGGGGTTTGGCGTCGCCCCGTCGAGCAGCAGGACGAAAGCCGGCAGCGTCACCAACAGAATCGGGAAAAAGCCGATCGGCGGCAGAGCAAGCGCCGACAATGCCCCGGCGCCGATGCCGATGAGTGCACGCCGCCAGCCCCGTGACAGCAGCACGGCATCGGCGAGCGCAGACAATCCCGCGCGGCTGGGACGCGATCTCGAAATGGCGTGGCTCGCGAATCAGGGGCCGGAGATGATCGGGCCCAGAGTCACGGCCGCCGGCGCTGTGGTCAAGCGGCGGCCGCGCTCTCGCGCCTGACCCGCAGCCGTTTAACGCGCCGCTGGTCGGATTCGAGAATCTCGAAGGCGAGTCCACCCGGCAGGTCGATGCGCTCGCCCGCCTGCGGGATGCGGCCGAGCAGCCCGAAGACCAACCCGCCCACCGTATCGACGTCGTCATGGCCGTCGCCAAGCGCGAGATCGACGCCGAGCGCCGCCTCGAGATCATCGAGATCGGCCCGGGCATCCGCGAGGAAGGTGCCGTCAGGCTCGGGCGTGATCAGCGCCTCGTCCTCGTCATGCTCGTCTTCGATCTCGCCGAACACGATTTCGACGACGTCCTCAAGTGAGACAAGGCCGTCTGTGCCGCCATATTCGTCGATGACCACCGCCATCTGGACGCGGCTCGCCTGCATGGTCGAAAGCAGCGTCGCCGCCGGCATCGAGGGCGGCACGAACAGTACGCTGCGCACGATATTCGTGTCGGCGAGCTTCACCTTCAGGTCGATCCTGGAGAAATCGATGCCACCATCGGCCATGGCGACGCTGGTGATGAGGTCCATCAGGTCCTTGATGTGGACCATGCCGACCGGGTCGTCGAGCGATTCGCGATAAGCAGGCATGCGCGAATGCCCGCTTTCTCGAAACGCACCGATCACCTCGGCGAGGGTCAGGTCGACATCGAGCGCGAGGATTGCGGCGCGCGGCACCATCACATCGTCGACGCGCACATCCCGCAGGCGCAGGATGTTGCGCAGCATGAGCCGTTCTTCGGCCGAGAAGGCATCGGCAGCGCCGTCGCCTTCGAGCGCCTCCTCAATGTCCTCGCGCAGCGTCGCATTCGGCTTGAAGCCGACGGCATGCCGCAAGCGGTCGAACCAGCTGTCAGGGGCTTTGTCCGCCTCGCGCGCTTCCGGCGCGAAGGCGGGGATACTTGACGGTTCGGGGGCGCTATCGGCGCCCGATCCGGGCGTGTCTGTGTCGGTCATCGGTCCAGTTGTTCGTGTGGGCTGTGCCTGCCCCGGGGTCAAGGGACGTGCTCGGCGTAAGGGTCGGCAATTCCGAGCCTGCCGAGAATGGCAGTTTCAAGCGCTTCCATGCGTTCGGCTTCCACATCTTCTATGTGATCATGACCGAACAGGTGAAGCAAGCCATGGACGAGAAGATGGGTCAGATGATCGTCAAATGCGATCCCTTCGGCCTCTGCTTCGCTGCGAACGGTCTCTCCGGCGACGACGATATCGCCGAGCAGGGGGCCAAAGCGACCGCGGTTCGGCGGACTGCCGGGGAAAGAGAGGACGTTGGTCGGCTTGTCTTTCTGCCGCCAGGCGTCGTTGAGGGCGCGGATATGCGCATCGTCGGTGAAGACGACCGAGAGTTCCGAGCCCTGGGCGACGACGAGGCGCGCCTCGGCGAAGCTTGCTTCGACGACGCGCGCAAGCATCGCGGCGAGATGCGCCTCATCCGGCCAGTCGCCGGCCTCGATCATGAGATCGATCGCGACCGGCACGGCTGGCGCGGCGCGATTTGCCGTGCTGCTGGTCAAGCGCCGCCTCCGTGGCGGGACGGGCGCTGCTGCTGCGGCGGCTTCGGCGCGGCGTCATAGGCACGCACGATGCGCCCGACCAGCGGATGGCGCACGACGTCGAGATCGGTGAAGCGGATCTGCACGATGCCCTGGACGTCGCGCAGCAATTCGCTCGCCTCGCCGAGGCCGGATATCTGGCCCGGCGGCAGGTCGACCTGGGTCGGATCGCCGGTGATGATCATGCGCGAACCCTCGCCGAGACGGGTCAGGAACATCTTCATCTGCATTGATGTGGTGTTCTGCGCCTCGTCGAGGATGACGACGGCATTGGCCAGCGTCCGTCCGCGCATGAAGGCGAGCGGCGCCACCTCGATCATCCCCGAGCTGAGGCCGCGCTCGACCTTGTCGGGCGGCATCATGTCGTAGAGCGCGTCATAGAGCGGGCGGAGATAGGGATCGACCTTCTCCTTCATGTCGCCCGGCAGGAAGCCGAGCCGCTCGCCAGCCTCGACGGCGGGCCGCGACAGGATCAGCCGCGAGACGTCGCCGCGCTCGATCAGCGCGGCGGCATAGGCGACGGCAAGATAGGTCTTGCCGGTGCCCGCCGGGCCGATGCCGAACACCATCTCGGCGCGGTCCATCGCGCGGATATAGGCGTCCTGGGCCGGATTGCGGGCCATGATGGTGCGCCGGCGCGTCGAGATCTGTGCCATGGCGAGCCGGCCCTTCGGCTCGAGGCTCGGCAGCGTCAGCTGCTCGTCGGCGGTCTCGGCCATGCGGACGGCGCCCTCGACATCGGCCGGGCCGATCTCGTGGCCCTGCTGCAGGCGGAGATAGAGCAGGTCGAGCGCAAGGCGCGCCTGCGCGCAGGCTTCCGGCTGGCCACGGATCGTCAGCTGGTTGCCGCGTGCGACCGCCTCGATGCCGAGCCGTTTCTCCAGAATAGCGAGGTTCTGGTCGAACTGGCCGAACAGTTCGCTGGCCAGGCGGTTGTCGTCGAAGCCGACCACGACATGGGCAAGGTCCGAGGCATGCGACATCTCGGTAACCCGGCCCGGAATCGGGCTGCCTGGCGTCGTCGAGCGTGGTGTCACGGGGCGGTCTCCGCTGCTTGGGCCAAAGCTGGACTGGACACTGTCGAAGGAACGAGGGAGGAACGCGGAACGGCCGGTACTGTGTCGGTGAGCGTGCCGTGCAGCGAATTGGAGCCGAGCCCGGTGATGGCGACACGGGCGATCGTGCCGATGAGCTCTCGCCCGGCCGTGACGCCGACCGCCTGGAGATAGGGCGTACGGCCCATCATCTGGCCTTCATAGCGACCGGGCTTTTCGAAGAGGACGTCGACGACCTGGCCGACGCTGGCACGGTTGAACGTGGTCTGCTGCGCGGCGATGAGCGTCTGCAGACGCTGCAACCGCTCCGACATCACGGCTTCATCGACGCTGTCCTCGCGCAGCGCCGCCGGCGTGCCAGGACGGGGGCTGTACTTGAACGAATAGGCAGCGGCATAGCCGATCGTCTCGATCAGCCGCATCGTCGCCTCGAACTCGTCATCGCTCTCGCCGGGAAAGCCGACGATGAAATCGGAGGAGAGGGCGATATCTGGCCTTGCCGCGCGGATGCGGTCGACGAGGCGGAGATAGTCGTCGGCGCGATGCTTGCGGTTCATCGCCGCGAGAATGCGGTCGGATCCCGATTGCACCGGCAGATGCAGATAGGGCATCAGCGCCGGCAGGTCGCGATGGGCGGCGATCAGCGCCTCGTCCATATCGCGCGGATGGCTGGTGGTATAGCGCAGCCGGTCGAGCCCCGGAATTTCGGCGAGGCGGTAGAGCAGTTCCCCGAGGCCCCAGCTGCGGCCATCGGCACCGGCGCCGTGCCAAGCATTGACGTTCTGGCCGAGCAGCGTCAGCTCGCGAACGCCAGCCTCGCCGAGCCGCCGCGCCTCTGCGAGGATTGCCTCGGCCGGCCGGGAAACCTCGGCGCCGCGCGTATAGGGCACGACGCAGAACGTGCAGAACTTGTCGCAGCCTTCCTGGATGGTGAGAAAGGCGGTGACGCCGCGCGCCCGCGTCTGCGCCTTGGTTGCGGCGGGCAGGGCGTTGAACTTCTCTTCGATCTGGAATTCGGTTTCGATCGCGCGCTTGCCGCCGGCAACTTCCTTCAGGAGGCGCGGCAAATGCTGGTAGGATTGCGGCCCGACAACCAGATCGACCACGGGCGCGCGGCGCGCGATCTCGGCGCCTTCGGCCTGTGCTACGCAGCCGGTCACGCCGACGGTGACCTGGCGGCCGGCGCGGGCGGCCTCCTCCTTCATCACGCGAAGGCGTCCGAGCTCGGAATAGACCTTCTCAGCCGCCTTCTCGCGGATGTGGCAGGTGTTGAGCAGGACGAGATCGGCTTCCTCGACCCGTTCGGTCGGCGAATAGCCGTCAGCCGCCAGCGCGTCCGTCATCCTTTCGGAATCGTAGACGTTCATCTGGCAGCCATAGGTCTTGACGTAGACGCGCTTCTTGACTTCGGATCCGGCCATTGATCCCGTTGGGGCTTGCCGCCAGAACCCTCCGGGGGGATGGGCCGCGGTGCTGTTATGAGAGTTCTTCCTAGCCTCTTTCGGCGCCTGTGAGAATAGCGGCCGCCTCGACGTCACGCTGTCGTCGCCGGTTTCAGCCGTTCGGCGCGGATTCGGCGCACCATGGCGCGGACTTCGCGTTCGGCCGCGGCGGTTGCTTGCTTGCGGTCGGTGCCGGCGCCGAGCACCACGGGGGTGCCGAACGCGACGACCGCATCGACTGCCCCCGTGGCGACCAGATTGGAGAGATGCGGAGCGAGGTCCATGTCGCCATGCCAGGCGATGTCGGTCATGCGAAGACGGCCGATCGGCAGCCCCTGCATCGCGGTATAGACGATCGCCACCGGCTGGATCGTGATCGTTTCGGCGCGCGCGCTGCCGTCGCCATTGGTGGCCGCGCCGCTGCTGGCCTTGGCCGCGGCCCCGACAAGCGCGCTGCGAAACGGCAGGACCGAGATCCCGTCGCCTGTCGTGCCCTCGGCGAACAACACCAGCGCATCGCCCCCGGCGAGGCGGTTCGCGATCGCCTCGCCCGCCTCGGCTGTTGCGGTGCGCCGGGCGCGATCGATGAAGACGCTGCGCTGCAGCCGGGCGAGCCGGCGCACCACCGGCCATTCGGAAACCTCGCGCTTGGCGATGAACGACACAGGCATCAGGCTGCCGAGCGTCACGATATCGAGCCAGGAAACGTGATTGGAGACGATGAGCAGCGGCCGTGCCGCGGCGGGCGTCCCCTCGACTCGCACGCGCAGGCCGACCATGAAGGCGGCGACGCGCTGCCAGACCATCGGCAGAATGCCGGCACGGCGCGGCAGGAACCGCATCGCGAAGAGCTGGAACGGCAGGAACAGGAGCGTCGTCAGCGCGAGCACCAGGACCAGCAAGACCAGCCGCGCCGATAGCTTCACGATGAGAGGACCCTCAAGACCGCGCCTTCTTCAGGATGATGCCCGGGTTCAAGATCGTTCCTTGCCTTTTCCTTCGATCGGCACCGCGTAGAGCTCCAGCCGGTGATCGACGAGCCGGTAGCCGAGTCGCTTGGCGATGACGTCCTGCAGCGCCTCGATCTCTTCGCTGCGAAACTCGATCACCGCGCCCGAGCGCAAGTCTATCAGATGATCGTGATGTTCTTCGGACACAGTTTCATAGCGGCTGCGTCCGTCGCGGAAATCATGCCGTTCGATGATGCCGGCATCCTCGAACAGCTTCACCGTCCGGTAGACGGTTGAGATCGAGATGCGCGGATCGATCGCCGAGGCGCGGCGGTAGACCTCCTCGACATCGGGGTGATCGGTCGCGGCATCGAGAACCCTCGCGATCGTCCGGCGCTGCTCGGTCATGCGCATGCCCTTGGCGGCGCAGGCGATTTCGAGCGTGTGGTTTTCTACGACGTCTTCCTGGCTCATCCCGCATCCCCCGGAGGCACGATCCCGGCTCCGTGCCGCTTAGCGAAGTTGCACCCGCATGACAAGCGCGGTGGCGCCCGTCCCGCCCTCGGCATAGTAGCCCTTGCGGCGGCCGACTTCCCGAAAGCCGATCCGGCGATAGAGCGCGAGCGCCGGCGGGTTGCTTTCGCTGACCTCGAGGAACACCTCGCCGATGCCTTCGCCATAGGCCCGGCGGATCGCCTCGTCGATCAGCCGGCGGCCATAGCCATGTCCGCGCCGCGCCTGTGCGACCGCGATCGTCAGCACCTCCGCCTCGCCGGCAACGAGACGCATCATGATGAAGCCGAGCAAGCGCCGCGTGCCGAACACCGTTTCACGCCTGAGCAGCAGGCAGCGGACGGTCGGCTCGGCCATCAGCGTCTCGAACTCGTCGATCCCCCAGCCACGGCGGAAACCCTCACCATGGATGGTGACCATCCCCTCGATGTCGGTTTCGCCGCGCACCTCGTCGAAGACGATGCGGGACTGCGGGAAAAAGCTCAGCATGCTTTCGATCATCGGCGCGCGATCCTCGCCCCCGCTTGCGGCACGGCGTCGGGCGGCTTCACATAAAGCGGTTTGGGCGGATGACTGGCGGGGTCGAGCTTGGCCCCGAGTTCCAGCAATGTCTCGATCCGTGGCGCGGAATCGCGGTGGAGCGGCGTGAACGCATCGCCAAGGAGGGTCGCGCCGGCGCCGGCTACCGCCAGCCCCTGCGCTTCGGCCCGCGCGGCAAAGCCCTCGATCGGCGCGGCGATAGCCGCCTCGAGCGGCTCGCCTGCGGCCGAGAAGAGCTGCCCGAACGCTTCGGTGCCGCGCGCGGGCAGCAGCACGAGGATCGGCCGGCCGCCGCTGCCGATCGCACTTGCATGGGCGGCATGGGCATGGAGCGTGGAGATGCCGACGACAGGAATGCGGCGGACCAGAGCGAGGCCGCGCGCCGCGGCGATGCCAACGCGCAGGCCCGTGAACGAGCCGGGCCCGACCGAAACAGCGATCCGTTCCAGCGCATCGGCCCGAACGCCCGCTTCCGCCAGCAAAGCCGCGATCTCGCCGATCAGCACTTCAGCATGGCCGCGGCCGATCACGCGCACCCGCACCATCGTCTCGCCCGAGAGCGAAAGTCCGACGGCGCAGTTTTCAAGCGCGGTGTCGATGGCGAGCATCATCATCACGCCGGAATAAAGCGGCGGCGCAGCCCTGTCGAGGGCAGGGCGACGCTGCCGCGGCGAAAAGCGGCCGGGCGGGATACGGCCGCTATCAAGCGGTGCCTTGGCCGCAGCGCGGCAGGCTCAGCGGAGCGCGGCCCTGAGCGTTTCGAGCGCCACGCGGTGACCTTCGCGCCGGGCGTCCAGGTCCTTCTTCGGCCAGCCGAAATCGCTGTCCTCATGTTCGAGCGAGATGACGCCGTCGAAGCCGTCGGCATGCGCCTCCGCGAGGAAGGAGCGCCAGTCGATCAGGCCGCGTCCGGGCAGAACATAGCGGAACCAGGGATAGCCATGCGCTTCGATAACGTCGCGATCGAGCACAGTGTCCTTGGCATGCAGGATCGCGATGCGGCCCGCGAATTCCTTGCGCGCCGCCATCGGGTCGATGTCCTGCCAGATGAGGTGCGAGGGGTCGAATTCGAGGCCGAGGCGCGGGTCCTCGACCAACGAGAACAATTTGCGCCAGCCGACCGGATTGACGGCGATGAAGTTCTTGTCGCGGCCCGGCCAGTTCTCGAGCACCAGCTTGATCGGCGAATCCGCGGTGGATTCAAGCAGTTCCTTGGACCAGGCGGCGAAGTCGCCATAGTTCTCGTCTTCCGAGACATTCGGATTGCGGCCGGCGAAATAGACGAAGATCGGCACGCCCGCATCAGCGGCGGCGCGGAGATAGGCCTTGGTCCGGGCGCGGAGCTCAGTGCGTGCCGTCTCGTCGGGTTCGAGCTGGTTGCCGGTGAGCGTCACCGAGGAAACGGTGAGGCCCTTGGCCCGGGCGCGCGCGACGATCGGTGCCAGATCGCCGGGGGTTGGAATATGGCTGCCGACATCGATCTCGATGGCGTCGAAGCCCTCGCTGGCGGCGAAATCGATCACCTCGTCAATAGGGCGATCGCCGAGCGTCGACGTATAGAATCCGATCTTCATGAGACTGCTTCCACCCTTGCGCAAGGCCGCCGGTCTTGCGCCGGGCGGCGTCTTTCCAGTCATACGAAGGGCGGCGATCGGACTCAATCGCGGTCGTCGCTCGCCTTCACCTGCAGCAGCGACAGAACGATGATCACAAAAAGGCAGATGACCGTCGCCATGATGCCGACCGCGATATAGCCAAGGCCGCAGGCGACGCCGATCGCGCCGGCAAGCCACATCGCGGCGCCTGTCGTCAGGCCCTTCACCCTGCCGCGACTCTGGATGATGGCGCCGGCGGCGAGAAACGCGACGCCCGAGGTCACTGCCTCGATGATACGGATCGGATCGAATACGACATGCTCCATGCCAAGCGCATCGGAATGAAGGATTTCGAGCATCACTATCGTGAAGACGGCGGAGGCCAGCGCCGTCAGCGTATGGGTCCTGAGCCCCGCCGGCCGCGAGCGCCACTCGCGCTCAGCCCCGATCATGGCGCCGAGCAGGGCGGCGGCGACCAGTCGCAGCGTGATCTGAGCCTTGGGAAGGTGTGTCTCGAGGAAGGTGGCGTCGATGAGGTCCAGCATGGGATCATTAGCCCAGAGCAAGGGGCGTCCCCAACGCGGCGGGGACGCAGATCGGGACTATCGGACAGATTCTTCGACGGCGTTGCCGGTCTGCTTGACGTCGGTCGCGACCCCACGGACCGTATTGGCACAGCCGGCAAGGCTCGCTGCCAGCAGCATGGTGACGACGACGATGGTCGAGGGAAGCGTTTTCATCAGAAGAACTCCGGTCCAGATGAACAATGGCGGGCCAATGCCCAGAGAGCGGCTTGGTTCCCGGTTTGACGTCCGGCAGCAAAAGCCTGGACGCCGCGCCGAACGGCGGTTGCGGCGCTGGCGCAGGGAACCCCGACACCGCTGAGCCGTTCTGAAGACTGAAAGCCGCGCTTGCGTCTTGCGCGCCACAAAAGGAAACGCCATGCCCCGCCAGAACACGATCCTGCTCATCACCACCTCGGCCGCACGGATGGACAATGGCGAGCCGACCGGCCTTTGGCTCGAGGAACTGACGACGCCCTATTACGCGTTCCGCGACGCAGGCGCCGCTGTGACGATCGCATCGATTGCCGGTGGCGCCGTTCCCATCGATGCGCGCAGCCTCAAGCCGGCGGGCGAAAACGAGCCCTCTGTCGAGCGTTCATTTGCCGACGAAGAGTTCAAGCGGTTGACGGCCGCGACGCCGCGCCTCGATACGCTCGATGGTGCCGGCTTCGACGCGATTTTCCTGGCCGGCGGCCATGGCACGATGTTCGACTTTCCCGAGAGCACCGCGCTGGCCGATCTGGTTGCCCGGCGGCTCGGGAAGGACGCCATCGTCGCTGCCGTCTGCCACGGGCCGGCCGGCCTTGTGACAGCGCGCGACGAGCATGGCGTGCCCGTGGTGAAGGGGCGGCGGGTCGCGGCCTTCACGGACAGCGAGGAACGCGCCGTCGGTCTCGACCATGCCGTCCCGTTCCTGCTCGAGAGCCGGCTCCGGGAGCTCGGCGCCGTGCATGTCTCGGGCCCAGACTTCGCGCCGTTTGCGACGCGTGACGGCGCGCTGATCACGGGGCAAAACCCTGCTTCGGCCGCGCCCACCGCCGCGCTGGTCATGGAGGCGCTGGCCGAGATGACGCCCGTGTCGGAAAGCGCCGCCGCCTGATCGAGGCCCATCGCCTCAGGTCCAGGGGATCGTTGGGTTCTCGCCCGCCGATCAGCGGCGCACGAGAAGCGATGCGAAGGGAAGATCCGGGCCGAGCGGCACGATGCCGTTCGGGTTGAGCGCCTTCACAGAATAATAGCCGCGCTTGATGTGGTCGATTGAGACGGTCGCGGCGACGCCGGGAACGAGGAGGATGCGTTCCAGATAGGCCGAAAGACGCGGGTAGTCGGCAAGACGGCGGCGGTTGCATTTGAAGATGCCGTTATAGGCGGCATCGAAGCGGATGAGCGTCACGAAAGCGCGAATGTCGCTTTCACTGAAGCGTTCGCCGACGAGGAAGCTGCGTCCGTCGAGCCGCTCCTCCAGTTCGTCCAGCATCGCGAAGACATCGGCATAGGCCTCGTCATAGGCGATCTGCGTCGTTGCGAATCCGGCGCGGTAGACGCCGTTGTTGAGGCGCGGATAAAGCCGCTCGTTGAGCGCGTCGATCTCAGGCCTGAGCGCCTCGGGATAGAGATCGACGCTGTCATCGGCGAGGCTGCCGAAACCTGAATTCAGCATGCGGACGATGTCGGCCGACTCATTGTTGACGATCGTGTCGCGCTTGGTGTCATAGAGCACGGGCACCGTGGCACGGCCGGTGAAATGTGGATCCGCCTTGGTGTAGATCTCGTGCATATAGGTCGCACCGCCGACCGGGTCCGGCCGGCAATCGGCATCGTCGCCAAAGCGCCATCCCTCTTCGGTCAAGGCCGGCTCGACCACGGTGATGGCGATCACGTTTTCGAGCCGCTTCACCGCGCGGGCAATCAGGGTGCGCGAGGCCCAGGGACAGATCAGCGCGACATAGAGATGGTAGCGGCCGGCCTCGGCCTCGAAGCCGCCGCCGCCGGTCGGTCCGGCCGTGCCGTCCGGCGTGACGAAATTGCGGAAGGATGAGATCTGCCGGACGAAGCCGCCCTTGGCATCCTTCGCCTGAACCGGGTCCCAACTGGCGGACCATTTGCCGTCGACGAGCATGGCGTTGCGCCGCCCTTGATCTGTTTCCAAGGTCTCGACGATAGGCCTTCGGCACCTTCGCGAATACTGGCCTCCCGGCGAACGCACTGTGCACCACCGCGCTCATGATCAGCTTGCTGCCGCTTTACAGCCGCCGCTCCCGCTTCTACCTCTGCCGGACCCCCATTGCCGAGGTTCCCATGGTCGATGCCGCCGCGCCGCTTCCCGACGATCTCCTCATCGAGGCCGAGCAGGAGATCGTCATCCGCCAGGACCTGACGCTGACGGCGCTTGGCAAACGCCCGGCCGACCGGGTTCTGCGGGTCGGCCGGCTGCTCGACGTGCATTCGCGCACCTGGCTCAATGACCAGGAGATCGTCATCAAGGGCCGCCGCATCGCCTATGTCGGCCCGGCAGGATCATGGACGGGCGAGGCCCCCGAGCGGCTGCACGAGCCGGACGTTTCCGCGGTGCCGGGCTTCGGCGAGGCACACAAGCATATCGAGAGTTCGCATCTGACGCCGGAATATGAAGCTGCACTGGTCATGCCGCGCGGCGTCACCTGGGTCTGTGAGGCGAGCCACGAATTCTCCAACGTGAATGGCGGGCGCAATCTCGAATTCTGGCTCGAGGCCCGCCGACGCGGCTCTCCGATGAAGATTTTTCCGCTGCCCGGCTCCGCAGTGCCGCCCACGGCCTATGAATGGGGCGGTGGCTGGTTCGGCTATGACGAGCAGAAAGAGTTCATGGCCGACAGCCTGATGGTCGCCGGGCTCGACGAGGTCATGGACTGGCCCTCGGTCTGGAATCCGGAAAACCCATCCTATGACCGGCTCTGGGGCATGATCCGCGCCACCTTCGAGAAGCGCGGCGTTGTCGAGGGCCATGCGGCGGGCCTCCGCGATCTCGCGGCGATCAACGCCTTCGCCGCCGCCGGCATGGCCTCCGATCATGAGGGCTGGTTCGTCGAGGAGGTGTGGGAGAAGCTGACGCACGGCCTCTTCGTCGAGTTGCGCCTCCATTCGCTGGCCGATGTCATCAAGGGTCTCATCGCCAAGGGCCTTTCCGACTGGTCGCAGGTCGCCTTCGTCACCGACGACCGCAGCGCCTCGGATACTTTGAAGATCGGCGCGACCGACCACAATGTCCGCCTCGCCATCGAGAGCGGCTTGTCGCCCGAGATCGCGATCCAGTGTGTCACGATCAATCCGGCCCGCCACATGCGGCTGACACCCTGGGTCGGCTCGATCGCGCCGGGCCGCTTCGCCGACATCGTCCTGCTCGATGACGTGGCGACGCTCCGGATCGCCAAGGTCTTCGCCGATGGAAGCCTCGCCGCCGAAGCCGGGCGCTACGAGGGGCCGCTGCCGAAGATCGAGTGGCCCGAATGGGCGACGCGGACAGTCAATCTCGGCCGGACCGTGACGGCTGAGGATTTCAGGATCGCGGCGCCGACACCGGGGACAACGACTGCCAAGGCTGCGCTGCTCAGGCCGTTCCACTGGCATGACGAGTTCATCACCATGGACCTTCCGGTCACGGATGGCGCGGTCCAGCGCGACGAGAGCCGCAACGTCACGAAATTCGCCATCGTCGATCGCTTCTCCGGCGAGGCGAAGGTGTCCAGGATGTTCTGGCTCGGCACCGGCCCGCGAACGCCGCACACGGCACTCGGTGCGACGCTCGGCCATGACAAGCACAATATCTGGGTTACAGGCTCTTCGGATGAAGCGATGGCGATGGTCGCCAATGCGCTTGCCGAGCAGCAAGGGGGCTGGGTTCTGGTTTCGGGCGGCAAGGTCGTGGCCCGGGTGTTCTACGAGGTCGGCGGGCTGATGACGGCGCGGCCGGCCGAAGTGCTCGATGCCGAGATGCAGGCGCTCTATGCCGCCGGCGCCAAGATCGACTGGATGTATGAACCGACCTTCTCGCCGCGCTGGTGGCCAGGCTTCCCCGAGCGGCTCTCCTTTGCGACGCTGACCTGCGCGCCCTGGCGCTGGGTGCTGGTTGCGCCCTCGCCACTGGCGCCGGACGGCTTCGTCAACGTCGCAACCGGCGAGACGCATCCCATCGTCTGGTAGTGCGCACACGAAAGTCGATTTCATGTGCACATTTGATGCTTCGGCGCACGCATTTCAGGCTGGCTAAAATACACACATCGACTAGATCAGTGTTGAAACGGTTCGAACGAGCGGGGACGACGATGTTCAAGAAGATGCGCACGGGTCTCAAACTGGCGTTGGCGCTGCTGCCGCTGGCGCTCGGCGGCGCCACGCTTGCAGAGGCCGACGGCCTCAAGGTGGCGATGGTCCTGCCGGGGCCGATCAGTGACAATGACTGGAATTCGGTCGGCTATAATGGCCTGGAGGCTGCCGCCAAGGCGCTCGGCGTCGAAGTGGCCTATTCGGAAAACGTCTCAGACGCCGATGCGGAGCGCATCCTGCGCGACTATGCCTCGCGCGGCTATGGCCTCGTCTTCGCGCATTCCTTCTCCTTCGGCGATGCGGCTTTGAACGTCGCCGAGGACTTCCCGAACACGGTCTTCATGGCCGGGACGGCCAAGGAACTGGCGCCCAATCTCGGCACCTATTCGAACCCCGACTACCAGGGTGCCTATCTCGCCGGCATGCTCGGCGCCGGCGCCTCGAAGTCGAAGACGATCGGCTGGGTCGGCGGCATGCCGGCGCCGAATATGCTCGCCAATCTCCATGCCTATGAAGCGGGCGCGAAGGAGATGGTGCCGGACGCCAAGGTGCTGCACACCTTCATCGGCTCGTGGTTCGATCCGCCGAAGGCCAAGGAAGCCGCCATTGCTCAGGTCGAGCAGGGCGCCGATGTGCTCTCCGCGCAGGGCGTCGGCGTGATCGATGCCGCCATCGCCAAGAACGTCTTCGCGCTCGGCGCCATGACCGACCAGAACCATCTCGGCCCAAAGGTCGTGCTGACCTCGGTCACCTGGGATCTCGGCCCGCTGGTGACGGCGGTCGCCAAGGCGGTCGAGGACAAAAGCTGGAAGAGCCAGAACTGGTCCTACGGCATTGCCGAGGGCTCGGTGAAGCTCGCGGATTTCCACGGTCTCGATGCCGGTGTCCCGCCCGAGGTCCTGAAGGCGGTGCAGGCGAAATTCGAGGCGATCAAGTCGGGCGCCTTTACGGTGCCGCTCGATACGTCGAACGTGGAGTGAGGCGGCTTCTTACCCTCTCCCGCCCAGCGGGGGAGGGCAAGGGAGGGGGCAGTCCCTGAAGACACTCTGCCGTCGAGAGTCGTTTTCATGCCCGACGCAGGTCCCCCCTCTCCATCTCTCCCCCACAAGGGGGGAGAGGGCCCATTGCCTCGATCGCGGCCAATGACCGAACCTCTTCCCCTTCTCGACATGCGCGGAATCCGCGTCGCCTTCGGCGCGTTCCTCGCCAATGACGATGTCGATCTGGCGGTTGCCTCCGGCGAGATCCATGCGCTGCTCGGCGAGAATGGCGCGGGAAAGTCGACGCTGATGCGGGTCCTCGCCGGGCTCATCGTCCCGGGCTCTGGTGAGATCCGTGTCGCTGGCCAAATCGAGAAGCTCGGCTCGGCGCAGGAGGCGATGCGGCTTGGCATCGGCATGGTGCACCAGCATTTCATGCTCGTCCCGACGCTGACGGTCGCCGAAAATGTCTGCCTCGGCCTCGCCTCGACCGGCCGCTTCATCCCTGATCTGAAAAGCGTGGCTGCAAGGGTTCGGACCCTTGCCGAGACCTATGGCCTCGACATCGATCCATCCGCCCGCGTCGACAGCCTCTCCATCGCCGGCCAGCAGCGGGTCGAGATATTGAAGGCGCTTTATCGCGGCGCCCGTATCCTCGTCCTGGACGAGCCGACGGCCGTGCTGACGCCACAGGAGACCGAGGGCCTCTTACGCATTCTCAGGATTCTGGCGGCCGAGGGAACGGCGATCATCTTCATCAGCCACAAGCTGAACGAGGTCATGGCGCTGACTGAAAAGGTCACGGTGCTGCGCCAGGGCAAAGTGGTGGCGACGGCCGTGACGGCGCAGACCGATGCGCGCGGCCTCGCGCGCATGATGGTCGGCGCCGAGGTCGCGCTGCCGCGGCTCGAGGATGCCGCGGACGCTGGTCAGTCGTCGTCCAGCGCATCGATCCTGGCCGTCACCGATCTTGTCTGCCGCGACGCGCGCGGGCTCGTCCGGGTCGATGGCGTCAGCCTCACGGTCGGAGCCGGCGAGATCGTCGGCGTCGCCGGTGTCGACGGCAATGGCCAGCAGGAACTGGCCGAGGCGGTCGTCGGCCTGTCGCGGGCCGTCTCAGGCCAGATCCACCTGGCCGGCGAGGATGTGACGGCGGCGAGCATCGCCCGTCGCATCGCGCTCGGTCTCGCCCATATTCCTGAGGACCGCCATCGCACCGCTTTGGTCGAGCCGATGTCGATCCGCGACAATATCGTGCTGGAACGCATCGGCGCGGCGCCGTTCTCGCGCGGCGGTTGGGTCGACCGGGGCGCGGTGGCGAGGCTCGCCGAGTATGTCATGGACGCCTTCGATGTCCGTGCCAGCGGACCGGACCAGAGCGTCGGGACGCTCTCCGGCGGCAACCAGCAGAAAGTCGTGCTCGGCCGGGCGCTCGCGCGCGATCCGCGCCTCCTCGTCGCAGTCCAGCCGGCGCGAGGTCTCGATGTCGGCGCCACCGCCTTCGTGCATCGTCAGTTGCTGGCCCGGCGCGCCGCGGGCGCCGGCGTGCTGCTGGTCTCGACCGAGCTCGACGAGATCCTGGCGCTGTCCGATCGTATCGCGGTGATGTTCAAAGGCCGGCTGGTCGGCACGCTGGCCCGCGCCGATGTCACCGTGGAGCGTCTCGGCCTGATGATGGCGGGGCGGACGGCATGAGCATGTCCCAGTCCACGATCCGTCAGAGCCTTCGCCTTCCCGCGGGCCTGATCGGCAGCCTGGTTTCGGTCGCGGCCGCCTTCCTCGTCGGCGCGCTGCTCATCGCGGCGGTTGGCGTCAATCCGCTCACCGCCTATGGCGCGCTGTTCGAGGCGGCGCTCGGCTCGCGCAACGGCCTCGCGGAAACGTTGGTGCGCACGGTGCCACTGGCGCTGTGCGGTCTCGGCATCGCGCTCGCCTTCCGGGCCGGCGTGTTCAATGTCGGCGCCGAAGGGCAGCTCTTTCTCGGCGGGACGGCCGCCGGCGCAATGGGCGTGTTCGGAGCCGGGTGGCCCGCTTTCGTGCTGCTGCCCGCGATGGCGCTCGCGGCAGCGCTGGCCGGCGCGCTCTGGTCCGGCCTTGCCGCGTTCCTCAAGCTTCGCTTCCGCGCCGACGAGCTGATCACCACGATCATGCTCAACTATGTCGCGATCCATCTCGTCTCGTTCCTGCTGCATGGACCACTGAAGGATCCGAATGGAGCGCTGGCGCAGACGGCCCGGCTGACCGCGGACGGCCGACTGCCGGTGCTGCTCGCCGGGACGCGGCTTCATGCCGGCATCCTGATCGTCCTTGTCGCGGCGGTGCTGGCGCATCTCTTTCTGTGGCGGCGCACCAACGGCTTCCGCCTCCGCGTCGTCGGCTTCAATCCGCGCGCGGCGGAAAATGCCGGCATCAATGTCCGCCGCACGATCCTGTTCGGCTTCCTCGTCTGCGGTGCGCTGGCCGGGCTCGCCGGCTTCTCGGAAGTCGCCGGAGTCCAGCGGCGGATGATCGAGAACCTTTCGCCCGGCTTCGGCTATACGGCGATCATCGTCGCGCTGCTCGGGCAGACCAATCCGTTCGGCGTGCTTGCCAGCGCCTTCCTGTTTGCGGCCCTTCAGATCGGCGCCTCGACAATGGAATCCGCTGCTGGTGTGCCCTCGACCCTGACGACGGTGATCCAGGGGCTCGTCGTGCTGTTCCTGATCGGCCGCGCGGCCCTGCCGATGCTGCGTGATCGCCTGTCCGGCATCTTCATGCGGAGGGGTCGTTCGTGATCGCGCTGCTCACCGATCCGACCTTCGCCGGCTTCCTGTCGGCCTCGATGCGGCTTGCCATCCCGATCATGCTGGCGGCGCTTGGCGGCGTTTTTGCCGAGCGGTCTGGCGTGCTGAATATCGGCCTTGAGGGCATGATGCTGGTCGGCGCCTTTGTCGGCTTTGCCGCGGCCTATGCCAGCGGCCACCTCGCGATCGGCGTTGTCGCTGCCGTCGCGGCCGGGATCGCCACCGGCCTCGTGCTCGGGCTCTACACGATCACGCTCGGCGCCAACCAAGTCGTCGTCGGCATCGCGATAAACCTGCTCGCAGTCGGCGTGACTTCCTTCTTTTATCGCCTTGTTTTCGGCACAGGCACCGATCGCCCGCGCGTCGATGCCTTCGTGCCGCTCGATCTCGGCGCGCTTGCCGATATTCCCGTGATCGGCCCGCTGCTCTTCCGCCAGGATGCGCTCGCCTATATCGCGCTCGCTCTGGTGCTCGTCGCCTGGTTCGTGATGGCGAAGACCCGCTTCGGCCTCGATATCCGCGCCGTCGGCGAGCATCCGGCGGCGGCCGAGACGCTCGGGCTCGATGTCGAGCGGATCCGCTTCCTCGCCATCGCCATCTCGGGCGGGCTCGCCGGTCTCGGCGGCGCCTTCCTGTCGCTGTCGGCGACCGGCGTGTTCATCGATGGGATGACGGCGGGGCGCGGCTATATCGCACTGGCGATCCTGATTCTTGGCCGTCGCCACCCCGTCGGTGTGCTGCTGGCGGCGCTCCTCTTCGGCGCGGCGGATGCGCTGCAGCTCCGGGCTCAGATCCTGCCGACCGGCGTGCCGTTTCAGTTTCTCCTGATGCTCCCTTATGTGTTGACGATCATCGTGCTTGCCGGTTTCGTCGGCCGCAGCGGCGCTCCCGCCGCGCTCGGCGTGCCGTTCCGGCGCGGCCGCCCGGACAAGGAATGAGACCAATGCTCGATCTCCACGCCGCGACTTCGCCCGAGGTGAAGGCTGCGATCGACCGGACCGGCGCCGTCGCAGTGCTCGCGGTCGGTGCGCAGGAGCAGCATGGCGCCCACCTGCCACTCTCCACTGATACGGTGATGGCCCATGGTGTCGCGCGCCGGATCGCCGGGGCGCTCGATGCTTTGCTTCTGCCGCCGATCGCCTATGGCGATGCCTGGAACAATGAGGGCTTCGCCGGGACGCTGTCGCTCTCGCCCGATACGCTGCGGGCCGTGCTTGTCGATCTCGGCCGCGGCCTTGCCCGCATGGGCGTCCGCGCGCTCGTCATCATCAACGGTCATTTCGGCAATCGCGAGCCGATCACGCTCGCCGCGCGTCTTCTCAAGTCCGAGCTCGGCTTCCCGGTCATGCATCTCGATTATCCGGGCATGGAGCGCATCGCGACCGCGATCTGCGACAGCAAGCCGGCTGCGCCGACCTTCTATCATGCCGACGAGGTCGAGACCTCGATGATGCTGGCGCTCGCGCCGGAGCTGGTCCAGATGGACAAGGCCGCGCCTGAATATCCGGAGTTTCCGGAGCTGTTCGGAACGGCGCCGCTCGATCTCTCCAGCTTCAACCGCTCCGGCGTTTTCGGCGATCCGCGGCCGGCCACGGCCGAGAAGGGTGAGCAGCTTATCGCCGGCATCAGCACGGAGAGTGTGCGGCTGATCCGACTTTTCCTCGCCGGGCTCTGATCGGACGCTGGCGGGCGCGCCGAGCGCTATGGATCGCGGGCAGCGCCGACGCTCCTTGACAAAGGCGCCGGGCTTCACCCTTTCTGCCATTTGGCTGGGAAGCGGCCGACCGGAGTTCAGCTGATGGCCAGCGCGGCTTTTCTCCTCGCGATCAATTTTACGATCGGCATAGGCTTCGCTGTTGCCTTCCTGGCGCTCGGCTGGCGCACGGGTATCAAGCTCGGGCTCTGGTGCGCGGCGGGATTCGCGACCGTGTCCATCACGGCTCTCGCCGAGGCCTTCGCCTTCGCCATCCCCTCTGTCCGCCTTGCCTCGACGCTGTCCTTTTCGACGCTGATGTTCGGTCTGGCTTTGATCATCGCCGGCCTGTCGCGACACTATCGCCCGCAGCAGCGGGTCGGCTGGCTGTTCGTGTTTGCCGGGCTGGCCTCAGCTTTCAACACCTTCGTGCTCGTCAATCTGCCGCGTGCCACGATGCTGCATGCGCTCGGCTACCAGCTGCCATTCGCGGTCATAACGGCGTTCGCAGCCGCAATCGTCTTCGCCGCGCCGCGCCGCCGCATGTCCGAAACCGCGCTCGCCGTGATCCTCGCCGCCAGCGCGATCCAGTTCCTGGCCAAGGCGATCATCGTCGGCTATGTCGGCGGCCGCGATCCGGGCCTTCGCAACGGCCTCGTCGGTCTCTACGCCTACTTTTCACAGACGGCGGCAGGCATCCTCTCAATTCTGTTCGGACTGGCCTTGCTCTTCGTTATCGGCCGAGCGGTGATGGCGAATACGGCGCGCCGTTTTCAGCGCGACGGGCTCTCGGGCGCATTGACGCGGAGCGCCTTCCTGGAAGAGGCAGCGGCCGCGCTGAAGGCGACGCCGAGGGGGCTGCCGTCGAGCCTCATCATGTGCGACCTCGATCACTTCAAGACGATCAATGATCGATATGGCCACGCCGCCGGCGACGAGGTCATCCGCGTCTTCGGCGCCAGTCTCGGCGACCGGACGCAGGGCAACGGCATCTGCGGCCGCATTGGCGGCGAGGAGTTCTGCGTGCTGATGCCTGAATGCTCGATCGCGGCGGCGCGGGTCTATCTCGATGCCGTCCGCGGGCTTTCGGCGATGACAATCTATCCCCTGCTGCCGCCGGACTTCCGCGTCACCGCCAGCTTCGGCATCGCCGTGACCGATTGCGACGAGCCGATCGAGAGCGCAATGCGCCGGGCCGACATCGCCTTGTACGAGGCCAAGGCAGCCGGCCGCGATGCCTATCGCTTCGCAGCCGCGCGTGGCGCAGTGGAAAGCGTGACGGCAGGAGCGGCGTGACCCTCCTGCCGAGTCCGGCGTCCGGCGCCTATCTAGCCGTCTTGATCACGCAGCTCAGGTCTTGGGTGTGCCTTTGACCCGCTCGCGCAGGGCCTGGAACGTCACATAGAGCGCGGGAATGGCGAAGATGCCGATGAGCGAGGCCGCGAGCATGCCGCCGAACACCGGCGTCGAGACGTTGCGGCGGGCGAGCATCGCGGCGCCGCTGCCGAAGACCAGCGGCGCGAGGCCGAGGATGAAGGCGAAGGACGTCATCATCACCGGCCGGAAGCGCAGCCGCGCCCCCTCTGTTGCCGCTTCGAGCAGCGGCATGCCCTGCTCGCGCCGCTCCTTGGCAAACTCCACGATCAGGATGCCGTTCTTGGCGGCGAGGCCGATGAGAACGATCATGCCGATCTGGCCATAGAGATCGAGCGTCAGGTGCCCGACCACGAGGGCGAGGAAGGCCCCGAGAATGCCGATCGCCACCGAGAGCAGCACTGGAACCGGAATGGTCCAGCTCTCATAGAGCGCAACCAGGAACAGGAAGGCGAACAGCACCGCGAAGCCGAGGATCATCCCCATCTGGCCTTCGGCGCGCTTCTCCTGGAACGAGATGTCGGTCCACTCGCCGCCATAGCCTGATGGCAGCGAGGCCGCCGCGACACGTTCCATCGCCGTCAGCGCCTGGCCCGAGGAGACGCCGGGTGCAGGGCTGCCCTGCACCGTCACCGCCAGCTTGTTGTTGTAGCGGATGAGCGCTTGCGGCCCGAGAACGACGCGGGTCTCTACGAGGCTTCGCAGTGCGATCATCTGGCCGGTCTTGCTGCGCACATTGATGCGGCTGATGTCGTCGATCGACTTGCGATCGGCCGCCTCGGCCTGCGCCTGCACCTGCCATGTCCGGCCGAACAGGTTGACGTCGTTGACATAGGAGCCGCCGAGCGAGGTCTGCAGCGCGGCGAAGATGTCGCTGATCTCAACGCCGAGGATCTGCGCTTTGTCACGGTCGATATCGAGGAAGATCGACGGGTTGCTGGCCGAGAAGGTGCTGAAGACGCGCGAGAGCTGGGGGTCCTGGTTTGCGGCGACGAGGAGGCCGCGCAGCGCCTGGGCGAGTGCCGTCGGATCATTGTTGCTGAGCGCGCGCAGCACATAGCTGAAGCCGCCGCCATTGCCGAGGCCGATGATCGGCGGCGGCGCCAGCGGCAGCGCCCGTCCGCCGGTGACGCCGGCAAGCTTGCCGGAGAGGCGCGCCATCACGGCATTGGCGGAATCGGCCGGGCCCGCGCGTTCGTCGAACGGCTTCAGCGAGACGATGACGAAGGCGGCGTTTGGCTGCGAATAGTTGTCGACGAAGTTGAGGCCGATGATCGAGGAATAATCGGCGATGGCCGGCTCGTCCTTGAGGATCGCCTCGACCTGTGACACGACCGCCCCGGTCCTGCCGATCGAGGCGCCGTCCGGCGTCTGCACCACGACGAAGAATGCGCCCTGGTCTTCCTCCGGCAGGAAGCCGGTCGGCGTTACCTTGTTGAGCGCGACGATGCCGAAGCCGGCGACGACGACCATGACGAGGCCGATGATCGACATCCGCACGAGACGCGCGACCACGGCGCCATAGGCATCGCGGACATGATCGATGCCGCGCATGACATAGCCGATAGGCCCGCGACGCGGCCCGTGATGCGGCTTCAGGAGGATCGCGCAGAGCGCCGGAGACAGCGTCAGCGCGTTGATCGCCGACAGCAGCATCGACACCGCGACCGTAACGGCGAACTGCCGGAAGAGTTCGCCGGTGATGCCGCCCAGGAAAGCGACGGGGACAAAGACCGAGAGCAGCACCAGCGTGATGCCGATGATCGGCGCGGTGATCTCCTTCATCGCCTCCTTGGTCGCATCGGCCGGAGAGAGCTCTGGATGATGCTCCATCTTCGCTTCGACCGCCTCGACTACGACGATGGCGTCGTCGACGACGATGCCGATGGCGAGAATGAGCGCCAGCAGCGAGACGGTATTGGCCGAATAGCCGATCGCGTTCAGCACGATGAAGGTGCCGATCAGGCTGACGGGCACCGCGATGGTCGGGATCAGCGTCGCGCGGAAATTGCCGAGGAACAGGAACACGACGAGGACGACGAGGACGAAGGCCTCGATCAGCGTGTGCTCGACGACCTCGATCGTCGCCGAAACGAAGGTGGTCGGGTCGTAGGTGACCTTCCAGTCGAGATCCTCGGGAAAATTCTTCTTCGCCTCGTCGAGCTTGGCCTTGACGGCAGCAAGTGTCGACAGCGCGTTGGCGCCGGGGGCCTGGTAGATGCCGATCAGCGTTGCCGGCGAACCGTTGAGCCGGGTCGATCGATCGAGATTGGCGGCGCCGAGTTCGAGCCGCGCGACATCGCCGAGCCGGAGCACTGAGCCATTGGGATTGGTGCGCACGATGATGCGCTCGAAATCCTCGATCGACGAGAGCCGACCCTTGGTCTGGATGTTGAGCTGCAACTGCTGGTCGCTGGAGATCGGCGCCGCGCCGATGCGGCCGACCGCCGCCTGGACGTTCTGGCTCTGGATCGCCTGGATCACGTCGGCGGTTGTCAGGCCGAGGCCGGTCAGCCTGTCGGTCTGCATCCAGGCGCGGATCGCATAATCCTGCGGCCCGAACAGGCGGGCATCGCCGACGCCGGGGGTCGCGCGGATCTCGTCGACGAGGTTGATCGTCGCGTAGTTGGAGATGAACAGTTCGTCATGCGTCTCCTTCGGCGAGGAGAGCGCGATGACGCCGAGCAGCGCCGACGACTGCTTCTTGACCGTCACGCCCTGGCGCTGGACATCCTGCGGCAGCTTCGACAGCGCCACCTGCACCCGGTTGTTGACGTTGACGGCGTTGATGTCGGGATTGGTGCCGAGCTCGAACGAGACCAGCAGCGAATAGCTGCCGTCATTGCCCGAGACGCTCTTCATGTAGATCGCCTTGTCGACGCCGACGATCTGGCTTTCGAGCGGCTGGGCGATGGTCGCCTCGACGACCGCCGCCGAGGCGCCGGGATAGAAGGTCGTTACCGAGACCTGCGGCGGGACGATGTCGGGATATTGCGCGATCGGGATCGCGAACAGCGACACGAGGCCGGCAATCACCGTCACCAGGGCGATGACGATGGCGAAGCGCGGGCGGTCGACGAAGAGCGCGGAAATCATGGATCAGCCCGCGCCCGGCATCGTCGCGGCGGGATAGGCGGTCACGGCGGCGCCGGGGCGAAGCGTGTCCATTCCCTGCACGACGACCTGGTCGCCGGCCTTGAGCCCGTCATCGACAATCATGTTTGGACCCTGCTCTCCGCCGAGAGTCAGCCGGCGCACCGCCGCCTTGCCGTCCTCGACGATGAACACATAGATGCCCTTCTGGTCGGCGATCAGCGCCGATTGCGGCACCAGAATCTTCTCGATCGGCGCTTCGAGCTGAAGCGCGACCTTCACCAGCTGGCCGTCGATCAGGAGACCGGACGGATTGGGGATGACGGCGCGCACCAGCACGCTGTCGGTCGCACGGTCGACAGAGACATCGACGAAGTCGATCTTGCCCGGCTGGTCATAGGCCGTGCCGTCCGAGAAGCGGATCAGCGCGCTGAGCTGTCCGGTGCCCTTGGTGCGGTCATCGGTTTTCAGCGTCAGGAATTCGCGCTGGCTGATCGGGATCGTCACGAACATCGGGTCCTGGCTGACGATCGTCGTCAGCACGCCGCTGTCGGGGCCGACCACATTGCCTTTGGTGACCGCAGTCCGCCCGATCAGTCCGGTGATCGGGGCGGTGATCTCGGTATAGCCGAGATTGATCTTCGCCGTCTGGACACTGGCCTCGGCGATCAGAACGTCGCCATTCGCGGTGAGCTGCTCGGCCTGGCGCTGGTCGCGCGTCGCCTGCGTGCCGGTCTGCGTCTTGAGGAGCTGATCAGCGCGGGCGAGCTGCTGCTCCGCGAAGGCCTTCTGGCCCTGGGCCTTCTCGAGATTGCCCTGCGCCTGCGACAGCGCCGCCTGGAAGGGTTCCGGCTCGATCTTGTAGAGAAGGTCGCCCTCCTTCACGATCTGCCCTTCCTTGAACTGCACCGCCTGGAGGTAGCCGGTGATGCGGGCGCGAACGCTGACGCGCTCCTGCGCTTCGATGCGGCCGACGAATTCCTTGGCTGGATTGATCGGCTGCAACGTCGCCGCCGCCGTGCCGACGCGCACCGGTGCTGCGTCCTGCGCGTGCGCTGCGCCAGCTGAAAGGGCAGGCAGCACAGCCATTGCGACAGCAAGGCCCGCCGCCACCCGCCGCGAGAGACTCATCCCCGTCATCGATCCGCTCTCCAGCTTGCTCGCCATGCGTCCGTCCGCGCCACGGCTGCCACGCGCTCAGCGCCGCTGCATCCAACACGGTCAAACCCGCCTGGCGTCATCGTCCACGCCCCCCGGTGCCGCCGCTGGCCGCGGCATGACGCCCCATTCGAAGGGACAGCATGTCAGCCGGATCGCCACAGCACGACCTTCATAACCTAGATTCGCGGCAACGGCACAGGGCTCTGCGGCACATTGCTGTATTGTCGGGGAGCGGTGCGACATTGACTTGCGGGTTGTTGGCGGCAAGGAAGCCTGACCCGCCGCCCTCGCGATTCCCGCAAACCCTCTCGGATGAGTATCGCCATGGACAAGATCATCCGCATCGCCGCGGCGCTCATCCTCCGCGAGGACGGTTGCGCGCTTCTCGTGCGGAAGACGGGTTCGTCGATCTTCATGCAGCCGGGCGGCAAGATCGAGCCGGGCGAGCAGCCTGTGGCGGCACTGCTGCGTGAGTTGCACGAGGAACTGGGGCTCGTTGTGTCCGCCGAACGCGCCCTGCCGCTCGGGCATTTTGCGGCGCCGACAGCCAATGAGCCCGGCTACCGCGTCGAGGCGGATATCTTCCTCGTCATGGGCGCTTTCGACGCGGCGCCCGCCGCCGAGATTGCGGAGACAAGGTGGGTTGATCCGGATGCGCCGGGGGATCTGCCGATAGCGCAGCTGTCACGCGCGCATATCCTGACGCTCGCCCGGTCGCCACAGGTTCTCCTGGCCCGGCGCGCCTGGTTTCCGGCAGCGACCTGATGATCGCCGCCGGCAGGTCTCTGGTCCCTTTTGCCTTCAGGCGGGCTCGAAGGTCATGGCGACGCCGTTGATGCAGTAGCGCAGATAGGTCGGTGCCGGGCCGTCGTCGAAGACATGGCCGAGATGGCTGCCGCACTGCGCGCAGTGACATTCTGTCCTGATCATGCCGTGGCTGCGGTCGACGGTCGTCTCGACGGCACCTTCGATCGGGTCGTTGAAGCTCGGCCAGCCGGTGCCGCTTTCAAACTTGCCATTGGCGGCGAACAGCGCCTGGCCGCAGCCGGCGCAGGAGAACGTCCCCGGCCGCTTCTCGTGCAGAAGAGCACAGCTGCCCGGGTATTCGGTGCCGTGCTGACGCATCACATGATACTGCTCAGGCGTCAGCAGCTGCTTCCATTCCTCGTCGGTCCGCGTGACCGGAAATGACGTCGTCAGCATGGGTGGCTTCTCCTCAGCTCGCGGGTTTCACGAAATATATAGGGTGCGCCGGCTCCGCCGGCAGCGCTCCGCAGCTCAGCCCGCGCGGAGATGATCGCGCAGACGGGCGACGCTCTTGAGCAGTGCGATCGCCTCGTCGCGATCCAGTCCCGTCGCCTCGAAGACGCAGGCGGGTATCGTCGCCGCCTCGGATTGCAGCGCGCGGCCGCGCTCGGTCAGGCGGATGGAGACCTGCCTTTCGTCGTTGGCCTCGCGAGTGCGGCTGATGAAGCCGAGCGCCTCGAGCCGCTTCAACATCGGCGTCAGCGTGTTCGATTCGAGGAACAACCGCTCGCCCAGCGCGCCAACGCTGATGCCGTCGCGCTGCCAGAGCGCGGTCATCGCCAGATATTGCGGATAAGTGAGCCCGAGCGCGTCGAGCATCGGCCGGTAGAGCTTGCTGAAGGCAAGGCTCGCCGAATAGAGCCCAAAGCAGAGAAAATCGTCCAGCGTCGGCACGCCGGTGATGGGCGAGGCCTCGCCCGATCGGTTCGCGGTATTGCGGGTCGGATCGCTCATCTTCTTCAGATAGATCGTGCACGAGAGGATCGCAAGCGAGCGCTCGCTCTGTCAGCGCGGCGTGAGGCGCAGCAGCCGGCCCGGACTGGCGTCCTCGATCAGCCACAGCGCGCCGTCCGGCGCGACGGCGACATCGCGGATGCGGGCGCCCATGTCCCAGCGCTCGGCCTCGTCGGCGGCGCCGTCGCTGGTGATCGTGACGCGGACCAGCGCGGTCGCGGCGAGGCCGCCGATAAAGGCCGAACCACGCCATTTCGGGAAAAGGCCGGCCTCGTAGAAGGCAAGGCCGGCGGGCGCGATCACCGGGTTCCAGTAGAGCGCAGGCGCGGCGAGATCCGGCCGCGTCGCGTGGCGGGGGATCGGCGTGCCGCTATAATTGTCGCCATTCGAGACCAGCGGCCAGCCATAGTTGAGGCCTGGCTCGATCCGGTTCAGCTCATCGCCGCCGCGCGGCCCCATTTCGTCGAGCCACAACGTCCCGTCCGGCGCAAAGGCGAGGCCATAAGGGTTGCGATGACCGCTGGTCCAGGTCTCACCGCGCACGCCGCTGGCGCTCGCCTCGGGGTTGTCGGCAGGGATCGAGCCGTCCAGCGCCAGCCGAAGCACCTTGCCCCGCGCCTCGTCGGGGTTCTGGGCACTGGCCGGGCGCATCCGGTCGCCGACGGTGAGGAAGATGTGCTCACCCGCCGGGTCGAAGGCGATGATGCCGCCGGGCTGGCCGCCGCCTCCCGTCGGAGTCTGGCGCCAGAGCACGGCGAGGTGGTCGAGCTGGCCGCGCGTTCCGGCGATGGTCAGCCTGGCGCGGGCAAGAACGAGCGTTCCGCCCCCGGCGGCGGGTTCGACATAGGTCAGATAGACGGAGCGGTTGCTGCGAAAGCCGGGCGCGGGGGCGATATCAAGCAGGCCATTCTGGCCCTCGGCCTGAACCGCGGGGACGCCATCGATCGGCGTTTTGCGGCCTTCTTGCGTCACGAGGAACACGCGGCCCGGCTTTTCCGTGACCAGCATCCGCCCGTCCGGCAGGAAGGCGAGCGCCCAGGGCGTGTCGAATTCGGCGACCTCTTTCGCCACGAAGGGCTTATCCGCGCTCGGCTTGCGGCCGCCGGCATTGATCGAGGCTGCAGTCTGCGCGGTCTGGCCTATGGCCGCCGGCACGGCCATGCAGGAGGCGAAGGCGGCAAGCGCGAGGGCGGTGATCGCGGCGAATGGCTTCATCGTGAGTGGCTTCATGGCGACTCAACGCCTTCCCTCTCGAGCGGTTCACCGGCGGGGCGGCTCGAAGGAGAGATAGGGTGCGCCGGTCGAACGCAAACCCGTCTTCAGCCGGTGCCCCCGGCCTCGGGCAGGTCGGCAGGGGCCGGCTCGTCCGGCGTCCGCCGCCGCCGGTCGAGCCGCACCGCATAGACGAGGCCGCCCGCGAGCAGCGCCGCCATAGCGAACCAGGTCAGCGCATAGACGAGGTGATTGTTGGGGAAGCGGATGACGGTCAGCCCACCGACCGGCAGCCCGCCCAGATTTTCGGTCGCGTCGGCGTCGACGAAATAGGGGGCAACGCCCGAGAGCCCCTTTGCTCTTGCGATGGCGGCGACATCGCGCGAATACCAGCGGTCTGCGGCGGGGTCGTTGGCGCGGAGGAAGCCGCCGCCAGGCTCCGTCATCCTGAGCAGGCCCGCAAGCGCCGCATCGCCCTCGATCTGTCCCGCAGCGCGGGTTGCGGCGTCGCGCCGGTCGGTCGGGACGAAGCCGCGATTGACCAATACGGTGAAGCCCCAATCGGTCATCATCGGCGTCAGCACCCAGAAGCCGGAGCCGCGTTCCGTCACGGCCTGGACCAGCGTCTCGCGGTCATTGAGGAAGCGGCCGGAGACGACGACGCGGCGATAGGCGTCGTTGGCGGCCGTGAGCGCCGGCCATTCCTCAGGCCCCGGCGCCGCGACGGGCGCTGCATCGACGCGCGTCTCGACCTGGCGGATGAGCTCGAGCTTCCAGGCGCGGCGCTGCAACTGCCAGACGCCAAGACCGGTCAGCAGCAACATGGCGCAGCAACCGGCGATGATCAGCGGTGCGATGCCGCGCCGTGGATGTTCCCTCACTCCGCCGTCCGCCTCCGTCACGGCCGCAGCTTCACGGCATCTGGCTCATGTCGTGGCCGGGCATCATGTTGCTGTTGAGGTGATACATCACCCACAGCGACCCGCTAAGCGCGATCACGACGATGATCAGCGTGAAGATCAACGCCATCATCGACCAGCCGCCCTCCGACTTCATGCTCATATGCAGGAAGAAGATCATGTGGACGATGATCTGGACGATGGCGAACAGGATGATCGCGATTGCCGTCACCTGATTCGGCAGCACGCCGGTCATCACCAGCGCGAAGGGGATCGCGGTCAGGATGACCGAAAGAACAAAACCGATCGCATAGCTCTTCAGCGAGCCATGCGGATGGTCGTCAGCATGGCCATGATCCGCGTCATGATCGGAGCTGTGCGTCGCGGCGGCTTGGGCGATCGTGCTCATCGCAGCATTCCCATCAGATAGACGAAGGTGAAGACGCCGATCCAGATGACGTCAAGGAAGTGCCAGAACATGCTGAGGCAGGTGAGGCGGCGCTTATTGGCGGCGATGAGGCCGCCGCGTCCGACCTGCACCATCAGCGTCACCAGCCAGACCAGGCCGAAGGTGACATGCAGACCATGCGTGCCGACCAGCGTGAAGAAGGACGACAGGAAGGCGCTGCGCTGCGGCGTCGCGCCCTCCATGATCATGTGGCTGAATTCGTAGAGCTCGATCGACAGGAAGGCGAGGCCGAAAAGGCCGGTGACGGCGAGCCAGCCCTGGACCTGGCGTGCGCGCCCGCGCTGCATCGCCAGCATCGCGAAGCCATAGGTGATCGAGGAGAACAGCAGCATCGCGGTGTTGAGCGCCACGAGCGGCAGGTCGAACAGATCGCGCGGCGAGGGGCCCGCGGCATAGCTGCCGCCGAGGACGCCGAAGGTGGCGAAGAGGATCGCGAAGATGAGGCAGTCGCTCATCAGGTAGATCCAGAAGCCGAGCATGGTGCTGCCGCCCTCGGCATGCTCGTGCTCGTCGGCGAGATAGAACACCGGCGCCCCGGAAGCCGTCGTCAGGGTTGGATTGCTCATGTCGTCACCTTGCCGGCGAGGAGGCGGGTCCGCGCGGTCTCAGTCGCGAGGATCGTTTCGGCTGGAATGCGGAAGTCGCGGGCGTAGTTGAACGTATGGCCGATCGCGACCGCCAGCAGGCCGATGAAGCTCACGGCGGCGAGCCACCAGATGTACCAGATGAGGCCGAAGGCGAGCGCGATGCTGAGCCCTGCGAGGATGATGCCGGCGCCGGTATTGCGCGGCATCAGGATCGGCTTGAAGCCGCCGAGCGGACGCTGATAGCCGCGGCTCTTCATGTCCCACCAGGCGTCATTGTCGTGCACAACCGGCGTGAAGGCGAAGTTGTAGTCCGGCGGCGGCGAGGATGTCGCCCATTCGAGCGTACGGCCGTTCCAGGGATCGCCGGTCTCGTCGACGAGGCTGGCGCGGTTCTTGATGCTGACGGCGATCTGGATCAGGAAGAACAGGATGCCGAGCGCGATCAGGAAGGCGCCGAAGGCCGCGATGATGAACCAGACCTGCAGCGCGGGATCGTCGAAGACGCGCAGCCGCCGCGTCACGCCCATCAGGCCAAGGACATAGAGCGGCATGAAGGCGAAGTAGAAGCCGACGACCCAGAACCAGAAAGACAGCTTGCCCCAGAACGGATCGAGCTTGAAGCCGAATGCCTTCGGGAACCAGTAACTGATGCCGGCGAAGAGGCCGAACAGCACGCCGCCGATGATGACGTTATGGAAGTGGGCCACAAGAAACAGCGAGTTGTGCAGCACGAAATCGGCCGGCGGCACCGCGAGCAGCACGCCGGTCATGCCGCCGATGACGAAGGTCAGCATGAAGGCGATCGTCCACATCATCGGCAGCTCGAAACGGATGCGGCCGCGATACATCGTGAACAGCCAGTTGAACATCTTCGCGCCCGTCGGGATCGAGATGATCATGGTGGTGATGCCGAAGAACGAATTGACGCTGGCGCCCGAGCCCATCGTGAAGAAATGGTGCAGCCAGACGAGGTAGGAAAGAACGGTGATCACGACAGTGGCATAGACCATCGACGTATAGCCGAAGAGCCGCTTGCCGGAGAACGTCGCGGTGACCTCCGAGAAGATGCCGAAGACCGGGAGTATGAGGATATAGACCTCGGGATGGCCCCAGATCCAGATGAGGTTCACGTACATCATCGGGTTGCCACCGAAGTCGTTCGTGAAGAAGTTCGTGCCGACATAGCGGTCGAGCGAAAGCAGCGCGAGCACGGCGGTCAGGACGGGGAAGGCGGCGACGATGAGCACATTGGTGCAGAGCGACGTCCAGGTGAAGACTGGCATCTTCATCATCGTCATGCCCGGGGCGCGCATCTTGATGATGGTGCAGATGAGGTTGACCCCCGAGAGCAACGTCCCGACGCCCGCCACCTGCAGGGCCCAGATATAGTAGTCGACGCCGACATCCGGACTGTAGCCGATATTGGACAGCGGCGGATAAGCGAGCCAGCCGGTGCGGGCGAACTCGCCGATGAACAGCGACATCATCACGATGACGGCGCCGGCCGCGGTCATCCAGAAGCTGAAATTGTTGAGGAAGGGGAATGAGACGTCGCGCGCGCCGATCTGCAGCGGCACGACGAAGTTCATGAGGCCCGTGACGAGCGGCATCGCCACGAAGAAGATCATGATCACGCCATGCGCCGTGAAGATCTGGTCGTAGTGATGGGAGTTGAGATAGCCCTCGCTGCCGCCGAAGGCGATCGACTGCTGCAACCGCATCATGACCGCATCGGCGAAGCCGCGCAGAAGCATGATGATGCCGAGCACCATATACATGACGCCGATGCGCTTATGGTCCACGCTGGTGAACCACTCGCGCCAGAGATAGCCCCAGAGCTTGAAATAGGTGATGGCGGCGAGGACCGCGATGCCGGCTGCCGCCACGACGATGAAGGTGCCGACGACGATCGGCTCGTGCAGCGGCAACTGGTCGAGCGTCAGGCGGCCGAACAGAGCGTGGATCAAGGGGGAGGTTTCGGCGAGGGGGGCGGGGCTCATGGAAGCGGTGCTCATGAGTTCGACGGCCGGCTTTCGCCGGTCAGGAGGGTGAGGGACGGCGCGGTGGCCTTCGTGAACCCGGGAATGACCGTTCCGGGAAGCGTGAGGCCGGAGCCGTAGAGCGGGCTGCCGGCGGGCAGCGAGGCCGGCAGCGGCCGGCTCGCCAGCATCGCGGACGCCTCTTCCGGCGTGCAGATGCTCTGGACATAGGCCGGAGCCGGACCGAGCACGGTGCCACGGCGGTTATACTTGTCGTAGAGAAGCGGCAGCACGTTGTTGATGCCGGCCATGCCGAGGCCGCCCTTGGCGTCGATCGCCATCATCTCGCTCATGCACATCTTGCCGGGCTCGACGCAGCGGTTCAGGGCGCGGCGGTAGAGATCGGGATCGACAGAGGCGAAGCGCTGCGGCGGAACGTTCTCGCTCGGCTGCTCGAGCGTGAGATAGGCCGTGCGATCAAGCAGGGTGCCGCTCTTGCGGGCGTCGGCGATCCAGCTCTCGAAGCCGGCCTCGTCAACGCCATGGAAGGCGAAGCGCATCTGCGAGAAGCCGGCGCCGCTGTAATTGGCCGAGAAGCCCTCATAGCGGCCGGGCTTGTTGATGACGGCATGCAGCTTGGTCTGCATGCCGGGCATCGCGTAGATCTGGCCGGCGAGCGCGGGAATGAAGAACGAATTCATCACCGCCGACGAGGTGATGCTGAAATCGATCGGCCGGTCGACCGGCGCAGCCAGTTCGTTGACGCTCGCAATGCCGTAATCGGGATAGATGAACAGCCACTTCCAGTCGAGCGCGACGACTTCGACCCGGAGCGGCTGCATCGCGCCGGTCACCGGGCGGTCGTCGGCGAGGCGGTCGAGCGGCCGGTAGGGGTCGAGCAGATGCGTGCCCATCCAGGTGATCGCGCCCAGGCAGATGATGATGAGCAGCGGGGCGGCCCAGATCACCAGCTCGAGCTGGGTCGAGTGGTCCCAATCGGGCTCGTAGGTGGCGGCCTTGTTGGCGTTGCGATAGCGCCAGGCGAACAGGATCGTCAGGCCCATGACCGGCACGATGACCAGCAGCATGAGCACCGTCGAGATGACGATCAGGTCGCGCTGCTGCGCGGCGACATCGCCGGCGGGCGACAGGACGACCATGTTGCAGCCGCCGAGCAGCAGCGCCGCCGGCAGGAAAAAGAGGCTACGGAATCGGCTCACGATGCGGACCAATCTTGGGTGCTGTGCATGCCGAGAGAACTAGATGCACTGCAGCAGAGGTGGCACTGGACAATTTGTCCAATGCCGGTCGGAGCCGCTCCGGGAGAGATATCGCTTTCCAAGCGCGGAATCCGCCGGTCCCGACCGGCATCGGCGCCGACGAAGGAACGGGTTCAGGATGACGGCTGAGACGGCAACGGCGACTCCGATGACGGCAACTCCCATGACCACGGAGGCCGAGAACGACGCGGTGCGCATCCATGCCCGCCATGGCGCCGTGAAGCCAGGCGAGATCGCGATCGGCGTCATCATCGGCCGCGCCTCGGAATTCTTCGACTTCTTCGTTTATGCGATCGCCTCGGTCGTGGTCTTCCCGCGCCTTGTCTTCCCGCAATTCGATCCCCTGACCGGCACGCTCTATTCGTTCGCGATCTTCGCGCTTGCCTTCATTGCCCGCCCGGTCGGCACGGTGATCTTCACGGCGATGGACCGCCGCTATGGTCGCGGCCTGAAACTGACGGTCGCGCTGCTGCTGCTCGGCATTTCGACGGTGGCGATCGCCTTCCTGCCCGGCCATGCCGATATCGGCATCGCCTCGGCCTGGCTGCTCGCGGGGCTGCGCATCGGCCAGGGCCTTGCCTGGGGCGGCGCGTGGGACGGGCTCGCCTCGCTGCTGGCGCTGAATGCGCCCGACCAGCGTCGCGGCTGGTATGCGATGATCCCGCAGCTCGGCGCCCCGCTCGGGCTCATCGTCGCGAGCGCCTTGTTCGCCTTCTTTGTCGGCAACCTGTCCTCGGCCGATTTCTTCGACTGGGGCTGGCGCTATCCGTTCTTCGTCGCCTTCGCGATCAATGTCGTCGCGCTGTTCGCGAAGCTTCGCATCGTCGTGACGCCGGAATATGCCGCGCTCTATGAGACGCGCGAACTGCAGCCGGCCCGCGTGCGCGACACGGTCAATGCCGCCGGGCGCACGGTGCTGATCGGCGCCTTCGCCCCGCTGGCGAGCTTTGCCCTTTTCCACATGGTGACGGTGTTCCCGCTCTCCTGGGTGTTCCTGTTCACGCGCGAAACGCCGTCCCGCTTCCTTTATGTCGAGGCGATCGCCGGCGTCGTCGGCGTCCTCTCGATCATCGCCTCGGGCTATCTCGCCGACCGCTTCGGCCGCACCGTCCTGCTCGGCGGCTGCGCTGTGGCGATTGCAGTGTTCAGCGGTTTCGCGCCGCAATTGCTGGCCAGCGGCATTTTCGGCGAAGCCGTGTTCATGCTGACCGGCTTCCTGCTGCTGGGCATTTCCTTCGGCCAGTCCTCGGGCGCGCTCGCCTCGAATTTCGCGCCGGCCTACCGTTACACCGGCGCCGCGCTCACCGCCGATCTCGCCTGGCTGTTCGGCGCCGGCTTCGCGCCCTTCGTCGCGCTCTATCTGTCGAGCCATTTCGGGCTGATTTCGTCCGGCCTCTATCTGCTGTCCGGCGCGGTCTGCACGCTGCTGGCGCTCGGCGCCAACAAGCGGCTCGAGAGCGCCGGCCAGAAATAGGCCGCCCTACTTCACCCGCGCCTTCTCGAGCTTGCGCGCCAGCGTGCGGCGATGCATGCCGAGCCGCCGCGCCGTCTCGGAGATGTTGAATCCGGTCTCGGCCAGCGTCTCGTGGATGCGCTCCCATTCGAGATTCTTGATCGAGGTCGGCCGCTGCGTCAGCGCGACCGAGGTGTCGCCCTCCGCGCGCTCGAAGGCGGCGATGATGTCGTTGGTGTTGGAGGGCTTCGGCAGGTAGTGGCAGGCGCCGAGCTTGATCGCCTCCACGGCCGTGGCGATGCTGGCAAAGCCGGTGAGGACGACGATGCGCATCGCCGGATCATGCGCATGCAGCAGCGCGACGCAGTCGAGTCCCGAGCCGTTGCCGAGCTTCAGGTCAACAACGGCATAGCCTGGCGAGACGGTGTCGAGCACCGCACGCATTCCCTCGAGCCCGTCGGCCATATGAACCCCGAAGCCGCGCCGCTCCAGCGAGCGGCGGAGCGCCCTTGCGAAGACCTCATCATCCTCGACGATCAGCAGCGGCTGGTCAGTGTCCAAGATCGTCTCCCGTGGCGAGCGATTCGAGCGGCAGGATCAGCGTGACGCAGGCGCCGCCATCGATGCCATTCTCCGCAGTGACGGTGCCGCCGAGCTTGCGCACCACATTGACGACGAGAAAGAGCCCGAGCCCGCCGCCCGGCCGGTTCTTGCTTGATCGATAGGGCTTGCCGAAGGTCGCCAGCATGCCCTCCTCGAAGCCGCGCCCCGCATCGCTGACGGCGATGACGATCCTGTCGTCCTGCCGTCCGGCAACCACGCCGACCCAGCCGGGTGAAGCTTCGAGCGCATTGTCGAGAATGTTGAAGATGACCTGCTTCAGCGCTGTATCGGAGACGATCGCCGCATCGGGCTCGATCAGGTTGGAGTAGTCGATCGCTGCCGGCGAACGGCTCCCCTGCCATTCGGCGAGGGTGTCGTCCATGAAGCGGGCGGCGGTGGTGCGGATCGTGCCCTCGCCGCGCGCATCGCCGGACGAAATCAGGATCCCCGAGACGATCGCCTTGCAGCGGTCGAGCTGCGACTGCATCTCGGCGATCTCACCGGAAATCTCGCGATCGGCCGCAAAGGCAGGCATGCGCTGCCAGTCGCTGAGGATGACGGAGAGCGTCGAAAGGGGCGTGCCGAGTTCGTGCGCGGCGCCGGAGGCGAGCAGGCCCATGCGGACGATGTGGTCCTCCTCGACCGAGCGCTGCCTGAGTTCGGCGAGATGGGCGTCGCGTGCCTTGAGGTTGCGCTGGATGCGGGTCACGAACACCATCAGCAGCGAGGCTGCGAGGACATAGCAGATGAACATCCCCTGGATATGCAGCGAGAGCAGGGCATCGCCGTCGCTGCGGGGCAGCACAAGCGGCCGAAAAGCAAGGGTCAGCAACACGAACGAGGCGCTGGTGAAGACGACCAGAAGCCAGGCCGACCAGGCATCGAGCAGCACGGCGCCGAGAATGACCTGCAGCAGATAAAGCGAGACGAACGGGTTCGCCGCGCCGCCGCTGAGATAGAGCTGCAGCGTCAGCGCGCCGACATCGATCATCAGTTCGAGAAAGATCTCGGAATTGGAGATCACCTCACGGCGATATTGCCGCAGCAGCGTGAGCAGGTTGAGGGCCACCAGGAAGGCCAGCACGGCCGCCATCGCCGGCAGCGGCAGATCGATGCCGAGCCTCAGATGGACATAGAGGATCGTCACAACCTGGCCGATGACCGCAAGCCAGCGCAACTGCACGAGCAGCAGGAGGTTCTTCTTGTTGGTGATGTCTCGCGCCTGAATCGTCTCGTCTCCCGCTCGGCTCCAGGCTGCAAGATGTCGCCTGCCGGCACCGATGCAAGGGGAAGGCGTGGAATGGAGCCCGGCTGTCAAGCGTGAACAACAGCCGGGCTCGTGGTGACAGGCGGTCAGATGCCGCGGCTCAGGAGAAGGCGCGTTTCAGCGCCGGGACGCGGGTGATCACCAGGAGATCGGCGGCGAGGACGCAGACAAGGGCGATGCCGGCCATCGGGAAGGCGAGGGCGATCACCAGTCCCACCAGGATGGCGCCGCGCCAGAGCGGCAGGTCGCGCGGCATCGGCGGCGCGGCGAGGCGGAAGGCGCCTGCCGGGCGGCGCTTCCACCACATGACGATGCCCGAGGCGCAGAGCAGCAGCACCAGCGCGATATAGACGAGGTTGAACACGAAGTTCCACGTCCCGGCCATGCCCTTGTGCAGCCCGATTCCCCAGGCCATCAGCTTCGCCACCGGCTTGTAGTCGGCATAGCGGATATCGGCGAGGATGTTGCCGGTATACTGGTCGATATGGACAAAGCGGTCGTCGGACGGCGTGAAGCCGTCGCCGTTGCGGGCATCGATCGAGACCGAGTAGACGCCGGTCTCGCTCATGGGCAGAGCGAGCTTGTACTGGCCGACAAAGCCGTTCGCTGCCGCCCATTGCGCGACGGTGTCGAGGACGACCGGCTGCGGCACCGCCGGGGTTCCGGCGGATGAGCCGGAGGCGGGAAGCCGCGTGAGTTCCAGACCCCACGGCACCTCATGCAGCGGCGAATGGTTCAGCGAGGCATGGGTCAAATCCGAGAGCGGGACATTGTCCCATTTCTCGGCCGGGAAGGACGACCACGGCTTGACGAATGTGTCGCCCCAGATGCCGGTCCAGGCAAGGCCCGACAGCATGAAGATCATCAGGAAGGCGGCGATCCATATCCCCGTCGTCTTGTGCAACTCCTTCCAGAAGCCGCGGCCCCTTGTGGTGAGCTTCGGCACGAAGGCCGCCGCGAGGCCGCCGCGACGCGGCCACCAGAGATAAAGGCCCGTCGCGATCAGCAGGATGGTCAGCGAGGCCGCGGCTTCGATCAGCCGGTCGCCGGCATCGCCAATCAGGAGCGTGCCGTGGATCTTTTCGGCCAGCGCCCGGACGGTCTTCGCCTCGTCCGTGGCGCCGAGCACCGTGCCCTTATAGGGATCGACCGAGACCGCGATCGAGGCGCCGTCCTTGCTGAGCTCGAAGAAGGCCGGCCGCGTGGCGGATTCCGGCGCGATATAGGTCGTGAGCATCCCGCCGGGCACGGCCGCGGCCGCTGCGCGTGCCTGCGCCGAGACGGGCAGCGCCGGCCCGCTGGCGACGACATCAGGCGCCTGGCCGAGCTCGTTGCTGACACCCGAATAGATCATCATGACGGCGCCGGTGAGCGCGAGCATCACGAGGAACGGGATGACGAAGAGCCCGGCATAGAAGTGCCAGCGCCAGGCGGCGAAATAGAAGGGATTGACCGCGGGAGGCGCGGCCGATGAGGCTGTCTTGGTCATGACTGAAAGGCTCGAATTGACGTGGGGACGAGCGCCCGGCAATGCGGCACGGCCGCTGGAGCCGCGCGGAGGCGTCTCATGCGGCCCTTGGCGGTGCGGGATCGCGGCAGGGCGCTGAAGGGGGCAGCTTGGCCCCAGGACGGATCGACATTCAGCTGATGCCGGGCTGCAAATGGGGCTTTCCTCAGCTTCCGGTGCTCACGTACAAACCTACGCTCCGCTCCGGGTCTCGGAAAACCGCCATTTACGCGCCGGCCTCAGCTGAAGGTCGATCCGTCCCAAGGCCCTTCGTCAGACGTGGAGTGGCGGCGCGCGCGGGTTTTGCGGCGTGCGCCCCGGCGAGGCGCGCGGGTCTTCGGCCCTTTGGATGCCGGTGCCGAGCACGCGGGATGGCGCCGGATGGAAGGCGGCCTCGCGTGGCAGGTCGGGCGTGAGCGCGCCGACCATGCTGCAGCCGAGCGTGCAGCAATCGGCGGCGTTGTGATGCGGGGTGCCCGGCTCTCCGGGCGTAGTCGCCGCCCCGCCGTCGCGGGTGCAGATAATCCGGCCGCTGGCATCCAGCTGCCAGATGCTGTCGACGGGTGCGGCACTGAGGCCAAGCGACAGACCGCTGAGCAGCGCCTGGACGACGAGCATCAGCGCAATGAACAGCGCTGCCTCGCTCCGCCTTCCCTGTGCTGTCCGCCGCGTCATCCTACCACTCTCCCGCCCGATCCATAGCATCGGGCGGAGGCGCGCGTCAGTCGCATTCGCGGGGCCGTCGCCGCGGCCGATTGACTGAGAACAGGGAGCCGGCGGCCACCGGTCATGAAGGCGCCGGGTCAGGCCGGCGCCTTCATCCGTGTACCGCCGCTATGGCGCCGCGAACAGGCGGGAGACGGTCGCCCGCGCATCGGCCTGGATCTCGGCGAGATGTTCGGCGCTGCGGAAGCTCTCGGCGTAGATCTTGTAGACCTCTTCCGTGCCCGAGGGGCGTGCCGCGAACCAGCCGTCCTTGGTCACAACCTTGATGCCGCCGATCGGCTCGCCATTGCCGGGCGCATGGGTCAGCTTCGCCTCGACCGTCTCGCCGGCGAGTTCGGTGGCGTCGATCTGGGACGGGTCGAGCTTGCCGAGCAGCGCCTTCTGCTCGACCGTGGCCGGGGCGTCGATGCGGGCATAGTAGGAGTGCCCGAGATCGGCGGTGACCGAGGCATAGAGCTGGCTCGGATCCATGCCGCTCCGCGCGGTGATCTCCGCCGCCAAGAGACCCATGATCAGTCCATCCTTGTCGGTGGTCCAGACCGTGCCGTCGCGGCGCAGGAACGAGGCGCCGGCGCTCTCCTCGCCGCCAAAGGCGAGCGTGCCGTCGACGAGGCCCTTGCTGAACCATTTGAAGCCGACGGGCACTTCGACCAGCCGCCGGCCCATTTTGGCGGCGACGCGGTCGATCATGCTGCTCGATACGGCCGTCTTGCCGATCGCTGCATCCGCGCTCCAGTGCGGGCGGTTGCCGCAGAGATAGGCGACCGAGGCGGCGAGGAAGGCGTTCGGGTTCATGAGGCCGCCCGAGGGCGTGACGATGCCGTGCCGGTCGGCGTCGGTATCATTGGCGAAGGCGACGTCGAAGCGGTCGCGGAGCGCGATCAGCGGCGCCATTGCATAGGGCGATGAGCAGTCCATGCGGATCTTGCCGTCCCAGTCCGCCGTCATGAAGCTGAAGGTCTGGTCGACGACATCGTTGACCACCGTCGCGGCGATACCGTAGCGCTCGATCACGGGCTGCCAGTAGCCGATCGCCGCGCCGCCGAGCGGATCGATGCCGACCCGGACGCCGGAGGCGCGGATCGCCTCCATGTCGACGACCTCGGCGAGATCGGCGACATAGGGCGTGATGTAGTCATAGGCGTGGACGCAGGCGGCCTTGCGCGCCCGCTCATAGGGCAGGCGCTGCACGCCCGCGAGCTTCGCCGCGAGGAAGTCGTTGGCCGCCTTGCCGATCCATCCGGTGACGTCCACATCGGCCGGGCCGCCATTGACCGGATTATATTTGAAGCCGCCCTCGTCGGGCGGATTATGCGACGGGCTGATCACGATGCCGTCGGCGAAGCCCTCCGTCCGGCCGCGATTATAGGTGAGGATCGCATAAGAGATGACCGGCGTCGGCGTATAGCCGCCGCCGGCGTCGATCATCGTCTCGACGCCGTTCGCCGCCAGCACTTCGAGCGAGCTGGCAAAGGCCGCCTCGGAGAGGGCGTGGCTGTCCATGCCGATGAACAGCGGGCCTGTGGTGCCGACACTCTTGCGGTAGTTGCAGACGGCCTGCGTGATCGCGAGGATGTGCCACTCGTTGAACGAGGCCGCATAGGCCGAGCCGCGATGGCCTGACGTGCCGAACGCGACGCGTTGCGCGCGGATGGCCGGGTCCGGCGTCAGCGTGAAATAGGCTGTCATCAGCCGCGGAATATTGGCGAGCAGCGCCCGCGGCACGGGTTTCCCGGCCAGCGCGTTGACGGTGGTGTCCGACATGTCCCTCTCCCTGCCCAACGCCGCAAGGCGGCTGGTCTATGGGAGCATGCTAGCGGCTGACAATGTCGGACGCATCACATTTGCCGTGTCGGCGATCGCTGGTCCGACGCGGGCCTCAGTCGTCGCTGTCGGCCATCATCGCTTCGAGCGCGAGGCGTTCGCGTGCCCGCATCCGCTCGCTCTCGCTTTTCAGCTGGCCGCAGGCGGCGAGAATGTCGCGGCCGCGCGGCGTGCGGATCGGCGAGGCATAGCCGGCGCGGTTGACGATGTCCGAGAAGGCCTCGATCGTCTCCCAGTCCGAGCACTGGTAGTTGACGCCCGGCCAGGGATTGAACGGGATCAGATTGATCTTGGCCGGAATGCCCTTAAGGAGCCGCACCAGTTCGCGCGCATCGGCCGGGCTGTCATTGACGTCCTTCAGCATCACATATTCGAAGGTGATGCGGCGGGCATTGGAGAGCCCGGGATAATTGCGGCAGGCCTCGAGCAGCTCCGCGATCGGGTATTTCCGGTTGAGCGGCACCAGCATGTCGCGAAGGTCATCGCGCACCGCATGCAGGGAAATGGCGAGCATCGAGCCGATCTCGGCGCCGGCGCGCGGAATCTCGGGTACGACGCCCGAGGTCGACAGCGTGATGCGGCGCTTCGACAGCGACAGGCCTTCGCCATCGGAGGCGATCAGCAGCGCTTCCTTGACGTTGTCGAAATTGTAGAGCGGCTCGCCCATGCCCATCATGACGACGTTGGAGACGAGGCGTCCCTCCGAAGGAACCGCGGCGCCGACCGGCGTCGCCTTGTCCGGGAAATCGCCGAGCCGGTCGCGCGCGACAAGGATCTGGCCGACGATCTCCTCAGCGGTCAGGTTGCGCACCAGCTTCTGCGTGCCGGTGTGGCAGAACGAGCAGGTCAGCGTGCAGCCGACCTGCGAGGAGACGCAGAGCGTGCCGCGGCCGATTTCGGGGATATAGACGGTCTCGATCTCGACCGGCCTTCCGGCGCCGCGCGCGGGAAAGCGCATCAGCCATTTGCGCGTGCCGTCTTCCGAAACCTGCTCGGTGACAATCTCGGGACGCTTCAGCGTGAAAGCGGCAGCGAGCGTCGTGCGCATGTCCTTGGAGACGTTCAGCATATCGCCGAAGTCGGTCACGCCGCGGGCATAGATCCAGTTCCAGATCTGCGCCGTGCGCATGCGGATCTGCTTCTGTTCGATGCCGATGCGGGCAAGTTCGGCGCCGATGCCGGCGCGCGACAGCCCGACCAGAGACGGCGTCTCGGCGACGACGCGCGGCGTATAGGCGGGAATGGGCGTTTCGGCCGGCGCGGCGGCTACGGATGCGGTCATGATGAAATCCAGCTCTTGGCCGACCGGGGCGCACAGGCGCTCAGACGGTTCGGCAACCGTGATGTTGGCCGTCTCATAACACATTGCATTCGTGGAATCAGGTGGTTTGCATCCATCGTGGCATGCGATATGCGCCGGGGAGCGTATGCGCGTCATACGTCCCCGGCCAAAGCAGGACAGTGGTTACTTCCGAGCGGTGGAGACCACTGCGGAAACGGCTACAGGAATTTCACCTCTCCGCCGACGAGGTGGTACATGCTGCCGACGATCTTGATTTTCCCGTCGTCCTCCAATTTCTTGAGAACGGGGCTGTTGCTGCGGATTCCGTCAATAGTGAGTTCGACATTCGTCTTGGCGACGGCGTCGACGAAGTCATAATTGCTTCCCGACCTGTCGCCAGCATAGGTCGTCTTGGCGACGGCCGGCTTTATCTTGTCGAGGAGCGCGGTGAGATTGCCGAGTTCGGCACCATCGATCGCGCCCCTCACAGCGCCGCAAGCCGTGTGACCCATCACCAGGGCGACCTTGGCTCCGACTACCGCGCAGGCGAATTCCATGCTGCCCAGAATGTCGTCGTTCTGGATGTTGCCGGCGACTCGGGCGTTGAACGTTTCCCCGATCCCGACGTCGAACAGAATTTCCGCCGGTGTCCGTGAATCGATGCAGCTCAGAATGACCACGGAGGGGAACTGGCCCGACTGGGTGGCCCGCTTCTGGGCGAGATAGTCGTGGCCCAGTGCCTTTCCGGCCCGAAATCGCTTGTTGCCCTCTTTGAGGCTCTCGATGATTTCGTCGGGAGACATCTTGTCTCGCTGCTCCCGCGTCATCGCCGCTGCATAGGCGAGCGATGGAGCGCCAATGCCGACAAGACTGGTGGCTGCCAGCGCTGATGCGCCGGCCGTCCTTTTGAAGAAAGATCGGCGATTGATATCGGTTGGTGAATGATCACACATGTCTCTGGGTCCCCTCCCTTGAGCATTGGAGCTCATCTTTTCTTTCAAGAAGCTGCAGTTGAGCGACAGCGGAGCGAATTCCAAAGGCTCATCCACGCCAAGACATTTTCAGAAGTTCCGAACGGAGTCATGTCAATTCATTGATGAGGTCTTGAGGCTGTTGCCGTCTGGCCCGGCTGCCAACCACGCCGATCGGGTGACGACAGGCCCCGCATTCGCAGGTTGGCTGCGATTCAGCCGCCATTAAAAGGTCGTGTGATTGGCTGTTGATAGTACGCCTGCACCGTCTCGAAGGGGGAAACGAAATGCTCCGTATCTTAGCCGCCACCGTCTCGATCCTCGCCGTCACCAACGCCTCGCTCGCCTGCACGGCCGTCGACATCGTTGCCAATGACAAGTCCGTCGTTGCCGGACGCACCATGGAATGGGCGTTCGACATGAAGTGGACCCTCGTCAGCACGCCGAAGGGCACGACGCTGACGCTGCCGATGCCGAAGGGCATGCCGCCAAAAACCGTCACGACGACCTATTCAGCGGTCGGCATCGGCGCCGGCATCATTCCTGGCACGCCGCTCGTCGAGGGTCAGAACGAGGCTGGCCTCGCGCTCAGCGCCAATTTCCTGCCCGGCTTCACGCAGTATCAGAGCGCCGGCACCGGGGACGAGAACGCGGTCGAGATTCTCTCCTTCGCCAAATGGCTGCTCGGCAGCTTCAAGGATGTCGCGAGCGTCAAGGCTGCGCTGCCGACCGTGAAGGTCTGGTCCGACCCGGCCCTGCCGACCGGCCCGACGGTTCCGGCCATGCATTTCAAGATTAACGACCGCTCCGGCGCCGGGCTGATCGTCGAATATGTCGGCGGAGAATTGCAGATGCACGAAGACGCGGCGCATGTGCTGACCAATGCTCCGACCTATGACTGGCACCTCACCAACCTCCGGAACTATGTGAACCTGTCCTCGATTGGCGCTGACAGTCGGCAGTATGGTACTGTCGATGTGACCGCGCTTGGTCAGGGCGGTGGCACCATGGGCCTGCCGGGCGACTACACGCCGCCCTCGCGCTTCGTGCGCGCCGCCTTCATGCGCCATTTCGTGCCGGCGCCAAAGGACAGCAGCGAGGCGACGCAGACGATCACCCATATCCTCGACACCGTCGACATTCCGATCGGGGTTGCGCAGTCGAAGGACGGCGATACGGTCGTGTCGGACTATACGCAGTGGGTGTCGATCAAGGACCTCACCAACAACCGCTTGACGGTCTCCGACTACGACCACCGCACCAGCTACCTGACGATCGACCTCGCGCCGCTGTTCGCGAGCGACAAGCCGATGTCGAAGCTGGTGAGCGCGCTGCCCTATCCGGCGGCGGTGGTCGGCGCCGAGGCGCTGGCGCCCTGAGCCATCCGGCGGATCGCGCCCGGCGCGGTCCGCCCTTCCCCTGCCTCAGCCCTGCGTCGAGGTGATCGCGTCCCAGCCGAGCATGGCGCTGCGGGCGACGGCGGTGAGCGTGTCGATATCGGCGCCGTCGCGCGCCTCGATCGACATGCCCTTGATGACGGTGGCGAAGAAGGCGGTGACGCGGCCAAGATCAAGGCCCGGCGGCAATTCGCCGTCGGCAATGCCGCGCGTCAGCCGGGTACGGATGCGCGCCGTCATGTCGCGACGGCGGTCGCAGAGATAATGCTGCGCCGCGTCGGTGTCCGGGCCGCCATTGGTGGCGCCCAGCATCATGAAGCATCCGCTCGGCTTGCCCGGCATGGTGCAGGAGCGGGCACTCGCGATCAGCATCGCGGCGATCGACTCCCGCGTCGAGAGATCGCCCTCCAGCATCGCCAGCGTGCAGGCATCATCAGTCTCGGCATAGAGGCGGACGGCCTCCTTGAAGAGGTCTTCCTTTGAGCCGAACGCGGCATAGAGGCTGGGCGGGTTGATGCCCATCGCCTCGGTGAGTTCGGCGATCGAGGCGCCGGCATAGCCGCGCGCCCAGAAGACGTCCATCGCCTGTTCAAGGGCGGCGTCGCGGTCGAACCCGCGCGGCCTGCCACGTGCACCCATCGCCTTGATGTCCTTGAATTCCGGCCCAGCAGCAGGCGCGGCCTTCTTTCTGTTATGATCACTAAATAAAGCCCTTGACGGCGGGAATCAAGGGTTTATGTTTGTGTAACGGTCCCTACAGAATAGGGACTTCCGACGGCGGCCGGCCGTCGCTGGAATGCGCGGCGCCTCTCCCGCCGCGCATTCCAGGCCTTTACTGCTGCCCGTCCGACGTCTGCTCGTCCCCTGCGGGCAAAACCAACCACGAGACACATCATGACCGACGCATCCTCCGATGCGGCGCGGAAGAAGGCATTCATTCTTGCCTCCATCTTCCTTGTCGCCGTCACCATTCCGATCTCCTTCACAGGCCCGGCGGTCGCCATTCCGGCCATCGGCGCCGATCTCGGCGGCAGCGTCACCGCGCTGAACTGGATCGTTTCCGGCTTCATGCTCGCGATCGGCTCGACCGTCATGCTGGGCGGGGCGCTGGCCGATCAGTATGGCCGCAAGCGCATGTTCATTCTCGGCATGTCCGGCTTCACCATCGCGTCCTTCGCGATCGGCTTCGTGCCGAGCGTCCTGGTTCTCGATCTCCTCAGAGGCGTGCAGGGCGTTGCCGGCGCCATCGCGCTCTCGGCCGGGTTTGCGTCGCTGGCGCAGGAATTCGAGGGACCCGCGCGGACGCGTGCGCTCGGCCTCATCGGATCCGGCTTCGGCATCGGCATCGCCTTCGGCCCGATCATCGCCGGCGTGCTGATCGCCTCGCTCGGCTGGCGGGCGATCTTCTTCGCAACCGCAGCGGCCGGCGTACTCATCCTCGCCGTTGCCGCGCCGCGCCTTTGCGAATCCCGCGATCCCGGCGCGACCGGCATCGATGGCCTTGGCGCCGCGAGCTTCACGGCCATGTTGGTGGCGCTGATCTTTGCCATCATGGAAGGGCCGGTGCTCGGCTTCGGTCATCCGCTGGTCATTGGCCTGTTCGGCGCCGCCGGGTTGCTGCTTATCGGCTTCATCACGGTGGAACGGCTCGCCAGCCGGCCGATGCTCGACCTGACCTTGTTCACCTATGGCCGCTTCGTCGGCATCCAGGCGCTGCCGGTCGCGGTCGCCTATTCCTTCGTCGTGCCGCTGTTCCTGCTGCCGATCCGGTTCGTGCGGGTGGAAGGAATGAGTGAGCTCGGCGCAGGAATGATGCTGCTGCCGCTCTCGGCGCCGATCGCCATCGTGCCGTTCATCGCGGCCAATCTCGCCCGCGTCGTCCCGGCGGGGCTGCTCGCCTCCGGCGGGCTGCTGCTCTCGGCGGCCGGCATCGTCTGGCTGGCCACGATCGCGCCCGGCGCGGCGCCGATGGCCTTCGTCCCGCCGCTGCTCCTTGTCGGCATCGGCGCGGGCATGCCTTGGGGCCTGATGGATGATCTGGCCATCTCGGTCGTGCCGACCGAGCGCGCCGGTATGGCGACCGGCATCTTCGGCACGATGCGCGTTGCCGGCGAAACGGTGGCGATCGCCGTGATCGGTGCGGTGATGGCGGGCTTTGTCGGCAACGTTTTGCCCGGCAGCGGCGCGGCTATCGAGGGTTTGTCGCTCGCGGTCGCCAATGGCGCCTTCGACGAGGCCGCCCGGATCGCGCCCGGCGTTTCCACCGCTGGATTCGCTCTGGCCTATGGCGCCGCCTTCCGCTCGACCATGCTGATCGTCGGGGCGATCACCTTCGCCGCGGCAGTAATCACCTTCCTCGCCCTGGTCCGCCGTCCGGGACCGCGCCGGCGCGAGCGGATGCTGGAAATCGAGGCCTGAACTCTGGACGCCCCGGCCGGCAACAGCCGGGGCGCTGAACTCAGAACGCTACTCGACTGCGCCGATCGTGCTCGACGGCTGCACGCCGAGGGCTTCGGCCGGCAGCCAGAACACCTCGCCCTCGCTCTCCTCGGTATCGAGCCAGAGGAAGGGCAGGTCCGGATATTCGGCCTCGATGATCTCGCGGCCCGCGCCGATCTCGCAGAGCAGTCCACCACCCGGGTTGAGATGGGCGCCGGCCTCGCTGAGGATGCGGCGGACGATGTCGAGCCCGTCAAGGCCGGAACCGAGCGCCATTTCCGGCTCGTGCCGGTATTCTGCCGGCAGTTCTTCCATCGCGATCGCGTCGACATAGGGCGGATTGGTCAGGATGAGATCGTAGGTCTTGTCTTCGAGCGGGGCGAAGAGATCGCCTTCGATCAGCGAGATCCGTGCGCCCTGGCCATGCTCGGCGACATTGATCGCCGCGACTTCCAGCGCGCCGGGCGAGAGATCAACCGCATCGATATCGGCATTTTCGAACACGTCGGCGGCAAGGATCGCGATCGCGCCCGAGCCGGTGCAGAGGTCGAGCACGCTTTCGATCGAGCCGGTGTCCTCGACGATGGTGAACTCATCGCCGCCGAACAGCTCCGAGAATAGCAATTCGCAGATGAACGAGCGCGGCACGATCACGCGTTCGTCGACATAGAGCGGCACGCCCTGGACATAGGCGCGATTGAGCAGATAGGCGCTGGGCTTGCGCGTCGTCACGCGCGCCTCGATGAGGTCGGCGAGGCGGGCGCGCTCGGCCGGCAGCAGCTTTGCGTCGAGGAAGGGTTCCAACTCGTCGATCGGGAGCTTCAGCCCCTCGAGCACCAGATAGGCCGCCTCGTCGAAGGCGGTCGAGGCCCCATGGCCATGGGCAAGGCCCGCCGCGCCAAAGCGGCTGACGGCATAGCGCAGGAAATCGCGCACCGTCAGGAGATGCGCGGCGGCAAGGTTCGGATCTGCGGCTTGACTGTTCTCGGTCACGATATGGCTCGGGGTTCGGGGCGGTCGGCTTCCTTTAGCCCAAACGCACCGCGAATACACCTCCGCCCGTTGCCGGCATCGTCAGGGCGGCGTCGCCCGCGACGATGGTCCGGACCGGACGGACGCCTCGGACCGGGTCGCCTTGCGCCGCTGTCAGCCGGGCAGGGTCAGCTTGCCGTTCGGGCTCAGCGTATCGACCGTCGCGGGCAGATATTGCGCCAGCATGCCGGAGATCTGGTCGAGCGGAACGCCGAACTGCGCCGCGAGCTTCTGCAACTGCTCATTGCCGAGCGCGCTGCGGATCTGCTCGACATTGATCGGCAGATTGTTGCCGGTGCCGAGCCATGACTGCACTTCGGCGCCGAGGCCTGACGATTGCAGATGGTCGAGGATCCCCTGAAGGCTGCCGAAATCGGTTTTCGCGAGTGCGGTGTTCAGCGTCTCGCCGAGCGAATTCGGTTCGCCTGCCTTGCCGCCGAGATTCTGCAGCACGGTGTTGAGCAGTCCGTCGAAAAGTCCCATGAACGTTCCCCCGTTCGGTTCATCGTGGCGTTGCCTGTCGGCGCTCGGCCGGCAGGCGTCTTCTGTCTCGGGCTGGGCGACCGGCCAGAATTTACTGGCCCTTCGCCTTCAGCCGCTTGTTGCAGTCGCTCCAGAACTGCGGCCATTTGGCCCCCGCCGGAAGCTTGCTTGCCGCCTTGTCGGCCTGCCATTCGGCACCGCAGGAACGCATCCGCGCCCAAGCGGCCTTCTGGCCCGCAGTCGGCTCCTTCTTGCCGGCGAGCGGCTTGGCAGGATCAGCTTTGGCGGCGGTCTCGGGATCGGGCAGCGGCGCGCCGAGTTCGGCATCGTCGGCCGGTGTGGCCGCCATCTTGGGCGACTTGGTCGGAGCTGCGTCCGGATGGGCGGCGGCATAGTCCTTCGCGCACTGGCTCCAGAATTTCGGCCAGGTCTGCCCTGCGGGAACCTTGTTGTCAGCCTTCAGCTTGGCCCACTGGTCCGAACAGGCCTGCATGGCGGGCGACTTGCCCTTGCCGCTCGCAGCGGTGTCGTCGGCCATCGGCGCGGCTGCGGGCTTGGCAGCGGCGGGTTTGGCGGGTTTGGCCGGCGGCGGCTCGACCGGCGCGGCAGCGGTCGCATCGGCGGCGGCGGCCGTGTCGGCGGGATGGGCGGCGGCGTAGTCCTTGGCGCACTGGCTCCAGAATTTCGGCCAGGTCTGTCCGGCCGGGACCTTGTCGTCTGCCTTCATCTGCGACCACTGGTCGGAACAGGCCTGCATGGCCTGCGATGTCGCCGCAAAGGCCGAGCCAGCGAACACGCAGAGCGCGAGCCCAGCGCCCGCCACGGCCAGACGAGTAGCGATAAACATGATGCGAACTCCCCGTGGCAGCGGCCGGCATGGCCGAAGACTGCCTCGGGAGAGGGAACATCGCGCGAACGGGCCTGTCAACGATCGCGTGGAGGCGACTTCGCCACCATAAGCCCAGTTTTCGGCCGCAATCGGACGAGACCGCATCGCGGCCCCGTCCGACATCTTGTTCAAAAACGATGCCGCCTACTTTGCTGCACCGCCATTCTTGGCGAGCCAGGCGTTCATCAGCGCAATTTCTTCTTCCTGCGCCTTGATGATGCCGGCCGCGAGCTTACGGATCGCGTGGTCCTTGCCATATTGGAGCTCGATCTTCGCCATGGCGACGGCGCCCTGGTGATGCGGGATCATGCCCCTGACAAAATCGACATCGGCATTGCCGGAATAGTCGATCGCCATGCCCTTCATCATGGCGGTGTCGGCGGCCTTGAAGGCCTCTGTCGAGGGCGCGACGGCGCCGTCGGTCATGCCGGCCATGGCGTCGTGATCCATGGTGCCCATGTTGTCCATGGGCTTCGCTTCTTCGGCGAAGGCTGCAAAAGGGGCGGCAGAGAGCGCAATCGCAAGCAGAGCTGTTCTGGCGTTCATAGTGGAGACATCCTGTTCGATACGAGAAGAGGCACACCGGAAGGCGCGGGCGCCGCCGGTGGTTCAATCATCAGGCTCGATCATTCAGGCGCGGGGTGGCGGCGGCTCGGGCGAGGGGACGCCGGAGAGCGGCGCAGGATCGGAGGCGGGTCTCGTCCATACATCCGGCAGGGGAAGCGGACGATCGGCGGCCGCAACGGTGAGCATCGCGCCGCCGGTGCCGAAACAGCATGGCATGAAGGCGAGCGCCTTAGTCGCGGCAGGGACGTCGGATTTAGTGACCGCGCCGCTCGCCTGGTGATGCGGACAATCGCCATCCGCCGTCATCGTCATAGCGCGTCTCATTGGGGCGCCGCCCATGGTGGCGCTGCCCGGAAGCATGCCCGCCTCGGCGATGCTGGCGAGCAGCATGCCGGCGAGGGCGAGCAGAATGAGGGCGATGCCGATGGCGCGACGCATGCCTTGATGCTGCGGCGGTCGGCTTGCCCCGTCAAGCCGCCGGAGATGACGATCCGGTGAGGCGCTTTTCCATCAGCACGAGATCGAGATAGCGGCCGAATTTGAAGCCGACTTCCCCGAGGCGTCCCTTCTCGACAAAGCCCTGATGCGCATGGAGCCGCACCGAGGCCTCGTTCCCAGCGGTGATCGCCGCGATCATCACATGCTTTCCGGCAGCGCCGGCATGCGCCACCAGCGCCTCGAGCAGACGGGCGCCGACGCCTTTGCCACGCGCCGCGCTCGCGACATAGACCGAGTTCTCGACCGTGAAGCGATAGCCCTGGAAGGGGCGGAAATCGCCATAGGAGCCGTAGCCGAGCACCGCGCCGTCCTCGACGGCGACGAAGACAGGATAGCCCTGGCTCTCGCGCGCCGAGAGCCAGGCGCGGCGGTTGTCGAGATCGACGATGTCGTCGTTCCAGATCGCGGTCGTGTTGACGACGGCGTCATTGTAGATCGCGAGGATAGACGGCAGATCGGCCGTGCCGGCGCTCCGGATTTCCATGCTGCGGCTCTCCATGGTTCAGCGCTCCCCGATGACCTTGTAGAAGATCGTCGCCCCCGAGGGCCGTCCGTCCGGCGTCAACGCATAGCCGGGGATCGTGCCAACCTCGGTCCAGCCGCAGGCGGCATAGAGCGCGTGGCCGGCGCCATCCGTTTCGGTGTCTAGCACCAGCAGCGTCCGTCCGCTGGAGCGCGCCGCGACTTCCGCCTCGCTGAGCAGGCGCCGGCCGAGGCCCCGCCGGCGCACGGAGGAATGCACGAGCATCTTGCCGATATCGGCGCGATGCGGCTGGTTCGGCTGCGGCGCGAAGGTGACGATGACGCTGCCGACGATCCGCGCCGCCTCGTCTTCCGCGACGATCAGCACACGCTGCCCCGCGACCATCGCCGGCAACTGGCCGCGCCAGAAGCGCTCGCCGTCTTCCCGGCTGAAGCCGTGCATGAAATTGACCGAGGCGCCATGCGCCACCGCATCGGCGAGCAGCGCGCCGAGGCCCGGCACGGCTGCCTCGGCCTCATCAGGCGAAAGCGCGCGGAGGCGGATCGCCCGCTCACGCGCGGCGGCAGTCTCGGCATCGGAATGCGGCATCGGCGGGCGCCTCTCGCTTGGAAACGGATGAAACCTATCGCGCCGATCCATCGCCCGTGTCAATCTAAGCCCATGGAACCATAAGCTTTTCCAAAGCAAGGCATTGGACTTTTCGATGGATATCGACCAGTTGCGCAGTTTCGATCGCATCGTGCGCGACGGCAGCTTTACCAAGGCGGCGGCGCGGCTGAACGTGACGCAGGCGACGATCTCCATGCGCATCAAGGCGCTGGAGACGGCCGCCGGCGGGGCGCTGTTCGCGCGCGGCCGCAAGGTGGCGCTCACCGAGCGCGGCGCGGCCTTCCTGCCTTATGCAAGGCGCATCCTCTCGACGCTGGTCGAGAGCGAGGAGGCGATGCGCAGCATGGATCGCGGCCATCTGACGCTTGCGACGCTCCGCAGCGTCGTGCCGATGCTGGTGACCGCGCCGGTGACCGAGTTCCTCGCGGCCTATCCCGAGGTCGCGCTCGATGTCGAGGAGGGCCGCCATCGCGATATCGCGGAATGGCTGCATGACCGCCGCGTCGACCTCGCCATCATCGCCTGGCCGAATGTCGATCCGCTGCTCGATCCGCTGGAGCCGCTGGCGATCTTCAGCGAGAAGGCGCGCCTCGTCGTGGCGCCGGCGCTTGCCGAGGCGATCGGCGAGGGGCCGACGCTCGACCGCGTGTTCCAGATCGTGCCGCGCTTCGTCACGCATCTCTGGTGGCAGGTGACGCCGGAGGCGATTCTGGCCATGAGCCGCCGCGCGCGGACCGCCTCGCTGCTGCCGCTGGAGCCGAGCCGGGCGCTGATCGATGCCGGCGTCGCGATCGGCCATCTGCTGGGCCCCCAGGTCGACGCCGACATCGCGGCCGGGCGGCTCGCGGAGATTGTGCCGGTCGACATGCCGCCGATGAGCCGCCGCTCCGCTCTTGTTGGCGGCTTCACCGGCGCGGCCGAGCGCCCGCTTGCCGCCGACCTTGCTGCCCGCATCATCGCCCGCGCGGAGGCGCTCGACATCCTTGAGGCGGATCGCCGCTGAAAACGGGTCGTTTCGGCGCTTTGCCGAGAAGGGGCTTGATGCTATGCAGCGCGCCATGAGCACCGTGCCCTTCGACAATATCCGCAATTTCTCGATCGTCGCCCATATTGATCATGGCAAGTCGACGCTCGCTGACCGCCTGATCCAGCTGACCGGCGGGCTCAGCGACCGCGAAATGACCAATCAGGTGCTCGATTCGATGGATATCGAGCGCGAGCGCGGCATCACGATCAAGGCGCAGACCGTCCGGCTTGATTACAAGGCCAAGGACGGCAAGACCTATATCCTCAACCTCATGGACACGCCCGGGCATGTCGACTTCGCCTATGAAGTCTCGCGCTCGCTGGCGGCCTGCGAGGGCGCGCTGCTCGTGGTCGATGCCTCGCAAGGCGTCGAGGCGCAGACGCTCGCCAATGTCTATCAGGCGATCGACAACAATCTCGAGATCGTCACGGTCCTGAACAAGGTCGATCTGCCGGCCGCCGAGCCCGAGCGCATCCGCGCCCAGGTGGAGGAAGTCATCGGCATCGACGCTTCGCGCGCCGTTCTGATCTCGGCCAAGACAGGCCTTGGTGTCGAGAATGTGCTGGAAGCGATCGTCACCGACCTGCCGGGCCCGAAGGGCGATCCCGATGCGCCGCTGAAGGCGCTTCTGGTCGACAGCTGGTATGACACCTATCTCGGCGTCGTCGTGCTCGTTCGCGTCATCGACGGCCGGCTCTCCAAGGGCGCGCATATCCGCATGATGCGCGCCGACGCCGCGTATGATGTCGAGCGCGTCGGCTTCTTCACGCCGAAAATGGTCGCCGTCGACAGCCTCGGGCCCGGCGAGATCGGCTTCTTCACCGGCTCGATCAAGGAAGTCGCCGATACCCGCGTCGGCGATACGATCACCGACGCCAGGAAGCCGACCGCCGAGGCGCTGCCCGGCTTCCGCCCGGCCCAGCCGGTCGTGTTCTGCGGTCTGTTCCCTGCCGATGCGGCGCAGTTCGAGGAACTGCGCGCTGCGATGGGCAAGCTGCGCCTCAACGACGCCTCGTTCTCCTTCGAGATGGAAACCTCGGCGGCGCTCGGCTTCGGCTTCCGCTGCGGCTTCCTCGGCCTGCTGCATCTCGAAATCATCCAGGAGCGGCTCGAGCGCGAGTTCAATCTCGACCTGATCGCGACCGCACCGTCGGTGGTCTACAAGATCCTCTTGACCGACGGCTCAGAGATGGAGCTGCACAATCCCGGCGATATGCCCGATCCGATGAAGATCGAGGAGATCAAGGAGCCGTGGATCCGCGCGACGATCCTGACGCCCGATGAGTATCTCGGCGCGATCCTGAAGCTCTGCCAGGAGCGGCGCGGCATCCAGGCCGATCTCTCCTATGTCGGCTCCCGCGCGATGGTCACCTATGATCTGCCGCTCAACGAGGTGGTGTTCGATTTCTACGATCGCCTGAAATCGATCTCGAAGGGCTATGCCTCGTTCGACTATGCGCTGACCGACTACAAGGCCGGCGACCTCGTCAAGCTGCAGATCCTCGTCAATGCCGAGCCGGTCGACGCCCTCTCGATGCTCGTCCACCGCACCCAGGCCGACCGTCGCGGCCGCGCGATGTGCGAGAAGCTGAAGGACCTGATCCCGCAGCATCTCTTCGTCATCCCGATCCAGGCTGCGATCGGCGGCAAGATCATCGCCCGCGAAACCGTGAAGGCGATGCGCAAGGACGTGACCGCCAAGTGCTATGGCGGCGACATCACCCGTAAGCGCAAGCTCCTCGACAAGCAGAAGGAGGGCAAGCGCAAGATGCGCCAGTTCGGCAAGGTCGATATCCCGCAGGAAGCCTTCATCGCCGCGCTCAAGATGGACGAATAGCGCAGCTACCGCCGCAGCCATTCCGAATAGGGCCTGACGCCGAAAGCGGCGTCGCCGGGCTCGTCGAGCACGGCGATGAATTCGAGCGAGTGGCCGTCGGGATCGGCGAAATATTGCGAGACGGCCGGCATCCAGCCGATCACCTCGGGCTCGTCGGCGGGCTGCCCGGAAATACCGAGCGGCTGGACACCTTTCGCCTTCAGCGCTGCCGCCGAGGCCAGAACGCCTTCAAGGCTCATCGTGAAGGCGAGATGCAGCCGCATGGCGAGCGGCCCGCTCCCCGTTTCCCAGAGCCCCAGCATGCCGATCTTCCGATCGCCGATCCAGAAGAAGGCGATGCGCCGCTCGTCGAAGACCTGCGCCAGCTCAAGCCCGACCACATCGCGGTAGAAGGCGATCGACCGGCTGAGATTGGCGACGGTCAGATGCGTCTCATAGAGACCGGCGATGCGGGGCATAAGGGGGTCTGTCATGGCTCTGCCTTTCCGTTGTCAGCGGCAAGGCTTACGACCTCAACCAAAGTTGAGGTCAAGAGTGGATCACGGCCCCCTCCACAGTCGCCGAAGCGGTCACCCCGGCGCTCCGCCTCGGCCGGCAAAGCCGGCATCAACGCGCTCGACGATCTCCTCGATGCTGAGAAGGAGCTCTTCCCGGGCGGCCATGAAGCTGTTCTCGTCCTCGCAGCTGAGATAGGCGAAGACCTCGATATCCTTGGAGAAGGCGCCGTAGCCGATGAAGCGGACGTAGAAGCTATCCGCGATGACCAGCGGATGAGCGCCGAGGAGGGTACGGATCTCGGCGAGCAGGCGGCGTATCTGTTCCTGCGTGGTTCCATGGCTGATATGCAGCAGCGTCTGCAGCAGGCGCATGCGGCGCGCCGTGAAATTCTCGAGATGCATCTGCGAGAATTCGCTGTTGGGGACGGTAACGAGGCTGTGCTCAAGGGTGCGGATGCGCGTCGAGCGCAGCCCGATCTGCTCGACCGTGCCGACATCGCTGCCATAGCGGCAGAAATCGCCGACCCGCACGGGACGGTCGGCAAAGAGCGTCAGCCCGCCGATGATGTTTTCCAGCGTCGGCCGCACGGCAAGGGCGATGGCGAGGCCGCCGGCGCCGAGACCCGCCACCAGCGGCGCGATCGGAATGCCGACGCGCGAGGCCGCAACGGCGACCAGAACGATCATGAAGCCAAGGCTGATCAGGCGGAACAGCATCCGTGTCATGGCCGCATCGAGATGCGGGTGAGCGTCGCGGCTGGTTCTGAGCCCGCCGATCGCATCGGCGAGCCGGTTCGACAGCACGAACACGAAGGCGGCGAGGCCCATCGCCTGGATGGCGAGGACCAACAGGCCGATGACCTCCATCGGCCATTCGAGCAGCCCCAGGACATTCTCGGCGAGATTTTCGAACAGTTCGGCCAGCGCAACGACCAGGATCAGCGCGGCGGGCGTGCCAAAGCGGAGCCATGGATTGGCCGCGCCTCGCCTCCTGTCCCAGGTGATGCCGGCCTTGAGGATGAGCGGCATCAGCGGCAGGCAAAGGGCGATCAGGACCGCGAGCGCGATCCACTGCCAGATGGCATGGTCGGCGGCGACGGTTTTCGACCAGGCCGGCAGCACATCGCGAAAGCGCTCGGGCACCCAGTCGCCGGGACTGGAGAGCACATCCTCATAGATGCCGGCAAGCGCGCCCGGCCTGTAGGGAACGTCCTTGGCGAGCTCGTAATAGCTGCGAAGGTCCGCGACCGTCTCCTTGGAGAACAGATATTCGCCGGCGCGCGGCCCGTCGGTGATCTTGACGATCTCAAGCTTGGTGTTGGGGATTACCCAGCGCGCGGGTTCGCCGTCCCCGCCGGCGGAAAGATCGGCGTCGCCGGGAATGGCGTCCAAAGGCGGGAGTTCAACCCGGTCGAGCACCTCGCTGAGAAGCGCCATGTCGATGAGCGTCGTGGCGCCATAGCCAAGGGCGGGGATAGCGCTGAAGTCGATGGTGTCGCGGGCGCGCGCCAGCGACCGGTCGATCACGTCACGGCTCTGGCCGCTCCGCCAGGCTTCGGCGCTCTCGCGGAAATCGCGCAGAAACGTCGTCAACGTACCGCGCGGGCTCGACGTATCGGCGGCGCGCAGCGGAAAGGCCTCGTCGGTGGCATCAGGCGAAACGGCCTCGGCCAAAGCGATGGACGCGCCGCCAAGCACCAGTGCCCAAAGAAGAAGGACCCGGCAGAACAGTTTCAGGCAGTTCAAGCCGGCCACATCATCATCCGATCTGATGCATCAAGGGCGCTTCGCAATCCTGTAAGTGCCAACGCCCCGAATGGTTGCCGAGGGCACCTGACCCGGCGCTCACGGCATCAAGCGAACCCCGACCGCTCGCGGCCAGCATAGCGGCCGCGCTTTGGGTTACCAGATCGATTTGACGAGCACGGAGCGGGCCGATTTTGGGCATGACGGAAGGGTGTTGGCGCGGGCGGTCCTGCTGCATAGTCACCCGCGCCTCATTGATACGGTGATGAGAGCCCGGACGGCGGAGAAGCGAGCGCCATGGCGCGGCCTTTCGCCGACGAAGCGCTGCCGATGTACACGGATGGCGGGCTGAGGCCGCTGTCGGCCAGACCTTCCCGCTGTTCTAGGCTGCCGAGGCGCGCCCGCCGTCGCGTCTCATCGCAAGGTCGAGAGGTAGCCGTATTGCGCGCGGCCGCTCCCTGCTCCCCAAATCGCGGGTAGCCGGCTTGGACGGCCGTCGAACAACCGTCAAATTACGCGCCGCACGTCCAAGACCTTGCCGGCTCTGTGTCGGCTCACATCTTCGATGAAGCTCGGATGACCTCCCTTGCTGCGCCAGCATGCGCTCATGGGATATTCAGGACAGGCTTCGTCCACTCGAGCCCGGTCCAACGTTGCGTCCACAATTCGAGACGTGCAGCGCGGAATGCCTCCTTTGGCTGAAGGGGTCGTTCGATACGCGACATGGGGACCAGCGAGATAATGTACAGTTAAGCTTATAAGTTTTCCTTCACAGTTGGCCGTCCACCTGTTAAACAGGCTCATGGATCAAGCCCCGTCTTCCAACGCAGAAGAAGCAGCCGCCCTCGCAGCCGAGATACGTGCTCTGGTGGGCAAGCTCAAACGTCGGCTGCGCCAGCAGTCGGATATTGGTGATTTGACCCCCTCGCAGGTATCCGCACTTCTTCGCTTGGAGCGGGAGGGCCCGGCCACCGCATCGAGCCTTGCTCGCGCGGAAGGTATGAGATCCCAATCTATGGGGACGGTCATCGCCTCGCTCGAGGCCGCTGGCATGGTGCAGGGCCGGCCGGACCCTACGGACGGTCGGCGCGTCCTCCTCTCTCTGACCGACTCCTGCAGCGAATGGATTCGCCATGGGCGTGCGGTGAGGCAGGATTGGCTCAGCAGCTCTCTCAGGGCCCGGCTTTCGGCTGAGGAACTGAAGGTTGTTGGCCGTGCCGTCGAACTGCTGGCGCGGCTGACCGACAGCTGAATTCCTCCGTCCCATCAATCACTGAGATCAAGCTATGCCCGTGACAGTGCTCGACGCTCGGACGGCCCTTCTGGTCGTCGATCTTCAGAATGGAATCGTCCGCTCTGCCGCGGCCGGCCTGAGCGGCGAGGTGCCGTCGATGACCCAGGTGCTCGACCGTGCGCGCGCGTTAATCGACGCGTTCCGCCGGCATGCTCTGCCGGTCGTGCTGATCAAGGTCGCAGGCGGAGCGCCAGGGCGCACCGATGAGCCAGCGCGCTTCAGCGGCTCTCTCGCGGACGGCTTGACCGACTTTGTCGCCGAACTCGCCCAAAATCCGGAGGACCTTGTCGTCAGCAAGCGAAGCTGGGGCGCGTTCGCCAACACGGACCTCGACGTGCGGCTGCGGGCAATCGAGATAACCCAAGTGGTCGTCTGCGGCGTCGCGACGGGAACCGGGGTCGAGGCGACCGCGCGCCAAGCTTTCGAGCAAGGCTACAACGTCACGCTGGCGGTCGATGCCATGACAGACACGCGCGTGGTCGCGCACCGCTACAGCATCGACAGCGTGTTCCCCCGTCTCGCCGAGACCGGAACCGCGCAGGACATAATTGATCTGCTCCATGCAAGGAGTGTCTGACATGCCGTGGCTTCATCTGCTCGCCTATTTCGGTGGTGGTCTCTTCCTGGCCAACGCGATTCCACATGTTGTGAGCGGGGTGATGGGGCGCTCCTTCCAAAGCCCCTTCGCCAAGCCGCCCGGCGAAGGCCTCTCCTCGTCAACCGTCAATGTGATGTGGGGATTCACCAATCTTGTCCTGGCCTATGTTCTCATCTGGCGAGTCGGACGCTTCGATCTCCAGGACACGGGCGATGCCGCCGCTCTCGGCTTCGGCATGTTGCTGATCTCGCTCTTCTCTGCCCGGCATTTCGGTCGCTTCCACGGCGGCGACGGGGCGGCCAAACCTTGAAGACAATCGGGGCCGGCGTCTTTCGGTCGCTGAAGATTCGCAACTATCGAATCTGGGCGGCCGGCGCCCTTGCGTCGAACATCGGCACGAATATCCAGCGCATGGCCCAGGACTGGTTGGTGCTTGTCGTGCTGACGCATGGCAGCGCATCAAGCCTCGGCATCGTCATGGCCTTGCAGTTCGCACCGCAGCTCCTGTTCCTGCCTTGGACGGGCTCGGCGGCGGATCATTCGGACCAACGCAAGCTGTTGATGGCCACGCAGGCGAGCATGGGCATCCTCGCAATCATGCTTGGTGCGCTGACGGTGACCGGCGCCGTGCGTCTCTGGCACGTCTATGCGTTCGCATTCGCGTTCGGCACCGCCGCGGCGTTCGACGCTCCTGTCCGCCAGATCTTTGTTTCACAACTTGTCGGAGACAAGGACCTGCCCAACGCCGTCACGCTCAATACCATGTCGTTTAATCTCGCGAGCCTTGTCGGACCCGCAATATCCGGCGCCCTGATCGCAGCGGTAGGCACAGGGTGGGCGTTCTTCTTGAATGGCGTCTCGTTCTTTGCGGTGCTTGCATCGCTGCTCCTGCTGCGCAGCGGGGAACTCCGTTCGTCACCTGACAGGAAGCGGACGCGCGGCAGCTTCGTGCAGGGGCTGCGTTATGTAGCGGGCCGTTTCGATCTGATCGCCATCCTCGTCATGCTCTTTTTGATTGGAACGTTCGCACTCAACTTTCCGATCTTCATCTCGACCATGGCGACCAAGGTCTTCAATCTCGACGCCCGAGGTTTCGGAACGCTGTCCTCAGCTATGGCGGTAGGCGCGATGGCCGCCGCGTTGTGGAGCGCCGGCAGCGATCGGCCAACGCTCGTCACGCTGATCTGGAGCTCTGCATTGCTTGGCTTCGGCTTTATGTTCGGCGGCTTGTCGCCGACCTATTGGGCCTTCGCCGCTTCGTTGGCCGTGATCGGCACCGGCTATCTGACCTTCGTCAATGGCAGCAACAGCTTGATGCAGCTCTCAACCGAACCTGCCATGCGCGGGCGCGTCATGGCGTTGCGGGTCGGCGTGGGCCTTGGAGCGACACCCATCGGGGCCCCTATCGTCGGCTGGGCCGCCGACCACTTCGGCCCCCGCTGGGCGCTCGGCGTCGGAGCCGCGGCTGGGTTCGCCGCGGCAGCAGTTGGCCTCTACGCAACCAGGGTAAACAGGACGCGTTCCATACCGTCGTAGCAACTGCGGTTGGTGGGCGGTCCTTTGGGGGTTAGGGCGCGGCGGGAAGGGAAACGTTGCGGCGCCCGCCCTGGCGGCCCAGTGCGCACCCTGCCCACCCAACCCAGCGCGGGGCGCTTCGTCCTGCCCGCAGCCCGCCCCGTCCGAGCCCTGTGTCGCGCTGGCCACAGCGCTTTGCGATCGGGCGGCGGCGGGTTGCGACAGGTCGGCGATGGCGACATAGTCTTAGTCGTTCCGCGCCAGCAGGCCTGAGGAGATCCCGATGAGAGCGTTCCTGTCCGAGATGACCGCCATGCTCTTCAATCGGGACAGGATGCAGGATGCTTTCCTTCTTGCGAAAGGCACGTCGGAGCGACGCGCGCCGGACGACAGCGCGGAATAACCACGCGCCGCTAGACCGCCCCTCTATCGTTACGCGCCGCGCCCACACGCTGCGGCGCTTTCTTTCCTATTACGCGCCGCATAAGCGGCTGCTCGCGGCCGATATCGGCGCGGCGATGCTCGTCTCCATGACGGCGCTGGCGCTGCCGCTTGCCGCCAATCTGGTAACGCGGCAGCTCGGCGATCGCTCTGGGGGGATCGACGTGCTCACGCCGATCCTCGTCATCGGCGCCGCCATGCTCGTGCTTTTGGCGCTGCAGGTGATCTGCGTCTTCTTCGTCGATTATCAGGGCCATGTCATGGGCGCCAAGATCGAGGCGCATATCCGCCAGCAGCTGTTCGATCACTGCCAGAAACTCTCCTTCGGCTTCTATGACCGCGAGCGCACCGGCCAGTTAATGAGCCGGATAACCAATGACTCGTTCTGGCTCGGCGAGCTCTATCATCATGGCCCCGAGGATCTTGCCATCGCGCTGCTGAAATTTTTCGGCGCGCTGGCGATCCTCGCCTTCATCGACCCTGTGCTGACGCTCACTATTGCCGCGCTGACGCCGCTGGCGACGCTTTACATGCTGCATTTCAACGGTCAGATGACCCGCGCGATGCGGGCGAGCCGCGAGCGGATCGCCGGGGTGAATGAGCGGGTCGAGGATTCGCTCGCCGGCATCCGCGTGGTGCAGAGCTTCGCCAATGAGGCGATGGAGCGGCGCCGCTTCGCGGCCGAGAATGCGCGCTTCCTCGAAAGCCGCAAAGATGGCTATCGCAGCGAAGCCTGGTTCTCGGTCGGCACGACGACCTTCGCGCAATTGGTCACGGTGCTGGTCATCGTCGTCGGCGCCGTCCGCGTCGTGACGGCGGATCTTTCCGTCGCCGATCTCCTGACCTTCCTGCTCTGCGTCGCCGTACTCGTCGATCCGGTCAATCGCCTCGCCAATTTCGTCCGCCTCTGGCAGGAGGGCTGGAGCGGCTTTGTCCGCGCAATGGAACTGCTCGATGTGGCGCCGGAAATCGCTGATCGGCCTGATGCGGTCGATCTTGCGGCCGTGCGGGGCGAGGTCCGCTTCGATGATGTCTCGTTCCGCTATGCCGAAAGCGGGCCATGGGCGCTCCGCGGCCTGTCGCTCCGCATCGCGCCGGGCGAATTCGTCGCGCTGGTCGGGGCGTCGGGCGTCGGCAAGTCGACGCTCGCGGCGCTGATCCCGCGCTTCTATGAGGCGAGCGCCGGCGCTGTGCGGATCGATGGCCAGGATGTCCGCGACGTGAGGCTCGCCTCGCTCAGGCGGGCGATCGGCGTCGTGCAGCAGGATGTCTATCTCTTCGCCGGCAGCGTCGCCGATAATCTGCGCTATGGCCGGCCTGAGGCGAGCGAGGCGGAGATCATCGCGGCGGCCAAGGCGGCCCATGCGCATGAGTTCATCAGCGCGCTGCCGGAAGGCTATGCGACCGATATCGGCCAGCGTGGCGTCAAGCTCTCGGGCGGCCAGAAGCAGCGGCTCACCATCGCCAGAGCCTTCCTGAAGGACCCGGCGATCCTCATCTTCGACGAGGCGACGAGCGCGCTGGATACGGCCAGTGAGCGCGCCGTTCGGGCGGCAATGCTGGCGCTGGCGAAGGGGCGGACGATGATCGTCATCGCGCATCGGCTGTCGACCGTGCGCCATGCTGATCGGATCATCGTTCTATCGGAGAACGGCATTGCCGAAGAGGGCCGGCATGATCAGCTGATGGCGGCAGGCGGCCTCTATGCTGCGCTCAACCAGCAGCAGGCGCGGATCTGACGCGAAGGCCGTGCCCTTAAGGGCTCGGCCGGCCGTCGATCAGGCGTTCGGGCGGTCGCCGGGCTGGCGCATCGGCCTGCGCTGGGCGCGCACCGGGATCGGCTGCAGCCGCGGACCGCCGGGCGGCGCGAGCCAATCGCCAAAGCGCGACAGGGCCTCGGCGATGACGCCGAAAAGGCGTGCGACCGGGGCAGGGCGACGCGTATTGCCGCGGCCGATGGTGCGGGACGAATGGCTGTCTCGGGTGTTCATGGTGACGCTCCCTGCTGCCGACATCCCGCCGGCCGCACACGTTAAATGGGGCGGAGCGGTGGGGGTTGCAATCGCGAACCCTGCATTTGCGATGTCGCAGCTTCGCCGCGGCACTGCGAAACGAGGCGGCGCCGGCAAAGAAAAAGCGCCGGCAGTCTGCCGGCGCTTGTCGTCATGTCTTTCGAGTGCTGCGGCTCAGCTCGGCTTGCCGACGGTGGGCTGGGCGACATAGCGCAGATACGGCTTCACGGTCTTCCAGCCGGCCGGGAATTTCTCCTGCGCGGCCTCGTTCGAAACCGAGGGAACGATGATGACGTCGTCACCATTTTCCCAGTCGGCGGGCGTTGCGACCGAGAATTTGGCCGTGAGCTGCAGGCTGTCGATGACGCGGAGGATCTCGTCGAAGTTGCGGCCGGTCGAGGCGGGATAGGTCAGCGAGAGCTTCAGCTTCTTGTCCGGGCCGATAACGAACACCGAGCGAACGGTCGTGGTGTCCGAGGCGTTCGGATGGATCATGCCGTAGAGATTGGCGACGGTCTTGTCGTGATCGGCGATCAGCGGGAAGTTCAGCGTCGCGCCGGTCGCGTCCTTGATGTCGGTGACCCACTGGTCATGGTTCGCCAACGCGTCGACCGAAAGGCCGATCAGCTTGACGTTGCGCTTGTCGAATTCGGGCTTCAGCTTGGCGGCGGCGCCGAGCTCGGTGGTGCAGACCGGGGTGAAATTCTTCGGATGCGAGAACAGCACGCCCCAGCTGTCGCCGAGATACTGATGGAAAGAGATGCGGCCTTCTGTGGTATCGGCCTCGAAATCGGGGACGATGTCGCCGAGATTCAGTGCCATGTCGATCATTCCTTCTGCGTCGCCGCGGCGCTCGCCGCGCAAGGGGGCTGGCGGCAATTATCGCACGGGCCGAATGCGGGTCAATCGCGGAATATCGGGCAAGATGAGTATGATTTACCGATTCAGCGATGCTTGTCGCGAAAGAGTTCCGGAATGTGGCCTGTTGTGGCTCTCCATGGGAAAATCCATCCGCCGGTGACCATCATGGGATGGCTGATGAATCCTTAACGAAATCGCGCCAGACTGCAGCAAAGGCACGGGCGGGCGATGCATGAGGATGACGGCGATGGTGGGCAAGAAGCGTCGTGATCGGAAGGTGAGCGCGAGGCGGCGCGGGCTGTTCGCCGCCCTGGCGCTCGCGCCGCTGATGACGGCCGGGCCGGCCCTCGCCACGGACCCCTTGGCAACGACGCCGGCCAAGGTGCTGTTCAGCCGCATGAACACGCCGCTGCCGATGGAAGCGCGCTCGATCGGCTCCTATGCGAAAGGGTGCCTCGCCGGCGCCGTCGCGCTGCCGGTGAACGGGCCGGACTGGCAGGCGATGCGTCTGTCGCGCAACCGCAACTGGGGCACGCCGGAGCTCATCGCCTTCACCGAGAAACTTGCGGCCGATGCCAAGCGTCAGGATGGCTGGCCGGGACTTCTCGTCGGCGACATGGGCCAGCCGCGCGGCGGTCCGGCGCTGACCGGCCATGCCAGCCACCAGATCGGGCTCGATGTCGATCTCTGGCTGACACCGATGCCGAAGCGCACCCTGTCGCTCGACGAGCGCGAGACCCTGGCGCCGAAATCCATGGTCGATGAAAAGGCGCGCCGGATCGATCCCGCGGCCTGGACCAGCGGCCAGTTCAAGATCATCCGCCGCGCCGCGCTCGATCCCGAGGTGGCGCGCATTTTCGTCAATCCGGCGATCAAGAAGCAGCTCTGCGTCAGCGCCGGCGCCGATCGTGCCTGGCTCGGCAAGGTCAGGCCCTGGTGGGGCCACACCTATCATTTCCATGTCCGGCTCGATTGCCCAGCCAACATGCCGACCTGCCTGCCGCAGAAGCCGCCGCCGCCCGGCGATGGCTGCGGCGCGGAACTCGACGTCTGGCTGCAACCGCCAAAGCCGGTGAAGCCGCTGACGAAGCCGGTGAAACCACCGCCGCCGCCACGTCAGATCATGCTGTCGGACCTGCCGCCTGCCTGTCGCGAAGTGCTGCTCGGCGCCCCGCCCGGCATCGCGCCACAGCCCGTGATCGCAGCGGCGCGGCCGGTCGCCGTGCCGTCACCGATCGAGACGAGCCCGGACGGAGTTGATATCGAGAACCCGACCGATACGGGTCCGACCGGCGCCCTGCACTGAGCGCCGGCCTGACAACGCAGAGCCTCTGGCTCAGGCGGCGGTTTGCCGTGCGGCGGGCGCGGTCACCCAATGGCGCAGCGTCGCCTCGCTGCGGGCATATTGATCGACGACCGGAACCATCGTGGCGCCGAGCTCGGTCGCCGCGCGCCAGGGCCAGCGCGGATCGGCGAGGATCGCCCTGGCCAGCGCAACCATGTCGGCACGGCCGGAGGCGACGAGCGCCTCGGCTTCGTCCGGCCGGGTAATCAGCCCGACGGCGCGGGTGGAGATGCCGGCCTCGCGCTGGATCGCCTCGGCGAAATGGGCCTGATAGAGCGGGCCGACCGGGATCTTGGCGTGGTGCACATTGCCGCCCGATGAGGCGCAGATATAGACGACGCCCTCGGCCTTGAGCGCCTTGGAAACCGCAATCGCATCCTCAAGCTGGAAGCCGTTATCGACCCAGTCGGAGGCGGAGAGGCGCGCGCCGACGAACATATGCGCCGGCAGCGCCGCCCGCACTTCGCGCGCGATGGTCACGATCAGCCGCATGCGGTTTTCGAGACTGCCACCCCAGCGATCGGTGCGATGGTTGGAGATCGGCGACAGGAACTGATGCAGCAGATAGCCATGCGCGCCATGCAGCTCGACGAAGTCGAAGCCGGCCCGCTCCGCCCGCTGGGCAGCCTGCACGAAGGCGGCGATCACGCCGGCGATACCGGCCTCGTCGAGCGCCTCGGGCACCGGATAGCCGGGCGCGAAGGCGATCGCCGAGGGGCCGACGGTCTGCCAGGCATCCTCGCTGGCCGGAAGCGGGCCGCCACCCTCGAACGGACGCTGCGTCGAGGCCTTGCGGCCGGCATGCCCGAGCTGGATGCCGAAGACGGTCGTCGCGGGCGAGAAACGCCGGGCGACTTCGAGCGCGCGGCGGGCACTCGCCTCGTTGGCGTTGGAATAGAGGCCGAGGCAGCCATGCGAGATCCGGCCGCGGCGCTCGACGCCGGTCGCCTCGATGGTCACCATAGCGGCTCCGGAAATGCCGAGCGATGTCCAGTGGTGAATGTGCCAGTCGCTCGCCGAGCCGTCATCGGCCGAATACATGCACATCGGCGCGACGGCGATACGGTTGGCGAGCGTGCGCGGACCGAGCACGAGCGGAGAGAACAGGGCGGATGCCATGATGGGCCTTTCGGACGCAAGGGGAGGCGGGAGGGAAGGGATGGCGGCTGCCCCGAGATAGGCTCTCCCTGCCTCAGGCGGAAGACCGGCGGCGGCGCGCGGCGATCACGCCCTGTTGATCCGCCACCAGCCGGCGATGGCATGGCGCGGCCGATGCGCCGGCAGGACCTCGTGCGGGATTTCCTCCGAGAGCATCAGCACCATCCGGCCGGCCTTCGGCAGGATCGTCTCGGCCGGAGGGCCCACATCCTCTGGCTGGCGCCAGAGATTGAGTTCGCCGCCATCCTCGATGGTCCAGTCTGGATCGAGATAGGCCACGAAGGAAACGACACGGTTGCGCGCGCCCTGCAGGCTGTCGAGATGGCGGCCATAGAAGCCGCCGATGGGATAGGCGATGTAGTTGCACTCGAAATCGAACAGGCCGAGGAAAAGCCGGGCATTGATCGCCTGGCGCAGCGTCTCGGCGATCTCCAGCAATTCGCGCTCGGCCTCAGTCCCGCCGTCGAGCCAGCGGATGGCGGCGCGGCGGATATCGCCGTCCTGTCGATAGGCGGTCTTGCGGCCGATGCCGGCCGTGCCGAGCGCGCCAGCCTCGGCAAGCGCGATCAGCTCGGCGCGGAGCCGGGCGATCAGCGGCAGCGGCAGGATGTCGTCGGCGCTCGCATAGCCGCCGGCGGCGAGCCGCTCGACAAGCGCATCGAGGCGCTCCGCCGGCGCGGGTGGCGTCGGCGAAGCTTCGGCTAGGTCAGGCGCCGCGACGCTCATGCCGCGGCGACGCCGGTGCCGACAGGGCAGGCGACGCCCGTGCCGCCAAGGCCGCAATAGCCGCCCGGATTCTTGGCGAGATATTGCTGGTGATAGTCCTCGGCGAAATAGAACGGGCCGCGCGGCGCGATCTCGGTCGTGATGGCGCCGAAGCCGCTGCTGGCGAGTTCGGCCGCATAGGCATCGCGCACGCGTGTCGCGGTTGCCAGCTCCTCGTCGTCCGCGACATAGATGCCAGAGCGATATTGCGTGCCGACATCGTTGCCCTGGCGCATGCCCTGTGTCGGATTGTGACTCTCGAAGAAGAGCTTCACCAGCGCCTCGAACGAGGTCACCTTCGGGTCATAGGCGACGAGGACGACCTCGTTCTGGCCCGTCTGGCCGGAGCAGACCTCCTCATAGGTCGGGTTCGCCGTCTCGCCGCCGGCATAGCCGACCGCGGTGACATAGACGCCCGGCGCCTTCCAGAACGCACGCTCGGCGCCCCAGAAACAGCCGAGACCGAACAGCGCCGTCCGGATGCCCTCGGGATAGGGCCCTGCCAGGGCCCTGCCGTTGACGAAATGGACGCCCGGCCGGGTGATCGGCTCGGTGCGGCCTGGAAGGGCACGGCCCGGCGCTGGCATGGCCGCCTTGCGGGCGAAGAGATCGAGGAGATTCATTCTAAAGTCTCCTTATGGTCGAGTTTGCGCGAAAATTCGCGAAAGAGAGTCGTATTCGTCAGGCGGCGACGCGGTAGCGCACCGGCCTTGCGGCGAGAACGAGCAGCGCGCCGAGCGCGCCGAAGAAGAGTGATACCGGCAGCGCCATGATGGCGCCGGCAACGGCATCGGCTGCGACCCGGCCAAGATGCGCGGCCAGCCCGGACCGGGCCGCCGCGAGGCTGCCGGGGCTTGCTGCGCCCCAGGCTTCGCCAAGCGATGTCAGCACCAGGGCCGAGGCAGCGAGCGATTTCGCCCCGTCGACGACCAACGCGATCACCGCGCCGGCTAGCGCGAATAGCCCGGTCAAGCGGACGAGAAATCGCATCATATCGAAACGTCCCCGCGGCCGGCCAGAAATGCCCGACCTTTAGCGCCCGCTCTCAAACTGGAGGCGACGATCGCCCCAGCAACCGGGGCCGCTGCCCCAGCCGGATCATGCCCGCGCTGCCCCGTCAGCTCAATCGATAACCAATCCCCAGGCAAGCCCAACAGAATGCCGGTTCAATCGAGCCGGCAGGCGCCAGAAATCTGCGACGTTTGACCGGGCGTGTCCCCCTGATCGGGCGGCAAAGCGAAACGTTCCGAAGCGCCTATATGGGATCGCTGCTGGCGGCCGGCAAGCCGCACGGCGCCGGTCGCGATCCGGGAGAGCGGTGCAAGCGCCCTTGCGCCGGCGCAGCGCTTCGTGATACCGCACCGCTCGTCCGGCAGGCTGCTCCAGAGCCAGCATCGGCGTCGCCCCGGCCAACCGCCGCGGCCCGCCAGACGGACCGGCGCCCAAGGGCGCCAGACGGAGGGGTGGCCGAGTGGTTGAAGGCGCACGCCTGGAAAGTGTGTATACGGGAAACCGTATCGCGGGTTCGAATCCCGCTCCCTCCGCCATCAGCCATTTCCTGCCGTAGCCTACCCCTTCCAAAAGCGTTGCATTGCTTCAGTTTTCGGGCCTAATGTCTTTCCAAATGGCCCGCACCCTTTCCGTCCAAGCCGCGCAAAAGCCGGGTAGGAAACCGGGTATCGGCGCCGTCTCACCGGGTATCCGAGGGGCGCATGCTAACCGATACGCAGATCAGAAAGGCGAAGCCGGCCGACAAGGGGTTTCGCCTCAGCGATGGCGGCGGCCTGCATGTGTTCATCAGCCCCGCCGGCGGCAAGCTTTGGCGTTTGCGCTATGAAATCGACGGCAAAGAGAAGCTTCTCTCGATCGGACCCTATCCCGATATCTCGTTGGTGCAAGCGCGCGAGGCGCGCGCGGCCGCGAAGGAAGCCCTTCGCGCCGGCCGCGATCCGAGCGATCTCAAAAAGCACAAGCGCTTGATGACGGCGGCCATGGTGGCAACCACATTCGAGGCGGTCGCCCGCGAGTGGCACGATATCCAGAAACAGTTCTGGGCGCCGGTGCACGCCTATGACGTGCTGCACAGCCTCGAGCGCGACATCTTCCCGACGCTCGGCACGCGCCCGATCGCCGAGATATCAGCTCCGGAAGTTCTGGATGCTTTGAGGGCGATCGAGAATCGGCCCGCGAAGGAAACCGCGCGGCGGGTTCGCCAGCGCATGTCTGCCGTCTTCGTCTATGCCATCGCCTCCGGCCGGACTTCAGCGGACCCGGCGGCGATCGTCGAGGGCGCCATGCAACCCTTGAAGCGCGGCCGGCAGCCCGCGATCGTCGACCTCGACGAGGCTCGTAAGATGCTGATGGTCGTCGATGCTTCGCCGGCCTCGCCAGTGACGAAGCTGGCACTGCGGCTGCTCGCCTTGACGGCGCTTCGGCCGGGAACGCTGATCACCACGCCTTGGGCGGAGATCGATGCGGCCGAAGATCTGATCTGGCAGGTGCCGGCGTCTCGCATGAAGCTGCGGCAGGCGTTGAAAGACGACGAGCAACGCGACCATCTTGTGCCATTGCCGCGCCAGGCAGTTGATGCACTCGACGTGCTTCGCCGGCTAACGGGCCGCGGCCCGCTGCTCTTCCCCAATACCCGGCATGCGCACAAGCCGATGAGCGAAAACGCCATTGGCTATCTGCTCAATCGCGCCGGCTTCCACAATCGCCATGTGCCGCATGGCTGGCGGGCGACCTTTTCAACGGTGATGAACGAGCGGTTCCGCGCCGATCGTCAGATCATCGATCTCATGCTGGCGCATGTCCCGAAAGACAAGGTTGAGGGCGCCTATAACCGCGCCGCTCATATCGATCGCCGCGCCGAGCTAGCGCAGCTTTGGGCCGATCTCATCATGGACGGGCAGCTTCCCGCCGCCGCGCTGGTATCTGGGCCGCGGCAGGTGCAACGGTCGCGACGGCCGGCAGGCTCTTCGCCTCCAACTCGCTGATCCATTGATCGATCTTCGATTCGCGCCAGCGCACAGTTCCCGTCCCCAGCCGAAGCGGCTGCGGAAACTCGCCGTCTGCCATCATCCGATAGATCGTCGTCGTGCCGAGGCTCGTCTTCACCTTGACATCGCGCAGCCGGAGAAGGCGCTCGCCCAAGGCGGGCAACTCAGTCATTCCTGCATCTCCCTGAACATGTCTGGCTCGGCCGAGACGCGGCCGGCGGCGAAGGATTTAAGAGGCGCGGCTTTGGCGAGGCGTAGCTCGGCCGCGAGTTGGGCATGGGTGGCCTGGCGCAGCTTGGTGCCGGCCTTGGAGGCGCCGCGATGTCGACGCTTCGCCTTGTCATAGTCGGCGGCGAGGCGTGCGCGGCGACCCGCCAATGCCGCGATCCGCTCGCTAGAACGGGATGTCATCGTCAAGATCCGCGGCATAGGACGTCGATGCTGGCGCTCCGCCGCCCGTTGCCGGCGCGGCCGTCCGCTGCGAGCCATAGCCGCCCTCGTGCGGCGCGCTCCGGCCGCTTGCCTCGCCGAGCAGGATCAAGTTGCCGCCGAACTGCGGCAGCACGACCTCGGTTGAATAGCGATCGGCGCCGGCTTGATCCTGCCATTTGCGGGTTCGCAGCTCACCCTCGACCATGCAGCGGGCGCCCTTCTTCAGGTATTTCTCGACGACGCCGGCGAGCCCCTCGTTGAACACCACGACGTTGTGCCAGTCAGTGCGCTCGCGCTTTTCGTTGGTGGCCTTGTCGGTCCACTGTTCCGAGGTCGCGACGGAGAAGGTCGCGACTTTCTTGCCAGACTGGGTCGACCTGATATCCGGATCGCGGCCGAGATGACCGATCAGCTGAACGCGGTTGAGGCTGCGGCTCATGTTGCCTGCTCCTGCTTCAAGGGCAATTCGTCGTCCTTTAGGGCTTCGAGCAGCGCCGCCCGGCGCTCCTGCGCGTCGCGCCGAGCCTCGTTGATCATGTCCGCTGCGATGACATCGGCGCGGCTGATCAGCCAATCCCGGACCGCGTCCCGCACTTCGAGCGGCACGCTATTGGTCTGGCTGCCGATCGTGATGCTCTGAAACGCTGCTTCTCGCTTTTCGGCGCTGAGGGCTTGCGCGAGCAGGCGGTGTTGCCTGTTGGCGCTTTCGTATTCCCGGTAGGCACTGGCGCTTGTCGTCTTCATCGCTCAGACCCTCATAGGCATCAGGACGACGAGCAGCTCGTCGGCCTTGTCGGGGGCATGCAGGCGGGCGGGGCCGCCCTCGCTGTTGAGGCCGAGCACGATGCGGTCTGAGGCGAGCGCCTGGAGGCAATCGAGGACATATCGGGCGTTAAAGCCGCATTCGGGCGGCGCGCCGGTGATCTCGATATTGCCGAGCTCCTCCTCGCCGCGGCCGGCATCGGGATTGACGCAGGTGAGCGTCATCACGTCGCCGACGACATCCGAGCCGAAGGCGAACTTGACCGCGCGGCCGCGCTCGCTGGAGACGGTCATCACGCGATCGACCGCCTCGAGGAACGCGGCGCGCGGCAGCGCGACCGTGTGCTCGGCCGAGGCCGGCACCACGCGGGCATAGTCCGGATATGTGCCGTCGATCAGCTTCGAGGTCAGTGCCGTGTCGCCGAAGGCGACGCGGATCTTGGTCTCCGAAACCTCGATCGCGGCGGCCGCGCCGCCTTCCTTGCCATAGGCCTCGGCGAGCTTCGCCAGTTCGGCGACGGCCTTGCGCGGCACGATGATGCCCGGCATCGCCGCGGCGCCCTCGGGCTGGTCGAGCGTCATCCGCGACAGGCGATGACCATCGGTCGCCACGGCGCGCAGCTTCGGCGCGCCGTCGATGATGGTGGCGTGCAGATAGATGCCATTCAGGTAATAGCGCGTCTCCTCCGAGGAGATCGCGAAGGAGAGCCGATCAGCGATTTCCTTGATCGCCGCCGGCGCCAGCGCGAATCGGATCGGCAGATCGCCGGCGAAGAGATCGGGGAAGTCATCGGCTGGCAGCGCCTGCACCTGCCATTTCGAGCGGCCGGCGGTGAGACGGAACTGGCCACCCTCCCCCGGCGCGATCGTGAGCCGCTCGCCATCGCCGATCTTCTTGGCGATATCGTTGACGAGGATCGCCGGCAGCGTCGTCGTGCCCGGCGTCGTGATCTCGGCCGGGATCACGGTGCGCAATTCGAGATCGAGATCGGTCGCCACGATCGACAGCCGATCGCCCTCGGCGACGAGCTTGATATGGGAGAGGATCGGGATCGTGGTGCGGCGCTCGACCACGCGGCTCGCGGCTGCGAGCGCGCCCTTGAGGTCTGCGACGGCAACGGAGAGTGACAGCCCGACGCCAACGGATACTTCAGCCATGTCACTTATCCTTTCGCGGCCAGGGCCAAGAGAGGTCGGCCAGATTGTCGACGCCGCCCCGCTGCCATAGCGCGGGCGGCTCAGTGGTTTCGGGGGGCGGCGCGACGCCGGCGATGACAGGCGCAAAGATGGCGGCCGGGCTGTCGAATGCGCGGCGCGTGCGTGCCGCCATCACGATGCCTCGCTTGACGCCTTCCATCAGCGCCCGCAGCAAGGCCGGCGAGGCCCCTGTCGTCATGACCGTCAGCAAATCGAGATCCTGATCGGACGGCTCGAAAGGCGAGGCATAGCGCCGGAGGATCGCGAAGCGCTCCTCCTCGCCAGGCAAATCAACTGAAAGCTGCATGTTGAACCGGCGCCAGAGCGCGGGATCGAGCGTGTCCTGCCGGTTGGTCGCCGCCATCGCGATGCCGCCGAACATCTCGATGCGGCGGAGCATGACGTTCAACGACGATGCGCGCTCGACGCTGGCGCTCTGGTCGTTCATGCGCTTGGTGCCAATGGCGTCGATTTCATCGAAGAAGACGACAACGCCGCCTTCGGTCTCCTTCATGGCGTCGAACAGGCCGCCGATGTTGCGACCGGTCTGGCCGAGGTGACTATCGACAAGGCTCTCAGAGCGGATGCAGGCGAGCGGCAGGCCGAGACGCGCCGCGAAATGATGCGCGAGCGTCGTCTTCCCGCAGCCGGGCGGCCCATAGAGGAGCATCGAGCGGCGCGGCGTGAGCCCTACGGCTTCGAGCTCGTCTGCAGCCCGGATCTCGGCTAGCCAGTCGAACACTGCCGAGCGAACCGCCGGGGCCAAGATCGGTTCTTCAGCCTCGCTGGGGAACATCACATCGGCGAAGCGGCCGAGGCGCTGTTCGATGTCCGCCTGTTTCGCGGTTCGTGCGGCGCGCTTCACTTGCCACCCTCCCCATCGGGGCTGTCGCCCTTCGGCGGCTCGGATCGGCGCCAAGCTTTCGGGATATCCATCCCATCGGAGCCGGTCTCGGCGCACCAGCCCTCGTCCCAGGCGGCGCGGCGGGGATCGCCGGCGACGAAGGGATTGGCGAGGATCGATACCTCGTTGCGCGCCGCCTCATGGCCGGCTTCGCGCGCCGCTTCGATCTCTGTCGGCCCTATGGTTGACGGAGCAGCTGCCGGCTCATCAGTCTCCGGAGGCTCGGCGTTCTCGGTCGGGCGATCCTCTGTCATGCGGCGCCGGGCTTCGTCGCCGAGCGGCGTGCCGTCGAGCATGCCAAGCGAAGCGCGATACAGTTCCGCGAGAGCCTCGGTCTCGCGCCGCGCGCGCTTCTGGCTCTCGCTTTCGCGCATTTCGCGGACAATCTTGACGATGGCCTTGGGGTCAAAGCCGGTCGCCTTCACGCGTTTCTTGAGATCAGCGATATCGTCGGCAATGTCGGCCTTGGCCTCTTCGAGGCGATGGAGGTCATCGACGAAACCGCGCAACAGCGCGGCGCTGTTGTGGCCGCTATTCGACATGGGAAATGCTCCCTGTGCTGTCGCGAAGAGCGACATTGAGGATGAGGACGATGGCGACGATGGCGCCGGCGAGGCCGCCGCCGCCGATCGCTGTTCCGATCAGCAGGTCTTCGGCAAAGGGCGCACGGGTGAAATCGGCGAGCCAAAGCGGCGCGGTGACGGCGAGCACCAGTGTCGTGCCAATTGCACCCGCGATCGCGCCGCATATGGCGACGAAAAGCAGAGCCGCCGTCCCAAGCATGATGATGGTGAGCCGGTGCAGGAGCGTGAGCCGGTTCATGGCCGTGCTCCGTCGAGCGCTTGCGGACACCAGCGGCGGAGGCGGATCGCATACTCGCCGGCGGCTGTCGGCCAGGACCATACTTTGATGGCGCCGCGGGTCTTGATCGGCTCGACGCCCTCGAAACCCCAAGGCTGAGGCGGCTTGCCCATCAGCTGGTTGCGCTCGGTGATAAGCATGCGCGCATCCCAGTGCTTGACTGTGGCTGTCGTCTCGGCCGGCAGCGGCCAGGCTATACCGGCACGCTCATGGATGACCTGATCGAGCCGGGCCTTGAGGATGCGGACGGCAGCGGACGGACACATCCCGAAGCCCGCGCCACGCTCGCCTTGGACGACATCCATCGCCCAGACGATCGGCGTCGCGATGTCGCCGAGATAGGCCTCATGGGCGTCATGCAGCAGGAATGCCGCCGCGAAGTCGGGCCGCGATGTCTCGGCGAAGAGAAGGTCAGCGCCGAGAGCGCAATGCTGCGCCACTGAATAGGGGCCGGCGCGAACATGGCCGGTAAAGCGCGGGATGCGCGCCAGCGCCTCGGCGATGTCAACAGCGAAATCGACGCTGCCCGGCTGCGGATCGAGCAGGTCAAAAGCGCGGCCTGAGCCGGTCTGCAGCCAGGGAGTAGTCATTCGCTCAGCCCTTCCGTCAGAAGTCGAACTTGCCGGCGTCGACGCCGAGGCGGCCGGCGATCTTCTTCAGCACCTTGTCTTCTTCCGGCTCGACCTCGCCATCGGCGTTGGCGATATCGAGGGCGAGGAGATAGACGTCTTCCGCCATTGGGCCGGCGTTCGGGCGGGCCTTGATATCGTCAAGCTCGCGGGCCAGCTGCTGGCGCCCGGAGGCATCCTTGGCCCGCTTGAACATCGTTTCGGCGGTCGCCTCGATGTCGCTGGACTTGTAGAGCTTGCCGAGCGTGGCGTGATTGGTGATGAGCGACACGACCTTGCGGCGCTCACTCTCCTCGATCTCGCCATCGGCGGCTGCGACCAGCGCCGCGGCGGCGCAGACGGCCTCGAGGAAATCCTTGCTTTCCCCATACTCGGCTTTGACTTCGCGGGTCGCCGAGCCGGCGATGCGTTTCAGCATTCCAAAGACCATGATGATGTTTCCGACGTGAAGCGCGGCTGGAGCCCTCAGCCGCAAGGGCACTCAGCGGCCGGCCCGCCAGCGTTCAAAGCGGCGGCCGAACCAGAAGACGACGCCTGACCAGCAGAGGCCCAAGGCCATCTCGGGCAGGTTGTTGAAGACGGCGATCCACATGGGAGGCTCGCTTTCGTGTTGATCAGCCCGCCTGCAGGCAGACGGCCGAGGACAGGATGAAGGCGGCGAACATGGCCAGCGCGACGAGCGCGGCAGCATCGCGGACAAGGGCGGCCATAGCCGTCAGGCCGCGATGTCGAAGACGAGGCGGAGATTGCCGAGCGCCAGTGTGGCGCGCTCGACGATGCGCCGGCCCTCGCGATCAAGGCCGACGCCATGGCGATCAGCGGCTGCGATCAGATCCTTGATGGCGTTGACCGTCTCGACCGGACCATCGACCGAAGGCCTTTCGACCATGCGGACGGCGCGGCTTGCCGCGAGCGCCTTGGCGTCGGCGGCGAATTCGATGATTTCGGCGGAGGTAAAGCCCGCTTCGGCGAGGTCAGCCTCGCTGCAACTGCCCGCCCCGCTGGCGGCCTCGATCATCACGACGGCCATCACGCCGATAATGCCGCCGACCTTCAGGGCCGGATCGGAGACGGCGCGTGCCTCGGCAAGCGCGGATGCGGTGTTGAACATGACTGCCTCCATCGGGATGCGATGGAGGAACGATCGCTGATTTTTCGGTAGTCGTCAACCGAATTTTCGGTTGAACATCATTCGGTGTTCGACGGCTCAAAGCCTTAAACGCAAAAACCCGCCGGTTGGGCGGGCCTCAAGCAGATATGAGGGGTATTTGCGCCTTAGACCTTGGGAATGACGCCAAGCCAAGTCTGAACTTGGCCTTGAAACACAGTCAAAGCCGCAATCGCAGTCAACAGCAATAGCAGGCTCGCCACCACAAAACCTTTGGTGGCCATGTTCGCTTCAACAGATATGAGTCGCTCGCGCACGTCGCGCATATCGGAGCGCAGTTCCCCGACATCTCGCTCCAAGTGCGAGACCCCTGCCTCCAGACGTGCGACACGAGCTTCCATGCCGTCAGATGTGCCATCGCCGTCACCCCTTTTCAAGTTCTTCTTGTTTGACACCTCGCGATCGGCTTGACGGAAACGGCCCTCCAAGACATTTGACTTGCTAGCATCGTCACTCATGAAGCATGGCCTCAATAGCGGTAAATACTTCAGTCATTCGTTCGTACATTTCGTTTCTGGCAGCAATCATATCGTTCAATATAATATTACGATCGACGCCCTCATCATTAAATGTAGTTTGAAAAGCCCTTTCATTCGCTATCATTGCGGCATGCGAAGATACGAGGCAGCCCGATATTTTCACAATCGCGCCCCTGATCAGCAGCATCTCTTTTTGAGTTTCTGGCGTTTCCATGCGTTGGTTCACATTCTCGTTACGCGGCCGACGACACGCCCTACAATACGAAGCTGAGCCAGTTCGACTTTTTCCTCCCGATGCGAAGCTGGATTGTCGGAAATGACCGCAACTGCCGGGGGGCTTGAAAACAAGATCTTCTCAAGCCTCTTTACCCGCGGCTCACCGTCGCCATCGTCAATGACATAGACCGCATCGGCGCCGAACGTGTTCTGCAGCATGTCAACAAGAACACGATCACCCGACTCAAGCGTACCCTTCATGGAATCGCCGACCACCTCCATAACGACAACGCTCGCCGCTCGCGTGCCCAGTTCATGCCGAAGGTAATCTGGCGGGAACACCCATTCGGCTATCACGCGATGGCCAGTCGCAATTCCCTTCGAGTCTATAGCGAAGGTCTGGCCAACCGTTCCGAGCCCTGCGCCGGGTTTGGCGTCGATTTCTGGTGAGGCGCCGACGATATTTGCGGCATATGGAAGGGCTTTACTGAGCGCTTTATGTCCATCAGGCGCGAAGTCAGGGTCATGCGGGAACTCTTGACCAACCGGCACGCGCGTCAGCTCGGGAGGCCGACTGGGGTCATCAGTTTCGCCGAGAAGGTACGCCTCTGTAGTGAAGGTCGCGGCGGCGATTTCGCGAAGCTTCTTGGGCCTCTTAACGTCGCCTGCGACGATCGACTGAATTCCCTGCGGTTTCATCCCTACGTGGCGGGCGAGCTCAGACTGGCTAAGCCCCGACAACTCGAGGACTTTGCCTAGTCGCTCTCCTAGGAGTTTGCTCGTTTCTGACATTACTAGACCGCTACCAAGAATTCGGTAGCGTCGCACTTACAGATAAATCGGTTGCGCGAGACTGAGAAATCGGTAGTGTGATGGGCATGTCGAAGGATGCTCTCAAGCGCGCGATTGAAGCGGCCGGCAGCCAGAAGAGGCTGGCGTGCGTTATCGGTACGTCGCAGTCGCAGGTCTGGTACTGGTTGGAACGCGCAAAAAAGGGCGTTCCTGGCGAATTTGCTATCGCAATAGAGCGCGTCACGGGTGTTTCGCGCCACGATCTACGGCCCGACCTGTTTGGTCCCGAAATCCCCGCGGCGGTCCTCCCCGCCGCTGCCTCCGGCGCCGGCTGCCATGCCCCGGCGCCGGAGGCCCCGACAGCCGAGGAGATGGCGACATGAGCGCACCTTGCCGCCTGACATTGTGTGCCGATTTCGATGCTGCCCTGGCCGAGCTAGCGGCGCTTGGCGCGGCCGCGCAGCGTTCTCCGGAAATCGGCCATCGTCTTGTCAGCCTTCTTGACGCCGGCGAGGAGCTTTGTCGCATCGATCTCGATGTCTCGGCCGCAGCCGACGCAGACGATGTGATCGTGCGCGCCGAGCTCGCCGATGCGTTTCGGGTTCTTCTGCCCGCATCCGGGGCACGGGATGTTGATCGTGGCGTCTTCGAACATGGTGCGGCCTCCGCCGAGCGTGATGAACGATGAGTGGCATTGTCGATCACAACGCGCCTTGCGGGCGCCGCGCCATGGCTTGCAACCGTCCCGCCTTGCCGCTCGCTGCGTTCCGGCTGGCTCGTTTCATCAATCGGCATTTGCGCGGCCCTCCGTGATCTGACGGCCTGACATTCCCATGCCCGCCTGAGTTTCGCAGCGAAAAAACCGAGGGGTGATTTTCGTGGACGCTACTGATTTGCCCGTTGGGCTGATGTCTCTGATCAAGGATGCTAACCGCCAGATGGTGCTGGCCTCTGGCGGTTCCGCCGTGGTGCAGGCGCTGACCGGCCTTTCGGCCGGGTCGATCTCGCGTATCCAGGGCGACGCCTATCCCGATCTCTTCCCGACCTGGGCCGTGGCGCTGCTCGAATTCAAGACGCAGAAGCCGATCTTCGCCCGCCTCTTCGCTGCACTCACACAGCACAGCCTTGTAGCGATCGCGGATGATGCCGGCCCGGCCGGATCACTGGTCGGCGACCTTGTCGGCGTCACGGCAGCGGCGGCGCAGGTCTCGTCCTCGCTCGGTGCGGCGCTGGCCGATGGCGTGGTCACGCCCGGCGAGGCCAAGGCCTCACTCGGCACAATCGGCCAACTGGAGCGGCAGCTCGACACGACCAAGGCGAAGCTCGCGGCCGTGGCCGGCGGCTGACATGCCCGTCGCGACGCTCAGTCTGCCGCGGCCGCATGGCCGGCGGCTCCGCGTGATGGTCGTCACGGCGGATCGCGGGCGTCGGCGACGGATTGCCCGCGCCATGGCGGCCCTTGGCTGGCCGCATCAGCGCATCGCGGCCGCGCTGCGCATCCGCGGCGAGCGCGTTGCCGGGCTGCTGGCCGAGCCGACGCTGTTTGATCCCGCAACCCTCAAAGAGGCGGCGCGCGTCCCGCGCCGGATGGTGGCCGCATGAGCGATTTCGCTGATCAATGGCTCGTGGCGGTCAAGGCCGCTGGCCTGCCCGTCGGCGCCAATCGGGTTGCGCCGGTTCTGGCTGGCCTTGGCGGAAGCGGCTCGCCGTTCCGGGTCTCGGTCGAGAGTCTCTCCGCCACGCTCGGCGAGAAGAAGGGTGGCGGCAGCGCGGCTTTCAAGGGCGTGCGCGCATTGCTCGACGCCGGCTTGCTGGCGCAGGAGAAGTCAGTGGTCAAGCGGCCGGCAACCTATCGGCTGCTGTTGTCTGTGACGGCGCCCCTGACGCCTGCCGCCCCGGTCGCCGTCAAGGCCGCTGCCCGTCCGCTGACGCCGGCGGCGCGGCGGCTGATCAATGACAAGCTCGATGCGGTCTATGACCCCGAGACCGGCTATGTCGACACCTGGACCGACAAGCGCCTTGCCGAGGCGATCGGCGTGCCGCTCGCCTGGGTGGCCGAGGTGCGTGAGCTGATGTTCGGCACGCTCAAGGTCAATCCCGCGATCGAGGCCGAGGCTGCCGCTGCCATCGAGGTCGCCTACCGCACCGCCAAGCTGCTTACCGAGATGAAAGCCGAGCGGGGTGCGCTGGCCGAGCTACTCGCTGAAATGGACCGCAAGGGCGCTCGCATCGAGGCCGATCTCGGCGCCGCCATGGCGACGATGCGCCGGATCGAAGAAGCGGTGCGGCCGTGAGGGAATCAACATGACCATCGAAACCCGCCGCGACGACATCGCCTGCTGGCCGACCCGCGAGGCCTGCATCGATCAGAACCGGCGCGTGCTGGCGAGGCTTTTGAAGCATCATGGCAATATCCCGCCGGAACGCGGCTGCTCTGCTGAGGCGATCGAGATCCGCCGCCGGCTGCTTTCTGGCAGCGCGGCGCCGCTGATCGAGCAGGCGCGCGCGGCGGGCTGCCGAACGCTTGAGGATATCATCGCCTTCACGGCCGATCGCCATGGCAGCTCGGATGTCGCGATGACAGAGGCGCGCGGCGGAGCGGCGGCCATGCGCGCACGGCGCGAGGCGATCCATCTGGCGCATCGGCTGCTCGGCCTCTCGTTTGTCGATATTGGCCGCGCCTTTTGCCGCGATAGCGCCACCATCGCGCAGACGCTGCGCAGCTTCGAGGCGCAGCTGCCATCATGAGCGCGAACCTTTCTGATGCCATGCGGGCTTTTGTCGATGAGGCGCGTGTGGCCTCGATCGAGACCGAGATCGCGCGGCGCGGCCTCGGCCTAAAGCGCGTCGGCGGCGAACTGGTCGGCCCTTGCCCCGTCTGTGGCGGCGTCGATCGTTTCGGCGTCAATCTGCGCAAGGGCATCTTCAATTGCCGCGGCTCTGGCACCGGCGGCGATGTCATTGCCCTTGTCGAATATCTCGACGCCACCGACTTTCGCGGCGCCTGCGAGACGCTTGTTGGCCGGCCGGCGCCGACAGGCGCCAGCCGCGGCCCTGATCCGGAGGAGCTTGCGAGGCGCGAGGCCCTGCGCCTGGCAGCCGAGGCCGAGCGGGAACGCGGCGAGCGGGACTATCGCGAGGAAGAGCGGGCGCGGATGCGCCGTGTCTGGAAAGAGGCACGGCCGATCGCCGAAGGCTCGCCCGTTGCGCTCTATCTGGCGCGGCGCGGCCTGACGCTCTTCCCTGACGCCGCGCTGCGCGGCCATGCCGGGCTCGGCTACTTCCATGATGGGGCCGAAATCGGCCGCTTTCCGGCAATGATCGCTGCCATGGTCGATGGCGACGGCGTGTTTCGCGGCGCGCATGTCACCTGGATCGACCCGGTGACCTTCGGCAAGGCCGAGATTTTCGACCCGGCGACGGGCGAGGTTTTGCCGGCAAAGAAGGTGCGCGGCACGATGCGCGGCTCGCATATCGCGCTTTCGCAGCATGCGCGGCGTTCGCTTGACGGCGAAAAGCTGCCGCCGATCCGCCGGCTTGTGATCGGCGAGGGGATCGAGACCGTGCTTTCGGTGCGGCTCGCGATGGCGGCCGTGCATGGGCAGGCCTATGACGCTGAATCGTTCTACTGGTCCGGCATTGCGCTCGGCAATCTCGGCGGCAAGGCCACCGAGACCATACCGCATCCCTCGCTTGTCACGATCGACAAGCGCGGGGCGCGGCGGAAGGTCCGCGCTCAGGGGCCTGTGCCGCTCGACGAACCAGGCCGGACGGCGCTGATGCCGCCGGATGATGTCACCGAGGTCATCCTGCTTGGCGACGGCGATAGCGAACGCTTCGCCACCGAGATGCATCTTCTGCGCGCGGCGGCACGCTGGCGGCGCCCGGGCCGGCGCATCCGCCACGCATGGGCTGGCGAAGGGCTCGATTTCAACGCGCTATTGGTGGCGGGGCTGCTCTAGTGTGCCAGCAACTCATCAATCTCGGCGCTCACTTCTGCAATGGCGTTGCTCACTTCAGAGCGCCAGTCCACGAAGACCGGATCATCTCTGATCTCATAGACTTTCTTGTCGATCATCTTGAGGACTTCCGACACTGGTGGAACCACGATCTGCGACATATCTTTGAGATCAAAGTCGACCTTACTCGCAGACAGTCGCAGATCCAATACATCTGCAAGATGCTCGGCGCATGCATTCGACACCCGCTGCCTGACATCAGTCAGAATCCGATATGGGTTCTCTCTAGAGAATTTGTCGATTTCTGCGGAAATATGGTTCATCTTATCGCGCATCGACACAAGTGCCTCCTCGATCAGCTTAAACGTTTGACGGTCATCCCCGCCCAAAAACAATGCCGCGAGAGTTACCCCGTAAATGCCCCGGAGAGAATCGATAACACTTTGCGATGCTCTGTGTTCGGAACGCATTTCTTCCAATCGACTGCGAAGTGCGTCTGCTCGGTTGTAGTTCGATTGGCGATCGGCGGCGTCTGTCTGCCGAAGCAGAAGTATAATCGTCGGTATCGCGACCAGAGCTGCCGCCCATCCTCCAATGGCTCCGATCCATTCTCTGGCGCACTGGCTAGCCGGGATACCGGAGCAACTGGACGGCCCTGTGCTGGCGATTTCTATCCAGACCACGGCGACGAAGCCGCCAAAGAAGCAGGCCAATGCGAGCATCACGAGCTCGCTCCTCTGCGACGCTTGTTTCGGAATCGACGGCTTCATCAGTTGCCTCACGCCTACTTCATCGGAGGAGCCTGCCATGGGTGCTGACTCCATTCAAACGATCGCCGCGATCATCGACGCGGCGCCAGTGATCGGCGAGGCGGCAGTCGAACAATCGACCGATCCCCTTGGTGAACCCGTTCAGGGAGAGACCGGGATGGAAGGGGTAGAAGCGCCAGGCGAGATTGGCGGCGAGGATGACGACGCCGACCCAAAGGGCTCCGATCCGCAGGATTGGGGCTTTGATATCGACGACATGAACCGGGAATGGGCGCTTGTGCTCATGGGTTCAAAGGCCGTGATCGTCCGCGAGCAGCCGTTTGGTCCGATCGAGGATCGCGTCCGCGTGCTGACGATCGAGGCCTTCGGGCACCTGTTCTCAAACCGGCCGACCCAGATCCGCTCTACGACGGGCATCAAGGTCACAACCTGGGCAAAACGCTGGATGACACACAGAAAGAGACGGACCTTTCACGGCATCGAGTTTTTCCCGAACCCGGACGGCGCCGAGGCGACGCCTGGCTATCTAAACCTCTATCGGGGTTTCAGCGTCACGCCGAAGGCGAAGGCGCACGGCTATGACGTCCTGCTCGATCACATGCGCAACAATATCTGCCATGGCGACGCCGTGCTGTTCCAGTGGCTGTTTGGCTGGTTCGCGCACATGATGCAGCGGCCGCGCGAGCGCATTGGCACCGCTCTCATCTTTCGCGGGCGGATGGGCGCCGGCAAGTCGATCGTCGGCGAGTTCATGGGCTCGCTGATCGCCTCGCATTACTTCCTTGTCGGCGACGCCCGCTACATCACCGGCAATTTCAACGCCCATATGGCCTCCTGCCTCCTCTTGCAGGCCGAGGAAGCGGTGTGGGCTGGCGACAAGGCGGCCGAAGGACGGCTGAAGGATCTCGTCACGGCCGAGATCCAGATGATTGAGCAAAAGTCGATTGACCCGATCCGGCTGAAGAACTTCGTCCGGCTGATCATGACTTCAAACGAGGATTGGGTTGTACCGGCCGGCAAGGACGAACGTCGCTTTGCCGTGTTCGACGTGCACCCGCGCTGCGCGCAGAATCATGAGTATTTCCGCGAGATGCGGGCCGAGATGGACAATGGCGGGCGCGAGGCATTGCTTGCCGACCTCCTCGCCTTCGACCTTTCGACTGTGAACCTTCGCCAGATTCCGATGACGGCGGCGCTGCTCGAGCAGAAGTTCCGCTCGCTCGACACGGTCGAGAACTGGTGGCTGGAGCGGCTTATGGACGGCACGACGCGGCGCGGCGGCTCCGAATGGGTGCGCGAGGTGCCTGTCGACGGGCTGTTCGACGACTATATCGCGACGGCCGAGAAGATCGGCGTCAAGCGCAAGACCGAGAAGATCTCGTTCGGGATGAAGCTTGCGAAGATCGTTCCGCAGCTCACCCGCGTGCACCCATGGCTTAACGACGAACATCAGGTGCGGCAGCGCATCTGGTGTTATGCGCTGCCGCCGCTGGATCTCTGCCGCGCCGCCTTCACTCAGGCTGTCGGCCAGACGATCGATTGGCCGGTCGATAGCCCGGATGGCGAGGAGTGAGCTACGCCAGAGCCATATGGGACGGACTTAGTTCGTCCCAACAGACAAAGTCCGTCCCAAACAATATCAATGATTTCAATGCTTGGGACGGACTGTACGGACTGTACGGACTTTTTGCCTCACACGCGCGCGAGCGCGGCATGGAGCGCCAAAAATCGCTCCGGCCTCGCTCTCGCCGGACGATAGAGCTGGCGAGGATAAAGTCTATCTGGGCCAAAATAGTCCGTACAGTCCGTACTGTCCGTCCCAAGGCAATGAAATCAATAGCTTAGTTTGGTACGGACTTCTCTCTTCTCTTTAAAAAGTCCGTACAGTTCGTCCCAAATCAAGGAGATGCGGCTATGAAGAAGCAGATCGGGATTGAGGCGTTGTTGGCCTGGACCTATCGGGACGAGCTGCCGAAGGCTGGGGCGGCGCGGGCTTTGAGTGGGGTTGGGATCAAGCGGGCCTATCGTGCGGTCGAGGCCTATGGCGAATATCTCTCCCTCATCGACTGCGCCGGCGAGAACCGCTTCGGCGTCGTCGCCGACCTGATGGCGATGGCCGAGCCCGATATTGATGCGGTGCGCGTCTATGAGGCGGTCCAGACGCTCAGCGAGATGGAGATCGGGCTTGAGGCGGATGATCACCTGCTCTCCGACATGGACAATCTCGGCGATGAGCGGCCCGGCATCCTGATGCGTGCGCTCGACCGTGTGACCATTGCCGATGGAAGCGTGCGGGTGATGAAGGGCAATCCTGCATGGCTGATCGTCAAGCACGCCATCCTGGGCGGTTCTCCCATCTGGGAGGGCATGCAGCCTGAGCGGGGCTTTAAGCGTGCCGCGACGGGAAATGGCGCCGCATGGTTCCGCAAGATCAGCGTAGAGACATCCGCCGGCCCGATGGAGGTCGAGGTTGACGGCTATGACGCCAAGAGCAAGCGGCCGATGGCGGGCGCCTATCGCAAGGTCGTGTTCGAGCCAGACCCGACGCCTGTCGCCGAAAGCCGGATCGAATACAAGATCTGGCACGGCGCTCTCGGCATCCTCACCGAGGCTCTGACGGATGCGCTCGATGGCTTCGACGTTGTACCGAGCGAGCGCGCCGCGCGGCCATGGGAAGAGGCGCCAGTGCTCGCACCGCGCATCTTGCCGAGCCTGCAGATGCCGGTTCGTGACAAGCCCGTTCGTCGCAAGGCTGTATTGGGACGGCGCGCTGCTTGACCTGCGGCGTTCGCTTGACTTACGGTCAGCCACGGTAAGAAGGAAGGCTCGGAGCGGGGACGCTGCCGGGCTTTTTCGTTGAGAGGCGGCGCTAAGACGCTTTCGAGCAACAAGACCTGCTAGAAGCCAGCCCATCATCAGAGAGCCTTTCCGGTAGTCATTGTCCTAACGCGCCAGTCACGCGATGATGCCGGCTTTCAACCCTGAGGCTGGCACCGGCTATGAGCGACAAGGATGAGAACGTCATCGGCGTTGACGTGGGGTGGAGTCTCACCGGCATAAAGGCGCGCCTGAAGAGTCGGCTGCTGGGCTCTGTCGACCAGTCACTAGCCGACAAAATGGCACGAGCGAATGTCGAAGATCGTCGAGTGGTTGCTAGCGAAACGGAGAGAGAAAAGGCCCGCAGCGCATTGCTCGATGCGGCGGTTGTCTCCCTCGCGGACCAATTAAGGAATGATCCAACTGCGGCGTCGGCATTTCTCAACCGAGCGATACCTGATCTGATAGAGCGGCGGGTAAACTACGAAACTGTAGTGGAACAGGCGGCCGCTGAGATCGAGCAACTGACGCCACCCGAGACGACGGACTACAACACCGAACAGCCTGATCATTTGTCCGGTGACTTCATGAGCCGGTTCCGTTCCTTCGCCGAACGAGCCAGCGAGGAAGCCGTTCGGCAGAGGTGGGCGAAGGTGCTGGCAACCGAGGTTGCGCAACCGGGAACGTTCTCCCCCAAAGTATTAAGAGCCATCGACGAGATCGATCCCGAAGTAGCAGCGGCGTTTTCCCGGTTTGCGACCCACCGGGTAGTCACTCTTGTCCCGCGGGCTCTCACTTTGGGTTGCGCGAATTACATTGAGGCCTTTGCAGAAGAGGGTCTGATATCGGTAACCGGCGGTGGTCACTCCATCCAGACTCAGATCGTTAATATTGAGGGCGCTGCATATTTCTTGTTTAACATTGATGCCTTCTTGATCGCCATTGATACGCAAGCACCTATTGAGGCCGCGTCCGACGTTGCACTCCTTGCGAAAGGCCTAAAGCAACCTAGAATTCCCGTCTACAAACTAACCCAGCTCGGTATTGCATTGGCATCGTTGTCTGATCACTCGCCGAGTCAGTCTGCGATCAAGCTGGCGCTCGAGTTTGCTAGAAGATCTCCTAGTGGCGCAGCTTTGATCGGCGAGGTAAATGGTGGGGATCATGTTGAGTTTCGGCTAATCAGCCCGCGCGATCAATCCGCCTAGCTTGTCCTGATCCAAGATCGACGTAGCCATTGCCCTCGCGCCCCCCGACCTTTTGCCCAGTAGATCGGCCCGATAGAGCAGAACAACGGCGCGCTTACGACCATCGCCGCGGCGGTGCGCGGGATCGAGGCTACAATGTGCGCTGGGAGAAGGCGCGCAAGACGTTCCTTGCACGTTCGCCACTCTGCCTCGGGTGCGAAGCTGTCGGGCGTGTCGAGCCTGCCGTTATCGTCGATCACGTCGTACCACATGGTGGCGACAGCGATCGGTTCTGGGACACCAGTCGATGGCAAGGCTGCTGCAAGTGGCACCATGACGTGGTCAAGCAGAAGCTTGAAGACCGATATTCGCGCGGCGCCTTGACCCCCGAGGCGCTGTGGCTCAATAGCCCGGCCGCGATCGCGGCGACCCACGCCGCGCGACCGAACGGGTGAGGCCAACCCTGCCCCCCCGCCCCGGACCGAGGGGGGGGGGCTCGAAAGTCTGGACCGCGACGGACCGGACCGGCGCCCCCGAGAACTCTTTATGCGCGCGAGTTTCCGACAGAATTTTTTTGGCTGTAGGGTCGATCATAGATCATCGCCGAGGCGGTGCAAAGCAGACGTTGGAGTTAGCCCATGGGACTGCGGGGGCCGAAGCCGGACCCGGCGGCCATCAAGATCGCGAAGGGTAATCCCGGTCGCCGGCCGATCGGCGTCGAGCCTGCAACCGCCGCCGAGCATGCGACTGTCGTCGCCGCGCCGTCCTGGTTGAAGGGCGACGCGCTCGATATCTGGAACCGCATGGCGCCGGACCTCGTCGCGAAGAAGTTGCTCGGCCCGCTTGATGTGAACGTGTTCGCGCGCTACTGCCGCAACTTCGCGCGCTGGCTCAAGATGCAGAAGGCGCTCGACGACGAAGGCGAGGTCTACGCCATCGAGACCGCGAGCGGAAAGGTGCGCCGGGCGCAGCCTGAGTTCCTGATCGCCGACCGGATCGAACGGCAATTGCTGCCAGCCGAGGATCGCTTCGGCCTCAACCCGTCCGAGCGGCAGCGGATATACGCCGCCCGCGCGGCCGCCGGCTCGGCCGTCGATCTCTTCGGCGAGCCGATTGCGGAGGCGCCGGCCAAGGGTAGCGGCAAGGGTGGCAAGCGCCCGCCAGCCCCAGATGGTCCGTCGGGTTCGACGGTCATTGGCATCCTCAACTGACGGATGGCGCAATCAGCGGCGCGGCCGACGCGCCGACCCGCCGGCGTCGGCCCCAAGGCGACCTGGGATGCAAAGGCGAGGCTCTGGCGCGAAGGCCCCTACTGGTTTGACCGCAAGGCGGCCGACCGCGCTGAAGGATTCTTCCCGGATCACCTGACCTTTACGAAGGGCGAGTGGGCCGGTCGCCCGTTCCGCCTGGAGCGGTGGCAGTCCAATGACATCGTCCGGCCGCTGTTCGGCTGGAAGCGCGCCGATGGCACGCGGCGCTATCGCCGCTGCTATGTCTGGGTGCCACGCAAGAACGGCAAGACGGAGCTGGCCGCCGGTGTCGGGCTGTTGCTGCTCGTCGGCGACGCGGAACTTGGCGGCGAGGTCTACGCCATCGCCTCGCACGAAGGCCAGGCCCGCCTGGTATTTGGCCAGGCCAGCACCATGGCGGCGCGGTCGGAGACGCTGCGCCACCATCTCGATTGCTTCAAGTCATCGGTCTATTGCGCGGCGCTCAATGCCAGCTTCAAGCCGCTCTCCGGCAAGGCGGAGGGCAAGCACGGCCTTTCGGCCTCGGGCCTGATCGGCGACGAAATCCATGAATGGAAATCGGGCGATCTCTACCAGTTTGTCCACGACAGCGAGGATGCCAGGCGCCAGCCACTCGAATTCCTGATCTCGACCGCCGGCCGCAAGGGCACGTATGGCGAGGAAGTCTGGGACGAAAGCGTCAAGATTCGCGACGGCGTTCTCGACGACCTGGAAACCCTTGTCGTCATCTATGCCGCAGACCCGGAGGATGACTGGCAGTCGGAAGCGGTCTGGCGCAAGGCCAACCCCAATCTCGGCGTGTCGAAGAAGCTCGACACGATGCGGACCAATGCAAAGCGCGCGCGCCAGCTGCCGCGCCTCGAAAACCATTTCAAGAACTATCACCTCAACATCTGGACCGAACAGGCTGTGCGCTGGCTGCCGATCGACGCTGCCGACGACAACGGCAAGCGCTTCGGCTGGGATCACTGCATTGGGCCGATCGGTTGGAAGGATCTTGAGGCGCGGCTTGCCGGCAAGCTTTGCTATGGCGGGCTCGATCTCTCGGCGCTCGTCTGGTGGTTCCCGGTTCAGGATGGTCTCGACGTTCCTGTCGTGCTGCCGCGTTTCTTCAAGCCGGCCGACCTGATTGCCGAACATGCAAAGCGCGACAAGCTCCCCTATGCCCGTTGGGTGCAGGAGGGCGCGCTGCAAACGACGCCAGGCAATGTCGTCGACTATGCCTTCATCCGGCGGCAGATCCTCGAAGACGGCGCGCGGTTCAAGATCGCCCATGTCGGCAACAGCCGGCGCGAGGCCAATGAGGGCGGCCTCGCCATCGATCGCTGGAATGCGGTTGAGACAGCGGTGAAGCTCGAGGAAGAAGGCCTGCCGGTTGTCCTGTTCGGCCAGGGCTTCGCCTCGATGTCGGCGCCGTCAAAGGAGCTTGAGCGGCTGGTGCTTGCGAACGGCTTCCATCACGGCGGACATCCGGTGCTGCGCCGTCACGCGCAAGTGGTGGCCGTCGAACAAGACGCGGCCGACAATCTGAAGCCGGCCAAGAACAAGTCGACCGAACGCATCGACGGCATCGTCGCGATGGCGATGGCGCTCGGCATCGCGCTACGCGGTGGCGGTCAAACCAAGTCCTTCTGGGAAGTGTGATCACGCATGGGCATGCTGTCGTGGCTCCCCTGGGGGCGGAAGAGCGCCGACCCGACCGAGCGCCAGGCGGCGCTGCGCGGCGGGCTGCCGACGCTCGCCGGCATGCCGCTGACGCCGGAAACGGCGCTCTATACGACGACGGTGCTCGCGTGCTGCCGCGTCCTCATGAACGGCGTCGCGCAGGTGCCGTTCCGGCTCTATCAGGAGACGAATGACCGTCGTCGCCCGGCCAGCGATCATCCCCTCTACAACCTGCTCTATCGCGAGCCGCGCAAGCGTCGCACTGCCTTCGAGTTTCGCGAGACGCTGATGTTGCATCTTGCTCTCACCGGCAACGCCTATGTCTATGTCAACCGTGTCGGGATCGATCGACGCCCGTTCGAGCTGATCCTGATCGAGCCGCGTCGGGTGAGCGTCGAATGTCGCGACGACCTTTCGCTGATCTACCGCGTGACCGGCGACAAGGGCCAACAGCAGGTGTTCGGCGAGGATGTCATCTGGCATCTGCGCGGGCCGTCGTGGAACGGCAATATCGGCCTGAACGCGACGCGCATGGTGGCGGAGGCGATCGGTCTTGCGGCTGCTCTCGAGCGCGGCCAGGCCGAGTTTCAGAAAAATGGCGCCCGCGTCTCCGGCGGATATTCCGTCGAGGTGGCCCTGTCGCCGGAAAAGTATGAGCAGCTTGCGGCCTGGCTCGACAAATATGCGAGCGGCGGTGAGCGCGCCGGCAAGCCGATGATTCTCGACAATGCCGCCAAGTTCTTGTCGACCGGCATGTCGATGGTCGACCAGCAGTTCCTCGAATCCCGGAAGTATCAGGTCGAGGAAATGTGCCGAGGTTTCGGCGTCATGCCGATCATGGTCGGTCACGGCGGTGACACCTCGCCGACCTATGCCAGCGCTGAGCAGTTCTTCCTGGCGCATGTCGTGCACACGCTCTCGCCCTGGTACGAGCTGATCGAGCAGAGTGCAGACATCAATCTGCTGACCGAAGCGGAGCGCGCCGCCGGCTACTACACCAAGTTCACGCCGAACGCGCTGATGCGCGGCGCCGCGAATGATCGGGCCAACTTCTATTCCAAGGGTCTCGGCGCCGGCGGCACCAAGGGCTGGCTTACGCAAAACGACGTGCGCCGGCTCGAGGATATGGACCCGTCCAACGACCCCGAGGCCGACAAGCTGCCGCAGCCGACGGCGAAAGCTCCGGCGGCCGCGCCGCCAACCGACCCGACAGGAGACCCCAATGCGCCGTGAAGCGTTCTATGCGCCGCTCGAGGTGAAGTTCGCCGACGGCACCGCCGCGGGCACCTTTGAGGGTTACGGGGCTGTGTTCGGCAATATCGACGCCGGTGGCGACGTGATCCAGAAGGGTGCCTTTCGCGAGACGCTGCGCGACTGGAACAAGACCAAGAAGCTGCCGCCGATGCTGGTGCAGCATGGCGGCTGGATGATGAGCGACATGGACGCGCTCCCCGTCGGCGTGTGGGAAGCGATGTCGGAAGATGAGACGGGCCTCGCGGTCAAGGGGCGGTTGATCAATCTCGACACCGAGCGCGGCAAGACGATCTACGGCGCAATGAAGGAAGGCGCTCTCGACGGTATGTCGATCGGCTACCGTGCCAAGGAGTTTGCGCTCGGCACGAAGCCGGGCGAGCCGAACAGGACGCTCAAGAAGATTGACCTGACAGAAGTGTCCGTCGTCACCTTTCCGATGAACGGCAAGGCGCGCGTCGCCTCCGTCAAGTCGGCCGACGACATGACAAGCGAGGATTTCCGCGAGATCGAAGCCGCCCTTCGGATGAAGGGCCTCTCGCGCACGGACGCCGTGAAGGCGGTATCGGGCTTCAAGGACTGGCTCCGGCGTGACGCCGGTGCACCGGGAACAGGCTCTCGCGACGAGGGCGCTGCGGACGACCTGGCGGACATGCTCCGCCGGAACATCGCATCCCTCTCGTCACGGTGAGAACCATGGAACTGAATGAGATCAAGTCCCTGCTGGACAAGCAGGGCGAGGCTTTCGACGCATTCAAGAAGTCGCATACCGAGCAGCTCGACGAGCTGAAGAAGAAGGGCGCGACCGACCCGGTGCTGATCGAGCGCATGGGCAAGGTTGAGAAGGCGCTCGACAGCGCCGTCGAGGCGAAGGCCGCGATCGAGGCCAAGTTCGACGCCGAGAAGAAGGAGCGTGAAGCGCTCGAGGCGCGCATCAACCGTGAGGGCATCAAGGGCGGAAGCCTGGACGAGGCCAAGCGCGCGATCGAGCTGAAGGACTTCAACGCTACCCTCGCCGGCGTTGCCGCCGACCAGAAGCGCGCCTTCGCCCCGCTCGACGATAAGGGCTATGACGCTTACAAATCGGCCTTCGGCGCTTTCATGAGGAAGAACGAGCGCCTGCTGACGGCGGACGAGATGAAGACGCTTTCGGTCGGTTCCGATCCGGACGGCGGCTATTTCGTCACGCCGGACGTCACCGGCCGCATCGTCAAGAAAGTCTATGAGACCTCGCCGATCCGCCAGATTGCCAGCGCCCAGGTGATCAGCACCGACGCGCTGGAAGGCGTCGAGGATAATGCCGAGGCCGGCGCTGGTTATGCCGGCGAGATGACGCAGGGCTCCGACACCACCACGCCGCAGGCTGGCAAATGGCGCATCCCGGTGTTCTGGATCGACACCGAGCCGAAGGCGACGCAGCAGCTGCTCGACGACGCGGCCGTCGATATCGAGGCCTGGCTCAGTGGCAAGGTCGGCGACAAGTTCTCCCGCTTTGAGAACAAGGAGTTCGTGACCGGCGCAGCCAACAAGATCCTTGGCATCGCCAACGGCTATCCCGTCGCGGCCGATGACGGCTCGGGCGTGACTTGGGGCAAGGTCGGCTATGTCGCCTCCGGGGCGGATGGCGCCTTCGCTGGCTCCAATCCGAGCGACAAGCTGATCGATCTCATGGGGGCACTGAAGGGGGCCTATCTCGACAACGCCCGCTGGCTGACCCGCCGCTCGGTCATCACGCTCATCCGCAAGTTCAAGGATGGGCAGGGCAACTATATCTGGCAGCCGGCATTCACGCTCGGCACGCCGGAATCGATCATGGGCTATCCGGTCACCCGCGCCGAGGACATGCCGGCCGTCGCGTCGAATAGCTTCTCGCTCGCCTTCGGCGACTTCGCGCAGGCATACCAGATCGTCGACCGCCAGGGCATCCGCGTGCTGCGCGATCCCTACACCGCCAAACCCTTCGTCAAGTTCTACACGACGAAGCGGGTCGGCGGCGGCGTCGTCAATTTCGAGGCCTACAAGCTGATGAAGTTCGCGACCTCGTAAGCTCCGCGCCCGGCCGGCGCCGCGGCGCCGGCCATCCTCCCCATCGCCCAGTCAAGGAAACGCAACGATGCGTGACATTATGGATCGGGTGCACGTCGCCGCGGCCTTCGCGCCGAAGGCGGCCGTCACCGACAATACGGCGCAGGTTTCGACTGTCGCCGACCTCAAGGGCTACGGCTCCTGCATGCTGGCCTATATCCTCGGCGTCAACGCCGATACGGATATGACCTACACACTGCTGATCGAAGACAGCGACGACAACGCAACCTTCGTCGCGGTCGACGACGCCTATCTCAACGGCACTGAGATCCTCGGCGGCGCCGACTTCAACGATGACGGCGAGCCGCGCAAGATCGGCTATACCGGCATCAAGCGCTATGTCCGCGCGACGATCACGCCGGCGAACAACACCGGCAACATCTTTGTCGGCGGCGTCTGGGTGCTCGGCCATCCGAGCCGCCAGCCGACCTTGAACCCGCCGGTCTGATCGGCGCCATGCTCGCGCCCATTCTGATCACGGCACCGGCGGAAACGCCGGTGTCGCTCGACGAAGCCAAGGCGCATCTGCGCGTCGACTTCGACGACGATGATACTCTGATCAAGGCGCTCATTCAGGCCGCGACGCAGCATCTCGACGGCTGGACGGGCGTGCTCGGCCGGGCCCTGGTGACGCAGACGTGGCGGCAGGAGTTTCAAACATTGTCGCTGTGCGGATTGCGCTTGCCGCTTGGCCCTGTGGCGAGCCTCGAAAGCGTCACATACATCGATGCTGCCGGTACCACGCAGGCGCTGGCCGCCGACCAGTATAGCCTCCTTACCGATTGCCTTGGTCCAATCGTCATCCCGCTTGCCGGAGCGTCATGGCCGGCAACGGCGCGGCGTCCGAATGCAGTTGCGATAACCTACATCGCCGGGACCGCCGTCGCCGATGTACCGGCTCCGATCAAATGGGCGATCCTGCTGATCATCGGAAACCTCTATGCCAATCGCGAGGCCATCGCTGACAAGGCTCTTGCAGCCCTGCCCATGGCCGTCGACGCACTGCTCGCGCCCTATCGCCGCGTCGGTCTCTGACCACTCCCCGACACAAGGATCATCATCATGGTTGATATCACCGTCACCGCGGCGAGCGTCGTCGCGGGCACTGACAGCGTGCGCGTCGACGGCATTGCTGGCGAGACGATCGCGGCGGGCAAAGGCGTCTATCTGTCATCGGCCACGAAACGATGGATGCTGGCCGACAGCAATTCGGCGACCGTCGAAGCACGGAAAGCAACTGGCATCGCGCTCAACGGCGCATCGGCCGGGCAGCCTGTCGCCGTGCACAAGAGCGGCGACATCACGATCGGCGCGGCTCTCACGGCCGGAACGTCCTATTATCTCTCCGATACGCCCGGCGGCATTTGCCCGCTCGCCGATGTCGGCTCCGGCGAATATGTCTGCCTGCTTGGCCTCGCGAAGTCGGCCTCGGTGCTGGCCGTCAACATCCAGTTCCCGAACGTCGCGCTGTGACCTGATGCCCTGGCTGCGCTTTATCGCGCCGTTCGACTTCTCGCCGGCGGCGCGCGGCGGCCGGGTCACGATCGCCTATCCCGCCGGCATGGTCCGCAACGTGACGCGCGAATGCGCCGCTCTGGCGCTCGCGGCAGGCAAAGCCAAGGCGACAGTCTCGCCGCGCAGGGAGGCCTCTGATGGCGACGCGCGGCGCGGGTGATCTCAACTGGCGGCTGCGCTTCGAGGCGCCGACCTTCAGCAGCGATGGCGGCGGCGGCGTGCATGCCGGCTTCGCGGCGCGCTTCACCTGTTGGGCTGGGATGTTCAATGCCGGCGGTTCGGAGGCTGTGCAGGCGGCACGCCTCGAGGGGCGCAGCCTTGCCCGGCTTCGCATCCGAGCCTCGGCGGCGGCGCGGGCGGTCACGACCGATTGGCGCGCGGTCGATACGCGCACCGGCGCTGTCTGGAATATCCGCGAGGTCGACGACATCACCGAGGCGCGTGGCTTCATCCTGCTCGCCGTCGAGAAGGGCGTCGCCATCTGATGAAAATTCAGAACCGCGCCCGCTTTAAGCGCAGGCTCGCAGCCCTCCCGTCCGCTGTGAAGGCGGAAATCCAGGCCGCGCTCGTTATGGGCGGCGAGGAAATCGCTGATCTCGCCCGCACGTTCGCGCCGAAAAAGAGTGGCGCTCTTGCCCGCTCGATCGGCTCGACGCTCGGCGCATATGTCACGGATAATGCCAATGTCCGTGGCGTTCAGGCAACCGGCGGCGGGCATGATCTTTCCGTCACGATCCATGCCGGCGATGCCGAGGCCTATTACGCCGCCTTCGTCGAGTTCGGCACCGCGCCGCATCCGAATGGCGGAAAGTTCAAAGGCACTGCCAATCCCGGCGCGATCGCGCATCCCTTCTTCTTTCCGGCCTATCGGCTCGGGAAGCGCCGTGCGAAGGCGCGCGTCACGCGCGCGATCACCAAGGCAGCCCGGAAGGTGGCCGGAAAGTCATGATCGGACCCGAGCTGCAGAAGGCCATCTATGCCGCGCTGACGGCGGCACCGGCGCTCTGCGATGGCCGCGTCTATGACAATCCGCCCGACGAGGCGAGGCGGATCGTCGTGACCGGCGCGGCCTGGCCGATAATCACAATCGGCGACGATCAGGTGGTCGACGGTGGCAGTAGCTGCGCCGAGGGATGGGATGTCTATGCCGACGTCCATCTCTGGTCACGTCCGGCCACGAAATCGAAGCTGGAGGCCAAGGCCCTTGCGGCCGCGGTTGTCAACAGGCTGCTCGCGCTTGAAGGCGTAGAGGGCTTCACCGTTACCGTCGCCGCGCTGGAAACGATCCGCGCGCTCAGAGATCCAGACGGCATCACCGAGCACGGTGTCGTCACGATGCGATTCCTGCTCGATCCCGCCTGAAGGAGATACCCATGACCGCCGTCAAGACCATGAACGGCACCAAGCTGCTGATCCAGATCGGTGACGGCGGCTCGCCCGAAACGTTCACGCATGACTGCCTCATCAACGCCGAGCGCAGTATCCAGTTCTCGTCCGACACGAACGACATCGTCGTGCCGGACTGCGACAATCCCGATTCCCCAGCCTGGAAGGAAGTCGTGGTCGACGGGCTGCAGGCGACCGTCTCCGGCGCCGGCATGCTGCACACCGCTTCTGTCGCCGACTGGTTCGCCTGGTTCATTTCCGGCCAGTCGAAGAATATCCGCGTCAACAACAATGTCGCGACTGGCGTTGGCGGCGGCTATTGGGCCGCAGCGTTCATGCTGACGGCGTTCGAGGAGACTGGTGCGCGCAACGACAAGGCGACAGTGAGCGTCACGCTCGCCTCGACGGGCGTCGTCACCTGGGTGCCGGCCGCCTGATGTCGCGTCACGGTGCCGTAGAACTGGATTTTGGGGATGGAACCTATACGTTCCGCCTCGGCCTTTCCGAGATCGAGGAGCTTGAAGACAAGCGCGACGCAAGCCTCTTCGCGCTGCATCTTCGTCTTCATCCAGAGGTGCGTGACGCGCGCCTGCGCGACATCAGCGAGACAATCCGCATCGGGCTCATAGGGGGCGGCCTCGCGCCTGTCGAGGCGCTCGCCAAGATCCGCCGATATGTCGACGAGCGGCCGATCGATGAGAACCGCGATATTGCTTACGCAGTCGTCGCTGCCGCCCTGGCTCGGGTGCACCCTGATCAGCTTGTGCCGCCTCAGTCGGGGGAAGCGCTGGCGCCGGAGCCGGACGGCTCGACTTCGGCGCCATTAGAGGCGCAGCCGTATTGATGGGTGTTGCTGATCCGCTTCGTCTGTCGATTGGCGAATGGGCCAGCGTCTGCCGCATCTGGGCAAAGGCGCATGACGGACAGAAGGCTGACCCGCCGAGCGACGACGAGTTTGAGGCTGCCGTTACGGCAGTTCGCGGCACTCGCTAGTGACTGTCTGTTTTGCCTTATCGAGCGGAATACCGAGAACGCCGTTCTGCTGAATCATTGCCAGGGCACGTCGCGCCTCTCCGCACCGCTGCTTCTGAACCTCGATGGCGAGGAATGCCTCAGCATCCAGTTGGCGCTTACTCGCCCATATCGCCGAGCCTTCGCGCCAAAAGTGTTCACCGATGAAGGCGATCACCAGCAGGCAAGTCAGGGCTATCAGCACGCGCAGCGTTGGACCCATTGAACCTCCGAGAGAGCCATGGCCGTTGAAGTAGAGCGCTTGATCGCTACGCTTGAGGCGAACCTTAACAAGTTCGACAAGGCGTTGGCAAAGGCCGTTGGCGGCGCCGACCGCTCGTTTACCAAGATCGAGCGGCGCGGCAAGGCGATGGAAGACAAGCTCGCCGCGCTCGGTAAGGGCGCGACGTTGCCGGGACTTCGTGCGGGTCTTGCAGGCGTCTCGGCAGCTCTCTCCATCCGCGAGGTGGCGCGCTATGCCGACGCCTGGACAGGCGCGAAGAACAGCCTCGCGGTCGCAGGTGTCGTCGGCGCGCAGCAGGTTGATGTTCTCGACCAGCTCTATCAATCGGCGCAGCGCAATGCGACGCCGATCACCGCCCTTGCTGGCCTTTACGGCAAGGCGGCGCAGGCGTCCGACAATCTCGGCGCCAGCCAGGATGAGCTGATCAAGTTCAGTGATGGCGTGGCGGTGGCGCTCCGCGTTGCCGGGACGAGTTCCGGCGAGGCGAGCGGCGCCCTGACACAGCTCGGCCAGTTGCTGGGCTCGGCCCGCGTCCAAGCCGAGGAATTCAACTCGGTCAATGAGGGTGCCCGCCCGATCCTGATGGCGGTCGCCAACGGCCTCGACGCGGCCGGCGGCTCTGTGAGCCGTCTGAAGCAACTCGTGAATGATGGCAAGGTTTCGGGGCAGCAGTTCTTTCAGGCGTTCCTGAAGGGGCTGCCCTCGATCGAGGCCATGGCCGCCAACTCGACCACGACGATCGAGCAAGGCCTGACCAAGGTCGAGAACGCAGTCACCAAATATATTGGCCAAACTGATGCCAGCCTCGGAGCGTCGCAGCGCCTCGTTGCCGGTCTTTCGGCGCTCGCTGACAATTTCAGCGAGGTGGCCGATGTTACCGTCCAGGTGGCCGCGATCATCGCGGGCGCGCTTGTCGGCCGCTCGCTCGCGGGCCTGATCGCGAAACTGGCCCTCAGCACCGCCGCGACGCTGCGATTTGTTGCGGCGCTTCGCGCGGCATCGGCGCTGTTCATGTCCGGTGGCGTTGTCTCTGGCCTTGGAGCGATGACAGCTGCCGGCGGCCCACTCGGCATCGTTATCGGGGGGGTGGTTGTTGGCGCGCTGTCATTGTTCGCGGCGCGCTCGGCGGACGCCGCCGCCCGGTCAGAGCGCGTGACCGCCGAACTGGAGAAGATGGGACTTGCTGGCCACAAGGCAGCAGAGGGCGTTGACGCCGTCACCGCTGCGCAGGGCCGACTGCCGACGGCTCAGAACATCGTCGATAACACCCAGAAGGTGCGCGACTTCGAAGCCTCGCTGGCCGAGCTTCGCGACCGGGTGTCAGCGACACTCGACCTATTCGCGCCGATGGCTCAGCCCCTCAATATCAGCGTCACGGGCGATGCAGCGCGCAAGGTGCTTGCGCTCAACGAGGAACTCGCTGACGGCAAGATCTCTCTGAAAGAGTTCAATGCCGCGATGGATCAGGTCGCGCGCAACCAGCCCAGCTTCGCGCCGGCGATCGCATCGCTGCAGGCGTTGCAGTCGAAAGTCTTTGAGGTTGTGGCCGCGCTCGGTACGCTCTCCAATACGCAGGTCTCCGTCTCGCTGCCTGTGATCGAAGACCGCGCAACTCGTGCCAGTAAAGATCCGACGATTGCGGCGATCAAGACTGGTCAGGCCTTTGCAGCAGAAGCTCAGCGTCGCAATGGTCTGACCAAGGAACAATTGGCCCTGGAAGACGAAATCGCCAAGGTTCGCAAGGATGCCGACGCGTCTGGCGGCATCGTAACGGACAACCAGGTAAAGACGTTGGCGACCGACAGCATTGCAGCGGATGCTCGCCGCTCGGCCTCGGGGCGGAAATCGGGCGGAGGTGGTGGCGGCGGCGGCAAATCCTCTGGCGCCGACGACTATCAGCAGCAGGTTCAGTCGGTCCGCGAGCGAACGGCGGCGGTGCTCGCCGAGACGCAGGCGATGTCGGGCCTCAATCCGCTCGTTGAGGACTACGGCTATGCCGTCGAGAAGGTGCGGGCCGAGCAGGATTTGCTGAACGCGGCGCAGCAGGCTGGGCTTGCAGTCACCCCGGCACTGAAGCAGTCGATCAGCGATCTGGCCGGGGGCTATGCTCAGGCGTCGAGCGACGCTCAGCGGCTGGCCGCGAGCCAGGATGAGGCTCGCCAATCAGGCGAGGATATGGCCTCCCTTGGCAAGGACGTTCTCGGCGGGTTCATCTCCGACATTCGCAACGGCACCTCTGCTACTGAAGCGCTCGGCAACGCCCTCGACAAGGTAGCCGACAAGCTGATTGACATGGCCCTCAACGCCGCGTTCAGCACGTCGGGTGGCGGCGGCATTCTGGGCTCGCTCCTCGGCGCGTTCACCGGCGGGCTGGGCGCACCGGGCGCGGGCGGGGTCTATGCCGACGGCGGCTATACCGGACGGGGCGGCAAATATCAGCCGGCCGGAACCGTGCATAAGGGCGAATTCGTGTTCGACGCGGCGGCGACCCGGCGGATAGGCCCGCGTAATCTTGAGGCGATCCGCCGCGGCATGCAAGGTTATGCCGAAGGCGGGCTCGTCGGCCCGGCGGACGTCACGGCCGCGAGCCGGACGGCTTCGGCCGTAGCCTCCTCAGCCGCGCGCGGGCCTTCGATCACGATCGCGCCAGCCTATTCGATCGACGCGCGTGGCTCGCAAATGGGCGAGGCGCAGCTGCGCTCGATCCTCCGTGACAATAATCAGGCCGTCGCGCGTGATGTTCGCAAGGCAATGCCCGGCTGGCTCGCCGATCACCAGAGGCGGTTCGGCGGATGACTGTTCTCTGGCCCTCGATCCTCAAGGCACTGAGCGTCGATTTCGCGCTGCAGCCGATGTCCGTGCGCGGCCCGGCCGCGACATCCGGCCTGCGCCAGACGGTCGGCAGCGATGCCGGCTTCTGGCGCGGGACGCTCGGCAATGTGAAGGTTCGCACGGCCGACGAAGTGCGGGAGTGGCGCTGGCTGATCGCGTCGGCGCAAGGTGGGCTCAATGACATTGTTGTCGGTCTGTTTGATTGTCGCCAGGCGCCTCGACCTGTCTATGGCACGGGCGTCGAACTTGGCGGCATCCCGCATTCCGATGGCGCTCTGTTCTCCGATGGTGGCGGCTACAGCCAGAGCCTTGTCAGGACATGGCTGCATGACGATCCGGCCGCTCGCGCGACCAATATCGTCGTCGATGTCGAGATCGCCGGGCCGATCCGCCGCGGCATGTATTTCTCGATCAATAACCGGCTCTATATCGTCACCAGCAACCCGGTGATCCTCGTCGCCGGCGGCGTGTTCGGGGCGGGACAGCGGGTTTCATTCGATTTTCTGCCGCCGTTGCGCGCTGCCGCCTCCTATGGCTCCGTCGTCGAATTCGGCAAGCCGAAGGCCACGATGCGGCTCGCAGACCCGGATACCGGCCGGCTCGAGTTGGCTCTCGGCAAAACAGGCTCTCCCTCCGTCGACATGGTGGAGGCCTGGGATGGATTTTAGCGACGCCGTCAAGGCGCAGCTCGCCGGACGGACGGTGCGCGTCAGCCCGCTGCTGCGGTTCGATTTTGCCAGTGGCACGCAGCGCTATTGGCTCGGCTTCGGCCCGCTTGTCGCCGGCGGCTATTCTTGGGTTGGAACCCAGAACATGGCCTCGATCGGCGAGATCGCCGGCTCGTTTAACGGTTCGGCGCCGGAGCAGACCTTCACGCTCTCCGGCGTCGACGCCAACTTCGTTGCCGAGGCGCAGGCGGCCAAGGCCGAATATTACGGCCGGCTCTGCTTCGTCTATTTCCAGTTCTTCGACGAGACCTGGCAACCGCTCGACGCGCCGGTGCCATTCTGGTGGGGCCGCATGTATAGCCTTCTGGCGGCGCAGTCCTCTGAGGAGGATGGCTTCACGCGCACGATCTCGCTCTCGGCCGAGACGCTGTTCGCCAGCCGGCGCCGGCCGCGCAACTCCTACTATACCGACCGCGACCAGCAGGCGCGCTATCCCGGCGACCGCGGCTGCGAGCGCGTCACCGGCATCCAGTCCAAGACCATCGTCTTCCCGGATTACTGATGCTCACCGCCTTTCTGCGCGATCTCGCCCGGCGACCCTTCGTCTGGGGCGTTTGCGATTGCTCGCTCATCATTGCCGACTGGTGGTTGGCCAATCACGGCGTCGACCCGGCGGCGCATCTGCGCGGCACCTATGCCAGCGAGGCCGAATGTCTCGCCGTGCTGGAGCGTGAAGGCGGCAAGCTGCGGCTCGTTGCCCGGCTGGCGCGCAGCGTCGGCGCCCGTCGCGCCGCCACCATCGTGCCTGGCGTCTTCGGCGTCGCGCGCCATGGGGATGATCATGTGCCCGCCATCGCGACGCCCGATGGCAAATGGGCAGCCAAGAGCGAGCGCGGCCTGATCGCGTTCGCGCCGGCGCGCGTTGTCGCGGCCTGGAGGATCTGATGCTGCGGAGACTTCTGCTCGCCGGGGTGGCGCTGGTCGCCCTGATCGCGCCCGCGCATGCCGGGCCGCTGGCCGCCGCCATTGCCGCGATTCCGGCCATTGCGGCGCTCGGCGCCACGGCCGCCAATATCATCGGCTGGGGCATCACGACCGCGCTTGCTGTCGGCGCCAGTCTTCTGCTCTCGCCGAAGCCGCAGACGCCGACGCCCTCAGACGTTTCCGGGCTCGTCAAGCAGGATGTGCCAGTGCGCTGGGTGCATCGCGGCCGCCGCCGCGTCGGCGGGGCCATGCTCTTCGCCGAGGTCGAAAACGGCAATCTGCATGTGATTTATGCGCAGCAGCACGGCACAGTGGAGGCCTTCGAGCGGACCTTCCTTGATGGCCGCGAGGTCGTGATCGATGGCGGGACGAATTTCGTCACCGGCATTCTCGGGACCGGGGAGAACCCCTATCCTGCCAATGTCGTGCGCGTCGTGACGCGGCCGGGCAGCGCCAGCCAGCTAACCTTCGGCGAGGTCTCCGGCTCGTTCCCGGCGCTCTGGACCGGCGATCATCGCTGCCGCGGCATCGGGCTGACTTATGTCGAGCAGAGCGCCGTCACGGCGGAGGATTTTTCCAAGGCCTATCCGAACCGGATCATCGCGCTGGAGCAGATCGGCCGGTTCGGCGGCGCCTATGATCCGCGCACCGGCACGACACATTGGACGCAAAATCTTGCCTTGCTGCTTGCCGACTATCTGACCAGTCCGGACGGGTTGCAGATCCCGGCCGGCTATCTCAACACCGCCAGGCTGATCGCGGCGGCCAATCGCTGCGACGAGGCGGTGACGATCAAGGGCGGCGGCACGATCGGCCGCTATCAGGGCGGGCTCTCCTATCGGATGGATGCCGAGCCATCCTCGATCATCAGCCGTTATCTCGCGGCCATGGATGGCCGTCTGACCTTGTTGCCGGATGGCACGATCGCCATCGACGCCGGCGCCTATGGCGAGCCGACCGTCATCCTTGATGACAGCTGCATCAACGCCTATGAGCTGCGCGCCGGCGGCGACCCGGCCAGCGAAGCGAACGACATCCGGGCGCAATTCACCTATGCCGGCGCCGACTTCGCCGAGGCCGATGCCGACCCCTGGCGCGATGAAGCCGATATCGCAGCGAGCGGCGAGGCCAAGGCCGCGACGTTGCAGCTCTATGAGGTTGAGCACCACAACCACGCCCGGCGGCTGATGAAGCTCTTCGCCCGCCGCGCTCTGCCTGCCTATCAAGGGTGGGTCAGGACCAATCTCAAGGGCCTCGAGGCCTGGGATCAGCGCTTCGTGCGGGTACGCGGGACCATGTTCGGGCTCGATCACAGCTTCGAAGTGCTCGGCATCGCGCTGGACCCGCAAACCATGACCGTCACGTTGCAGCTCGTGGCGCTCGACGCCTCGGCCCATGCCTTCGACGCCGAGAGCGAGGAAGGGACCGCGCCGGCGATCCCTGACGACAGCGACGAGACGACGATCGGTCCGCCGGAGGGCCTCGCGGTGGCGCGGTCCTATCGCACCGTCTCGAATGGCGTCCGTGCGGCGCAGCTCGATGTGACCTGGAATGCGCCGCTCCGCGCCTATTCGACGGCGCAAGCGCAGATCTCGGTTCACGGCGCTGGCGCCTGGAGCGACATGACGCTGCTGCGCACCTCGAGCCCGCCGACATCAGCCGTCGCCGAAAGCGTTTCGGACGGGGTGCAATATGACATCCGCGTCCGCTGGCGCGCGCCGGACACGGACTGGTCGACGATCTCGACCGAAACGGCCGTGGCCGATCCCGATCCACTTGCCAAGCCGACACAGGTCGCGGCCGTGGCGGATGGAACAGGCGCTGCAATGGTCGTCTGGATGCCGCCGTCCTCGGCGCGCTATTCCGGCGTCAACATCCGCGCCAGCACGACGAACAACCCGACAACCGCGCCCGTCGTCGCTTCCCTGCCCGGCGCGCCGACTTCAGTTCTGCAAAGCACGCGCCTGACCGGGCTCGCCTCCGGCACTTGGTATTTCTGGGTGACGGCCATCAACGGCTCGGGCCTTGAAAGCGCCACCGAGCCCTCTGGCGCCACCACCATCAGCTAATCATCGCCGCCGCGCGCGGCTTGACTGGAGCACTCCATGGTCACGTTCCCCAATGGCGGCGCGGCGCAGGTTTTCCGCGATTTTGATCAAGACGGCAATCCTGTCAGCGGCGCGAAAGAGCCGGAGAAGGGGTCCGTTCGCGGTCTCCTGACCTTTTACGAGACGCTGCTGAACACGCTGGCGGCGGCGACGGGCAACCCCGACGCCATCGCCGCGATCCTCGCCGCCTTTGCGAACAAGGCCGACAAGGGCACCGACGTTGCGACGGGTGCGCGGGCCTATACGGCTGGCGCCGCGATCGCTTCAGCTTCGACCATCGACCTCGGCGCGGCGACCGGCGACATGGTGTTTGTCACCGGCGCGGCGACGATCACCTCGCTCGGCGTCGCCGCCAACGGCATGAAGCGCACCGTCATTTTCACCGGCGTCAATACCCTCACGCATAACGGCGGCACGCTGGTGCTGAACGCAAACGGCGCCAACATCACGACGGCGGCTGGCGATGTCGCCAGTTTCCGGTCGCACGGATCGGGCTCGTGGCGGTGTGTCAGCTATACCCGCGCCAATGGCGCGCCACTTGCTGCCGACCCGACGGCGACGGTGCTTGCCACCGCGGCGACGGGCATCGAAAAGCAGGGTCGCACGGTCGCCACGGTAGCAGGCAGTGGCGCCGGGGCTGGCACCTATGTCATGGCGAAGACGTTCCGTTCGCCTGGCACGATCACGCGGCTTCGCATGCGCGGCGGCAGCGCGGGTGGGACCGCTTATGCCCGCATCTTCGGCCAGTCCGGCGGCAACCGCGTGCGGATCGGTAGCGATATCCCTTTGACCATCGCGGCCTCGAGCGACAATGACCTCGCTGTCTCGATCCCTGTGCTCGCCGGCCAGAGCTTCGCGATCTATGCGCCCGCCGGCAACGTCTTCGACTATACGTTCAACACAGCCGACGATCTCGGCTGGTATGCGCCGGGGGGCAACTCGACATCGTTCGCGCCGGGCGCGATCAATACCTTCACGCGCCTTGAAATCGGCATCGAGATCGCCGGCTACACGGTCAACGACAATTGGCGGCAGGAAGCCGACGCGAGCGTGGCATCCCTCGCCAGCGTCTTGACCGCGATCGAAAAGTACGGGCGTCAGACCACGCCCGTCGACGGCACGAATGCCGTCGCCGGCACCTATGTCTTCAAGAAGAAGTTCGCCACGGACGGACGGATCACCCGCATCCGCATTCGGGGCGGCTCGGCGGCGAGCGGAACGATCTACGCCCGCATCTTCGCGGACTCAGGCTCGACCCGCGTGCGCGTCGGCGTCGATGTGCCGCTCGCCGTCGTCGCGGCCACGGACAACGACTTCGCGGTAAATATCCCGGTGCTCGCGGGGCAGAGTTTCGGGCTCTATGTGCCGACCGCGAACAGTTGGAAATACAGCACCGCGACGGCCGATGACGATGGCTGGTACCAGGCTGGCGGCGGCAGCGTTACGACATTCACGCCCGGCACGGTCAACACGGCGACGCGGCTGGAAGTCGGTATCGAGGTGACCGGCTATTCGATCAACGGCAACTGGCGGCAGAGCGTCGAAGATCGACTGTCATCGCCGTTGGCGCTTTCGTCTGGGCTTGTCACGGCTCTTGCCATCAAATCGTCGGTGCTGGTCCCGCCCTATTTTGTCGTCGACGGCAACAGCTTGCCGGCCGGTGCGCTCGCAACGGTGAAGTGGCCCGACTTGCTAGGGTCCACCACGACAGCGCCATCAGTCGGCTTCGGCGTCAACGGCCAGACGACGCCGCAAATGACGGCCGATGCTGTTGCCCAAATTGACCCTTATGTCGCGACGGCGGTTGCACTCGGCTGCAAGCCGGTCTTGCTCCCCGAGGAGATATACAACGACATCAGGGTCAACAGTATTTCAGTAGTGGTGGGTGTCGACCACATGGAGACCTATTGTGCTGCAAGACGGAACGCAGGCTTCATCATCGGGTTGGTCAATCTCGCTCCGATGGCCCCCAACGGGGGCTTTACCTCTGGCATGCACATTGCGGTCAACAATGAACTCGACAAGCGATGGTTCGGCTTCGCCGACTTCCTCGTCGATCTTCGCCGGGCACCGGAACTTCTCGACAATACCAACCTGACCTATTTCAACGCCGATGGCGTGCATTGGACCGATGCGGGTCAGGCTGTTTGCGCCCGTGAAGTCCGCCGCTGCTATCGAGAATGGCTGCTGCGGCAGTAGGCCTCCCGGATGCCCGGTGGGCCGATCAGCGAAAGATCCGCGCGAACAACTTGGCGACGCCGAAGGGCACCCATGTCGGCAGTACCCGGTAGGGATGGCCGGCCGGCAGGCGATAGCCGTGCCGCCTGGCCTGGCGGGCCTCATACCTGGCACGGCGCCGAGACGGTGGTTCATCGCGAAATGTCATGTCTTTGACCTCCGCCTCAAGCTGACCCCGGCCGGCACGATCACACACTCACAGCGACAGCCGCGTGACGAGGACCGATCCGACCTCGCAGACGGGTCGGTGGGCTTTTAAGGGCTGGGGCATGCCGCCCCGGCGATTGGCGTCGCCACCTCGTCAAATCATGTTGCGTCGCACAACGGCGATTGACAACCGCGACCCCTTCATCAGCGACATCATAATCGATAGGAACCATCATGGATCGCAAGGTCTTTTACGACCGCGTGCGCGGGAAACCGTTTCGCGGCGCGCTTTCGGCGGCGCAGGTATCCGGGCTCGGGGCGCTGCTCGACGCCTGGACCGGGAGCGATGATCGGCAGCTCGCCTATCTGCTGGCAACCGCCTATCACGAGACCGACGCGACGATGCAGCCGATCGCCGAATATGGCAAAGGCAAGGGCCGGCCCTACGGCGCAGTCGACGCCACCGGCAAGGCGCCCTATGGCCGTGGCTATGTGCAGCTCACCTGGGACTACAACTACCAGAAGGCCGACACGAAGCTCGGCCTCGGCGGCCGTCTCGCGCGGAACTATGACCTTGCCCTGCAGCCCGACATCGCGGCGCGGATCATCGTTCGCGGCATGCTCGAGGGCTGGTTCACAGGCCGCAAGCTTGCCGACTATATCGGCACCGGCAAGGCCGACTATCTGAACGCCCGCCGCATCATCAACGGCACTGACAAGGCCGGCCTGATCGCCGGCTATGCCGCCAGCTTCGAGGATGCCCTGAAGGCGGCCCGTACCGGTGCGGTCTCCGCCCCGGCCAAGCCCGCCGCGACTGCAGCGGCCAAGCCTGCCGTCGCCAAGCCGGCCCCGGCGCCGTCGCTGCTGTCTCTTCTCGGCTCATTCATCGGCTCGTTCGCCGCCTGGCGCAACGTCGACAAGTAATCCCGGCGCCATCCGGCCCGGCCTCCAACTTGTAAGCGCCCCTTACAGGTTCAGTCGTCAAGCGATCCTTGACCACTGCCGCCCTTCGGCGGACCGACCATTTTGCCGACGCCGGGAAGATGGTCCTCAACCCTGACTCTCACGGAGACAATAATGATCGCTCGCCTTCGCGGCCCGGCGCTGCTCGCGCTCGCCCTCTTCGCCATCCCCTTCGCTGCCCATGCTGCGACCGTCAGCATCCCGGTCGGTGACTGGACCGTCGGCGCTCTCGGCTTCGTCAGCACGTTCGTCGGCGCCGGCATCATCTGGCTGCTCAGCAAGATCGGAACGCCCTGGGCTCAGAAGCTGCGCACCGATGCTGCTGAACAGTTGCTCGGCCGAGCGGTCTCCTATGGGATCAATGCCACCGCCGGCGCCGTCGCCGGAAAGGCGGTCACTGTCGAAGTCGGCAATACCGTCGTCGCCACCGCGCTGAACTACGCCATCGAATATGGTCCCGCCCGGCTGATCGGATGGCTCGGCGGAGAGGCTGGCATCCGCGACAAGATCCTCGCGCGGCTGACCGTCCCCGAGGATGCCGCCATCGTTGACGGCGCGATCGTCCCGGCCGGCTGACGGAGAGGCGGCGATGTCCGATCTGCATGGCGGAGGCGATATCGTCGCCTGGTTCATGGCCAAGGGCACGGCGGCGCTCGGCGGGCTCGCCGGCGCCTTCGTCGCGAACCTGTTCCCGCCGTTCAAACCATGGCGGGAGCAGGCGGCCGAATATATCGGCGGGGCGCTGACGGCCGTCTATGTCGGCCCGGTCGCCGGGCCGCTGCTCTACAATGCGATGCTCTCGGCCTGCACCTTTTGGGGCATCACGGCGGCACAGGCCCTGCCGCAGCCGAACGTCGAAAGCCTCGCCGGCTTTCTCTGCGGCGTGCTCGGCCTCACGATCATTCGAGGTCTGCTCAAATGGGCGCGCCGATGGGCGCGCGATCCGAAGCTGCCGGAGTAGCGCGCGGCGTCACTTCGGCATCGGCCCGCCCATTGTCGGCGGAGAGATCCTGATCGACGTATTGGCCGATCGGCACTCGCTGCAGGTCAAGGCGCGGCCGGCGATCGTCGCCGGTCCCCAGTCGGCCGACCCCCTGATCATCGCATCCTTTCCGAATCGCTTCGCCTTCGCCTCAAGGTCGATCTCCGCGTAATGGCGGCATGTTTGGCAATAAGCGGTGACGCTGTTTCGGGCGGCAATCAGGTTGCCGAGGGTCGCGGTCATCGTCATCTCCCCATCATTTGTTTCACATTTGTTCTCATGTCATCCAGCGTCAAGGAGGGGCTATGCTCAACCCGCGAGGCATCCACATTTCGGCGGAACAGCGTGCCGCGGTCGAGGCGATCCTCCGGGATGGCAAGCCAGCTTCGGAAGCATCCCGTCTGACCGGCATCGGCGCGCGCACCTGCGAACGGATCAAACGTGATCTCAAAGGCGCCGCGCCCAAGAAGCCGGCCGGCCTCGGCGGCTCGGCCGAGGATCGCGAGACCGTGCGGCTGCGCGATGAGGTATCCCGCCTGAAGCGCGCGCTCACAGAAGCGCATCGCGAGGCGCTCACCGAGGATGCGATCAAGATCCTGCTCGGCCGGATCGCGGCAGCGCCCGCCGATCCGCCGCCCTGGCTCGCCGACCTGCCGCCTGCCGATCGCGGGAAGAGAACGCCCGAGGTGCCTTCCGTCATCTGGTCGGACTGGCATCTCGGCGAGGTCGTCTCGGCGGCCGAGACCAATGGGCTCAATGCCTTCGATCCTGAGATCGCCGAGGCCCGCGTCAAGCGGCTCGTTGCCGCGACCATCCATCTTTGCCGCAAGCATGGGCCGGGCGAGTATCCCGGCGTCGTCGTCAACCTGCTCGGCGACTTCGTCAGTGGCGGCCTGCATCCGGAACTGGCCAAGACGGACGCCTACGAAGCGATCCCGGCGGCTTTGCGGGCGCGCGACCTCCTCATCTGGGCGCTCGATCGGATGATCGAGGCCTTCGGCCGCGTCTATGTGCCGTGCACATCCGGTAATCATGGCCGGTCGACGCCAAAGCCGGAATTCAAGCGCTATGTCTACAAGAATTTCGACTGGCTGATCTACCAGCTGCTTGCCCGGCACTATGAGCGCCGACCGGAGATCGTCTTCGACATCCCCGAATCGAACGAGGTGCATTATCGCATCTATGGCCTCCGCTTCATGGCGATGCATGGCGACATGCTCGGCGTGAAGGGCGGCGACGGCATCATCGGCTCAATCGGCCCGATCATGCGCGGTGAGGTGAAGACGCGCGGCCAGGCGACCTCGAGCGGCCGCGACTATGACGTGCTGCTGATGGGCCATTGGCATCAGCAGCTCTGGCTGCCGCGCGCGATCGTCGCCAACAGCCTGAAGGGCTTTGACGAGTACGCCAAGAACGCCTTGCGCGCCTCGCCCTCCGAGCCATCGCAACCTCTCTGGTTTGTTCATCCCCGTCGCGGCATCACCAGCCGGTGGGATGTGAAGGTCGAAGGGCCGGCCGGGCCAGTCGTCAGTGAATGGGTGAGCTGGAAGGGGGTGGCAGCGTGAGGATGTTCAACCTGGTGGCCTTTACCGGCCGCGCCGGCGCCGGCAAGACGACGGCAGCAATGCACCTGGTCGAGCAGCATCGGTTCGTCCGGACGCGGTTCGCCGATCCGCTCAAGGCGATGCTTCGCGCCATGGGGCTCGGTGATGAGGAGGTCGATGGTACGTTCAAGGAACGGCCAAGTCCGCTGCTCTGCGGTCGCACGCCGCGCCACGCGATGCAGACGCTCGGAACGGAATGGGGCCGGCACTGCATCAGCCCAGACCTTTGGACGACGCTGTGGCAGGAGATGACCGCCGCGCCGCTTGTCGTCGGCGAGCGTGTCGTCGTCGACGACTGCCGCTTCGCCAATGAGGTTGCAGCGGTCCGCGCGCTCAGCGGCATCGTCGTGAGGATCAACGGCCGCGGGGGTATCGCCGGCGGGCACGCATCCGAGGCGCAGGACTTCGAAGCCGATATCGAGATGGACAACGCTGGATCGCTCAGTGCGATGTGTCGCATGCTGGATCGGATCATCGGCTGAACCAACGCACGCCAACTAGAAAGGCAGGAAAGAAAGGCAACAAAGCCCGACTATTGGTCGGAGGACCACTCACCTTTCGCCACTCCTTGTTCCGGTACGCCACGAGAACAGGCACCGAGAGCCCAACCCATATATTCTGCTCCTTAGAGTTGCGTGATAGCCTTCCGTTCATTGATGCGTGGGGGGCCTAATGGCAACGGTAGTTCGAATTGAGACAGAGGATGACGCATGGCGTGTGCTCAGCGAAATCCTCAACGACAAAATCAATGCGGATGAAATCTCTTTGGATTTCGGTGACGCCACGTGGGCAAAAGTTCATCTAAATTTCAAAGGCGATATATTTCATCAGACAGTTACCGCCTCAATGATGCGCGGAATGGTGGAGTATCAGGCAGCCTTCTACCGAACTGCTGCGCTGCTCATCAAGAATGATGCCAGAACCAATCGTCTTACAGATCAAGAGAAGGACGACCTCGAGCTTGTCTTCAAAGTCCAAGAAGGCAGTTCGGACTTAGTCGCCAATGCCGCCGAGCAGTTCAAAGACGTTTTGGGAAAGTGCGTTGACAAAATGAGCGGGAAACAAGCCCTGACTGCCGTCTTAGTTGTCGCCTTGCTTTTCTTCGGCAGCCCACAAGTGGCAAATTATCTAAACAACGACGTTGACAAGACGCGGATCGAGACGGCGTTTAAGGAGGAGAACGCGCGGATCGAAGCGGAAACGAAGCGTCAAGAGGTCGCTAGTACAGAGCGCCGTGACACACTCCAAGTCATCAAAGATCTGGTCCACGAAAACAAACGGAAGACGGACCTCCTTGAGCAGTCTTACAAGACATCAGAAGCTGCCAAACGCGTTGGAGAACTGAGCCGCGATGCCGTAGAAGAGATTTTGCGGAACAGCTCAAAGGCAGATGAGGTCACGATCCAAGGCGTAACCCTCAAGGGGAATCTGATTCGCGAAATTACGCGCTCGCAACGGTCGAGTTCGAAGGAAGTGATCATCAAAGACCAATTCTTAGTGGTCGGGGTAGAATCAGAGGATGATTATAGCTTCGTCGTGCGTTTGGAGCGCGTGAGCACGGGAGAGGTTATCGTCGCCACGTTGGAAGATCCCCTCCTAAGTGCGAAGCATCACAATGCTATCCAACAGGCTGAATGGAGGCGTCGGGCCGTTATGGTCCATATATCAGCGCGCCAAGTTGGCGACAGCTATAAAGATGCCAAAATCCTACGCGCTTTCACACCACGAAAGCGGTCGTGATCGAACGCGGAGCGCTTCGCACGCCGGGTTCCCTAGCAACCGGGACCAGCCGCGCCGGCGCGGTTGGGTGTTTGGCCACTGAAGACTGCTTCTTAAACCAACGCTTCGTCAATGAAACGAGTGGACAGGACGGAAACAAACGCTCACAACCCCTATCAATAAGCGGCGGAAATCGACGTGTTTATTGGCGGTAGGGGCGCTCATAAAGGCCTGGTCGATGGTTTCAGACTAGCAGAATTGCGGTCGACCAGAAGGGCGACCGACAGGATGCTTCTTGAACCTCTGCCGGCCGCGCGTCACATCGATATCAAACAGTCAGACTATTAGGCTTGTGTACCCAGAAATCTGGCGGCTCCACAAAGCTGTTCATTAGGTCCGCCTCGTTGCTATAAAGAGCAGGCGTGCAGTCATAGAAGGCTATCGACTCGCGACGATCGGTTACGAAGGTCCGGTATGCATCCCGCCCTGTCTCCTCGCCCTTGGCCGGCACATTCAAATCAACGCGCCTCCAAGCAGACTTGGGAGGGTTAGGAAAATCTATTGAAAAGTATTCAACTTCAAAGGATTCCCCCTGAGCAGATTGAACGACGCGGTACACATTCTCCGGCTTTGGTAGTTTTGGAATTGACGGCGCCTCCACAAAGACACATCTAGTTCCCTTGTTTTTCACGTTTTGCCTGACATTGTATTTCGGAAAATGAGGAATTATTTCGCTTTTATACTCTGCGTCTGCCCTTCGAATGAGACTATAGGCCGAAACGAAACGGGCATTCGAGTCTGTCATGAATGATTCACCCCAGGGTGATCTCGGGATATATGTTGAATCCAAGCTCTTTACTTTTTCTATCGCGACTCTCGCGGTCAGCCAAAGTGAAGCCAGTGGCGCTGTCGTAAAAAGGCCAGTAACACCATCAACGCCACGTATGGATCCGATAATGTCGTGTAATCGATCTGAATCGCGCTTTAGATCCGGAATGCTCGTTTCTATATAGCGGGGATCAAGATTGTCGTGAATTCTTTGACATATTGAGGTGGCTTCACCGAAGAGTGCCGCGAGAGTAATTCCTTTTAGCTCCCCTCTGATAACGACGGGCAGGTTTGCAAGAGTGCTTTCGATTTGTGCGATCTTGCTGCTGATATCGTTAAGCTTGCTTGATATGCCAGACAACATGTCTTGTATTTTGTCAAGCTGCCGCATGAACGCATCAGAGCCCTGCTCCGAGCCGCGTATTGCACGATATGCCTCAGAAAGTGCGACAATGGCGTAGACAATAGTAAGGAGCTCAAATGTGCTGTAGTCGGGATACTTAGCCCGAATTTCGCCTGCGCCAGACGATACCGTAACTCTGTTGATCATTGGATCCCCCTTTGGCTGATGCGGGGAACGAAACCAGAGGGTTGCGAGTGCCCGTCCCGCATGGACGTGTTGCTCCCCGAAAACAACCTGCCCACTGTTCTCCCGCTTGGCTTCTTCATCTTGTAGGTAACGCAACCACAAGTCGAGAGGGCGATGCGGCTTTGAGTGATTGTTCTATAGCCCGTATCCGACCAAAGTAGGACTACCTGGAGCCTGCAGCGGCGATGCCAAATTGATGGGCGGACCTAGATGCAAGCGCATTTCGGCTGGTCAGGGGCGACGCATTGCGCTACGGCTGCCGGGAGGTAGTTGGTGCGCTTCGGCCGCATTCTTTGCTCTCACGCCGCCCGCCACCTCACGCGCAGGTGGCAGGTGTAGACCGGACTCTAGAAATTGTGACCAGTATCTATCTAGGCGCCGACTTGCAGCACTGACGCAAGACGTTGGGTCTTGATATATCTTGAAGCGAGCGCTCAGTGGTCCCCTTTCACTTCGAAGTTCGTGTCAGGTATCGAAGACACTCGCACAAAAGTTAGTCGGAATGCGTCTTGGACGCCCGCATATTCTATGGGTACATTCCCGGGTATAATGGCGCGAACGCGTAGACAATAAGTTATACCTATCAGATAGTTAGCTCGATTTAATCGACGGACGCTCCCTCCGCCACTCGATATTGTCCCGCTGCTTCCAAGGGCCTGATAGTGTTGGATTGTCCCGATTTCTGATTGTCAGCCGGGCCAGCCGCACCTCAATTCGCTACCCATTTCGCTGCTCATTGTGCTACCCCTCGACCGAGTCTGATGCCGTTTCTGATTGGCCGAGGAGCGTGTGGTGGCGAAGGATATCCAGCTCGCCCTGCGGGGCGGCGTCTATCAGCTGAAGCGGCGCGTGCCGGTCCGCTACCAAGGGATCGAGCCGCGCAAGGTCGTCTGGGTCTCGCTGCACACCGACTCCGAGACGGTCGCGCGCAGCAAGGCGCTGACGCTCTGGAACGAGCTCGTCCAAGCCTGGGAGGCGAGGCTCGCGGGCGACAGCAAGGATGCCGAGGCGCGATTCGCGGCTGCGCGCGAGCTTGCCGAGACGCGCGGCTTCCGCTTCCTGCCGGCGAAGCGGGTCGCCGAGCTCCCGGCCGAGGAGTTGATCGCGCGGGTCGACGCCATACCGGTCAGGAACGGCAAGCCCGACCTGGTGGTTGCCGCTGCGGTGCTCGGCGCCGCGACGCCTCCCCCGATCACCATCGCGCGCGCTCTTGACCTCTACTGGACGTTGGCGGCCGACAAGACGCTCGGCAAGAGCGAGGACCAGGTCCGCCGGTGGCGCAACCCGCGCAAGAAGGCCATCACCAACCTGGTCGAGCTCATCGGCGACAAGCCGCTCCGCGAGATCACCGCCGAAGACATGCTCGACTTCCGCGAATGGTGGATGGAGCGGATCCTCGCGGAGGGGATCACGCCGAACAGCGCCAACAAGGACCTGATCCACATCGGCGACATCCTGAAGACCGTGAACAAGATGAAGCGGCTGCAGCTCGACCGCCCTCTCGGGGGCCTCTCCTTCAAGGAGGGCGAGCGCGACACCCGGCCGCCCTTTTCCGTCGACTGGATCCGCACCAAAATCCTCGGCGATGGCGCCTTGGCGGGGCTCAATACCGAGGCGCGCTGCATCCTGCTCGGCATGATCAACACCGGCTATCGCCCCAGCGAGGGCGCCGGCCTGCTGCCGCATCACATCCATCTCGACACCAATGTGCCGCACATTCGCATCGAACCGGAGGGGCGCCAGTTGAAGAGCCCGCGTGCGCGGCGGCGCATCCCGCTTGTGGGGGTGAGCCTAGAGGCGTTCAGGGCGTGTCCGCAGGGCTTCCCTCGCTATCGAAACAGCCCTTCTCTCTCTGACACGGTCAACAAGTATCTGAGGGAGAACGGCCTGCTGCAGACGCCGGATCACAGCCTCTACAGCCTGCGACATTCCTTCGAGGACCGCATGCTGGCGGCGCGGGTCGACGACCGGATCAGGCGCGACCTCTTCGGTCATCGCCTGAGCCGTGAGAAGTATGGCGACGGCGCGTCGCTCGAGCACTTGGCCGAAGTGGTTCAGTCCTTCGCCTTGTGAGTCGAGGCGATGATCCGTGCGCGTGCGATCGGGTCGTTGGCGACCTCGAGCGCAGCGACGTGACCCTCGAGCGCCTGGAAGATCGGGGAAAAGGCCGGCTCCTCGATGACGAGCAGGGCCACCTTGTCCCTCGCCATGACGTACTTCCGCAGAGTGATTTTGACACCGAAGGGCATGCGCATTCCTGTGAAGTTTGCTTCAGGCAAGCATCTACAGCGACGAGACGAGCGGAGATGCACACGGGCTGACCTGAGCCACAGACGCGCGCATTCGACCGCCGCCGCTCGCGAAGCCGTGGGCTCCGCGAGACGCCAGAGGGGGGCGCGGCCGGTCCTCACCGGACGCGCCTGAGGAGACCGCGCCTAGGCGGCGACATCAGTGCAGGTGTGCCGGCTGATCGCCTTCCTTCATCGATGGCGACGGTGCGCTCAGGCTTGCCCTGCGAGAATCGGTGCTATCTGTACCGCTTGTGGCAGTCGACCAGCGATGCTGCGTCGTCAATCCGCAGCTTCTGGGGCCGTGGTCTCGAGCCAACGACGGAACTCCTGCCCGCGCACAGCGGCGATGACATTCACCAACCGCTCCCTCAGAAGTGAACTCCGGAGGCAGAGATCATGACATGGGCCGGCACTGTGGGCTTCACCGATCGAAACAGCGCATTCGCTGACGATTGTTGACGTTTGTCCGGGGTGTCCTGGCGGCAGCGCTCATCCCCGACCCCCTGAACCGCAGCGCCTCGACGATGACAGCCATCGCCGGGGACATCTGCCGGCGGCTTGGGTAGTAGAGATAATAGCCGGGGAAGAACGGCGACCAGTCGTCGAGCACCTGGATAAGGCGGCCGGCCGCGATGTGCGCCGCGACGAGGTTCTCGGGGATATAGGCGAGGCCGAAGCCCCTGAGCGCCGCGTCGATCATGGGGAGCGAGGAACTGAAGGTCAGCTGTCCCTCGACGCGGACGCGCAGCTCGCGGCCGTCTCGTGCGAACTCCCAGGCGTAGAGCCCGCCGCTGCGGCCGTGGCGGTGGTTGATGCAGCTGTGCCGGACGAGATCCTGCGGCGTGGCCGGTACCGGATGGCTGACAAAATAGCCGGGCGACCCGACCACGACCAGCCGCCAGTCCTCGGAGACGCGAACGGCGATCATGTCCTTGTCGAGGCTCTCGCCGAGGCGGACGCCGGCATCGAAGCGCTCCTCGACGATGTTGCGCAGCACATTGTCGATGCTGAACTCGAGATGGATATCGGGATAGTTGGAGAGGACCGGCTGCAGTTTCGGCCAGATCACGGTCTCAAAGGCATGATCCGAGACCGTGAGCCTGACGGTGCCAGACGGCGTGTCACGGAGCGCCAGCAGCGCGGCGACGTCCTGCTCGATGTCCGCGATCCGCGGCGCGAGGGCTGCGAGCAGCTTTTCGCCGGCCTCGGTCGGCGCGACGCTGCGGGTCGTGCGCGTCAGCAGGCGGAGGCCCATGCGCGCCTCGAGCTGCTTGATGGTGTGGCTCAGCGTCGATTGCGACGTGCCGAGCCGCGCGGCCGCCTTGGTGAAGCTCCGCTCCTCGGCGACGGCCAGGAACCACAGGAAATCGGTCAGTTCCTCGCGTCGCATCGACCCTCTCCCCGCGATTGATATCAACCATCGATAAGTCCATGCGGATCTTAGCGGATAATCGGAAGAATGGGGCGCTGCTATATAAGGGCGGGGCGAGACAACGGAAGAGGCTCGGCCGCGAGACGCGCGCCGATCGACAAGCATGGCCATCACCTCCGACGAATCGATCCAGCACAGCAGCGCCGCCTGGGGTGCAGTGGTCTCGATGACGCTGTGCGTCGCGACGCTGATCGCCTCGGAGTTCATGCCGGTGAGCCTGCTCTCGCCGCTCGCGACCGATCTCGGCATCACCGAAGGCCAGGCCGGGCAGGCGATCTCGATCTCCGGCCTGTTTGCGGTGGCGACCAGCCTCGTCGTAGCCGGGCTCACGCGCCGGATGGACCGGCGGACGGTGGTCCTCGCCTTCTCGGCCCTCCTCGTTCTCTCCGGCAGCATGGTCGCGCTCGCGCCAGACCCCGTCTGGCTGATGCTCGGGCGGGCGCTGCTCGGCGTCGCGATCGGCGGCTTCTGGTCGATGTCGACGGCGATCATCATGCGGCTGGTGCCGGCCGACAGCGTCCCCAAGGGTCTCGCGATGCTGAATGCCGGCAATGCCGTGGCAGCGACCGTCTCGGCGCCGCTTGGCAGCCTGATCGGCGGCGCGCTCGGCTGGCGCGGGGCGTTCGCCTTCGTCGTCCCCCTCGCTCTGCTCGCGCTCGTCTGGCAGTGGATCGCCCTGCCGCCGATGCCGCCGGAACATACCGGCCGCTCGGCCAATGTCTTCCGCCTCTTGCGACGCCGGCCGGTTGCGATCGGCATGGCCGCTATCCTTCTCCTCTTCACGGGCCAGTTCGCGCTCTTCACCTATTTGAGGCCCTTCCTCGAGCAGGTGACGGGCGTCGGCATTCCCGCGCTCTCCGCCATCCTGCTCGCGATGGGCCTTGCCGGCGTCGCCGGGACCGGCGTCATCAGCCGGCTGCTCGGACGGCGGCTCTTCAGCATCCTCGCCGTGATCCCGCTGGCGATGGCCGGCCTCGCGCTCGCCCTGATCGTCTTCGGCCATTCGCCCATCATGGTCGCGGCGCTGCTCGTCGGCTGGGGCTTCTTCGGAACGGCGGCGCCCGTCGGCTGGGGTGCCTGGCTGGCGAGGACCATGCCGGAGGATGCCGAGGCCGGCGGCGGGCTGCAGGTGGCGATCATCCAGCTGGCCATCACGCTCGGCGCCGCCAGCGGCGGGGTGCTGTTCGACATGGTGAGCTGGTGGGCGCCCTTCGCGCTCGCAGCTCTCCTCCTCACCGGCGCCGCACTGCTCGCCGTGGCGGCGCGGCCCTCGGCGCGGAAGGAAACACAATGATAGGCTCGGCCATCGATCGTCGCCACTTGCTGGGCGCTCTCGCGGGGACTGTCCTGCTGCGGCCTGCCCATGCTCAAGCCGCGCCTGATGCCGCCACGAAGGGGCTGACCACCATGCGCATCCGCATGAGCTTCGACGGCCACGTGCTGACCGCGACGCTGTCCGACAACCCCTCGGCGCGCGACTTCTTCGCGATGCTGCCGCTCGATCTCGTGATCGCCGATTATTCGACCAACGAGAAGATCGCCTACCTGCCGCGGAAGCTCACCGAGGAAGGCAGCGGCCCCTTCGGCAACGAACGCCCCTATGACCTCTGCTACTACATACCCTGGGGGAACCTTGCGATGTTCCACGCGCCCTATCGTCATCCTGGGCTGATCAGGCTCGGCCGCTTCGACGAGGGCTTCGAGGCGCTGCATGTGCGCGGCGAATTCCCGCTGCGCATCGAAGCGCTCTGACAGACAATCAAGGAAACCACTCATGGACATCATCCGCGCGGGTACGCGACCCTCGGGCAAGGGCCCGGACGGCTGGTTCACCGGGACCGTCCGCATCGATCCCCTCTTCAACAGCTTCGATCCCGCCCGTGTCCAGGGTGCCCAGGTGACGTTCGAACCCGGCGCGCGCACCGCCTGGCACACGCATCCGCTCGGCCAAACCCTGATCGTCACCTCGGGCCTCGGCCGTGTGCAGCGCGAAGGCGGACCTATCGAAGAGATCCGCCCCGGCGATGTCGTCTGGTTCGCGCCCGGCGAACGGCATTGGCACGGCGCATCGCCTCAGGCCGCGATGACGCATCTCGCCATCCAGGAGGTCAAGGACGGCAAGGTCGTCGATTGGGCCGAACACGTTTCCGACGCCGACTACGGCGCCTGACAGACAGCAAGGACCACGCCATGCTCGCAACCGTTCTCCACGCTCCCGGCGACGTCCGCTATGAGGATGTGCCCGAACCGACGCTCCAGAAGCCGACCGACGCGATCATCAAGCTCGCGGCAAGCTGCGTCTGCGGCTCGGATCTCTGGCCCTATCGCGGCCTGCAGCCGCTTTCCGGCCCGGCCAATATGGGCCACGAATATTGCGGCGTGGTCGTCGCGGTCGGCAGTGCGGTCACGAGCGTGAAGCCCGGCCAGTTCGTCGTCGGCTCCTTCGCGACCTCGGACAACACCTGCCCGCATTGCCGATTCGGCTTTCCGTCCTCCTGCGAGCAGCGCGAATTCATGACAGGTGCGCAGGCACCCTTCGCGCGGGTGCCGCTCGCCGACGGCACGCTGGTCGCGACCGACGAACTGCCGCCGGACGATCTCATCCCGAGCCTCCTCGCCACCTCGGACGTGCTCGGCACCGGCTGGTATGCGGCCGACGCGGCGCAGGTCCGGCCCGGCGGTACGGCCGTCGTCGTCGGCGACGGCGCGGTCGGGCTGATGGGCGTGCTCGCGGCCAAGCAGATGGGCGCGGCGCGGATCATCGCCATGAGCCGCCACAAGACGCGCCAGGACCTCGCGCTCGAGTTCGGCGCCACCGACATCATCGCCGAGCGCGGCGCGGACGGCATCAGCCGCATCCGCGAACTCACCGGCGGCATCGGCGCCGACTCGGTGCTCGAATGCGTCGGCACGCAGGCATCGATGGAGCAGGCGATAAGCGTCTGCCGTCCCGGCGGCCATATCGGCTATGTCGGCGTTCCCCATGGCGTGACCTTCGACGGCCAGCGCCTCTTCTTCGCCCAGTCGAGCCTGCTCGGCGGACCCGCCCCCGTGCGCCGCTTCCTGCCGCATCTGATGGATCTCGTGCTGACCCGCCAGATCAATCCCGGCAAGGTGTTCGATCTCGAACTCCCCATCGCCGAAGTTGCAGAAGGCTACAAGGCGATGGACGAGCGCCGCGCCATCAAGACGCTGCTCAGGGTGTGAACGGCCGGCGCCCAACGCCAATCGTCAACATGCATGATCGTGTCGTCGACCGCAATCGGGCGCCGCCGCAAGATTGCAGCGAGCCGCTCGAGGCTGCCGGCATGATCCAATCCTTGAAGAGTAGCAGCCGCGCGGCGCGCGGAACTTCGATGTCGAATCCGGTGACATGCAGGCCTTCGCGGCGGCGAAGGCTAGACACAAGCTCGGCAGTTCCGAACACCTGCTGGACATTCCGGTCGACAGAGGAGGATAGCCGTTCCCCGCGCTGCCGCACCGGCAGGCATCCCCCTACGCCCTCGCGGCGGTTCTAGGACTTCGCTTCTCAAAAGATCGAAGCGTAGTACCGCGAGCTCCGAACTGCAGATCGGTCCCCCGAGTCGTCAACGAACTCGTCACAGCTCTTGCGGAGACGGCGTTGCATCGCTGCAGACGTCAGTCTCTGTGAGCCATCTCCGTCGGCGCATCCCGCAAGCATGGCGCGGCATTGAGCCGTTCCCCGTCCCCACGCGATCCGTTGACTATCCATAACTCGCTAAATCCGATGACGGTTTCTGTTGCGGCTTCGCTCGTGCGGCGCCAGGCGTACCCAATCCTGGAGATCTCTCGAGGTTGCGGTCGAGGCGACTGCAGCTTCCCGGCAAAGGTGGTCCCAAGAGGAGATCCGTGCGCAGCAGCAGCTAGTCAGTTTCCACCGACGCAATGTCACCGTAGCTTTTTGATCTCAGCAAAGAGGGAAAGCGCTCCGCAGAGATACGCCCCTGCTACTTGGCACGTCTCGGGACAGTGGTGCTCGGTGGCGGTGTCGCAGGTGAGGCTCGGTCGACCACCGAAACCGATCGGAACCGTAGTCCTCCCCAGGCGCCATAGATGCATCTACCAACGTGCGGCACGCCGCGTCAGCGAGACTAGCTGTGGTCCTGTAGTCAAGGGTAGATACATCGACCATCCCGTTGGTCGGTGTCCCGACACTCGCGGGCAATGGGTGGATAGCCTTCGCGCCCGGGTGGCAGCGCGGGCAGGCGGTGCTGTATCAAACGGTCCGGATCGCAGTGCACTGATAGCGGGGGAACGATGGCGAAACAGAAGCGAGACAGCGCATACTATCTCGGCCGGATTGAGCGCGACTTCCCTCATGTGTTCGCGGACTACCAGGCAGGGAAGTTCGGCTCGGTGGCCGAGGCCACCATCGCCGCCGGAATCAAGAAACCGAGGACTCGCCTGCAGGAACTGCAGAACGCCTGGCGAAGGGCCACCAGCGCCGAGCAGCGGGCCTTCGAGGCTTGGATCGCCGCGGCAACAGTGCCGACGCCTGCCGCGAGCGTGACAGCATCCGCAGTCACCGTCGATCACCGTCTCGAATCGTGGGCGATAGCGAGGATCCGTCACATCACGGCGACGCGGAACCTCAAGATGGGAGACGTCATGGATGAGCTCGGTTTCAAGCGGCTCGATCCCTCCCTCGGCAATGCCCTGAACCAGGGTAGCCGCCTGCGGCCTGCGGTGATTGCTGCGATCGAGAGCTGGCTGACCACCAACGCGTCCGTGTGACTGGAACGGGGCAATGGCTTGATGAACCGCCCCGGCTTTACCGGAGGCCCCAACTCCTGAGAGGATGGGGCTATGACGAGCAAGACGACGAACAAGTTCTCGCCTGAGGTGCGTGCCCGTGCGGTGCGGATGGTGCAGGATCACGAGGCTGAACACCCTTCGCGCTGGCAGGCGATCGTGTCGATTGCGGCGAAGATCGGCTGCTCGGCGCATTCACTGAATGAGTGGCTGAAGAAGGCCGAGGTCGATGCCGGCAAGCGGGCCGGCGTGACGACGGATATGTCGGCGAAGCTGAAAGCCCTTGAGCGCGAGAACCGCGAGCTGCGGCAGGCGAACGAGATCCTGCGCAAGGCATCCGCTTATTTCGCCATGGCGGAGCTCGACCGCCGGTCGAAGACATGATCGCGTTCATCGATGATCATCGCGGTTCGTATGGGGTCGAGCCGATCTGCAAGGTGCTGCCGATCGCCCCATCGACCTATCATGCGCATGTCGCTCGGCGGCTTGATCCGTCGAAGTGCTCGGCACGGGCACTACGGGACGAGGTTCTGCGCCCCCAGATCGAGCGCGTGTTCGCCGAGAACTTCGAAGTCTATGGAGCGCGCAAGGTCTGGCGACAGATGATGCGCGAGGGGTTCGATGTGGCGCGCTGCACCGTCGAACGGCTGATGCAGGGCATGGGCTTGGCCGGTGTGATCCGCGGCAAGCCGGTCCGCACGACCATCTCGGACAAGTCGGCACCGTGCCCGCTCGACCGTGTGAACCGGGTGTTCCATGCGCCGGCGCCTAACCGGCTCTGGCTCTCGGACTTTACCTATGTCAGCACTTGGGCGGGCTTCGTCTACGTCGCCTTTGTGATCGACGCCTATGCTCGCCGCATCGTCGGCTGGCGGGTGAGCCGGACCGCGCATGCCAGCTTCGTGCTGGATGCGCTGGAGCAGGCCCTTCACGAGCGACGGCCCGCCCATCGCGGCGGCCTGGTGCACCATAGCGACCGCGGCTCGCAATATGTCAGCATTCGCTACACCGAACGGCTGGCTGAGGCCGGCATCGAGCCCTCAGTCGGCAGCGTCGGTGACAGCTATGACAACGCACTCGCCGAGACGATCAATGGCCTCTACAAGGCCGAGGTCATCCATCGTCGGGGGCCTTGGCGATCCTTCGAGGCAGTCGAGTTCGCCACGCTGACCTGGGTTGACTGGTTCAACCATCGCCGTCTGCTGGAGCCTATCGGCAACATCCCGCCGGCCGAAGCCGAGGAGCGCTACTACGTCATGCTCGGTGAGCAGCAAATGGCGGCGTGACTTAAACCAAATGGCCTCCGGTGAAGCCGGGGCGGTTCACTGCAGCCAAAACCGGCCAGTCCGCAACCGTCCCCGCCCGGACTCTCCGAGGCGCGCTTTGCAAGATCTGCTATTGGCGCAAAGCCTCAAGCTCTGAACCCGACGGGGTGTCGAGAACCGGTCGGGCGCACGACGCGCGGCAGCGCCGTACCGACCAACGGCCTGCAAACGCCCAAGCCTGAGTATCAGAAACCGCTACACATTATGCTACACAGAATACTACCCACGAAAATCGTAACTCATTGAAATACAATGATTCTGCTGTTCGATCGGACGGAAACGACGGACGCTCCCTCCGCCAATTCAGCCGGTTCCACGCTATGGTGCGATATGCTGCGAGATTATCACTCAATCACCGCCGATTGCCGCACGGACTTCTAACGTGAGCTCGCACCGAGGTTGGCAGCCCCGTGGCAGCAGAAACCACCCTGATCTCGCGGTTTGGGCCGCCTTCCGGTCACCCGGTGGCGGACATTCTGCGGCCAACTGATCGACCTTCCATGGCACAAAACCGCCGTTCTCCAAGACTTCCGTGAACGTCGGCTTGCGACAGAAGCGGATATTCAGACGCCCTTATGGCTCGACGGGCTTGTCATGATGCCGCTCGCGAGAATGTGGAAGAGTTGATCGGCACGCGGCGCGAACGAGGGTTGGTCCACCGCCCAGCCGAGCGCCGACATCAAGGCGAACAGATCGTCGCCGTTCATATCGGAGCGCGCGGTACCTCCGGCTTGCGCGCGTAGGAGCAGTCGAGCGCTGGCCGAGTGCACAGCGGCGCATGCGGCATACAGAGCAGAATTCGGGTTCGTATGGGCGGCCGCCATCAGGCTGACCGCGCCCCTGTAGCTTTGGGCGAAGGCCACCCATTCGCGAATCCATGTCTCGAGCGCTTCGCCAGGTGATTCAGCCGTTTGGAGTTCGCCCGCCGTGTGCGTCAGTGCGTCCAGATTCGTGCACAGCAAGGCCTCGTACAAAGCCTCTCGCGTCGGAAAATGACGGAGCAGCGTAGCCAATCCGACTTCGGCCCGTCGGGCGATATCGCGCATTGAGGCATCGGGACCATGCTCGGTGATGGCCTCTCGCGCGACGGAAAGGATGTGGTCGTAATTTTTTCTCGCGTCGGCGCGCATCGGTTGCCTTGACAAATGGATCAGTGGTCCAGATATGTGGATCACTGAACCGAATATAGGGCGCTGTCATGCGCATGGCAACAGAGGCGCTGTCCGAAAGGCAGCGAGGAACAGGAACATGAGCAGTATCAGCATCATCGGCTCCGGCGGCATGGCGACGGCGATCGCCGGTCTTGGCGCCGCGGCCGGACAAACCGTCGAGGTGCTAACTCGCGACCACGCCAAGGCGCGGGCACTGGCCAAGGATCTCGGCGCCGGTGCGACGGTAGGCACGTTCGGCGCCGTCCCGGCCGGTGACATCGTCATCCTGGCGGTTCCCTACGTTGGCGTCCTCGAAGTGCTGACGCGCTATGGCGACGCGCTTGCGGGCAAGATCCTTGTCGACATCACCAACCCGATCGCCCCCGACTTTACGAGCTTCGTCACGCCCGCGGACAGCTGCGGCGCGCAGGAGATCGCCAAGGCCGCCCCCGCCGACGCGGTCGTCGTCAAGGCGTTCAACACCCTGTTCGCCCACGTCCTGGCGGCTGGCCCGTTGGAAGGCCACCCGCTGGACGTGTTCCTCGCTGGCGAGGACGCGCAGGGAAAGGCGCGCGTCTCGGCGCTTGTCGAGAGCCTCGGGTTGCGCCCGATGGATGTCGGCGGCCTGCCCATGGCGCGGACGCTGGAACACATGTGCCTGCTGTCGCTGGGCCTGATGACCCATGCCGTCGGACACACCAACTTCTCGATCGGCGTCACATCACTCAAGGAATCATGACATGCACGTCTTGGTCGTTGGCGGCACCGGCCATTCCGGTCCGTACATCATTTCCGATCTCGTCGCCGCCGGCCATGAGGTCACCGCGCTGGTCCGGTCGGACATGGCTGCGAAGACGGTATCCGCGCTCGGCGCGACGGCCCGTCACGGCAGCCTCGAAGATCTCGACGGGCTCAAGGCGGCGGCGACGGCGGCGGACGGCGTCATCCACGTCGCACACCGGCAAGACCTGATCCCCACCGGCGGCGTCAATGCCGTGGCCGCCGCCGAGGTCGAGATCATCCTCGCTTATGGCGAGGCACTGGCGGGGAGCGGGAAGCCGCTGGTTGCATCGGGAAGCATCGGTTCGCCCTGCTGGGAAAATCTCGGCCGACCTGCCACCGAGGAAGACCCGCCCCTTCCCGGCGGCGATCCATACAAGAACACCCTGCGGGTTCGTAACATCGTGGAGACGACGGTGCTTGCCCTTGCCGAAAAGGGCGTGCGGTCATCGATCGTGCGGATTCCAGAGATCATGCACAGCGGCACCGATAATGCGGGCTTCCTGCCGCGGCTGATCGGGCTGGCGAAGGAGAAGGGCATCGTCGGCTATCCCGGAGACGGTGCGAACCGCTGGGGGGCCGTGCACGCGCGTGAGGTCGCCACCGTGTTCCGCCTGGCGCTGGAAAAGGGCGCCGCCGGCCGGAACTGGCACGCGGTCGCCGAAGGGGCGATCCCATACCGCCAGATCGCAGAGGCCATTGCCAGCCGCCTCAACCTGCCGGCCGTGCCGATCCCTGCCGACGTGCTGATGCTGCCGGGCTATTTCGGGTTCCTCGCCAATCTGGTGACGCTGGACACCCCGACGTCGAACTCGATCACGCGCCAGACTCTTGGCTGGGAACCCACGCAGCCCGGCCTGATGGCGGATCTCGACAACGGCCACTACTTCCCGGCTGCCTGACTGCCCCGAACAGCACACACCACGCTTCAAGGACACCATACATGAGCACCATCAGCATTATCGGCGCAGGCAGCATGGCCGCCGCGATCGCCGGGCGTACCACCAAGGCCGGGCATGCCGTCGAGGTCATCACACGTGACCCGGCCAAGGCGAAGGCGCTGGCAGACAAGCTTGGCGCCGGAGCAACCACCGGGACGTATGGCGCCGCGCCGACGGGGCCCATCGTCATCCTCGCGGTGCCGTATAGCAGCGCGGCGGCGGCGGTGGCCGATTTCGGCGATGCGCTCGACGGTAAGGTGATCATCGACATCACCAACCCGGTCTCTCCCGACGCGACAGGCCTCGTCACTCCCGCCGGCAGTTCCGGCATGCAGGAGATCGCCAAGGACGCCCCCGCCGACGCGCGCTTTGTAAAGGCGTTCAACACAATCTTCGGCCACGTCCTCGCCAGGGGCGGACGCCTCGACGCGTTCATCGCCGCCGACGACCGGGACGCCAAGGCGAGCGTGTCGACGTTCATCGAGAGCATCGGACTGCGTCCGCTCGATGTCGGTGGCCTGAAGATGGCCCAGACGCTCGAGGCGCTCGGCCTGATGATGATCGGCCTGGCCAAGAACGGCGCAAGCTCCTGGGATCTGGCGCTCAACGTCGATATCCGGTGAGACGCCGACGCCACGCGATCCGAACTGAGAGAGATCGAGATTTCGATGAGCATCGACGAGAATTTTCGGATCGTGAAGGCCTTCTTCGCAGCCATGGGCGGCAACGGGCAGGATCTGCTGGCGTTGCTGCCGAGGATATCGAATGGATCATTCCCGGTGACGGCTGGCCGCTGGCCGGCACACACCGCGGGCATGCCGGATTGGCGGATTTTCTTCAGAAGCCTCTGACGAGGTGGAGACGTCATTCCCGGAGCCGCCAGAGTTCGTCGCGCACGGCGACCGGGTTCTCATGATCGGCTTCGCCGCGGGGAAAATCCAAGCCACGACCAAAACGTTCGAGGATGATTTCGTCTTCGCCATCACCGTGCGAGGCGGCAAAGTGCCGAAGATCGGGAGTGTGTCGACACGCAAGCCTTGGTACGTGCCTCCCAGTGACATCGAAATCCGGCCAGCTCGCCTCAGCGTCTCGAATGTCGGATGGCGGTTTTTGGCGAGAGCAGACGCGCTCGCGACCGAAGGTCTCGAAATGGTCGAAAACGGTAACTTCGCCATAGCCAAACGAATTGCCGCTTAGGCATTAGCTTCTCGGCATTCGATCGATCATTATCCTCAAGGCCTCGCCGTTTGGAAAATAGCCCGGCACCGAATCTGCACCATGCGGTGCTAGAGTGCTATGGCGTAGACGTAGTGCTCATCATCGTCGGGCGCGGCCTGCCATTTGACCCATCTATGCGCTGAAGTGTTGGTTTTTTGGGTTTAGCTTGACGCTTACGCTGATAATCGCTGCGTCTGCATCAAGACGATATCGCACTTCAAGACAGCGTCGCTTCATCTTCGAGACCGAGCCGAGATATCGGGGCACCAGATCGGCCGGGCTCGCGGTGCGGTGATGATCATCGATGAACGAGGGAGCATCGTCGGCGACGTTCCCCGGCTTTGCGGCCTCAGCTTTGACGGCTCGGCCTGTCGTCATAGCGTACCAGATTGAGCGTGTAGCCCCCGTCGAGCGTCAGTTCGGTGCCCGTCACATAGGACGCGGCCTCGCTGCAGAGGAACGCCACGGCTTCCGCTACGTCAGCGACCGTGCCGATCCGGCCCGTGGGTATCCAGTCGTCGAAGCGGTGCCGGCCGAACCGTTCGATCACCTCGCGGTTCATGTCCGTCTCTACGGCGCCGGGCGCCAAGCCGACGACACGTATGCCGTATTCAGCCCATTCGAGCGCCAGGCATTTTGTGAGCATCGCGAGTCCAGCTTTGGCGGCGCAATAGGAGGCCAGACCCTTGCGCGGCACGCTTGCATGGATCGACGTGATGTTCACGATGACGCCGCCGCGACCTTGCATTCGCCGTGCCGCCTGCTGCGCGATCATGAATGGCGCCGACAGATTGACCTCCAGCACAGCACGCCAGTCGCTCTCCTCCGTCGACTCGGCGGCAGAGGTGGTCTCGAAGCCGGCATTGTTGATCAGGAGATCGACCCGGCCGTAGCGTGCGTCGAGCGCCTGGAAGATCGCTCCCACGCTGCCTGGCTGAAGCAGGTCGGCTGCGACCACAGCGGTCGCGACGCCGTACTCCGAAGCCAGATCTTCGGTGAAACGGACCACCGTCTCATCCGCTGTGCGCTCGTGCAGCATGAGAGCGGCCCCGCGCGCGGCAAGCGCCGTCGCGATCGCCGCCCCGATGCCGCGGCCGCTCCCCGTCACTAGGGCCACGCGTCCAGCGAAGTCCGTGGCCACCGGTCAGCTCTCGACGCCGAGCGTGATGGCCGTGAAGGCGCGGCCGGCTACCGGCAAGACGATGCTCCCGCCCTCGACGGCAAGGGCATCGCCGGCTGCTCCGGCCAGATTGGTCCGGTTGGCGGAGAGAATGCGCAGCGCGGCAGAGCCGAGTGCGAGGGAGCGCTCACGGTCATCGGGATTCAGTACGTGGATGACGACCTCGTCGCCCTCGCGGGCGAAGCCGGTGAGCAGGAGCCCATCCGCCTCGACGTCGAGCAATTGGCCTTCCGCGTTGCCCTGAGCAAGTGCGAGGTGGAGCTGTGGCTCGGCGACATAGGGCAAGGCGCGCGTAATCGACTGGGCAATCCCCTCGGCCGCGTGCGGAAGCAGCGCAAATCGTGTCACCAGCGGACCGGACTGGGTAACTTCGAAATTGACGTCCCAGTAGTTATTGTTGAGCCAGGCGACCAGCGTCGGCCGGCCGGGCTTAACGGCACTGCGCTCATGACGTCCAAAAGTGTAGCCGCCGACCTGAAAGAGCGGCAGATCGGGCGAGGCTACTGTCAGGCCGCGATGCTCCCCCTGGAGGCGGATGAAGCGCTGGGTCGGAACAAAGTGGCGGTTGGCGCCGGGGAGTTGCTCCTTGTCCCAGGCGACGATGGCGCCGGCTGTCTCATAATGTGCCGACCATTCGTCTTTCTCGGAAAGCGGCATCGGCAGGTAGAAGGAGTGTGGCTCGACGATGCGCTGCTTGCGCACGGTGACCTCGACCTTGAGCGCCGGGTCGCCGGACGAGAGGCTCCATGCGACCTCGGCCGTCTCGCCACTGGCGAATGCGAAAATCTGCGTCAGCGTCGCATGACCTGCAACGGGCCGGAGCCGTGTCTCGACGAGGCGTCCGGCCTCGCGCACCGCTGTCCAGTCGGGATGCCAGGCGGCGTGCATGTCGAGCGATCGCTCAAGATCGTTGAAGACGGGTGGGCCGTAGAAGCTGAAGCGGTGCGCCGGCTCGGGCCGTTCGCGCACTGGCACACCGAAAGCCTCGCCCGGTGCGGCATACTCGCTTTCCCCGCCCTCGATCGAAACGACCCCGCCGGTGACGGCATCGAAGCGGACGGTGAGGTGTGCGTTGGCGAGCAATGTATCCGACGCGCGGACGTCGTCCGCGAACGGCTTCAGCGCGGCGAAGGGCATCATGGCATAGCCGAGCGCCGGCAGATCGACGCCGACATACTGCGCCTCGCTTTCGAAGAAGTCGGCGAAATAGACGTCCTGCCGCTGGATCACATGGGAGCTCGCCTCCCAGAGCGGCTCGACATGCGAGGCGCGGGGCACCCTCATGACGCGCCGTACGGGGAAGGGCAGCGGATTATAGACAAGGGCGCTCTGAACCCCGCCGGGGTGCCGCGCCGCGAGTGCTGCAAGGCCGTCGCGCCGGATCATCCGCGCGAGATTCCAGCCGTCATAGGCCTGCACCTTCTTCCAGACGATCTGGTTCTCGACCTCCGGTGAATTCGGGCGATGCGTGGCGCGGTCGGCGGTGTAGGTGTGCTCGACATAGAGCGCCAGTGCTTCGGCGGCCCGCGTTTCTGCGAGGCGGCTGCGCCTTTGCCGCGACGGCGACCAGGCAGCGAGCTGCTGGGCGTCACGCAGCGCCCGCTCGCCGGCCAGCGTCACCGCCGTCTCGCGCATCGTGCCGCCGGAGCCGAAGGTCCACCAGTCCGGCCAGTCGCCGGAGAGCGTCGGAATGCCCGAGAGATCGTCCTGCCGCAGCCGGTCGAAGGCCTCCGAAAGTGTCGCGATGCGGATGCTGAGCGGGCCGCCCATTTCGTTGAAGCGGCGCACATGATCAGGCAGGCCCGGATGCGGCGCATTGTTGTCGCAGTAATGCGGTGCATTGGTTTGCTGCATGATGAGGATGGAATGGGGATAGCCCCGCGCCTCTAGCAGTGCGGCGAGACGCGGCAGCGCGGTGCGCGTCTGGTCGAGGTCGATCGGGATCCCGAGCCAGCCGGAAACGCTGACACCGTAGATGAGCCCGTTATGGACCAGCAGGTCGCGCCCACTCGGACTTCTCCAGCGGAAAGCCTGTGGTCTGGGACGCACCGCATGTCCGAAATGCTCGTTGATCGCCATCGAGAAATTCTCGATGCCATGGTCGAGCATCACGTCGACGACGCCCCAGTTGACGCCGTTGACATCGGTGTTCATCGCCGAGCGGATCGGCACGCCCGCCTCGCGCAGGATGCGCACCGGCTCCATCGCCTCGATCAGCATGTGATGATCCGAGAGATGCGCCTGGTTCCAGCGCATGGCCGCCACCTCGATCCGGCCGGCCTGCGTCGCCGCAACGAAACGCTCCTGCTCGGCGCTCGTCGCATGGCGCCACCAGTCGAGCGCGGTGCCGGACACCTCGACCATCCATTTGAAGGCCGACCTGTCCGTGCGGTCCGCCGTCGCTTCGGAAAGGTCGAGCGCTTCGTCCAGAAAGCGGCGATGCAGTTCCAGCACGATCGGCTGCGGATTGGTGAAGCCGATATCGGTGTGGCTGTGCGGGACGAGGTAGAGTTCCTTGATCATGTCGGACCTATTTGACGGCGCCGGCGGCGATGCCGCTGAGGAATGCGCGCTGGAAGAGAAGGAAGAGAATGATTTCGGGAAGAACAACGAGCGTGGACGCCATGTTCATGAGGTGCCACTGCGCGTCATGCGTCGTCTTGTAGAGCGACAGGCCGATCGCGAGCGTGTAACGGCTCTCGTCCTGCAGGTAGATCAGAGGGTTAAGGAAGTCGTTCCAGGAATTGAACACGGCAAAGACCGCGACCACGGCGATCGCCGGAAGTGTGAGCGGCAGCACGATCCGCGTCAGAATGCTGAACTCGCCTGCGCCGTCGATGCGCGCTGCCTCGATGATCTCAGGCGGCAGGCGCAGCAGGAATTGTCGTAGCAGGAAGATGTAGAAGGCATTGCCGAAGAATGTCGGCACGATCAGCGGCAGGAAGGTGTTGATCCACCCTAGTCGCGCGAACATGTCGAAGATCGGAATCATGGTGACGACGGGGAAGCCAGCCAGGAACACTGATCCGAGCACCGTGTAGAAGATCGCGTCGCGGCCGGGAAATCGGAAGCGAGCGAAGCCATAAGCGATCAGGAAGCTGGACGTGACAGCGCCAAGCGTTGAGAAGCCCGTGACGATGACGGAGTTGCCGAAGTACTTCCAGAACGGGATGAAGCGCGTCGCCGCGAAGAAGTTCTCCCAGGCGAGGTGTTCGGGAAAGATTGTCGGCGGGAAGGCGGCCAGTTCTTGGGGCGACTTCAGTCCCGACGTGACCATGGAATAGATTGGCAGCAGGAAGATGAGGCAGAAGCTGTAGAGCAGAACTCGCGCGAGGAGACGAGACCAATCGAGGGGGCGGCGGGCGGCCGGCGCGGCGGTGGCACGTGATGCGGAATGGGTCACGGCGCTCATCCCATCGCCTCGTAGTGGACGCGCCGCGCCGAGACGCGAAAAACGAGGATGGCAAGCACGAGGCTGACCAGGAAGAGGATGGTCGCCATCGCGGCGCCATAGCCATAGTCGGCGTAGCTGAAGACCTGACGATAGAGATAGAGCGCGTAGAACAGCGTCGAATCCTCCGGCCCGCCGCCGGTCATCACATAGGCCTGCGTGAAGACGGAGAGGCCGAGCCCGATGCCGACGATAACTTGGTACTGCAGCACCGGCGTGATCAGCGGCAGCGTGATCTTCCAGAAACGCCACCAGGCATTGGCGCCGTCGATGCGCGCCGCGTCATAGAGGTCTTGCCGATGCCCTGCATGGCGGCGAGATAAATCAGCGCGACCTGCCCGGCGCCGAACTGGGCGAGCACGACGAGGCTGAACTTCGCCCATTGCGGCGCGCCGAGCCAGTCGATAGGCCCGAGGCCGAGATAGGACAGGAAGTAGTTGACGAGGCCGAAGCGGGGATTGAGCAGCCAGACGAAGACGAGGCTGAGCGCGAAAATCGGCAGCACCGAGGGAATGACCAGGATCGCGCGGATCACCGGCGTCTCAAGCAGTTCGACCTGCATCGCGAGCGCCATGCCGATGGTGAAGGGGATGCCGATCAGGCAGGCCAGCGTCGTGTAGTAGAGGGTGTTCCAGCAGGAGACCCAGAAGACGTCGTCCTGCGTGAACATGCGGACATAGTTGTCGAGCCCGATCCATTCGGGCGGGGCAAAGCCGTTATAGGCCGTGAAGCCTAGATAGACGTTGTAGATGACCGGATAGACTACGAAGAGTCCGAATCCAGCCAGCCACGGCGTGATGAAGGCAAAGCCGAGGATGGTTTCGCGGCGGCCGATATCCATGGCGCGGCAGGCCTCCCTGTTGCGTGCGGAGCAGCGGCCCGACGCGCTGGCGCCGGACCGTCCTGACGGGCATCCCGCCTATTTCGAGCAGGCGCGGTCGAGCTGCGGCTGGACGCGAGCGGCAACGGCGGCCATTGCATCGGCCGGCGTGGCGCTGCCGGAGAGGACTTTCTCCTGCGCGCGGGTCAGCTCGTCCCAGTAGAGCGCGCCGGTGGCAAGCTGGAACAGCGGATTGGACTTGGGCAACAGGTCCTTGAAGAACTTGTGCTGGCCATCGAAGAGGTCCGCCTCGTCAAGCAGCGACTTCCAGGTGGGAAGGTGCTGGCTCATCTTGACGTAGGTGCGCTGGCCTTCCTCTCCGGTCATGTAGCGGGCGAAAGTATAGGCGGCCTCGGCATTCTTGGCCCTGGTCGGGACAGCGAGCGACCAGCCGGCCGACCAGCTGGTGATATGCTTGTCCGGCGTCGGGATATAGGTGAGGCTCCAGTCAAGGTCCTTCGCATAGGTGGCGAGCTGCGGCAGCATCCAGTCGCCATTCACCATCATCGCCACTTTGCCCGAGAAGAACGGGTTGTTTTGGGCCGGTGCATTGGGTGGGAAATACGAGTTGAGGAACTGGCTTGCCGCCGGGTAGTCGAGCGCCTTGGCGCTGTCCTGGAGATACTGCATGCCGGCGACAGCACCAGGCGAGGTCGGCGTCACTTTGCAGGGGCCGTCCTGGAATGTGCCGTTGAAGGCGAGGCCCCACGTATAGTGCCAGCCCTGCTCGAACCACGGAATGAAGCCGATACGATCATAGGCGCCGCTGGCGTTCTTGACATTGACTTTGGCCGCCGCGGCGGCCACCGCCTCTGTGGTCATGGGGCCGTTGGCCGGGTCGAAGGCGGCGAGGTCGACACCGGCCTCCTTCAGCAGCGCCTTGTTGTAGAAGAGGACGCGCGCATCCGTGTCGAAGGGCAGCGCGTAGACGCCCTTGCCATTGCTGACGTCGCCCCAGGCGAAGGGTAGGTACTTGTCGGAGAGGTCCACGCCCTCCTTGTCGATAAAGGGTTTCAGGTTTTCGAGCAGACCCTCGCTTGCGCGCTGCTGCGCTGCGAACCGATTGAGATAATAGACGTCGGGACCGACGCCGCCGCGCACGGCGGTCATGAGCTTGCTCTCGTCGGTCTCGGTGGCCGAGACGGGAACCCATTTGATCCTGATTTCCGGGTTCTTGGCCTCGAAATCCTTGATGATCTGGTCGACGGCGGCCTGATCAGTCGGCGGCAGCGCCTGCCCCCAGAATGTGACCGTCGTCTCTGCTTCCGCGACCGGGATAAAGGCAAGCATTGCCACCCCCGCGAAAAGGCCGATCTTTGAAATACCGTTCACGACTTCCCCTCCCTCAGCTCGTCGGCGCAGCCGACCGCATCCCGGGAGCTTCGGCCCCCGGCTCTTTTTGCCTCTTGCAAGATTTGGCCGTGCGCGTCTTCCCGCGCGCGGCCCTTGTCAGCGCGCCGGACCGAGGGCCGGCGCGACATTGATTAGCGCCCGCATGTAGCCGAGCGCGTAGGCCATGCCTGCATGCCAGGGCGCGGCGCAGTCCAGTTCCGGCGTGTGGTCGGGGATGAGCACCCCGTCATAGCCCTCGTCGCGCAGGATGCGGACGATCTCAGCCATGTCGATGTCGCCCTCGTCGATGAAGGTCTCGACATAGTGGGGCACCTTGCCCTTGACGTTGCGGAAGTGGATGTAGCCGATGCGGTCGCGGCGGGCGATTTCGCGGACGGCGGCGTAGATGTTGCCGCCTGTCATTTCCTGAAGCGTGCCGAGGCAGAGCTCGGCGCTGTTGCTGGGGCTGTCGACGATATCGAGCAGCCGGCGATATTTGTCAGGCTGGTTGACGAGCCGGGCAGCGCCGCGCATCACCCCCACCGGCGGATCGTCGGGATGGGCGGCGAGCCGCACGCCTGCTTCCTCGGCGACGGGGACCAACTCTTCGAGGAACCAGCTTAGGCGCGCCCAGATCTCGTCATTGGAAACGCGCACCGGCGTCGCGCCGGGCACCGCGTCGCGATAGCGCATGTTCCAGACGACACCATCAGGCAGCGGGTCGTCGAGATCGACCTTGTCGCCGTCGAAGCCGACCGAAACGGCCCCGGCGCGCGCCAGTGGTCCGCGTGTCCAGCCCCAGACGCCGGCGACTGAGAAATTGTAGCCGATGCAGGGTATGCCGGCGCGGCCTGCGTCGCGGACTATCTGTTTGAGTCCCTCGACCTGGTCGCGCTTCTTCGGCCCGTCGAGCAGGATATCGGACCAGAACTTCGGCGAAAAATTCTCGAGCGCGGCGATGGCGAGCCCGAAGCGTCCGGCCCGCTCGACGAGATCTGCGAGCTCGGCATAGGTCCACAGCGTGTCGTCGCGGCAGTCGCCCCAGCCCGTGCCCTCGGCTCCGCGACCCAAGGTCGGTGACTTGCCGGCGAAATAATTGGTGAGATGCGCGACGACATGGGTCGCCCCCGCCTGCGCAGCGAAGCGGAAATTCGCGTCGTTCAGCATCTCACGATAGAGACCAAGGCCGACTTTCATGCTGTCTGTTCCCTCGATGCTCACATGATGCCGGAGCGATCGACGACGCCGGCCGTGGTTTCGCCGCCATCGATCATGTCGTCGATCACGGCCGTGAACAGCCGCGCGCGGATCGCCTCGAATATGCTTGCATCAGAGCGCATTGGAGACGTCCCCGCGCTGTGCCTGGTTGGCGAGGTAGCGGATGCCGAGGCCCATATGGGTGGAGAGCTCTAGGCTGAGCTGCCCCGCATCGCGGCCGGCGAGGGCGGCAATGATGCTGCGATGGCTGGCCATGGCCAGCTCGCTGCCGCTCTGCGCCTTGCCGAGCGCCATGATCTGCACGATGACGCCCGAGAGGACGTCGTAGATCTTCAGCGCCGTCTCGTTGGCCGCGATCGACAGGAGCCGCTTGTGGAAGGCGAGGTCGATCTCCGCCAGCGTCACGACCGCCTTGGTGGAGCCGAGCCGCTCGTTGATGTCGGTCAGTTCCTCGACATCCTCGTCGCTGACGCGGGCGACGATGTCGGCGACGAGCCCAGTCTCGAGAATGCCGCGGAAATGCTGGACATCGCGATAGGTCTTCTCGTCGGCGCCGAGGCGGAAGGAGAGGATCGAGATCATCGCGTCGACGGAATTGTTGACGATGCGTGCGCCCTGCTTCTGGCGGGTCTCGATGATGCCATAGGCCTCCAGACGCTTGATCGCTTCCCGAAACGTGTTGCGTGAGACCCCCAGGCGCTCGGCCATGTCGCGCTCGGTCGGCAATTCATCGCCAACCTGCAGGGCGCCGGATTTCAGCATTGTGCGGAAATTCTCAACGATCGCGTCTACCGCCGAGGTGCGCTTCTTCGGTTTCCGCAAGGATATTGTCGCCATCGCCTCAGCTCATTTGCCCTACCATTGGTCCAACAATAAGGCCAAAAGCGCGAGTGGGTCAATACCATCCGCGTCGCGCGGGTCGGATTCCGGCTCGGGAAAAGAAGCGGGTTTCCGACGCAAAGTCGGTCTGTTTTCTGACAAATTCGACCAAAAGTCGGCCTTGTCCGGACTTGCCTGCGGCGAGTTGCTGGCGAGCCAACGCGTTGGCTCTGAACCAACGACCGAATAGGCCGGACACGTCCTCCGTCGTCGCCAAGAGGCGTGGGGTCATGTCGCGGAAACTTGCAGTCCGGCACGCGCGTCAGCCCGGTGGCGCGGCGGACTGTCGAAAAGCCCGTCGCGGCTGACAGGTGAAGCCCGGCGACGATCCGGTCAAGGCGACCGCGCGCATGAAAAGAGGGGGGCCGGGATCTCAGCTCGGAACGATCAGGCCTGTTCCTATCAGGATGAACGGCGCGACGACGTCCTTGCCGTAGAGCCCGGTGAAGTGGGCGATCATTCCTTGCATGATGTTGGCACGTGCCTGCTGAGAGATGAGGTGGCGTACTGATGTCATGTAGGTATAGGCGAGCGCGTGGCGTGCCCCTTCGGGGCCGGCGGCGCGCAGCACGTTGGTGATCGCTTGCGGCAGCTTCTGGTCGGACGGCGTCACGAGCACGGCGATCAGCAGGCTGAGGTCGGACGGGCTTTGCGGGTTTTCGAGAGAGACGGCGGCCGCTGTGGTCTCGAGGGCATCCTGGTCGCCCGCCGCAAGTAGAGCGATGCATTTGAGGACTTGCAGGTGTAGCTGGGACCCGGAATTGGGATCCGCCATCTCGATGCCGCGATCGAAGAAGGCCAGTGCGGCGGCGAAATGACCCCGCGCCTGCCGAAGCTGCCCGAGCACCGGCAGGGCGGCAGGAGAATCTCCCATACGGGCAAAGGCCCGCTCCGCGAGATCCTCGGCAAGCTCTAGATGGCCGCGATCGACGAAATAGAGCAGCTTGGCGGCGGCCAGCATCAGGAGCGGATTGGTCTCGACGAGGGGGAGGCAGTCGAGAACCGTCGCCTCGATCTCGCTCTCGATCTCGTCGCGCTCATCACTGCCAATGCCGGTGAAGGGATTGGTGAGCACAAGGCGCGCAAACAGATGCAGGCACCATTGCAAGGCAATGTCCGCGCTGGCCGGATTCTCCACCCGCGCTTCGCTGAGCTGCCGCCCCTTTTCAAGCCATTGCGGATTGGACGCCGACAACAGGGTCGAAGCCTTGCGCATTCGGATTTCGAGGGGCTGGTCGACGGGCGTGCCAAGCCCCTCCGAGGCCTCGCCGAGATTGCGCTGCAACGCAGCGACGATGTCGATCGAGGCGCGCTCCACCTCCGGCGCAAGCGAGGCCGTGGTCGCGCCGACGAACTCCAGCCGGAAGGCCCGGACAATGCGCCGCGACGGCCCCTCGCGCAGGGTGGCGGTGCAATCCAGCCGGTTGCCATTGTCCTGGAAGCTCACCCTGAGGATGAAGCGCATCCCCTCGGCCGCCACTCCCTCCTCGCGTCCAAGAGCGATGATGGTCTCGGCGGCGCCGAGCTGGTCCGCGATCCTGTCGCGTACCTGCCGGACGACGGCGTCCGCACGTTCAGCAAGGTGCGGGTCCTCTGACGGGACGACCGGGACGACCGCCAGCAATCCACTGATCGGGGCCGGATGGGGACTTTGAGCCACGGCCGGCTGCTTCGTTGCGATCCAGACATAGCCCTCGCCATATTGGGTGGCGATGAAGCGGGGAGACCTGGCGCTGTCCCCGAGCTTTGTGCGCAGGCGGTTGACGAGAAAGTCGACATTGCGGTCGGAGGCATCGCTCTGGGTCGGCGCGATCGCGTCGAGCAACTGGCTGCGCTGCATAAGGCGGTGCGGGTTGCGGGTTAACGCGAGAAGCAGAGCGCGCTCGCTGCGCGTGAAGCGGATCTGCTCGCCGCCCCGATGGGCGAACAGGCAGGTTTCATCCAGAACGACGTCATCCAATACCAGGCCGCCCCCCTGCGCCACCCCACGTCCCATCCGAACTCGCCTCCTAACTGCCCGTCGGCTCGGCAGCCACAATTCGACACGCAGGCTGCCAGAATGTCCGATGCATGACCTCGGGTCGAGGGGGCAACGACTGCGCCGCCATGGCAGATGGATACGCTGCCGGGGCGCGACCCGACGCGGCGACGGGGCGAAACGCGGTCCCGCTGGGTGCATCGCCGCAGCAGGCCAGATCCGAGCGTCGCCACGCGAAGAGCGTTTGCTTTCAAATATCAGACAAACAATCGCCTGCTAAAGACCGGGTCTTAACCAAGAAGGACAGCATGGGCCGTGTGTCCGAGCGGTCCAGTTCTTTCCGCGTGCACCCAGCCTGCCTGCGATCGGAGCCCATCATGCCGCATTCGAAAAACCGTCCGAACCACGATCGCGCCGGCCCCGTGGCGAGGCATGTTCCCAGCAAGAGTTTGCAACAGGACGGCTGGCTGATGCGCTATCGCCGCAACCTGTTGACCAGCGCCGCGATCCTGTCGGCTGCCGCGACGGGCCTGCTGATCGCCTCGCCGGCGCTGGCCTACAACTGGAATGTGTCGGATTCCAGCGGGCTCACTAGGGCCGTGATCAATGCCAACAGTGGCGACACGATCACCTTCACGTCGAACATCACGCTGACGTCGAATATCGGTCTGATCACGAAGAACGTCACCATCAATGGCGGCAACTACACGCTGTCAGGCGGCGGCCAGTATCGCGGGTTCGCGGTCGAGTCGAGCGCGAGTCCGATCTCCGTTGCCATCAACGACCTGACCATAGCGGATACAGCGACCGTCGGCGGGAAGGGTGGAGACTCCTGGCAGACGGACGTCGGCGGCGGCGGTGGCGGCGGCGGCGGTGCTGGCCTCGGAGGCGGGCTCTATGTAGGCCCGGCTGCCAACGTGACGATCACCAACGTCTCATTCTCCGGCAACAACGCAACCGGTGGAGCCGGCGGCAATATCGGCGAGACAAAGTACCTCTATGGCGGCGGGGGCGGCGGCGGCTGGCTCAGCAACGGCAGCGACGGCCAGGTGTACGGCTATGGCGGCGGCGGCGGCGCCGGGGGCGGCGGCTATGGAGCAAGCTCCGCCGGCTACGGGTCTTACACGGCGGAGAACGGCTCCGTCGGCGGCGGCGGCGGCGGCGGTAGGTATAATAACGGTGGCGGTGCCAACGGAGGGCTGGGTGGTGGTGGTGGTGGCGGCGGGGGGAGCGCGGATCCTGCACAAGCGGGTGGGCTGCCCGGATTCGGCGGCGGTGCGGGCAGCGTGGCCGGCGGCGGTGGCGGCGGAGCGGGTCTCGGCGGCGCAATCTATGTCGACCCGGGCGGGAACCTCATTCTCGGCGGTACGCTCAAGATCTCCGGAAATACCGTCGCTGGCGGCGCTGGCGGGACGAGATTCAGCGGGGACAGCGCGGGCGAGCCCGGCCAGGGCTTTGGCTCCGGCATCTTCCTCTCGGGTACGGGGGCCATCACATTCGCGCCGGGCGTCGGCCAGATCCAGCGCATCGGCGACGTCATCGCCACCAACCAAAACCCAGCCATTCCAAGCAGCGGTTACCACCTTATCAAGGATGGACAGGGCACGACGATCCTGACCGGTGCCAATTCCTACACCGGTGTCAATGCCAACGAGAGCTACATCTTTATCAATGCCGGAATACTGCAAGGCAATACATCGAGCCTCGTCAGCCCCATCAACAATGACGCGTCGCTTGTATTCGACCAGACGACCAATAGCAGCTTCAAATACAAGATTTCTGGCAAAGGAGACCTGACCAAGACCGGGTCGGGCGAACTCATCCTCACGGCAAATAACACTTATCGAGGCGCGACAACTATTAACCAAGGCGCGCTGCTGCTCGGTAACCCGGACGCTTTGTCTCAATCTACAGCCGTCACGCTGGATGGTGGCCGGTTCGGCGTCGAGAGCAGCAATGTCAGCTTGGGAAATTCGATCACGATCGGGACTGCGGCCGGCAGCACGCTCTATGCCGGAAAGGGCGGACAACTGACCCTTAACGGCGTGGTGAGCGGCGGCCGGCTGGTCAAGTCGGGTGCCGGCGAACTGACGCTCAGTGGCGCGAACACATTCGCGGGCGCGACGGTATCCGGCGGCGTCCTCAGATTCACGACCGACGCCAATCTCGGCAAGGCGCTGGAACCGATCACCGTCACCAATGGGGGCAGCGTCGGGACGACCGAGGCCGTCCCGGCCGACTTCACCATCAGTCGGCCACTTGTCGTGGATGGCAGCGGCGGCGTGAACGTCGCCCTGCACCCTGTCATCTGGTCAGGCCCGATCTCAGGCGGGACCTTCGTCAAAAGCGGCAACGGCGAGGTCTGGCTGACCGGCAACAACACCTATTCCGGCGGCACCACTATCGTTGGCGGAACGATACGGGCCGAGTCCGACGCCGTTCTCGGCGCGGCCGGCACGGGCATCGCCATGTCGGGCGGAGCGCTGCGCGCCTCGCAGAGCTTCAAGACCGACCGCGCCATTTCACTCGGCCAGTTCAACGGCACCTTCAATGTCGATCCTGGTCAGCGGCTCGACGTCGCCGGCCCTGTCAGCGGCACGGCCCTCGCGAAGGTCGGATCTGGAACGCTGGTGCTCTCGAGCACCAAGAACAGCTACAATGGACCGAACTACGTGAATGGCGGCGTGCTCGAGGTCAACAGCGCTACGATCCGCGGCAACATCATCTTGGATACGAACGCCGAGAACACCGTCGCACGCTCCGTGCGCTTCCAGCAGCCGTCCAACGGAACCTATTCCGGCAACATCTCGGGCCTCGGCAGCGTCGTCAAGGCAGGCGGGGGATGGCTGACTCTATCCGGGTCGAACAGCTACACGGGCGGGACTACGGTCGAAGGCGGCACGCTCGTGGGCACCACGAGCAGCCTACAGGGCGACATCCTCAACAACGCGTCGGTGATGTTTGCACAGTACTTTGACGGGACCTATGCCGGCAATCTGACCGGACCGGGCACGCTCTCCAAGAATGACGGCGGCAGGCTCAACATGACCGGCAACAACTCTGCCGGTGGCACGTGGATCAATGGCGGCACGCTCGCCATCAACGGCAAGCTGACTAGCGATGTCGTCGTGAACACCAATGGCGTGCTCGCTGGTGCCGGCAATGTCGTGGGCAATATCGACCTCAAGGGAGGGACGATTGGACCGGGCAACTCGATCGGAACCGTGCATGTCAGCGGCGATCTGCTCCTGGAGCTGCAGTCCGACTACCGGGTCGAGATCAACGGCACGTCGAGCGACCGGATCGAGGTCGGCGGCAAGGCGACCATTTTGAGCTCGAAGTTCGAGATCGAGCGCTACAACACGGCGGATTCGCCCGTCGTGCCCGGCACGACCTATACGATCCTGACCACCGGCGGCGGCTTGACCGTGCAGTCGCCGGAGGTCGCCGTCGCCGATTTCCCGTTCATCAGCTTCACGCTGAGCGAGGATGGCACCAACGGCTATCTCTCGACGGCAAGAAGCGCCGAGCGCTTTGCTGAACTCGCTACGACGCCAAACGAGATCGCGGTGGCGAACGCACTGGATTCGGCGACGCTTACGCAGGAATGGGCGCAGGTCGTCGGCGCCGGCGCGGCCGATGCCAGCGCTGCCTTCACCAGCCTCGCCAATGCCTCGTTCAATGCTACGGCCCTCGGCGTCCTCTCCGAGCAGTCGCACTTCCTGCGTGATGCCGTGATCGACCGGCTGCGCGGGGCGATCGGGGGCGAGGCGACCCCCGAAGTGGCCGGCGTCACCACGGTCCCGACCGGAACGGCCTATGCGATGTGGGGCCGGGCGCTCGGAAGCTGGGGTTCGGCTGATGGTGGCGGCAACGCGGCCGACGTCACCTCCTCGATCGGCGGCCTGATCTCCGGCGTCGACGTCACGCTCGACGACACCTGGCGCTTCGGCCTTGCCGGTGGCTACAGCAAGAGCTGGTTCTCCTCGCCCGATATCGGAGCGTCCGGCTCGAGCGACAGCTATCACGTCGCGCTTTATGGCGGCTGGCAGGGCCAGACCGGCTTCGCGCTCCGGGGTGGCGCCGCCTATTCCTGGAACGATGTCGAGACGGCAAGACAGGTCGGGGTGGTCGGCCTCGCAGGCGTTGCCGAGGGCAGCACCAGCGCGCCGACGGCGCAGGTCTTTGCCGAGGGCGCCTACAAGTTCGCCTATGGCAAGGCGGCGTTCGAGCCCTTCGCCAATCTTGCCTATGTGCATGTCGACGGCGATGTCAGCGAGAGCGGCACGGCGGCGATGACCGGTTCGACGACGGTCGACACGACTTATACGACGCTTGGCCTCCGCGCCTCGGGTCAGCTGGCGACCGGCGTCACGGCACGCGGCACGCTGGGCTGGCGCCATGCCTTCGGCGATGTCACGCCGGAAACAACGCTTGGCTTCGATCCTGCCTCTGCTGTGGCGCTTTCGGGCACGCCGATCGCCGCCGATGCGCTCGTTACCGAACTCGGCCTCGACTTCGCGGTCGGCAAGAGCGCCACGCTCGGCGTCTCCTATTCCGGCCAGTATGGCGACAATGCCTACGAGAACTCGGCACAGGCCAACTTCGCCGTGCAGTTCTGAGGCGCTGCGGCGCGGCGCGAAGCCGGTGACGCGTTCGCCTTGGCCGCTGGGGGTGCTTCCAGGCAAGCCCAGCGATTCGAGTGGAAACGCGGCATGGCCGCTATTCACTTTCCTCCGCGCGGAATTGCCTCCAACCTGCGCGGAATGACACGTCGGCGCCGACGCTTCGCGCCACAACACTCGAAGAGGATCGGGCAGCGATGAAAGACCAGTCTCTGACGTCGGATCGACGCGGCCCGCGCGGCTTCGGGTCGATCCTGCTTGCTTGTCATCTGCGGAACTCCAGTGCGGTTGACAGCCCCGCAGGGGCTCGTGCAGCCGGCCGCATGTCGATAACCGCCCGGTTTGGGGTCGCCGTTGTGTTTGCGCTGCTCGCAGGCCCGGCTCTTGCCGATCAACTGCCGCCACAGATTTCGGCCGTTCCTATCCCGGATGGACAGATCGACAAGGCCGTCGCCAGCCTCGATGGAATCGCCGAGGCGATCATGAGCCGAAGCGGCATTCCCGGTATGGCCATCGCCGTCGTTCAGGGCGGGCGAACCGTCTACGCCAAGGGCTTCGGCGTCCGCAAAGTGGGCGACCCGGCTCCCGTTGATGCCGATACGGTCTTCCAGGTGGCCTCGCTGTCGAAGTCGCTCTCCGGCAGCGTCGTTGCCCATGAGGTCGGGACTGGCGTCATTGCCTGGGACACGCCCGTCGTCGCCCATCTGCCATGGTTCGCGCTGAAAGACCCGTGGGTGACACAGCACGTCACGATCGCTGATCTCTTCAGCCACCGTTCGGGTCTGCCGGATCATGCCGGCGATACTCTCGAGGACTTCGGCTATGATCGGCGAGGCGTTCTGGAACGCCTGCGCCTGCTGCCGCTGAACGGCTTTCGCGATACCTATGCATACACAAACTTCGGGCTGACAGCGGCAGCCGAATCGGTTGCCGCCGCGTCCGGAAAGTCATGGGAGGACCTCTCGGAGGCGGTCCTCTACGCACCGCTCGGCATGACATCGACGAGCTCCCGCTTTGCCGATTTCGAGCGGCGGCCGGATCGCGCCGTCGGCCATGTGAAGGTCGGCAATCGCTACGAGCACAAGTACCAGCGGCGGCCGGATGCGCAATCGCCCGCCGGCGGCGTCAGTTCCACGGTCAACGACCTGGCCCGGTGGATGACGATGATCCTGCAGAACGGAGAGTTTGCCGGCAAACGAATCATCGCCGAAGATGCGCTGCTGCCGGCCATTCGCGCCGAGATGATCTCGTCGCCCTCTTATGCAGTCGACGCTCGGCCAAGCCTTTACGGCTATGGCTTCGGCGTTGGGATCACGCCGGCGGGCCGCGTTTCGATCAGCCATTCGGGCGCTTTCGGCCTCGGGGCAGGAACCTATTATGCGCTGCTGCCCTCAGCCGGTGTCGGCATCGTCGTTCTCACCAATGCAGCGCCGAGCGGCGTGGCGGAATCGGTCGGCGCGGCCTTCATGGATGTTGTCCAGTTCGGAACGGTGACCCATGACTGGCTGTCTCTGTACGGCCCGGTTTTGACAGCCCTTTCGGCGCCGGAGGGTGATCTCGTCGGCGAGGCGCGACCCGACGATCCGGTGCCGTCGGCGAAACTTGCGAGCTATGTCGGCGTCTATGCCAATGCCTATTTTGGTGAGGCGACCGTCACCGAGGTTGGCGATCACCTCGAGCTCTCGATTGGACCGGCGACCAGAACCTACCCGCTCAGCCATTGGGATGGCGCGACGTTCAGCATGCGTCCCTCCAGTGAAAACCAGCCAGAGGGCTCCATCTCATCGGTTGCCTTCGGAGCGAACGGTGAAATGCGGATCGGCTATCTCGACGAGAATGGCTTTGGCCTCTTTACCCGGCGCTGACGGGCGGGCGAGTCTTGGAAACGAAGAGGTGACGCGCCCGCGGCTTTTTGGACCGTTTTGAGCTGGAATTCTCCCGTTCAAGATGAACCGAAATCCCGGGGGCACAGCTCAGCCAGATCCTGATCCGTGTGCCGGCGGTCGAAGTCCCGCCTCAGTCTCTGTTTCCGTGGCGATCGTCGGTCTTGCCGAGCAGCGGACCCGTTTCCCGGAGCCGAGATCGTTCTCGGCGGATTTCACAGTGGAGCGTAATTGAAAGCGGGCCCGGCGCCAGCGCCAGGCCCGCAGCCGCTTCCTGAGTGTCGCCTAGTGGTGGGTGATTTCCGTGCCGAGAACCTTCAGGCATTCACGGATGAAGGCGGCGAGGGCGGTCCAGCCCTTGGCCGAGACCATCGTGCCGTCGACATAGGCGTCCGTCGGCGACAGGTCGATATAGGTGCCGCCGGCGAGGATCACCTCGGGCTCGCAGGCGCCGAGGGCGGCGACCTTCTTGCCGCGCACGACGCCATCGACCGCGATCAGGATCTGCACGCCGTGGCAGATGGTGAAGATCGGCTTCTGCGTCTCGTGGAAGTGACGCACGATCGCCTGCACGCGCTTGTCGGTGCGGATGTATTCCGGGCCGCGGCCGCCGGCGCAATAGACGGCGTGATACTGGTCGAGCTGGCGCTCTGCCTCCGAAAAGGTCTTGTTGATATCGGCGTAGTGGCCGAGCTTCTCGGTATAGGTCTGGTCGCCTTCGAAATCATGCAGCGATGTCTTGATCCGATCGCCGGCATTCTTGTCGGGGCAAACGACATGCACAGTGTGTCCAACTGCCTCCATCGCCTGCTGGTAGACGAAGATCTCGTATTCTTCGGTGAATTCACCGGTCAGCATCAGAATTTTCTTGCCGGGCATGGCCTTGATCCTTCGAATGTCGTGAGGCGCGGGCGGAGCTGGGTCCGCCCGCATTGATGGGTTCTTTTAGAACGGCGAATCGGGGAAGTAGAATTCCGCGGCGTTCGCCTTTGTGATCAGCGGCGCATCGAGTTTGACATTGCCGCGCACCGGCGCGTGCCCGGTCAGATTGGCGGCCGTCATGTAGATTGCAGTCTTGATCATCGACGGCGGATAGGGGGTCTCGACCGGCGTCATGGCATCGCCATCGATCACCTTCTTGACGATCTCCTTCATGCCGTTGCCGCCAAGCGCGAACTTGATGTCGGTGCGGCCGGACTCCTTGACCGCCTCGAGCACGCCGAGCAGCATGTCGTCGTCATTGGCCCAGACGGCATCGATCTGCGGATACTTCGCAAGATAGTCCTGCATCAGCTTGAACGCGTCGTCGCTGTTCCAGTTGGCATACTGGATGTCGAGGATCTTGAGATCCGAGCCGGCGATGCCGTCCTGGAAGCCCTTGATGCGCTCGTCATCGATGACGGTCGGGATGCCGCGCAGGACGACGAGGTTGCCCTTGCCGCCGAGCTTGTCGACGAGGAACTTTGCCGTGTTCTTGCCGACGGCGATGTTGTCGCCCGCGACATACAGATCCTGGATCGCGGGGTCATTCAGCCCGCGGTCGACGACGGTGATGAAGGCGCCGCTGTCCTTGACCGCCTTCACCGGCATGGTCAGCTCTTCGGAGGTGTGCGGAAGGATCACCAGCGCGTCGATCTTGCGTCCGGCCGAGAGATCCTCGAGCGCGCTGACCTGAGCCGTCGCCGAGGGCGATGTCTTGACGATCACCTCGAGATCGGGAAACGCCGCGTTGATCTCCTTGGCTGCGGCCTGGGCGTGATAGACGACGCCGGCAGTCCAGCCATGGTCGGCCGCGGGGATCGAGACGGCGATCACCTTCTTGTCGGCGGCCAAGGCTGAGCCGGCCATCAGCACCGCACCCAAGGCTGCTGCGGCAATCCATGATGTTCTGGTCATTGTTTTCCTCCCAATGAGTGGACCGGTCGAGAATCGACACCCGCGTGGTCCGGACGCGGGGCTATTTCGAGAAGCGCTGGATGAGCATCGCGATGATGATGATGACGCCCTGCACGGCGGCGACGAGATACTCGGAGACGAAGTCCGAGAGGACCATCAGATTGGCGATGAGCTCGAGGATGACGGCGCCGGCAACGGTGCCCCAGATGTGCCCCTTGCCGCCGCGGAGCGCCGTGCCGCCGATGACGACGGCCGTGATGACCTGCAATTCCCAGAGCACGCCGGTCGTCGGCGTGGCGGCGCCGAGGCGCGGCACATAGCAGATGGCGGCGATCGCGACGCAGGCGCCCTGGATCAGATAGGCGATGGTGCGCGTTTTGATGATCGAGATGCCGGAATAGCGCGCGACATCGGCATTGGCGCCGACGGCAGCGCATTTGCGGCCATATTTGGTCTTGTAGAGGATGAACGATCCGATGGCGGCGACGGCGAGTGAAATCAGGATCGGGATCGGAATTCCCGCGACCGTGCCGAAATAGACAGGGCGATAGATCTCGCGCAGCGAGCGGTCGATCGGGATTGTTCCGCCATCGGAAAGATACGTGATCAGAGCGCGGAAGATCCCCATCGTGCCGAGCGTCGCGATGAAGGGCTCGATCTTGCCGACCGTCACGATGAGCCCGTTGAGGAGGCCGCAGGCGATTCCGGCGAGCAGGGCGATGGCCATGCCGGCCGGCACCGACCACGTCCCGAGGCTGGGCACCATGGCGTTCATGAACATGATGGTGACGCCGGTGATGAAGGCGGCCATCGAGCCGACGGACAGATCCAGTCCGCCGGAGGAAATGACGAAGGTGGCGCCGACCGCGATGATCGCGATGAAGGCGCTGCGCGTGATGACGTTGCTGAGATTGGTCGCCGACAGGAAGTCGGGGTTGATGGCGAAGCCGATCGCAAGCAGGGCAGCGAGCGCCAGAAACGGACCCGCCTCTGCCCAGCTGATGGCGAATTCTCTCTCCCGCCGCGGCGGAGCGGATTGCGTTGCGGCACTCATGACAGTCCTCCCGGGGCCGCGCTCCTGGCAGCCACCTCGGTGGTGGCAAGCAGCGCGATATTGCTTTCAGTCATCTCATCGCCAGAGATTTCGCCGGTGATCCGACCCTGCCGCATGACGAGGATGCGGTCACAGATGCCGATCAGCTCCTGCATCTCCGACGAGATGACGATGCAGGCTTTACCGGCGCCGACGAGCTGGCGGATGAAGGCGTAGATCTGCGCCTTGTTGGCGATGTCGATGCCGCGTGTCGGTTCGTCGATGATCACGACCGAAGGGTTGGTCAGCAGAACCTTGGCGAGCAGGAGCTTCTGCTGGTTGCCGCCGGAGAGCTGGCCGGCGGTGACCTTGGAGCTCTTCAGGCGGATGTCATAGTCGCGGATAGCCTCGCCGAGCGCGGCCGTCTCGCGGCGCTTGTTCATCGCAAGGCGGGGATGGAACAGCGCGAGCGCCGACAGAGTCAGGTTGGCAGCCAGCTTCTCCTGCAGCAGCAAGCCCTTGCCCTTGCGGTCCTCGGTCAGGTAGCCGATGCCGGCATCGATCGCCTGCCGCTGCGAATGGATGTGGATCGGTGCGCCATCGAACTCGACATCGGCATGCGCCGGCCTCAGTCCCACCAGTCCCTCGAACAGTTCGGTGCGGCCGGCGCCGATCATTCCGGCAAAGCCCAGCACTTCGCCACGATGCGCCGTGAACGAGACGTCCTCGGCATAGCCGGGCACAGTCGCGTTGCGGACGCGCAGCAGCGGCTCGCCCGCGCCTTGACCGGATCGGGGAGGGTAGAGCGCCGAAAGCTCGCGCCCGACCATCAGATGAGCCATGTCCATCTGGCTCAGCGTGTGACCGGGAAAGGTGCCGACCTTCTTGCCATCGCGCAGGACCGTGACCTGGTCGGCCAGCCGCTGGACCTCGTCGAGGCGATGGCTGATATAGAGAACGCCGATATCCTGCGATTTCAGCTGAACGATGATATCGAGCAGCCGTTCGACCTCGTCACCGGTCAGAACGGCGGTCGGCTCGTCGAAGATGACAAGCTTGTGCGCGTCGAGCAGCGCCCGCGCGATCTGGATCAGCTGCCGGTCGGCGAGGGCGACATTGCGCACCAGCGCATTCGGCGAAACTTCGCAGCCGAGCTCTGCGAGCTTGTCGGCTGCGATGCGCCGCATCGTGCGGTCATCGACCACGCCATTGCGTGTCAGTTCCCGGCCAAGGAACAGGTTCTCGGCGACGGTCAGGCCTTCGGCCAGGAGAATCTCCTGATGGACGAGAACGATGCCCGCATCCTGGGCCTGATGCGGCGTCGAAAACCGAACGGGCTTGCCGTCGAGGACGATGCTGCCGGCGCTTGGATCCGCATAGCCGGATATCAGCCGCATCAGCGTCGATTTGCCGGCGCCATTTTCGCCGATGATGGCGTGGATTTCGCCGGCGACGACATCGAGCGTGACGTCGGAAAGGACTGTCACGGGACCATAGCTTTTGGACAGTGCCTCGGCCCGCAGCACGGCAGGCTTGGCCATGGCTTCGGCGTGACGCGGCAAGGGGCGTTCCATGTCGGCTCGTCTCGTCTTGCGATCGGTGGTGTCAGCTCACTCGAATGCCGGCAGCAGCCGATCACGCGAATGCTCGATATGGCGGCGCATCGCTGCGGCCGCGGCGACAGGATCGCCCTGGCCGAAGGCGTCGAGCAGGGCCTGATGCTCGTCGAGAGCCTCTTCGGTGACGCGCCAGTGGAACATCAGTCGGAAAATATGGAAGTGCGTGTGCTGGAAGCTCAGCATTTCCCGGATCAGCTGGTTGCCGGCGAATTCCATGATCCTGTCGTGGAAGATTCCATCCTGGCGGGCAAAGGCCGAATAGTGGACGCGCGCGTCCTTGCCTTCGCGGCCGGCCATGACCCCGGCCGCCTCCTGGAGGATTGCGAGCTTCTGCTCGTCCATCGCTAGCGCAGCCTTGGCTGCGGCGTCGGGTTCGAGCAGCAGGCGCAGTTCATAGAGCTCGTCAAAGCGCCGCCGCGTAATCTGTGGCGCCGCGCGGTAGCCGACGAGATGCGTCTTGAGCACGAGACCTTCCCCTTCAAGGCGCCCCAGCGCCTCGCGGATGGGCGTCTGCGAAACGTTGAATTCCTTGACGAGGTTGTCGACCGTGATCCGCGCCCCGGGCGCGATCTTGAGCGACATCAGCTGATTGAAGATCGCCTCATAGACGTCCTCCGCCAGGCTGTTGGCGCGGTGGATCTGGGTGCTTCCCGGGGTTGTGTCGGTCAATCGCGATGAATTCATTTTGTGCCGTCTTTGCCCTTGACAGGTGAGAGACCTAGCAGGATGTTCCGCCCCATGCAATGCTATATCCTATAGGATTTGATATAGAGGCTTCATGTGAAGATCACTGAACCCATGGCGACGGCTTTGGCCAAGCGACTTCTCGTCGAGCGCAAGGCATTGCCGCAACACGCAGAATGCCAGGCCCGCGTGCTGGTTGAGGCGGAACTGAGGGGGCATCCCTCGCATGGGCTTCAGCGTCTGCCGCGCATTCTTGCCCGCATCGAGCGAGGATTGATCGATCCGCGGACGAAGGGCGAGGGACACTGGCGATCGGGTGCGGTGCTGGAGGTCGATGGGCTGAGGGGGCTCGGCCCGGTTGTGGCGCTCGCAGCGCTGGACCGCCTCGTCGAGCGCGTCTCAGCATGCGGGATCGCGATGGCGGCGATCCGCAACAGCAATCATCTCGGAATGCTCGCCTATTATGTCGAGCAGATCGCCGCAGGCGGCCGGATCGGCATTGCGATGTCCTCGAGCGAAGCTCTGGTCCATCCTTTCGGTGGGACGCGGGCGATGCTCGGCACGAATCCGATCGCAATCGCCGTGCCGACGGCGGGCCGGCCGCTGGTGCTCGATCTCGCGACAAGCACCGTCTCCATGGGAAAGATCCACCATCACGCCGCCAGCGGGCGACCGATTCCGGAGGGCTGGGCGCGCGATGGCGACGGACAGCCGACGACGGATGCCGAGCGCGCCAGGACCGGATCGATCGCCCCCTTCGGCGCGGCAAAGGGATATGGGCTCGGCCTCGCAATCGAACTCCTGGTCGCTTCGCTCGCCGGCTCAGCCCTCGCCCCCGAAATCCGCGGCACGCTTGACGCCGAGGCGGTCTGCAACAAGGGCGATGTGCTGATTGTCCTCGACGCGATGGCAGCGCCCGGACTTGCGGAAGAGCTTTCCCGCTATCTCGATGCCGTCCGCCACTCGCGTCCTTCTCAAGCGGGCCGGCCGGTGGCTGTGCCGGGCGATGGCGCGGCGATGCGGCGGCAGTCTGCGCTTGCCGGGGGGGTCGAGATCGAACTCGGCCTCTGGGACACGCTCAACGCGCTTTCATTTTCTACGTCATCCGTTCTCGAAGGACATTCATTTTGAGCTTGTTCGCCGCCTTGAGGCTTCCGCGTGAAATCCTGTTCGGCAAAGGCCAGCGCCATGCGCTGCCTGCCGTTGCCGGCCGACTGGGCCGTCGTGCCCTGATCTGCACCGACAGCCGGTTTGCGGCGACACCCGTCTTTGCCGAGATGGTCGAGTCGCTCAGGGCGGCCGGCCTCGCTGTCCTGGTGCATGACCGCGTTCTGCCGGATGTGCCGCGCGATACCGTGGCCATCTGCGCCGAGGAGGCGAGGGAGTTCTCGCCCGACATGGTGATCGGCATCGGCGGCGGAAGCTGCCTCGACATGGCCAAGTGCACGGCGCTGCTTCTGTCGCATGGCGGCGCGTTGCAGGACTATTATGGGGAGTTCAAGGTCCCGGCGCCCGTCCTTCCGATCATCGCCGTGCCGACAACGGCCGGTACCGGCTCCGAAGTCACGCCGGTGGCCGTGATCTCGGATCCCGAACGCACGTTGAAGGTGGGCATTTCGAGCCCCTATCTGATCGCCACTGTGGCGATCTGCGATCCCGAGCTGACCATGAGCTGTCCACGCAGCTTGACGGCGATCGCTGGTGCGGATGCGCTGACGCATGCCATCGAAGCCTACACGGCGGCGCGTCGCCCGGCCGATCATGATCTGCCGCAGCAGCACGTCTTTGTCGGGAAGAGCGCGCTGACCGATCACTTCGCGCTTCTCGCGATCCGGCTGCTTGGCCGCAGTCTCGAACGGGCCTTTGCCGATGGCAGCAACGAGGATGCACGGGCCGACGTCATGATGGGCGCGCTGGCCGCAGGCTGCGCCTTCGGCACGGCAGGGACGGCCGCGGCCCACGCCGTTCAGTATCCTGCCGGCGCGTTGACGCACACGCCACACGGGCTCGGCGTCGCGACGATGCTGCCCTATGTCATGAGCTATAATCGCTCGGCCGCCACGGCGGAAATGGCGGAGATCGCCACTGCGCTGGGGCTTGATGGCGCCGGGCAGAGCGAGGCCGAAAGGGCCGACGCCGCGATCCGCGAGGTGGGCCGCATCTTCGCCGCGATCGACATCACGCCGACGCTCGCGGGTCTTGGGCTCCCGGCCGACAAGCTCGACTGGACCGCCGAGCAGGCGCTCGGCATCGGCCGTCTGATCAAGAACAACCCGCGAAGCCTCGACCTGCCCGCAATGCGCCGCCTCGTTCAGGCGGCCTATGACGGCGATCTCGCCGCTTCAGCCCAGTAACCTTCAGGAACGCTCCGATGAACGCTGTCCAGCACCCAAGCCACCCCTCCCGCATCATGCCTGATCTCGACGCCTGCTCGCAGGGGCTTTTCATCGACGGGGCATGGCGCCCCTCGGCCAATGGCCGCACCATCGCGGTGACGGATCCGTCGACCGGGACGGTTCTCGCGACCGTGCCCGATGCGACGCTGGAAGATGCGGCCCTGTGCGTCGAGGCCGCCGCCAAGGCCTCGGCAGGCTGGCGCGGCATGGCCCCGCGCAAGCGCTCCGAGATCCTTCGGCGCTGCTTCGAGTTGATGGTCGAGCGCTCTGAGATGCTCGCGACGCTCATTTCGCTCGAAAACGGCAAGGCGTTGCGCGACGCACGCGGCGAGGTCGCCTATGCGGCCGAGTTCTTCCGCTGGAACGCGGAGGAGGCGGTGCGCATCACCGGCGAGTATGGGATCGCTCCGGCCGGGACCAACCGCATCATCGTCGATTATCAGCCGATCGGCATCTGCCTTCTCATCACGCCCTGGAACTTTCCCGCCGCCATGGCGACGCGCAAGATCGCGCCGGCGCTTGCGGCCGGTTGCACGGTCATCCTGAAGGCGGCCAGCGAGACACCGCTGACGGCCTATGCGCTGGCCGAACTCTATGCCGAGGCGGGCGTGCCGCCGGGCGTCGTCAATGTGCTGACGACCACGAGCCCCGGTCCGCTCACCGCGGCCATTCTTGCGGATCCGCGCGTGCGCAAGCTGTCCTTCACCGGGTCCACGGGCGTTGGCCGGGCGCTGCTCGCCGAAGCCTCGAAGCACATCATTTCCTGCTCGATGGAACTCGGCGGCAATGCGCCTTTCCTCGTCTTTGATGATGCGGACCTCGACGCGGCTCTCGATGGCGCGATGATCGCCAAGATGCGCAATGCCGGCGAAGCCTGCACCGCCGCCAACCGGATCTATGTCCAGTCCGGCATCTTCGATGCCTTCGCCGAAGGACTGAGCCGCCGCATGGCCGCCATGCGCGTCGGGGCCGGCGCGGATGGCGCGACGGAATGCGGGCCGATGATCACGAAGAAAGCCGTTGCGAACATCGATCGCCTGGTGAAGGACGCGACAGCGCGCGGCGCGCGCGTGCTCTGTGGCGGCGCGCCTGCGGACGGTGAGGGCTTTTTCTATCCGCCGACCGTCCTTGCCGACGTGCCTGCCGACGCTGACATGGCGCATGAGGAAATCTTCGGGCCGGTCGCGCCGCTGTCGCGCTTTGAAAGCGAGAGCGAGGTCATCGCCCGGGCCAATGACACGGAATACGGGCTCGCGGCCTATATCTTCACCCTCGATCTCGGGCGGGGTATGCGCGTTGCTTCGCAGCTCGAGGCTGGGATGATCGCGCTCAATCGCGGCCTCGTTTCCGACCCTGCGGCGCCTTTCGGCGGCGTCAAGCAGAGCGGGCTCGGCCGGGAAGGCGGCCAGCATCACGGCATCGCCGAGTTCATGGAGGCGAAATATATCGCGGCGAACTTCTGATGGGAGAGGGGCCGTGACCAAGGATCCGTTCCGCATTCGGGATCATGTCGCCGACTTCGACGCCATTGTTGGCGAGATGCAGACTGGCAGCGAGGCGGCGCGCGCGGATCTCGCGATGGTGCCCGACATCGCCTATGGCCGCGGCCCCGCCGAGACGCTCGACCTCTTCTTTCCGCCCGGTCCGCGCGCCAATCTGCCGGTTCATGTCTTCATCCATGGCGGCTATTGGCGCATGTTCTCGAAGCGCGACTATTCCTATGTCGCGCAGACGATCACGCGAGCCGGCGCGATTGCCGTCATCATCGACTATGACCTGATGCCGGCGGTCCGCATGGCGACGATCGTGGAAGAGGTCCGGCGAGCCAAGCGCTGGGTGATCGAGCATATCGCGGATCATGGCGGTGACCCCAGCCGGCTGACGGTGAGCGGCCATTCAGCGGGCGCGCATCTCGCCACCTTTCTGTTCAACGAGCGCGGCGCTCCGTCCGGAATCAGCGCGGCGTTGCTCCTTGGCGGGCTCTATGAACTCGCCCCCCTCCAAACGTCCTTCCTCGCCCGGGAAATCGGCATCACCGATGCGGAAGTCACAGGCTTCTCGCCGGCAACCCAGCGGCACGACCCGTCGACCATCGTGTCCGTCCTGGTCGGTGCGGATGAGACGGCGCCGTTCCAGCAGCAAGCGGCCGCCTTTGCCAGCTTGCTGCGCAGCCAGCGCTGTCCTGTATCGCTGCATGACCTGCCGGGAACAAACCACATGACGAGCGTGCGCGATCTCGGCCGTCCCGGCACGGACGCGGCAACCCATCTGTCTGCCCTGCTGACGGCTGATCTTTGAGCGCGCTGACCTTCGGTCAGCGGCTTGCAGGTGCGCGGCGAATGCCCCTTGGCTGGCCCAGATCGGGCTCGCCCGGTTCTTAGGGGACCTAGCGCGGCGCGCGCTTGGCGAGAATGCGCTGCAGCGTGCGGCGATGCATGTTGAGACGGCGGGCCGTTTCCGAGACATTGCGTTCGCAAAGCTCGTACACGCGTTGAATATGCTCCCAGCGGACCCGGTCGGCCGACATCGGATTATCAGGCGGCACGGCCTTTTCAGTCGGGTCACGTGTCAGCGCGAGGAAGACCTCGTCGGCATCGGCGGGCTTTGCAAGGTAATCGACCGCACCAAGCTTCACCGCGGTGACGGCGGTGGCGATGTTGCCATAACCCGTCAGCACGACCATGCGCGATTCCGGCCTCTTGCGGCGGATCAGCTCGATCACGTCCAGCCCGTTGCCGTCTTCCAGCCGCATGTCGACGACGGCGTAGGCCGGCGGGCGCGCATCGACCTTGCGCATGCCCTCGGCGACGCTGTCGGCGGTGTCGACCGCGAAGCCGCGCGTCTCCATCGCGCGGGCGAGGCGCTGCAAAAATGCCTTGTCGTCATCGACGATGATGAGCGACGTGTCTGTGCCGGCCAGTCCGGCGCTGTCGATATCCGTCATCGGATCCTGCCTCGGCCCCCCGTCCATCGGTTTCGTTCCTCTTGGCCGCGTTATAGGAAGCGCGGGCCCATCCGCCAACCCCGCCCACACTTAACCCTTATAGACGGCAAATCGCCGTCTGTATGGTCTGACCCTCGCGGAGGCCCGATCGTCAACCCCGGCCCAAGGTGCGGCCTTGCCTGTCTCCGCGCTATGGCGGCCCCTCGGCCGCGACGTCGCGATCCATGGCGGTGCGCGGCCAGCTGATCTTGACGATCGCGCCATGCGCCGGCGGCAGCCGGTTGGAGAGATCGACGCGGGCATGCGAGCGTTCGAGCAGGGTCTTGGCGATGAAGAAGCCGAGCCCGAGCCCGCCGGCGCGGTCCTCGCCCTCCCCGGTAGAGTGCGCGCGCGTGGTGACATAGGGCTCGCCGATATGGTCGATGACATCGGCGGCAAAGCCCGGGCCGTCATCGGCGATGACGAGCGTCACACTGTCCTCGGTCCAGACTGCCGAGACCTCGACGACCCCCTCGGCGAAGTCGATCGCGTTCTCGAGAAGGTTGCCGAGCCCGTACATGATGCCCGGATTGCGCCGCCCGACCGGCTCGCTGCCGCCCTGGCCGGCCAGGCGTACATCGATGCGCACGCCGGTGCCCTGATGCGGGTCGACGACCTCGGCGAGGAGATGGCTGATCGGCAGGCGGTCGAGATGCTGGTCGGTCTGGGTCGAGAGCGAGGTCAGCTTTCCGAGAATATCCCGGCAGCGGGCCGACTGGCTGCGCAGCAGCGCCACGTCCTCGGCATAGGGGCTGTCCGGAGGAAGCTCGCGCTGCAGTTCCTTGGTGACGAGGGCGATGGTCGCGAGCGGCGTCCCGAGTTCGTGCGCGGCAGCGGCGGCGAGCCCGTCCAGCGCTGAAAGATGCTGCTCCCGCGCGAGCACAAGCTCGGTCGCCGCCAGCGCCTCGGCAAGCTGGCGCGATTCCTCGGCGACGCGGAAGGCATAATTGCCCATGAAGAACACACCCGAGACGAGCGCGACCCAGACGCCCGCGACATAAGTCAGCGGCAGGCTGATCGGCTCGCCGGCCCAGGGCAGCGGCAGATGCAAGACCGCGAGCAGGCTGACGGCGGCGAGCACCAGCGCGCCGAGCGCCGTGGTCAGGCGCGGATCGAGCGTCGTGGCCGAGACCATGACCGGAACGATCAGGAGGATCGAGAACGGGTTCTGCAGCCCGCCGGTGAGATAGAGCAGCGCCGAGAGCTGAAGCACATCATAGGCGAGCATCAGCGCCGCCGTGCGCCCGCGCAGCCGGAGGCTGGAGGGATAGCGGATCTTCAGGAACAGGTTCAGCCAAGCCGAGAGCGCGATCGCGCCGAGGCAGAGACCCAGAGGCATCGGAAAGTCGAGCCAGAAGCGGACGATTACGACCGCCGCTGTCTGCCCGGCGACGGCAAGCCAGCGGAGGCGCACCAGCGTATCGAGCTTGAGGCGCGGCTGGTTCGCGTTCTGCGAAGGCAGGCTTTCCTCGGCCATCGTCATGTCGCGCCGTTCTCCTTCGGGTTGCGCCGGAGGGCGAGCATAGCATGCTCCGATGGCCCAGGGCGTGGACCGCCGCTGCGCGAATGACTTGCGCGGCGAATGAAATCGTCCTTACATGTTGCGGCGCAAAAACAGCCGGCCCCGCCTTCTGCCCGACGGTTCATGGCCGACTTCCAGCTTCCGCCGAGCGGCAGACGGACGGTTTGATGACGCCCTTTTCCTATTACCAGTTCTATGAGTTCCACCACGCCGCGATGACGCCGCTCCGGGCCGCGGCCGATGCGATGAAGCTCGTGCTGCAGAATCCGCTCAATCCCCTCGCCAAAACGCCGATCGGCAAGAACTGGTCGGCCGGGCTCGAACTGTTCGAGCGGGTGACCCGGCGCTACGGCAAGCCCGAATTCGGCCTGCCGACGACACTGGTCGGCGGCGAGCGCGTCGCCGTCACCGAGCACGTCGTCTGGCAGCGGCCCTTCTGCAACCTGATCCATTTCGAGCGTGCGCTGTCGCGCCCGCGCAAGGATCCGAAGCTCCTGATCGTCGCGCCGATGTCGGGACATTATGCGACGCTGCTGCGCGGCACGGTCGAGGCCATGCTGCCGAAGCACGAGGTCTATATTACCGACTGGGTCGATGCGCGCGCCGTGCCGCTCACCGACGGTGGCTTCGACCTCGACGACTATATCGATTATCTGATCGAAATCCTGCACGCGCTGGGCGGCGATACGCATGTCGTTGCGGTGTGCCAGCCCGCCGTGCCGGTTCTGGCGGCGGTTTCCGTGATGGAGACAAGGGGAGATCCGCTCGCCCCGCTCAGCATGACGCTGATGGGCGGCCCGATCGACACCCGTATCAACCCGACGGCCGTCAACAAGCTCGCCGAAGGCAAGACGATCGACTGGTTCCGCGACAATGTCGTGATGAAGGTGCCGTTCCCGCATCAGGGCTTCATGCGCGACGTCTATCCGGGCTTCCTGCAGCTCTCCGGGTTCATGTCGATGAACATGGATCGTCATGTCACCGCGCATAAGGAATTCTTCGGCCACCTCGTCGCCGGCGATGGCGACAACCAGACCAAGCATCGCGACTTCTATGACGAATATCTCGCGGTGATGGACCTTTCGGCCGAGTTCTACCTGCAGACTGTCGATGCCGTGTTCATCAAGCATGCGCTCCCCAAGGGCGAGATGATGCATCGCGACACGCCAGTCGATCCCTCCTCGATCCGGAATGTCGCTCTGCTGACCGTCGAGGGCGAGAATGACGACATTTCAGGCGTGGGCCAGACCGAGGCAGCGCAGCGGCTCTGTTCCTCGATCCCGGACGATATGCGCGCCCATTACGTTCAGCCGAAGGTCGGGCATTACGGTGTCTTCAACGGGTCGCGCTTCCGCGCCGAGATTGCGCCGCGGATCAGCGATTTCATCCTGACCCATAACCGCCGCCCGGCCGCGGCATCCGCCGGGGCAGAGCTCAAGCCGGTTGCCAAGGCTGCCGCGAAGCCTGCGCCAACCTCTGCCGCCAGCAAGGCCGCCGATACGCTGGCGGCCATCGTTCTCGCTGCGCCGAAAGGCGCTGCCGACGATTTGAAAGTGATCACCGGCGTCGGGCCCAAGCTGGAGCAGACGCTGAATGCCATCGGAATCTTCCATTTCTGGCAGTTGGCCGGGCTGACGCCGTCGCAGATCGAGGAACTCGACGGCCGGCTTGCCTTCAAAGGCCGCATCGCGCGCGACCGCTGGGTCGAGCAGGCGGCCGAGCGGGCCCGCGAGACCATCGCCTGACAGGGCGGCGGGCGGCGCAGCCGGCCGCTTGTCCGATTTCGCTTGAAGTAGGGGCCGAGCCTTACCACCTGATTTTCCGTTGGGGATTTCCAGGAAGGAAAGGGATCCATGACCCATACTCAGGCCTTGCGTCCGGGCTGGACGCCGCTCACCATTGCGCTGATGGTTCTCGGCTTCGTGCTGTTCTGGCCGCTTGGTCTCGCGATGCTCGCCTACATCATCTGGGGCGACCGGCTCCCCGAGTTCCGCCGCAGCGCGGAAGGGGTGCGCGATGATTTCAAGCGTTCGTTCGGTGGTTGCGGCGCCAAGCGCTGGGATTCGTCCCACAGCACCGCGAGCGGCAATTCGGCGTTCGATGCCTATCGTGCCGCCGAACTGAAGCGGCTCGAGGAAGAGCGCCGTCGGCTGGATGGCGAACGCGCCGAGTTCGAGGCGTTCGTGCAGAACCTGCGCCGTGCGCGCGACCAGGAAGAGTTCGATCGCTTCAAGGCCGATCGTACCCGGGTCCGCACTGGCAATGCCGAACGCGGCCAGCAGGATAACGGCCCGGTGATCGATCTCTGATCGATCCTCGGTTCAAGGAATACGGCCGGGCAGCAATGCCCGGCTTTTTTTCATGAGATGATCAGATACGGCGATCGATTCGCCGCCGGATCGTGCCCATAGGCCGGGCGGGCAGGCGGACTGGATAGAGCAGGATGCGGAGCTTCTTTTCCAAGCTGCTGGCGCCGGGACGGGCTGGCGACCGGGTGAGCGGGCGTGTCGCGCCTCTGCCAGACCATTGCCATGTCGAGATCGACGGCAGCCCTGTCCGGGTCGGGCTCAACTGGAACCGCCGCGCCCGCCGCTACACGCTGCGCCTTGCCGGTGCCGTGCGCGAGCCGGTGTTGACCATTCCGGCTCGCGGCAGTCTTGCAGAGGGCGTCGCTTTTCTGGATCGCCATGCTGGTTGGCTCAAGACGCGGCTTGCCGCGCTGCCGGCAGCATTGCCGCTTGCCGATGGCGCGCTGGTGCCGCTCCGTGGCGAGATGCTGCGCGTCGCGCACCGGTCCGGCCGCGGACTTGTTCGGGTGAGCCGCGAAGCTGACGGGGCGCTGCTTGTCGTCCATGGCGATGCCGCCCATCTGCCACGCCGGATCGCGGACTTTCTCAAGCGCGAGGCGCGGAGCGATTTTGAGGCCGCGACGGCGCGCCATGCAAAAGCGCTCGGCGTCAGCGTCAAGGCGATCCGCCTCGGCGATCCGAGAAGCCGCTGGGGCTCATGCTCCTCGTCGGGAACGATCGCCTATTCCTGGCGGGTCGTGATGGCGCCGCCCGCCGTCCTCGATTATCTCGTCGCACATGAAGTGGCGCATTTGCGCGAAATGAACCATTCGCCGCGCTTTTGGGCGCTGGTGCGCCAGCAATGTGAGGGGATGGACGCCGCCAAGGCCTGGCTGTCGCGCCATGGCGCTGGGCTGCATGCCGTCGGGGCCGGCTGAGGGAGGGGGTTGTTACGCGTTCGAGGAACAAGGCCCCCTCTCCAACTCTCCCCCGCTGCGCGGGAGAGAGGGCAGGTCTTGGCCTTCATGGGTCATTTGGCCGAAGCGCCTGCCATCCCCTCTCCCGCCAAGCTGGGGAGGGCAAGGGAGGGGGTCCTAATCATGCTCACACCTCGGAGAAACCCGCCTCCGGATCGAACAATCCCTGCAGCCGCCGCGCCGCGACCTGGCCGAACAGGATCACCATCGCCTTGCGCCGGGCGGCGCTGAGCGGCGTCGGCTCCCCCTCGCGCAGGATTTCCGCGCCATAGGCATCGGCGAGGATCAGCCCCGCCTCGAGCGGGAAGATCTCCTGGGGAACGCCGGCATGGCTGGCAAAATAGAGCCGGTCGCAATAGGGCCCATAATCGAGCCATTTCCTGTCGGCCCGGAAGTCCTCGATCGACGACTTGATCTCGACGATCGTGATCTCCCCGCTTGGGCCGAGCGCGACGAGATCGGCGCGGCGGCCGCTGGCAAGGCCGAGCTCGGTGAGCACGGCATGGCCGCGCGCACGGAACAGCCGGCCGACGCCCCGCTGCAGCGCGAGCGCCATGTCCGATTGCCGCCCGTCACGCGGGAAGGCGATGGTCGCGGAATAAACCATGAACAGAACTTTGCCATGGCGGCGGCTCCGTCTTCAAGAGGGCACAGAGGTCCGCGTCCGTCGCAGCAGGCGGCGCAACTAGCGGAGCGTACCGATACCCGCCAGGATGAGGTCGATGCCGGCGAGGAATTGCGCGCGGTCGTCATGATCGCGCAGCTCCACCGCCATCCGCCGCACGAACGGATAGTCTGCGGCGTCGAGCTGCGCCCAGCGATCGGTGACCGTTGCGAGAAAATCGGAGCGATCGATCGCCGGCACAGACAGGCGAGCATTGGCGGCATTCTGTCCGGCAACGCCGAGAATGTAGTGGACGAGCGCCGATCCGGCGTCCGTCTGGGCGCGTTCGGGAACGCCGAGGGCATCCAGCCGACTGCCGATCTGTTCGAGGATCTGCAGCATCGCGAAGCGCCACGGCTCGCGAAAGAGCTGGGCGCCCACCCAGGGATGGGCGTCGATGGTGTCGAACACTCCGAGCGCAAGGGTCCTGATCGCCTCCCGCGGTTCTGCGCTTTCGACCAGCTCGGCCATGATGCGGCCGATGACGGCGTCGGTGGCGGCAGCGAGCAGTTCATTCTTGTCGGCAACGTGCCAGTAGATGGCTCCGCTGCCCGTCGCGAGACGCGCCGAGAGCGCGCGGAAGGTCAGCGCATTCTCGCCGTCGGTGTCGAGGATTTCGATGGCGGCCTCGACGATCCGCGCCTTGGAGAGCGCATCCGTGCGCCGTTCTGTCCGGGGTGTCCTGCTGGGCATGAATCCATCTTGACAGATTTGGAACATTGTTCCAATCCATCCGTTATGGAACGACGTTCCAGTCTGCCTCCTGGAAGGAACTGATGATGTCACATGTCACGATCGTCGGTGCGGGCCTTGGCGGTCTGGTCCTCGCCCGCGTGCTCCACGTCCACGGCATCGCCGCGACGATCTTTGAGGCGGAGCCCTCGGCCGGCGCCCGCACGCAAGGCGGCCAGCTCGACATTCACCCGGAGGATGGCCAGCGGGCCCTCGCGGCCGCCGGTCTCACCGATGCCTTTCGGTCGATCATCCATGCCGGCGGCGAGGCTCTGCGGGTTCTGGATCGGCAGGGTGCCCTGCTCTTTGAGAAACCCGACGACGGCACCGGTCAGCGGCCCGAGGTGCTGCGCGGCGATCTGAGGCGGATTCTGATCGATTCGCTCCCGGCCGGCGCGATCCAGTGGGGCCGCAAGCTCGTGAGTGTCGCGCCGCTCGGGGACGGCCGGCATGCATTGACCTTCGCGGACGGGTCGACCGTAACCAGCGCGCTTCTCATCGGAGCCGATGGCGCCTGGTCGAAGGTCCGGCCCCTGCTCTCGGGCGCGCGGCCTGATTATGCCGGCATCACCTTCATCGAGAGCTATCTGCTTGACGCCGATGAAAGGCACGCCGCCGCCGCCGAAGCGGTCGGCGGCGGCGCCTTGTTCGCCTTCGCGCCGGGACAGGGAATCTTCGCCCATCGCGAGGCGGGGAACGTGCTGCACGCCTATGTCGCGCTGATGCGCCCCGCCGACTGGATCGCCGGCATTGATTTCTCCGACCCGTCTGCTGCGGCGGCGCGGGTCGCCTCCGAGTTTGAGGGGTGGTCGGCAAACTTGACGGCTCTGGTGACCGACAGCGACACCGCCCTGGTCCCGCGCCTGATCCACGCGCTCCCGGACGGGCACCGATGGGACCCCTCGGCAGGCGTAACCCTCGTCGGCGACGCCGCCCATCTCTGCGCACCGAACGGCGAAGGCGCCAACCTCGCCATGCTCGACGGCGCCGAGCTCGGCGAGGCGATCGCCGCGCATCCCGGTGACGCCGATGCGGCTCTGGCAGCCTATGAGGCGGCCATGTTCCCTCGCAGCGCGGTAGCCGCCGGCGACGCGACGCAGATCCTGGAACTCTGCCTCGACGACCGCGCGCCGCACGGGCTGGTCGAGTTCTTTCAGGGTACCGGCGAGGCGACCCGGCAATCCTGATCCGCGTCGCCGGTCGGCGCCACTGCAAGGGACGCGGCGGCGGCGCTCGGGTCAGCGGCGCCGGCTTCGGTCAGCGCCAGCGATTATGCAGCCAGAGCCATTGGTCGGGATGTTCGCGGACCCAACCTTCGACGGTGGCCATCACGAGAGCGGTGCCGCCGGCAACATCAATGCGGCCCTCGGCGTCGCGCGGCATGTCGAGCGGCGGCGTCAACTCCACACGGAAGCGGCCATCCGGCAGGCGGATCGTGCGGGCGCCATGCACCGGGCAGTCATATTGCCGGGCGAGACGCGCAACCAGCGGATTGGCGGAGACGAGACGGCCGAAGAAGGGCACGCGCGGCCCGCCGGTGTGGTGCTGGTCGGTGAGGAGGCCGAGATGCTCGCCGCGGTCGAGGGCTGCGGCGACCTCGAAGGTCGCGCCGCGGCCGGAGGCCACCAGCGTGCCCATCAGCTCCTCGCGCCGCTTCATCAGGTCCTGCGCGATGCGGTTGTTGGAGGGCATGCGGAACAGCGCCACGACCGGCAGGTCGAAGCGCGCCGCGACCACGGCGAGCGCTTCCCAATTGGCGAGATGGGCCGAGAAGATGATGCCCGGCTTGCCGTCCTCGCGCAGGGCGAGGAACTGGTCGAGCCCGGCGATCTCGGTGCGGCCGCGTTCCGGATGATAGGGGTCGATGTCGATCAGCTTGTCGAGATGGACATATTCGACAACGGTCCGGCCGAGGCTCGCCCAGGCACCATCGAGGATTGCCTGAAGCTCCGCACCGCTCTTCTCGGGAAAGGCGGCGCGAAGATTGCGGAGCGCCAGTTTCGATTCCGGGATGAAGCGGCCGACGAAGCGGGAGAGCCCTGCTGCAAGGCTGCCGGCGCGCTTCGGGCCGAGCAGGCGCACGAAACCAATCAGGCCGCGCACGCTGCCGCCGATGATCGCGCTGACGATCGGCGAGGCGAGAAGATTGCGCGTGAACTCTTTCCTGCGCCGCTTGCGGTCGGCCTTGCTCATCGCGCGGCCTTCAGAGCGTAACGATGATCTTGCCGAAGACCTTGCGCTGCTCGATCCGATCGAGGGCGCTGTCGATATCCTCGAGGTCGACCACGCTGTCGATCACCGGAGAGACGATTCCCGTACCGATCTTGCCCAGGACATGGGCAATGTTCTCGATCCGGCAGCCGAACGAGCCGATGAGGCGCAGCTGCTGCTGGTAGAGCTGGAACAGGTTGATCTCGGCCGAGATGCCGGTCGTCGAGCCGCAGGTGACAAGCGTGCCGCCGCGCCGGAGCGAGAACATGCTGCCGGCCCAGGTATCGACGCCGACATGCTCGAACACGACATCGACGCCGCGCTTCTTGGTCAGCTTGCGCACGACGCCCTCGAACCGCTCCTCGCGATAATTGATGACGTGATGCGCGCCGAGCTCACGTGCCTTCTCGGCCTTTTCCGGACTGCCAACCGTGGTGATCACCGTGGCGCCGGCGGCGCGGGCGAGCTGGATGGCCGCCGTGCCGATGCCGCTGCCGCCAGCCTGAATGAGGATGGTCTGGCCGGCTTCGAGCTTTGCATTGTCGAACAGCATGTGCTCGACCGTGCCGAAGGTGATCGGCGTACAGGCGGCATCACGCACCGTGACGCCCTCTGGCGCCGGCACGACGAGGCGCGCCTTCATCGTCACATAATCGGTCGCAAGTCCGTCGATATGGAAGCCGCGCACGCCGGCGACGTTTTCGCAGAGATTGTCACGGCCAGCATGGCAGGCCGGACACATGCCGCAGGTCTCAGCGCCGTAGATCGCGACGCGCTGGCCGACAGCAAGCCCTTCAACGGCGGGGCCGACCTTCTCGATCGTCCCGGCGGCCTCGGCGCCGATGGTCAGTGGCAGCTTGCGCTTGGCGAAGGCCATGCCGCGCCAGCCCCAGACATCGATGTGGTTGAGCGCGACGGCACCGATCTTGACCCTGACCTCGCCGGGACCGGGCTCCGCGGCCATCGGCACGTCGACGATCGAGAGCTTGCGGTCGGAGAGAAGTTGCAGCGCGCGCATCGGGTCGGTTCCATCCGGCCGCAGGCGCGGCCGTCCATCGAAAGGAAGCCGGCTGCGGGAAGACGCAGCCGGTCGGTTCAGGATGAGGCTCTTAGCGGTTCACGGGACGCGACGCCAGAGCCGCGGCCTTCGGCGCTCTTTCAGGCTGGCTCGGCCGCGATCAGCAGGCAGGCATTCTGGCCGCCAAAGCCGAACGAATTCGACAGCACCATCGAGACCGGCTGCGCCCGCGCGACGTTCGGCACGACATCGAGCGGAACGGCCGGATCGGGATTGTGGTAATTGATCGTCGGCGGGATCAGGCCTTCGGCAATCGTCTTCAGCGAGAACACCGCCTCGATGGCGCCGGCCGCGGTCAGCGTATGGCCGATCATCGACTTGTTGGACGAGATCGGGATGCCCTTCAGCGCGTCGCCGAATACCGCTTCGAGCGACATCCCCTCCATCTTATCGTTTTCGGGCGTGCCGGTTCCATGAGCGTTGATGTAGTTGACATCACCGGTGGAGACGCCGCCATCATCAAGCGCCTGCTGGATCGCGGCGATGACGGGCGAGCCGTCCGGCTTCGAGCGGGTCCGATGGAAATCGTCGGCCTTCTCGGCGATGCCCCTGATGACGCCGAGGATCTTGGCGCCGCGTGCGCGGGCTGCGTCATAATCCTCAAGCACCAGTGCGCCGGCGCCTTCGGCCATCACGAAGCCGTCGCGATCCCTAGAGAAGGGACGCGAGGCGCGCTCGGGCTCGTCATTGTGGGTCGATAGCGCCGAAAGCAGCGAGAAGCGCACCAGTCCCTCGATGCGGACCGAGCCGTCTGTTCCGACGACGAGGGCGGCATCGGTATCGCCGCGCCGGATCGCCTCGACGCCGAGCTGGATCGCCGAGGCACCCGAGGCACAGGCCGTCGACAGCGAGATCGGCGCGCCGCGCGTGCCGAAATGATCGGCGGTGCGATCGGCGACGCAGCCATAGAGCGCGAATTCATAGGTATCCGGATCGTTCAGCGACAGGACATGCTGGATCATCCGGTCATAGGCATCGCCCTCGGCCGGATCGGTACCGGCGAAGAAGTCGCGCCGCGCCGGCCATTCGATCTCGACCGGCGGCACGGCCATGAACAGCATGCCAGGGAAATCGCCGGGCTTGCCGATGCCGGATTGCTCGACGGCCTCGCTGGCGGCGAGATGTGCGAGGCGTTCGGAGAGGACCGGCGAGCGCACTTCGTCCGGGAACAGGAAATCGACCGTTCCGGCGATGGTCGTGCGCATGTGCTCTGTCGGAAAGCGGGTGATGCGGTGGATGCCCGACTTGCCGGTGGTCAGCGCCGCCCAGTTGTCGTCGATACCCTGACCAAGCGAGGAAACGACGCCCATTCCAGTCACGGCCACCACTGGCCGTCCCAGGTGATCGCGAGTCTTGCCCGACGCCATCGGAGAAATCCTTTCGCTATTCCGCCGCTTCGACGAGAGCCATGCCCTCGCCGCGCCAGAAGCCCCAGCTGGTGGCAAGAATCTGCGCCGGCGTCTCTGCCGGCTGCTCAATACCGCTGCCATCTGTGGGTAGATAGAAACCGCGACGCGCGATCGCCAGAGCCGCAAGCGCAACCTGCACAGGAAAGGCTGCCTCGATCGCATTACCGATCAGCGTCTGCGTCGCGCGGATGCCGCCGACCCGTCCAATTGCGGCAAGTTCTTCCCAAAGGGCGCGTTCTTCCGCCGTCGTTGCGGCAATGCCATTCGCGCCGGAGAGAACCCCGGGCGGTGCCGCGCCGAACTCTGCGGAGAGCTGCTCGAACTGCGCCCGCGCGACGGCGGCGGCTTCACCTGGCCGGCGGCGGCTGCGGCCCGAAAGCACGCCGGAAAGCTTGGCATAAGCCGACTTGCCGCGTGCCTCGGCATGGGCGCGCGATTCAAGCACTAGGAAGGCACCGGCCGAGCCGGTGATCATGCCGCCTTCAGCCGTTGCCCCGCGCTCCCAGACTGAGCGCGGTTCGCCCTGCCAGAGCGTGCGTCCCATGGCGAGCGAGAGCAGCATGTCCTTGCGCTCGGCATTATAGGCGGCGCCGACGATGAAGAGGTCGCCCTGGCCGGCGCGGATGCGCCGCGCGGCAACTTCGACCGCGCTGATGCCCGCTATCTCCTCGCCCATGAAGGTGCGAGACGAGCCGGTCACCTTGTGGACGATCGAGATATTGCCGGCGAGAAGGTTGGACAGCTGGGCGAGGAACAGCGTCGGACGGAGATCGTTCGACAGATGCTCGTTGAGATAGGAGGCGGGATCCGCTGCAGTCTCGAGCCCGGCGAGAATCTGGCCGTCCACATCGAGATCGCGTTCGCCGCCACCGGCGGCAACGACCATGTCCATCCGTGTAAGACGCTCGGTGTCGCCCGTCAGGCCGGCATCGTCGAGTGCAAGACCAGCCGCATAGGTGCCGAGCCGCTGCCACGTTTCCATCTGGCGGATGTCGGCGCGGCGCGGGATCTGCTTGTCGAGTTCGAGCGGCACCATCGGGAGTACCGGGAACGGCTTAAACTTCTCGGTCTCGGCCGGATGAGGCCGCGTGCCGTCCTTGGCCATGACCTGCCAATGCGCGTCGAGCCCCTCGCCGAGCGAGGAGACGAGGCCGATGCCGGTAACGAGGACGTCGTTCGGTGCGCTCATGGGGTTTCCGCGCTGCTGTCGGGGCCGGGCAGATAAGCAAGGCCGATCGCCTCGGCGCGCTTGACGATGTCGCCGCGGAGTTCAGGCGCCGGGAAGTCCATGATCCTGAGCGTCAGCTCCGCATCGCAGACCGGGCCATCCTGCTCGATCCGGGCTTCCGTCACGGTGAAGCCCGATCCCTCATGAACGAGGGTCGCATAGACATCGAGCACGGCGCCGGGCTGGACGAACTTGCGGAACTTCGCCTTCTTGACGCCCATGAAGAACGGCATGCGCGACAGCCCGTTGAGACCAAGGATCAGAAATCCCGAGGCCTGAGCCATCGTCTCGATCAGCAGCACCCCGGGCATGATCGGATAGCCCGGGAAATGGCCCTCGAAGACGGGGCTCGTCTCGGGGACAAAAGCCCGGGCGTGCAATGTGCCGGCGGCGCCGTCAAACGCGACGACGCGGTCGATCATCTGGAAATATTCGAGACGCATGTCGCCGTCAGGCGTTCTTCTTGGCGATCAGCTCGTCGATATGCGCGCAGAGGTTCTTCAGCAGGAAGTACTCCTCGACCGAAGCCTTGCCGGCATTCACTTCCTGCGTCCACTGCTCGAGCGGGATCTTGATGCCGAATTTCTTGTCGAGCGCAAAGACGATGTCGAGGAAATCGAGGCTGTCGATGCCGAGGTCGTCGATTGCGTGCATTTCCGGCGTGATCTTCTCGCGCGGGATTTCGCTCGTCTCGGAGATCACATCGGCAACGATGTCGAACGTGGATGACATGACGGTCAGTGGTCCTATGTTTTCGCGGGCTGGTGGGCTGGCGCCGGCGGCAGCATCGGAGCGGCGCTCTGCCGCGGGCGCTGCCATCGAACCAGTCCGGCAGGCCGGATAGCGAAGCAATTGCTGCCGTCCTGATACCGTGTGCGGGCGCGAAATACCAGCCTGTCGCCACGCCGCACCCGGCAGGGACGAAGAGCCGCGCTCACGGGCCGACCGGAATGACATCGACGGCGACGTCGATCGAGTGGTCGCCCGAGATGATGATGATGCCGTCGGCCGGCGCAGCGTCCGAATAGTCGCGCCCGATGGCGAGCACGACATGGTCCTCGGCCGCGGCGACGCCGTTGGTCGGATCGAGGCCGACCCAGCCCGCCTCGCGACCGCACCACACCGCCACCCAGGCATGGGTTGCGTCGGCGCCTTCGAGGCGCGGCTGGCCGGGCGGCGGCTCGGTGCGCAGGAACCCGCTGACATAGGCCGCCGGCAGGCCGATCGTGCGCAGACCCGCGATCATCACATGCGCGAAGTCCTGGCAGACGCCGGCGCGCTTGGCGAAGGCGTCTGCCGGCAGCGTCGTGACGTCCGTCGCCTCCGGATCATATTTGAAGTCGGCCTTGATCCGCTTCGTCAATTCAAACGCGCCCTCGAGGATCGGCCGTCCCGCCGGGAAGCTCTTCTGGACATAGGCAGCGATCGTCTCGTCCATGGCGATCAGCCGGCTCGGAAACAGGAAATGCACCGGCGATTTCGGCCCGAGATCGGTTTCGGCGACGGCGCTGCGGCGGATCTGCTCGAAGGCTGGCGTCTTCTGCGTGGCGTCCGCGGCCGGTTTCTCGACGAGGACGCGCGCGCGCGTCTCCAGCCGCAACTCGCTGTGCGGAAAGGCAAAGGCGACCGTGGTGATGCGGTTGCCAAAGAAGTCGAGGCTGTCGGTACGCTCGGTCGGCGCCGGGCGAATCGTGAGGTCGGCGGCGATGACGCGCTGTCCCGGACGCTCGACCGGGAGCAGCCGCAGCACCTGGCGCGCGAAAGGCACGGGCGAGGCGTAACGATAGTCGGTCACCTGGCGGATGTCGTAGAGCACGTGTCAGTCCCCGCCCTCGAACGGCTGCACGGGCCGCCTATGGGTGAAATAGGCCAGCGCGATCTCGTCGGAGATGCGCATCAGGCTCTGCTCGTAACCGACAATCGTGTCGGTATCGAGGGCGGCGGCATCGGCCGTCTCAAGCTCGGAGGCAAGCCGCGAGGCGAGGCGGTCGGCCGGTGCAAGGATGCCGGCGGGGGCGTGGCCGGGCAGATTGGCCAGCGACTGGCGGATGCGATCGGCCTGGAAGGCGAGCGAGCGCGGATTGCCGCCGTCGAGCAGGACGAGATCGACGGCCGGCACGCGCGCCGCCTGCATGACATAGCGGATGCGATAGGTGATCTGGCTGTCGGCGATTTCGAGCAAGGCATCGAGCTCGGCCGCAGCATTGCCGAAACCGCAATGGCGTGTTGCGCGGGCGATCCCCAGGCCGCGATCGATGCGGCGGCCGATTTCGAGGAAGCGCCAGCCATTGTGGCGCACCATGTTTTCCTGCGCGAGGCCGGAAAAGGCGGCGACAATGCGGAGCGCTTCGCTTGCCCGCTCATGCAGGTCGCTGCCGGTATGGGCCGCGAGTGGCCGGTTGAGCAGGATTTCGAGATCGGCCACGGCGCGCCACGCATCGGGCGACAACCGGTCGCGGATCACCGAGGCGGCGCGGCGCGAGGCTTCGGCGAGGCGCGGCACGGTGTTGAAGGTCTTGCGGTCGGTGAGGGCCGCGAGCGCCAGCCGTGCCGGCTGAACCGGCCCATGCAGCGAGCCGCCGGCCCCGGCCGCGATCAGGGCCTCGACGAGCTGCGCGACAGCGCCGCCATTGCCCTCGGCGTCGACCAGCCGCCCGGCGATGGCGCGCACCAGCCTCAATGCCTGCTCTGTGCGCTCGACATAGCGGCCGAGCCAGAAGAGATTTTCCGCCGCCCGGCTTGGCAGCGTGGATGTCGCCCGGCGCAGCGCGACTTTGTCCGGCGAGGCGAGCAGCGTCGTCTCGGCAACCGGCCGGTCGGACAGCACCCAGACATCGGCCGAGGCGCCGCCCTGCTGCAGCGTCACCGCGCGCGCGTCGGCGCGATCGGAGATGCGGCAGAAGCCGCCGGGCATCACCTTCCAGCCATCGGCTGTGCGCGCGACATAAAGGCGCAGGATCGACGGCCGCGGCTCCAGCCGGGCCTCGTCGCCCTCGCCGCGCCAGACCGGCGTCGTCGAGAGCGTCACCGCTTCCTGTCCGACATAGTCCTGGCCGCGCCGGCCGATGGCGTCGATCAGCTGGGTTTTCTCCGCGGCCGAGAGGTTGCCGCCGAGCACGGGCCCGCGCGCGAGGATGCCGGGAAGGGTCGCCCCGAGCGCCGGGGCGATCACCAGCTTGTCGAAGGCCTCGACGACATGGTCGCGCTCCAGCGTCTGGCCGCACCACCAGGTCGCGACATTCGGCAGGATCAGCTTCTCGCCGAGAATGCGGGCGGCAAGTCCGGGGAGGAAGCCCATCATCGCCCGCGCCTCGGCAACGCCTGAGCCGAGCGCGTTGGCGATGGCGACATTGCGATGGCGGACCGCGCCGGCAAGGCCCGGCACGCCGAGCCGCGAGGCCGGATTGAGCTCGAGCGGATCGGAGAAATCGGAATCAAGGCGGCGCAGCAGCACGTCGGCGCGCTTCAGCCCGGAGATCGTGCGCATATAGACCGTGTCGTCGCGCACGGTCAGATCCTCGCCCTCGACCAGCACGAAGCCGAGATAGCGCGCGAGATAGGCGTGTTCGAAATAGGTTTCGTTAAGCGGGCCCGGCGTCAGCAGCGCGACGCGGGTCTCCTCATGCCGGTTGAGCGCATTGAGGCCGGCGCGGAACTCCTGGAAGAAGCCGGCGAGCCGCTCGACCTTGAACGAGCGATAGACGTCGGGCAGCGCCTGCGACAGCGCAATACGGTTTTCGAGCGCATAGCCGGCGCCGGAGGGCGCCTGGGTGCGGTCGGAAATCACCCACCAGTCGCCGTCCGGCCCGCGGCCGACATCAACGGCATAAAGGCGCAGATGATGGCCCCCGACCGGCTGCGATCCGACCAGCGGCCGGAGAAATTCGGGGCTTCCGGCAAGGATCGCGGCCGGAAGCGCGCCATCGGCAGCGAGCTTTCCTTCACCATAGGTATCAGCGAGCACCGCATCGAGAAGTTTGGCTCGCTGGATGAGCCCGGCCTCGAGATGCTTCCACTCCTCGGCCTCGATCAGGAAGGGGACATGGGCCAGCGGCCATGGCCGTTCATCGCCGTTCTCCGCGCCATAGACGCGCAGCACCACGCCGGATTCGGCAAGGTGCCGATCGGCCAGCGAGAAACGGTGCGCCACCTCGCGATTGCCAAGCTCGGCCATCGTATCGACGAAGCGCTGCCAATGCGGCCGGATGCGCCCATCACGGCCAACCAGCTCGTCGGCGACGCCGGGCATCGGCTTGTAGTGCCGAATGAGGCGCTGCGCGCGTTCGGCGACGGCGCGGTTCTTCCGTGTGGTTTCCCGGCGCGGCATCTCCGCCTCAGAGTCCCGCCGGGCGGCGGAGATCGAGCGTCATGGGGAATTCGGTCGGAACAGGCTCCACCGGAGGCATGAACGCGCCGCCGGTATGGCCGATCGCTTCGAAGCGGGCGAGGCGGCGCGCCTCGGCTTCGTAAGAGTTGATCGGGAAGGTTTCGTAGTTGCGCCCGCCGGGATGCGCGACGTGGTAGACGCAGCCGCCGAGCGAACGGCCCGACCAGCTGTCGACGAGGTCGAATACCAGCGGCGCATGCACCGGGATCGTCGGATGCAGCCCCGACGCCGGCTGCCAGGCTTTGAAGCGCACGCCGGCGACGAACGAGCCGGCGGTTCCGGCCGAGGTCATCGGCAGGCGACGGCCGTTGCAGGCGATGATGTGCCGGCGCGGATCGAGGCCGTCGGCCTTGACCTGCAGCCGCTCGACCGAACTGTCGACATAGCGCACCGTTCCGCCGATCGCGCCCTCTTCGCCGAGAACATGCCAGGGCTCCAGCGCCTGGCGCAGCTCGATCCGGACGCCCTGCTGCTCGACGACGCCGGAGAAGGGGAAGCGGAATTCACGCTGCGCCTCGAACCAGGCCGGATCGAAGGGATAGCCGGCCGTGCCGAGATCTCCGAGAACGTCGAGGAAATCAGCCCAGACGAAATGCGGCAGCATGAAACGGTCATGCAGCTGGGTTCCCCAGCGCACCAGCGAGCCTTGCTGCGGCTGTTTCCAGAACCACGAGATCAGCGCCCGTAGCAGCAATTGCTGCGCAAGGCTCATCCGGTAGTCCGGCGGCATCTCGAACGAACGGAACTCGACGAGGCCGAGCCGACCGGTCGGGCCATCGGGCGAATAGAGCTTGTCGATGCAGATCTCGGCGCGATGCGTGTTGCCGGTGACATCGACGAGCAGGTTGCGGAACAGCCGGTCGACCAGCCAGGGCGGCGGTGGCGCGCCCCAGCCGGGCGGCGACACCTTCGACATGGCGATTTCAAGCTCATAGAGCGAGTCGTTGCGGGCCTCGTCGATGCGCGGCGCCTGGCTTGTCGGCCCGATGAACATGCCCGAGAACATGTAGGACAGCGAGGGATGGCGCTGCCAATAGGTGACGAGGCTCTTGAGGAGGTCGGGCCGGCGCAGGAACGGGCTGTCGGCCGGATGGGCGCCGCCAACGACGACGTGATTGCCGCCGCCGGTTCCGGTATGGCGGCCGTCGGTCATGAACTTTTCGGTGCCGAGCCGCGCCTGGCGGGCATCCTCATAGACATCGCGCGTGATGGCGACGCATTGCGTCCAGTCGGCCGCGGGATGGATGTTGACCTCGATCACGCCCGGGTCGGGCGTTACCTTGATCACGTTGAGGCGCGGATCGATCGGCGGCGGATAGCCCTCGACATGCACCGGCAGCTTCAGATCGCGCGCCGTCGCTTCGATCGAGGCGATCAGCTCCAGATAATCCTCGAGCCGCTCGGTCGGCGGCATGAACACGCAGAGCCGGCCATCGCGCGGCTCGATGCTGATCGCGGTGCGCACGGCGCCGGTGCCGGTGAAATACTGCTCAATCTGCTCGGCGCGCTCCGGATCGCGCTCGCGGCCGGGCTGGGAAAGCTGCGCTGCGATCTCCTCGGGATCGGGCAGGGGGACATTGATCGATCCGGGATCGGCCTGGATGATGAATGGATAAGATGAGGCCGCAACATAAGGCAGCGAGGATAGCGGCAGGCGGAAGCCGACCGGGCTGTCGCCGGGCACGAGAAAGATGCGTCCGCGCCTGAGCGGCCAGCGCTCCGATGCCCAGCGCCGCCGTGGCCGTGCCTGCGATTGCCAGCGCTGCACCGGCAAGACATAGCCGGAAGGATTCGAAAGGCCGCGCTCGAACACGCGGGCGATGCGGCTGCGCGCCTCGGCGTCGTCGAGCTTCGAGTCCGCCGTGGTCACGTTTTCCGGCAGCTCGGCTTCCTTGAGGATCCAGTGCGCCGGATCCTCATAGGCCGGGATGACGAAACTCGGGGGAATGCCGAGCCGCTCCGAGAGATTCTCGAGCAGCAGCTTCGCATCCTCGGCAGCCGAGCGCTCCGGCCGGCTTTCGGTCGCGATCAGGCTCGCATCCTGCCAGATCGGCTTGCCGTCCTTGCGCCAGTAGAGCGCGAAGGTCCAGCGCGGCAGGCTTTCGCCGGGATACCACTTGCCCTGGCCGTAATGCAGGAAGCCGCCCGGTGCAAAGCGCTCGCGCAGGCGGCGGATCAGGTCATCCGCGCGCTGGCGCTTGGTCGGGCCGACCGCGGCTGTGTTCCATTCGGCGGCCTGGTAGTCGTCGATTGAAACGAAGGTAGGCTCCCCGCCCATGGTAAGGCGCACGTCGTTCGCCTTGAGATCGGCGTCGACCTGGTGGCCGAGCGCGTCGAGCGCAGCCCAGCTCTCGTCGGAGAAGGGCAGCGTCACGCGTGGCTGCTCGGCGATGCGATCGATCCGCATCTCGAAGCCGAATTCGGTATTCGTGCCGGGATCGGCGACGAACGAGCCGCTGATCGGCGCCGCCGAGCGATAATGCGGCGTTGCCGAAAGCGGCAGATGACCCTCGCCGGTGAAAAGGCCGGAGGTCGGGTCCATGCCGACCCAGCCGGCGCCGGGGATATAGACCTCGGCCCAGGCATGAAGATCGGTGAAATCGACCTCGGTCCCGGAGGGGCCATCGAGCGCGGCGACATCCGGCTTGAGCTGGATCAGATAGCCCGACACGAAGCGCGCCGCGAGCCCCAGATGGCGGAGCGTCTGCACCAGAAGCCACCCGGAATCGCGGCATGAGCCGGAGGCGTTGCCCAGCGTCTCTTCCGGCGTCTGCACGCCCGGCTCCATGCGGATGAGATAACGGATATCGCCCTGCAGACGCTGGTTCAGCGCGACCAGGAAGTCGACGATCTGCATTTCGTCGCGGGGAATGCTGGCAACGAAGGCCTCGAGCAACGGCCCGGACGGCTCCGGCCTCAGATAGGCCGCAAGCTCCTCCGCGAGTTCCGCCTCATAGGTGAAGGGAAAACTCTCAGCATAAGGCTCGACGAAGAAATCGAACGGATTGTAGACCTCGAGCTCGGCGACGAGGTCGATGGCGATCGAGAACTCGGTCGTCTTTTCCGGAAAGACGAAGCGGGCCTGCCAGTTGCCGTGCGGGTCCTGCTGCCAGTTCACGAAATGGTTGTCCGGCTTCACCGTGAGCGAATAGCTCGGCACCTTGGTGCGGCAATGCGGTGCCGGACGCAGGCGGATGACCTGTGGTCCGAGCGCGACCGGCTTGTCGTAGCTGTAGCTGGTGACGTGGCGAAGCGCGGCGAGGATTGACATCGGTCAGGCGAACTCTGTTGGGCAGCGGCGATCATCGCCGGACGACACAGGCTGACGCAACAATTGCGCCAAGACGTGCGCGGCGCTTTGCTGCGGCTTCCGGGTGCGGCTCATGTCTTCACGACGGTCGAACGGAATTTGGCGGCAAGATAGTCCCCCGAGCCGATCGGCGGATATTGCGGATGCTCGCCTGGGGCGAGGCAAGTTTCGATACAGGCGATCGAAGCGTCCCAATTCGGCTGGTGGAAGAAGGCGATCGACTGCCGCCGCGTCGGTCGCCCCGGAGAGGGCGGCGGGACGGCGACACGGTGCAGTGTCGACTTCCAGCGGTCGTTCGTCCAGCGCTGCATCAGATCGCCGATATTGATGACAAAGCTGCCCTCGATGGCCGGCACCTTGATCCAGGCCCCGTCCAGGCCCATCACCTCGAGGCCGCCGGGCGAATCCTCCTGGCGGAGGATCGTCAGCGAGCCATAGTCGGAATGCGCGCCGGCGCGGAGCTGGCCTTCGGCCGGCGGCTCATCGACTTCGGGATAGTTGAGGAGACGCAGCGCGCTGGCTTCCTTGTCGATGAAGCGATCGAAATAGCCCTCGTCGAGATCGAGGGCGAGCGCGAAAAGTCGCATGATCCGGCCCGACAGCTCGGACATCGCGCGGTAATAGTCCATCACCGCGCGGCGGAAGGCATCGCCCTCGAACGGCCAGGGATTGGCGGAAAAGACGAAGGCTTCCGCATCGTCGGCCGGCTTGTGATCGAGCCGGCGGAAGGCCGAGGGGCCGAAGGAGAAGGTCTCCTTGAGATCGGCCGGCTTCGCTGTGCCGAGCGAGGCGGCCAGCGTCTCGCCCTTGACGGGGCTGTAGCCATAGGGATAGCCGGGATAAGGCATCGCCGCCGATAGCTTTTCGTCGAGCGGCCGGTCGAAAAAGGCGCGCGCAGCCCGCCAGCCCGCTTCAACCGCCTTGGTGTCGGCGCCATGCCCTGTCACCAGGAAGAAGCCGGTCTCGCGGCAGGTCTGGCCGATAGAAGCGGCGATGGCTTGCTGGCCGCGAGGATCGGCAAGATCGATGATGGGAATGGCAGGCATGGAATGGTCCGGGCTGATCTTGATCGACGGGACAAGAATATGGGCGCCAGAGTGGCTTGGGAACTGCCAATTGGCGAAGCATGCACATGAATGAGGCAGTGTTGCCGCGGCGCATTGCCCTGATCGATCTCTGGCGCGGCCTCGCTCTGGTCGCCATGATGACCTATCACGGCGCCTGGGACGTCGCCTATCTCCGCCTTGTCCGTTTCGATCCGAGCGGTTCGCTGCCCTGGCGGCTCTATGCCCATCTGATCGCCGGCAGTTTCCTGTTCCTCGCCGGTGTCAGCCTGGTACTGGCGACGCGGAGCGGGTTCCACCTCGTGCCCTATCTCCGCCGCCTCGGCATCATCCTGGCCGGCGCGGCGCTGGTGTCGCTGGCAACCTATTTCGTCATGCCGCAGGGCTGGGTCTATTTCGGCATCCTGCACCAGATCGCCCTCGCCAGCGTCATCGCGCTGCCCTTCCTCCGCCTGCCGCCGAGCGCGACGGCGCTGGTCGCCGCGCTGGTGATCGCGCTGCCGAACTTCGTCAGCAGCGAAGTCTTCGCTCAGCCGTGGTTCTGGTGGGTCGGCCTTGCGCCGGTGGCGCAGACCTCGTTCGATTATGTGCCGGTGTTTCCCTGGACGGGAGTGGTGCTGGCCGGCGTCGCGGCTGCGAAATTCGTGGTTGCGACCGGCCTCGACACGCGCCTCGCCCGCTGGCAGCCGCAGAACAGGCTGGCGCGGTTGCTGGCGTTCGGCGGTCGGCACAGCCTTGCCGTCTACCTGATCCATCAGCCGATCCTCTACGGCTTCTTCTTTGTCGTCGCTGCGGTGCTGATGCCGAATGCCGCCGTCGAAGGCGCGCGGGCCGATTGCGCCGACCGCTGCATCGCGCAACGCGGCGACGATGTCGGCTGCCATGCCTATTGCCGCTGCGTCTTCGACGATCTCGACGAGGCCGGCCTGCTGCAGCCGATGATGAAGGGCACGCTGCCGGCGGCCGACAATGAGCGCCTGCGCGGCATGGCGATGACCTGCACCGCGATCACGCTGCCCAATCCCGCTCCGGCGAACTGAGCAGGCGAAGGGCCGCCGTCGGGACGGCTCTCGCCTGGCGCCCTTGTGGATCGCGGCCGAAGGTCTGATGGTCGCAGCATCGCCTGCAAGCTGGAGGACGCGCTTCCATGGCCGATGAACCCATCAAGGGTCCCGCATCCTATTTCCCCTCGATCGAAAAGAAATACGGCCGGCCCATCGCCGAATGGCAGGCGCTGGTGCGCCAGCGCCTTCCGGCGAAGCACATGGACCTCGTCGCGATGCTCAAGACCGAGCATGGCATGGGCCATGGCCATGCCAACGCGCTGGTGGCGGCTACGCTGGCCGAAGCCAAGGGCTGACCTCAGGGGTCGATCACGCCCTTCTTCAGGATGACATTGCCGTAGAGCCGCCGTTCGCCGGTGGCGACGATCGCGAAGCTCTGCTTGGCGCGCTCATAAAAGGCGAATCGCTCGAGCTTCGCCAGCCGGTAGCCGGGGTCGCGGTGGTCGATCACGTTCTGGAACAGCGTGCAGACGGCCGGCTCGGCTTCGGGATCGCCGACCACTTCCATGCGGATCGCGGTCTCGTCCGGCGCGAAGCGGTCGAGCGGCATCAGCGAAAGAATGGCATCCGTGACGCGCACGGCGTCATGCCCGTCGAGACGAATCAGCCGCTTTGCCATGGCGAGCGCCGGAAAATTGGCGTCGACCACGGTGATTTCGTCGCCATGGCCCATCGCGCGAAGCGTGAACAGAAGGTCCGGTCCGATGATCGGATCGATGCCGCGCAGCATGTGTTTCCCCCAGGGTTTCGTGCCGGCTGACGGCCGGTCATCATGATGTTGGGGCGATGATCGGGCGACGGCCGGGCGCCGTCAACCGTTCAGGCCGGGATGCCGTTATAGCCGCGATACCAGTCGACGAAGCGGGCCATGCCGGTCTCGATGTCGGTCGTCGGCTGATAGCCGAAGGCGGCAGCGCTCGCGGCGATGTCGGCGAAGGTCTCGACAACATCCGTGAGGCGAGCCGGGCCGAGCAGGATCTCGGCTTTCCGCCCCGTCGCCGTCTCGATCGCCGCGATGAACGCGTCAAGGGGCACCGGGCAGTTGTTGCCGAGATTGAACAGCCGCGCTTCCACCGATGATGGGCGAAGATCGATGGCGCCGAGCGTGCCCTGCACGATGTCGTCGATATAGGTGAAGTCGCGCTTCATCGCGCCGCCATTGTAGAGCGTAATCGGCCTTCCCTCGAGGATGGCGCTGGTGAACAGCCAAGGCGCCATGTCCGGTCGTCCGAACGGACCGTAGACGGTGAAGAAGCGCAGCCCTGTCGAGGCGATGCCATGCAGATGGGCATAGGTGTGGGCGATCAGTTCACCCGCGCGCTTGGTCGCGGCGTAGAGCGAACTTGGCCGATCGACCCGGTCGGTCTCGCGAAACGGCACGTCCTCGTTGAGGCCATAGACCGATGACGACGAGGCATAGACGACATGGCTGAGCTTCGGCAGCCGGCGCGCCGCCTCGAACATCACGACCTGACCGGTGACGTTGGCATCGGTATAGGCGAGCGGGTTCTCGAGCGAATAGCCGACGCCGGCCTGAGCCGCGAGGTGCACGATCACGTCGATATCGGCATGGGTCGTTGCCAGGCGCTCCATGGCACCCATATCGGAGACGCTGGCTTCGACGAAGCGGAAGCCATGGCCGGACGCGAGCCGGTCGAGCCGCGCCCGTTTCAAGGCGGGGTCATAATAGGCGTTGAGATTGTCGACGCCGATCACCGTGTCGCCGCGGGCGAGCAGCGCTGACGTGACATGATATCCGATGAACCCGGCCGCGCCGGTGACGAGCAGTTTCATGATGATGGGGCTGTAGCCGATTTCCCCCGCAGCAGAAAGCCGTTGGCGCTGCGGCCGATGCGCGTTACCGGATCGCGCCCTTCAAGGCGGCGCGTTTCCAAGCCGCACGCTATCGGCTAAGACGAGTGACACGAAGCCCTCTAGCCCTTTCTCCGCCGGACGACGCATGATCTCCCAAAAGGCCAAATACGCGTTCAAGGCGCTGATCCATTTGGCGCGCCAGCCGAAGGGCGAAACGATCCAGATCGACGACATCGCGCGCGAAGCCGGCGTTCCGCGCAAGTTCCTCGAGCATATCCTGCTTGATCTGAAGCATCGCGGAATGATCGCGAGCCGGCGCGGCCGGGCCGGCGGCTATGCCCTGATCAAGCTGCCGACCGAGATCACCATCGGACAGGTCCTGCGCGCCATCGACGGTCCGATCGCGCCGCTTTCCTGTATCTCGCGCACCGCCTATCAGCCCTGCGCCGATTGCCCGGATGAGGCGAGCTGCGGCGTCCGCCGCATGTTTGCGGCGCCCTATGCGGCCCAACTGGTCCTATTCGACGCGACGACCCTTGCCGACGCTCTGGTGGGCGAAGACGAGCGACAAGGCCGCGCCGGTTCCGACACGATTTCTCCGGATGTTGAATTCCAGGAATGATATTCTAGTGAGGCCGGCTCAGTTGGCCGCCCCGTGGTTTGAAATTGTCGACTTCCTATGTCGAGATAGAACATCTTCGATTGAGGGAGCCTTTCGATGGTGCCGTTCCGGACAGTCTTGATCAAGCGCGCGCGGCGGTTGGCCGTGGCCGCAAGCCTTGCAGCAGCGATGCTCGGCGTTGGCGCGACCCTGCCGGGCGGTCTGTCGCCGGCCTTCGCCGACGTGTCGCTGCTGAATGTCAGCTACGATCCGACGCGCGAACTCTACAAGGCCTATGACGAGGCCTTCGCTGCTTACTGGAAAGAGAAGACCGGCGAGACGGTGACGATCGAGCAGTCGCATGGCGGCTCCGGCGCCCAGGCGCGCGCCGTGATCGACGGCCTTGATGCCGATGTTGTCACGCTGGCGCTTGCGGCCGACATCGACGCAATCGTTGCGAAGAGCGGCAGGATACCGGCCGATTGGGCGAGCAAGCTGCCCGACAACGCGACACCCTACACCTCAACCATTGTGTTCCTCGTTCGCAAGGGCAATCCCAAGGGCGTCAAGGACTGGGACGATCTGGTCAAGGACGGCATCGAGGTGATCACGCCGAACCCGAAGACCTCGGGCGGTGCGCGCTGGAACTATCTGGCTGCCTGGGCCTATGCCCATCAGAAGTTCGGCGGCGACGAGGCCAAGACGCGCGAATTTGTCGGCAAGCTCTACAAGAATGTGCCGGTGCTCGATTCGGGCGCCCGCGGCGCAACGACGACTTTCGCCCAGCGCGGAATTGGCGACGTTCTGCTCGCCTGGGAGAACGAGGCGTTCCTTGCGATCAACGAGCTTGGCCCGGATCAGTTCGAGATCGTGACGCCCTCGCTCTCGATCAAGGCCGAGCCGCCGGTGGCGCTGGTCAAGGGCAACACCGACGCCAAGGGCACGACCAAGGTCGCCGAGGCCTATCTCGACTATCTCTATAGCGACGCCGCCCAGAAGATCATCGCCAAGAATTATTATCGCCCGGCCAAGCCCGAGGTGGTCGATCCAGCGGATCTGAAGCGCTTCGCGCCGCTGACGCTGGTGACGATCGACGATCCGCAGTTCGGCGGCTGGTCCAAGGTGCAGTCGGCGCATTTCGCGGATGGCGGCGTGTTCGACCAGATCTACAAACCCGGCCAATAGGACGAACCGAACAGCCTCATGACCGCATCGGCCGCATCCGCCTGGCGCAAGCCGAGTGTCATCCCGGGCTTCGGGTTGGCGCTCGGTTTCACCTTGGCTTATCTCTCGCTCGTCGTGCTGATCCCGCTCGGCGGGCTTGTGCTGCGCACGGCCGGCCTCGGCTGGCCCGCTTTCTTTGCAATCGCCAGCGATCCTCGCACTCTGGCGGCGCTCCGCCTCTCGTTCGGCGCCTCGGCGGTTGCGGCGGTGGTCAACACGGTGTTCGGCCTCGTCGTGGCCTGGGTGCTGGTGCGTTATGATTTTCCAGGGCGAAAGATCGTCGATGCCGTGGTCGACCTGCCCTTCGCGCTGCCGACGGCCGTCGCCGGCATCTCGCTGACGGCGATTTACGCGCCGAATGGCTGGATCGGGCAGTATGCCGCCGGGCTCGGGCTGAAGATCGCCTATACGCCGGTCGGCGTCTTCATCGCGCTGGTCTTTATCGGACTGCCTTTCGTGGTGCGCACGGTGCAGCCGGTCCTTGAGGACATGGATCGCGAGGTTGAGGAGATGGCCGCGACACTCGGCGCCCGCCGCTTCGTTACGATCCGCCGCGTCGTGTTGCCGACCCTCGTTCCGGCGCTGCTCACGGGGTTCGCGCTCGCCTTCGCGCGCGCCGTCGGCGAATACGGCTCGGTGATCTTCATCGCCGGCAACATCCCCTATGTCTCGGAGATCGCGCCTCTGCTGATTGTCATCCGCCTGACCGAATTCAACTACGCGGCGGCAACGGCTGTGGCGAGCATCATGCTGGCGCTGTCCTTCGTGCTGCTCTTCGCCATCAATTTGCTGCAGGCCTGGAGCCGGCGGAGGCTGTCGCATGGCTGACATCACCGCCGCAGCGCCCGGCCGCTTTGTTCCGGCCGCCACTGAACGCCCGATCGTCCGGATCCTGCTGACGCTCGTTGCGCTCGCCTTTCTCGGCATCTTCCTCGTGCTGCCGCTCGTCAGCGTCTTCTACGAAGCCTTTCGCTCCGGCCTCGGCGTCTTCATGAAGGCGGTCAGCGAGCGCGACACGCTCGCCGCCATCCGCCTGACGGTGATCGTCGCTGCCATCTCCGTGCCGGCCAATCTCGTCTTCGGCCTCGCCGCGTCCTGGGCCATCGCCAAATACGAGTTCAAGGGCAAGAGCTTCCTGATCACGCTGATCGATCTACCCTTCTCCGTCTCGCCGGTGACCTCGGGCCTCATCTATGTGCTGATGTTCGGCGCGCATGGCTATCTCGGCGAGTTCCTGCGGAGCCATGGCATTCAGATCATCTTCGCCGTTCCGGGTATCGTGCTGGCGACGATCTTCGTCACCTTCCCGTTCATCGCCCGCGAGCTGATCCCGATCATGCAGGCGCAGGGCACGCAGGACGAGGAGGCGGCGCTGTCGCTCGGTGCCAGCGGCTGGCGCGTCTTCTTCCGCGTGACGCTGCCCAACGTCAAATGGGCGCTGCTCTATGGCGTCCTGCTCTGCAATGCGCGCGCCATGGGCGAGTTCGGCGCCGTTTCGGTCGTCTCGGGCCATATCCGCGGCAAGACCAACACCATGCCGCTGCAGGTCGAGATCCTCTACAACGAATACAGCTACCAGGCGGCGTTCGGTGTCGCCTCTCTGCTGGCTCTGCTCGCGCTTGCGACGCTCATCATCAAGACGGTCCTGGAGTGGCGCTATGCCGAAGAGATCGCCGCCACGCGCCGCCACTGAGGTGATATCCATGAACGCGATGACAGAGATTGAGCCGGAAAAGTCGATCGCGCTCGGTGCGCCGGTCGACGTCACCATCGAGAACGTCGCCAAGGATTTCGGCGATTCGCCGGCCCTGCACGGCGTCTCGCTGGATGTCCGCGCGGGCGAACTCGTCGCGCTGCTCGGGCCGTCCGGCTCGGGCAAGACGACGCTGCTGAGGATTCTCGCTGGCCTCGAAGCACCCTCGTCCGGCCGCGTGCTGTTTGGCGGCGAAGATGCGCTCGGCCTGCCGGTGCAGGACCGCAATATCGGCTTCGTGTTCCAGCATTACGCGCTGTTCAGGCACATGACGGTGTTCGACAACATCGCCTTCGGCCTGACGGTTCGTCCGCGCCGGGACCGGCCGCCGGCGGACGAAATCCGCCGTCGCGTGCTGCATCTGCTCGACCTCGTGCAATTGCCAGGGCTCGCCAAGCGCTACCCGGCGCAGCTCTCCGGCGGCCAGCGTCAGCGCGTGGCGCTCGCCCGGGCGCTCGCCATCGAGCCGCGTCTGCTGCTGCTCGACGAGCCGTTCGGCGCGCTCGACGCGCAGGTGCGGCGCGACCTTCGCCGCTGGCTCCGCGAAATCCACGACCGCACCGGCCATACCACCTTCTTCGTCACCCACGACCAGGAAGAGGCGCTGGAACTTGCCGACCGAATCGTCGTCATGTCCAAGGGCCGCATCGAGCAGGTCGGCTCGGCCGATGACATCTATGACCGACCGGCAAGCCCGTTCGTGTTCTCGTTCATCGGCGAATCCTCGCTGCTTCCGGTCGAAATCGCCGATGGCGCCATTCTGCTCGACGGCGAGCCCACAGGGCTTTCCTTCGGCGAGGTCGGCACGCGCCCGGCAACGCTCGGCTTCCGCCCGCATGACGTCACTCTCGTGACCGACGAAGCTCCCGCGATCCGTGGCCGCATTATCGCCGAGCGCCGCCATGGCGCCCGTCGGCGACTGGAACTGCAGGTCGGGCCGCGCCAGCTTCGCGCCGAAATCGATGTCGAGATCGATGCCGAAAGGCCGATCGGCGGTCTCGTTGCATTCCGGCCTGAGCGGTGGCGAATCTTCCCCGCTTGACGGATTCGGCCTTCACCTCGCGGCGCCTTTGCGCTTAAGTCGCGCCGCCGGCGACGAGGGCCGGGGTGTCGCGGAGGAGACAATCGAATGAAGCGCTCGCGTGTCAACGAGATCATGCAGGAAGCGGACGAGTTCATCCGTTCGTTCGGATTCGTGCTTCCGCCCTTCGCCTACTGGACGCCCGAGGAGTTCAAGGCGAACCAGGCGAAGGCCAAGGGCATCATTGACGCGCGCCTCGGTTGGGACATCACCGATTACGGCAAGGAAAAGTTCGACGAGCTCGGCCTGTTCCTGTTCACGGTGCGCAACGGCAACCAGGCCGATCTCGCGACCGGCCGCGGCATGCTCTATGCCGAGAAGATCATGATCTCGCGCCAGGACCAGATGTCGCCGATGCACCGGCACAATCTGAAGGCAGAGGACATCATCAATCGCGGCGGCGGCACGCTGACGCTCGAACTGTTCATGCCCGACGCCGAGGGCAATATCGATCGCAACGCCGAGGTGCACGTTCCCACCGATGGCGTCATCCGCACACTGCCGGCTGGCGGCATCCTGAAGCTTGATCCGGGCGAAAGCGTCACGCTGCTGCCCGGCGTCTGGCACGCCTTCTGGGGTGAGGGCGCCGACGTCCTGATCGGCGAAGTCTCGACCGTCAATGACGATCTGACCGACAATGTCTTCGCCGAGCCGATTGGCCGCTTCGCCGCGATCGAGGAAGACGTCGCCCCGACCCATCTGCTGGTCGCCGACTACGGCACCTGGCTCAAGGGTTGACGTGAACTCGCTTCGCCTCCTTCAAGCGGCCGGCAAGCCGATGGCTGCTCCTTGACCGAGGACGCTATGGCAGAGCGCGCGAAGATCGGCAGTCCCGTCGTGCGGATTGCCGATCTCGTGATCGGCCAAGACGATCTTGCGCGTTACAAGGCTCTGCTCGCCGAGGAAATCGAGGCGTCGGTGACGAATGAGGCGGGCGTGCTCGCGCTCCAGGCCGTTTCGTCGAAGACGGATCCGACGCGCATCCGAATCCTTGAGATTTACGCCGATCGGGCGGCGTATGAGGCTCACCTGACGACGCCGCATTTCCTGAAATACAAGGCGCTCACCGCCGACATGGTCCGTTCGCTCGAACTCGACGAAGTCGAGCCGGTGGCGATGCGGGCCAAGTCGCCTTTTCCGGCGATCTGACGCGGCTCAGTCTTCGATCCGCTCATGCGCGTCGGCTTCGCCACGCTTCCAGTAGCCGGCCGCCTTGATATAGGCTTTCGGATGGCCGCGCTCGGTAAGGCGGGCGCGCAGCGCGCGGGCGACCGTGGATTCGGCGGCGATGAAGACGAAGCCGTCGCCGGCGGGCAACGGCTGTGAATCGAGGAGCCGCTGCAGGTTCGCTGCATCGTCGGCCCCATCGCGTGCCCGCTCGGCCCATAGCGCCGTCCAATCGGCCTGCGTGCCAAAGTGCTGCCGTTCGCTGCTGTCCTGAACAGCGATGGCAGTCAGAACCGATACGCCCGTCCGCAGCCCCTCGACCCAGCGGCCGATCGCCGGCAGCGCGGTCTCGTCGCCGATCAGCCAATACCAGTCGAAATCATCCGGTACGACGGCCGAGCCGCGCGGCCCGCCGATCTCCAGGCGTGCGCCGGGCACGGCTGCCGCAGCCCAGCTTGTCGCCGGACCGGCCTCGTGCAGTGCGAAATCGATGGTGATCGTGCCACCCGCGGCGTCGAAGGCGCGCGGTGTGAAATCACGCATCGCGCCGGCGCCGCTGGCGTCGGTGAAGAAGAGCTTGATGTGATCGTCGGCGCCAAGGCTGACGAAGCCCTCGAGGTCGCCGGCGAGGACGATCCGCTTCATGCGCGGGGTCAGCGCCGTCACGCTCGCAACGGTCAAGCTGCGGCGGCGCGTTTCGTGGCGCACACGGCGGATGGCGTGCGGCTCGATGGCTTGGGCGGAGAGAGGGTCGGTCAAAGCAGAATCCATATCGTAAGACATGTCTTAAGATATGTCATGCGAGCGGATCACGCAAGCGCGGCGCCTACTCCGCAGCAGGCAGCCGCTCCGGTCCATCGGGGCGCGGCACATGTCCCGCGACATGCAGCGGCACGGCATGCTCGTGGACATATTTGCCGCCGGCGAGCCACGACGCGACTGCTGCGAGCAGGTTCAGGATCATCGAGAAGGAGAAGGCGAAGACGAGGCCGTGCATGAACGGTGCCGCGAGGAGATGCGGGAAGAAGGTCTTGCCAGTGATCTCGGCCGCGTTCGGCAGGCTCGCGACGAGGCCGGGCGGCAGCAACTCGCCCATCGGATTATAGCCGAGGAAGGCCGCGAAGAGGCTCGCCACGGCCGGTGCCGACGCGACATGGTGCGCTATGGCTTCGGGCACCTGCTGCGCGATCAGCGCGGCTTCCATCGAGGCCGGCAGCTGTTCGGTCAGCCCGACGATCATCAGGCTGAAGAAGATGCCGATCGACAGCACCTGCCCGGCATTCAGCGTCGTCGCCCGCATACCGGCCGCCTGGCCGCGCTCGGCCGGCGGCACGGAATTCATGATCGCCGTCGAATTTGGCGCGATGAAGAGGCCGGAGCCGAGGCCGTTGAGGAACAGAAGAAACGCGAACAGCGGATAGGGAAAATCAGGCGGCAGTTCCATCAGCGCGGCGAAGCTCGCGGCGCCGATCAGCATGCCGCCGACGGCATAGGGCCGGGCGCCATGATGATCGGAGAGCCAGCCGGAGACCGGCGTTGCGACGAGGAAGCCGAGCGTCAGCGGCAGCATGAAGATACCGGCCCAGAGCGGCGTCTCCTCAAAGGAATAGCCATGCAGCGGCAGCCAGATTCCCTGCAGCCAGATGATGAGCATGAACTGCAGTCCGCCACGGCCGATAGCGGCGAAGAGGCTCGCGAGATTGCCGGCGGTGAAGGGTCGGATGCGGAACAGCGCCAGATCGAACATCGGGAACGCGACGCGGCTCTCCACGATCACGAAGGCGATGAGAAGCACGAGGCCGGCGCCGATCAGCGTCATGACTTCCGGGCTGGTCCAGGCCATCGCGTGGCTGCCATAGGGCTGGATGCCCTCGGTGATGCCGATGAGGATGAGAATGAGGCCGATGCCGAAAGTCAGGTTGCCGGCCCAGTCGATCGGGCGATGGCGCGGCGTGCCGCGGTCCTTCAGCTTCCAATAGGCCCAGGCGGTGCCGACGACGCCGAACGGCACGTTGATCCAGAACACCAGCCGCCAGTCGATGTCGGCCAGCAATCCTCCGATCAGGAGGCCGATGAACGAGCCGCCGATGGCCGCGATCGTGTTGATGCCGAGGGCAAGGCCCCGCTGCTCGGCCGGGAAGGCGTCGGTGAGGATTGCGGTCGAATTCGCCATCAGCATGGCGCCGCCGACACCCTGCAGAATGCGCACGACGATGAGATACCAGGCGGCGAAAGCGCCGTTGTCCGGCATCAGGCTGAGCGCAACCGCCGCGATCGTGAAAATCAGGAAGCCGAGATTGTAGACACGGGCGCGGCCGAGGCTGTCGCCGAGCCGGCCGAAGGTGACGACCAGCACCGAGGTCGCAACCATGTAGCCCATGATCGACCAGAGCAGGATGTTGACGTTCCCCGGCTCCAGCGGCTTGAGGCCGATCCCGCGGAAGATAGCCGGCAGGCTGATCAGGAGGATCGAGCCGTTGATCGCGGCGGCAAGCATGCCGAGGGTCGTGTTGCTGAGCGCAACCCATTTGTAGTGCGGCGGGCGTGGGGCGGCGGCGGGAGAGGGTGTCGTGGTGGTGGCCATGGCAGCGATTCCAGCGGAACAGCCGCGCCCCGGAACGAAGCGCGACTCTCTCCAAAATGATATGCGACACTTATCGTCAGTTAAGCATCTTGTCAGGATATCGTTCACGCCGCGAGCCCGGCAAGCGCGGCAAACTGCCCTTTTGTCGCATCAAGGCTGGATCAGGCGCTGATGACGGCCTCGAAACCCTCGAAGACGGGGTGGCCCAGGAACATCGGCTTGCGGTCGCCGGCGCCCTGATGAGCCTTGCGGAACTGCTCGGACTTCGTCCAGGCGAGGAAATGATCGCGCGTCTGCCAGACGGTATGCGAGGCGTAGAGGGTGTGGTCCTCGGCTTCGGGACCCTTCAGGAGGTGAAAGTCCACAAAGCCTTCGAGCTCGTCGAGATGACGGTCGCGGCTGCGCCAGACCTCCTCGAAGGCTCCTTCCGAGCCCTTGATGACCTTGAAGCGGTTCATGGCGATGAACATGGCGGATCCTTGGTTACGTGCCGATGGGGTGCGTCGTGGTGTCGATGAAGCGTCGGCCGGAGACTGCGCGACGATTGGGGAGAAGGTGAGGAGGGAGGCCCCGAAGAGCACTCCCTCCTCGCGCCGGCTGGAGTCACCACACCCCCCGCCGGCGCTTTTCGGTGAGCCGATCAGAACTGGTAGGTGAGATTGACCTGATAGTTGCGGCCGGGCTCGGAATAGTAGTTGAGATTGCTGCTCGCGGCCGTGACCGAGGTCGGGATGTTGAGATTGTTGAAATAGGTCTCGTCGAACAGGTTGAAGACGCCGGCCTGAACGCGCAGGCCAGGGAGCTTGGCCGGCTGCCACCAGGCGGTCCAATCGACGACCGCATAGGCCGGGGCCTGGAAGTTCGCCGAGGTCTGGGCGTTCATGGCGGCCGCGGTCAAGAGGAGGTCGGTGCCCCATTCGATATCGGCATAGCCGATGCCGATAACCCCCTTCAGCGGCGGTACGCTGTCGAGATAGGTGCTGTTGGCGAGATCCTGTCCCACCATCCAGGCCATCGAGCCCGAGAGCTTCCAGTTCGGCGCGAACTTCCACGCGCCGCGCGCCTCGATGCCGTAGATGTTGACGCTTTCGAGGTTCACATATTGGCTGACACCCAGCGGGTACTGGGAAAGGTCGTAGCCGCGCGCCGCGGCCTCGGCTGCCGTCAGCTGCTTGCTGTCGATGAAGTTCTTGTAGAAATTCGTGAAGGCCGAGATGCCGCCGCCGAGCTGGTCGTCGCCGAACTTGGTGCCGATTTCATAGCCGGTGCCGGACTGTGCCTCGAGATCGGGGTTGCCGATCGAGAGATAGGCGCCAGGGCCGCCATAGGTGAGATAGAGCTGGCCGGGGGTCGGCGCCGTATAGGCCTGCGCCCACTGGGCATAGAAGGACAGCGTGTCCGTCGCCTTCCAGGTGCCGAGAAGGCTCGGCGAGAACTTCGAACCCGATGAGGTCTCCGGCAGGCCACCATAGATCTTGTTGGCGCCGTAGGCGGCGGTCTCCTGAGGCACCTGCTGGTACCAGTCGAAACGCATGCCGGGCGTCAGGAAGAAGTTACGGCCGAGCGCGATGTCGTCGCGGCCATAGAGGCCGAAACTCGTGCCCTGGGCGTCGGGCATGTCGGCCTGATTGGTGTGCAGCATCGAGCAGGGCGACGTCGTGGCGTTGGGAGGGCAGTTGTCCTTGCCCGTCGACGACTGGCTGGTATCGGTCATGTAGAATTCGCCGCCGACGGTGAAGCGGTTTTCGAATCCGCCCGGTGTCAGCGCCTTCTCGGCAAAGCCGTTGAGGCCGTATTCCTGGATCTGGTTCGAGTTGTCACGCTGATAGGGGCCGATGACGCTGGTCGATCTGTAGGCGTCGACCGTGTTGCTCTGTTCCAGATTCTGCCAATAGAGGATCGCCTGCGCCTTGTCGGCAAAGCCGCCCGGCTCCGGCGCCAGATAGTCATAGGTCAGCGAGAAGCGCTGGCGCTGGGCGGTTTCGCCGGTCGTGTAGTTGCCGGGGCGGTAATTGCCGGTGAGCGACTGGCTCGTCATGGCGTCGGTGGTCGACGAGCCCTGGAACATCTCGCCGGTCAGCGTCAGGCTGTGGCCGCCATCGAAGCGCTGCGCCAGCTTGCCGAGCAGGCTGTACTGGTCGAAATCCTCCGGGTTGGCCTCGGTTCGCGCGGTGCCATAGCCGCCGGTATCGCCGTTGGTCTCGGTTTCGTGCCCCGTTGTATAGGAACCTTGGACCAGCACGGATGTGTCGCCAAAACGGGCCGCCGTGGCATTGCTCGTGGTGAACGAGTTGTTGGCGCTCGCATAGAGGTTCTTGGTCAGAAAGCCCCAGTTGCGTCCGGCGGCGATGATGTCATCGGCCGACAGCGTCGTCAGCGCGACGAGGCCGCCCATGGCGCCCGAGCCGCCGATGCTCGAGTCCGCGCCACGCACGATGTCGATTGCGGTCAGCGCGTTGAAATCGAAGGTCGACAGGCCGCCGGTCACGCCGCGTGCATCGCCGGAGCCGAGCCAGGGCAGGCGGATGCCGTCGATCGTCGTCAGGACGTTGTTCTCTCCAAGGCCGCGCACATTGATCGAATTGCTCTGTGTCGAGAAGCTCACGCCGGGTTCCGCGCGCTGGCCGAAGGCCTGCCACGACTCGATCATCCGATTGGTCAGTTCCTGCTGCGTCGTGGTGGTCACGAGCGCCGTGCCGGCCTTGGCGGTGACGGCGGGAGTCTGGTCGCCGGTGGCAGAGCCTGTGCCGGTCCCGCCCTCGATGACGACTGCGTCCAGCTGGACGGCGCCATCATCGGTGGTCGCGGCCTGAGTCGTGGCCTGCTGGGCCATGACGCTGGTGGATACGGCCATGACGGCGAGGAAGGTCGAGCCGGCCAACAGGCAGGCATTCAGTCGCGCGATGCTCATCGGAGCCCCCAAGACGGATACGGAAGCGCCTGGCTGGCTATCGCAAGCGGCGCGGGGCCGGGCGAACTGGCGGGCTGGGCAGGATCGCCGGCCAAACCTCTCGGTCGGCGGCGGATTCGAAATTGGTCGTTGCGATCCATAGAAAAGGTGATTATGGCAGTCAAGTAATTAGTTGCGAATGGTTCGCAAGTTTAGAAGTCCTCAAGACTGCCGTGCTTGCGCGGCCGAGGGATGGAGTGATCGATGCAGGAGCCGGAGAGACTGAACGGAGACGGCGAGGCGGGTCGCGCGCCGCCACGGATCGTTTCCAGCGAGAGCCTGCTGCAGGGCGCCCGCGAGATCATCATCCGCCATGGCGCCGACGACTATCGACTGCGGCTGACCCGCGTCGGCAAGCTCATCCTCAACAAGTAACTCTTGACCGTCTGTCCGTGACCGGAGGCCCCCGATGCGTGCTTCGTTCTCAATACCGCGTCCTCACCCGACCGTTTCCCTGCTTCCGCTTCTGCATGGCCGTCAGGCCCGCTTCGCCCTCGGCTTTGCGGCGGCGCTGCTGATCACGGTATTCGCGATTCAGCAATCGGTTGCAGCGGATCGGACCATCACTGATGCGCGCGGCCGCACGGTCGTCGTCGGCAGCGCCGAGCGCATCGTGTCGATTGGCGGTGCCTCGACGGAGATCCTCTATGCCCTCGGCGCCGAGGGCCGCGTGGTGGCGCGCGATTCCACCAGTCTCTGGCCTAAGGAAGCGCTGCAGAAACCCGATATCGGCTACATGCGCGCGCTCGCCGCCGAGAGCGTCCTTGGGCTGAAGCCGGACCTGATCCTCGCTGTCGAGGGCGCCGGTCCGAAGGAGACGATGGATCTGCTTGAGGCCGCTTCCGTGCCGATCGTCATCCTGCCGGAGCCGCACAGCGCCAAGGGAATCGCCGAAAAGATCGCGCTGATCGGCGCGGTCCTTGGCGAGGATGACAAGGCGCACATCCTTTCTGAGCGTGTCGCAGCGAAGGCGACAGCGCTTGCCGCGGCCATCGATGGCATTCCGGAAGGGGAGCGCAAGCGCGCCGTCTTCCTCATGAGCCTTGCCGGCGACCGTCCGCTCGCCGCCGGCGCCCATACCGCCGCCGACGCCATGATCACCGCCGCCGGCGGCATCAATCCCTTCGCCTCCGTCGAGGGCTACAAGCCGGCCTCGGCCGAGGCGATGGCGGCGGCGCGGCCCGATGACATCGTGATGATGACGCGGCCGGGTGCCGAGGCGATGGCGCCTGATGCCGTCTTCGCCGTGCCAGCGCTTGCCGCGACGCCGGCGGCGGCCGACAAGGCGCTCACCGTCATGGACGGGCTCTATCTCCTCGGCTTTGGCCCGCGCATGCCTGATGCCGCACGCGATCTGGCCGCCGCGTTCTATCCGGCGCTTCCCCTGCCGGCCGCGCGTTGATGGCTCTCGCCCTCACCATGGAGCCCGCCGGCGACCGTCGGGGCCGTGCGCGGCTGGCGATCCTTGTCCTTGCGCTGCTGCTGGCGCTGGTGCTCGTCCTCGCGCTGGTGCTCGGTCCTTATGGTCTGCCCGTCGGCCGCGCAATCGCGATCCTGGCCGACTGGGCAGCCGGCCGGCCGGCGGCGGAGCTGACGGAGCGGATCGTCGTGGTCGATATCCGTCTGCCGCGCCTGCTGCTCGGCGCCCTGGTCGGTGCGGCACTCGCCGTTGCCGGCGCCATGCTGCAGGGGCTGTTCCGCAATCCGCTCGCCGATCCCGGGCTCGTCGGCGTTTCGGCCGGGGCGGCGCTCGGCGCGGTTCTCGTCATCGTCGTCGGCGGCGGCCTGCTCGCCCCGCTCGCCGTCGCCGTCGCGGTTGGTGCGCTGCCGATCGCGGCCTTTTGCGGCGGCTTCGCGACGACCCTCATTCTCTACGCAATCGCGACGCGGCGCGGGCGCACCTCGGTCGCGACCATGCTGCTCGCCGGCATAGCGCTCGGCGCCTTTGCCGGCGCGGTCACCTCGTTCCTCGTCTACCGAGCCGACGACGCGCAGTTGCGCGAGCTGACCTTCTGGACCATGGGCAGTCTCTCCGGCGCCACCTGGCTGAAGCTTGCCCTCGCGGCGCCGCCGATCCTGGCCGTCCTCGCGCTCGCGCCCTTCATCGCGCGCGGGCTCGATGCACTGGTGCTCGGCGAGGCCGAGGCGCGCCATCTCGGTGTCGATGTGGAGCGGCTCAAGGCGCTGATCGTCTTCGCCGTCGCGGTGATGGTCGGCGTTTCCGTCGCCTTCACCGGCGTGATCGGCTTTGTCGGCATCGTGGTGCCGCATCTGCTGCGCCTTGCCATCGGCCCTGAGCATCGGACGCTGCTTCCAGCGGCGGCCCTGCTCGGCGCCAGCCTGCTCGTCGGTGCCGATATTATCTGCCGCATCGTCGTCGCGCCGGCCGAACTCCCGATCGGCATCGTCACGGCGCTGATCGGCGCCCCCTTCTTCGTCTCGATCCTGCTGCGTCGTCGCGGCATCGTCGATCTCTGAGGGTTGTCCGATGATCCGCGCCGAAAACCTCGTCGTCCGCGCCGGCCGCGTCCCGCTTCTCAGCGGCATCAGCCTTGCGATCCATCCGGGCCGCGTCATGGCGATCATCGGCCCTAACGGCGCCGGCAAGTCGACCCTCCTGAGGGCGCTCACCGGCGAGATCCGTCCTGCCGCCGGCCGCGTGACCCTTGAGGGTGCCGACATTGTGCGGCTGCGGCCGGGCGCGCTTGCGGCCCGCCGGGCGGTGCTGCCGCAGGCCGCGACGCTCGCCTTCCCGTTCACCGTGCATGAGGTCGTCCGCCTCGGGGCGCTCGACCGCCGCGCCGGGCCTTCTGTCGATGCCCGCGTCGTCGCGGCGCTGGCGCGGGTCGATCTCGCCGGCTTCGGCGGCCGTCTTTATCAGGAGCTCTCGGGCGGCGAACAGCAGCGCGTCCATCTCGCCCGCGTCCTCTGCCAGCTGCCGAACCCCTGCCCGGACGGGCGGCCGTCTTTTCTGTTTCTCGACGAGCCGACCGCCAGCCTCGATCTCCGTCACCAGCTTATGACGCTCGCCGCCGCCCGTGATTTCGCCGCAGCCGGCGGCGGTGTCGTCGCCGTGCTGCACGACATGAATCTCGCCGCCCGACATGCCGACGAGATCACGGTGATCGACCGCGGTCGTCTCGTTGCCGAGGGGCCGCCGGCCGAGGTCTTGACCGAACCCTTGCTGCGGACCGTGTTCGGCGTTGCGCTGCCGGTCGGGCACACCGCGGATGGCGTTCCCTTCGTGCTGCCGCATGCCGCGTTCGCTGCCTGAAGGCCGGCGGGTTGGCCCGGCCGCGCGGCGTCGCTAGATTGGCGCCGCAATCGGCCGGGAGATCAGCACGTCATGGCAGTGGAACGGGTTCTCATCCTCGATATCGGCACCTCCTCGGTGAAGGCGGCGCTGTTCGATGGTACCGGCCACGTGGTCGCCGCCGCCGATCAAAAGCTCTCGACCAGCGTGCCTGAGCCGGGCTTCGCCGAGCAGGCGGCCGAGGACTGGTGGCAGGCGACGATTGCCGCGGTGCGTGCGCTCGGCATCGAGGGCGGGGTGGACGCGATCACGCTCACGGGCTCGATGCAGAACGTCCTGCTGCTCGGCAGCGACGGCGCCGCGCTGAGGCCGGCGATCCTTTACAGCGATGCCCGCGTCGATGCTGCGCGTGTCGAAGCCGTCGGCGCCGATCTGCCGCAGGATTTCGCGGCGCGAATCGGCAACGCCGCCGATCCGGCGCTCTGCCTTTATCGCCTGGACTGGCTGCACGAGCATGATCCCTTGGCGATGGCATCGACCGCGCGCATCCTGTTTGGCGCCAAGGACGCGGTGATCTTCCAGATGACCGGCCGCGCCGTCGTCGATCCGGCGACAGCAACAACGACCGGGCTGATGAACCTCGCCGATCGCCTCTGGGATGCGACCATCCTCGGCGCGATCGGCCTCGCCCCGGCGCTGCTGCCCGATATCCTCGATGCTGACGCGCTGGCCGGGCCGCTGCTGCCCGAGCCGGCAGCGGCGCTCGGGCTGCCGGCGGGCGTTCCGGTTCATGTCGGCTCCGGCGATGGCGGCGCCACCGCCTGGGGCACGGCGAGCGAGGCCCATGACCGGCCGCATGCCTATCTCGGCACCACGGGCTGGATCGCCGCCGCGATGCCGCTCGAGGTGGCCGCGCCGCCGCGCGCCTCCTATACGCTGGCGGGCCCCATCGGCCGCGATGTCGTCGTCATCGCACCCTTCCTCGCCGCCGGTCTCGCGCTCGACTGGTTCGCAGCGATCTCCGGCCGCGCCGTGCCGGAACTCTATGCCGCCGCCGCGACCTATGACGCGGAGCCGCCATCCGTCCTGTTCCTGCCCTATCTGATCGGCGAGAGAGCCCCCTTCAGCGACCGCAGCGTGCGCGGCGCCTTTCTCGGCCTCGATGCCGGGCAAACGTCTGAAGCGCTCGCTTATGCCGTGCTCGAGGGCCTCGCCTTCGCCATCCGCGACAATCTCGACGCGCTGCCGGTTCGCCCGCGCGCCATCGTTCTCGCCGGCGGGGTTGCCGGCTCTGGCGTGGTGGCGCAGCTCGTCGCCGATGTGATCGGCGCGGATGTCGAGGTTCCCCCTGAAAGCCGCCTCGTTACCGCCTATGGCGCCTACCGGATGCTGGCGCCGATGATCGGCGCGACCAGCGCGCCGGAGGCGGGCGGGCGCATCGTCTCGCCCCGTCCGGATCGCGCCGAGCGGGCGGCGCGGCGCTTCGCCGCCTATCGCAAGGCGACCGAGGCGGCGCGGGCACTTGCCGCCGATCTCTGATCGCGGCCATGCGGGTCGCGCTTGCGCTGGCGACGGCCGAGGCGATAACAATCGGGCGCCAGTTTTACGGGGGAGACCAACAACCATGCGCGCAAAGATCTTCGCACTCGCTCTTGCCGGCCTTGCCGCCACGGCCTCCGCCGCGAGTGCGGTCGATGTCGCGGTGCTGACGCCTTATCAGAGCTCGGTTGCGACCAACCAGATGATCAAGGTGTTCGAGGAGAAGGCGAAGGCGGCCGGCTGGAACGCCACCGTCGTCGATACGCGCGGCGACATGGGCCAGCTTGCGAGCCGCATCGAGGACGTCACCGCCGCCAAGGTTGGCGCGATCGTGCTCGTCAGCGTCGATCCGAAGCAGATCCAGGACCAGGTCAGCGCCGCCGCCGCTGCCGGCATTCCCGTCGTCACCATCGATGGCGCGACAGCGCCCGGCGTCGTGCTCAACGTGACCTCGGATAATTTCGAGCTTGGCGCCAAGCTCAGCGAATTCCTGTTCGGCAAGCTCGGCGGCAAGGGCAATATCGCAAAGTTCTATTATTCCGCCCATCCGGGCGTCCATCAGCGCGAACTGGCGCTCGATGCGGCGCTGGTCAAGAATCCAGGCATCAAGGTCGTCGCCGAGCATTATATGGTCGTGCCCGGCCCGATCGACGATGCCCGCAAGGTCACCGAGGACCTGCTGAAGGCGCAGGGCGATCAGATCGACGCGGTCTGGGCCGCCTGGGACGAGCCGGCGATCGGCGCCGAACTCGCCATCGAGGCTGACAAGCCAGACTCGAAGATCATCATCGCCGGCATTGACGGTAACCCGCAGGCGGTCGAGCTGATCAAGTCCTGCAGCCATATCAAGGGCACGGTCAGCCAAGATTTCGACGCGATGGCCGGCTTGGCAGCCGACGGACTGACCAAGATCCTCGCGGGCCAGAAGCCGGAAAAGGCCGAGCTCTTCGCCCCCGCCAAGCTCATCACGCCCGAGACGCTCGGCGTCACGTGCCCCTGAGCAAGGCCTCTCCGTGATCGATCCTGGTGAAGGGCCTCTGCCCTTCCTCGTTCTCGACGGCGTCGCCCGCTCTTTCGGGGCGACGCGCGCGCTCGACGGCGCCGATCTACGCATCGCGCCCGGCGAGGTTCATGCGCTCGTCGGTGAGAACGGCGCCGGCAAGTCCACCCTGATCAAGCTCCTGTCCGGTCTCTACCAGCCGAATGGCGGACGAATCCTCGTCGACGGCGCCCCGGTTTCGATCGCCGGCCCCCGCGCCGCCGAATCGCTCGGCTTCGGCTTCATTCATCAGGAACTGAACCTCGTTCCTGCCTTCGATACGGTCGGCAATGCCTGGATCGGCCGCCGTCATCCGCGTTTCGGACCCTTCATTGATCGCTCTGCGATGCGCGCCCGCGTCGAGGCGGTAGCGAAGCGCATCACACCCGATCTGCCGGTCGATCGCCCGGCCGCGCGGCTGACGCCCGGCCAGCGCCAGATGGCGGAAATCGTGCGCGCGCTGATGGTCGATGCCCGCCTTCTCGTCATGGACGAGCCGACATCCAGCCTCGGCGAGGCCGAGGCGGAGCGGCTTCATGCCGTCATCCGCCAGCTCGCCGCCGGCGGAACGGCGGTCCTCTTCATCTCGCATCGGCTCGACGAAGTTCTTGCTCTTTCTGACAGCTATACGGTCCTCCGAAGCGGGCGGACGGTCGGCCACGGCCGCATCGGCGCGATCGATCGCGGCGGACTGGTCCGGCTGATGTCGGGCGGCGCCCGGCTCTCCGAAAGCAGTCGCTCCGCGACTGCGAAGCCATTGACGGGTACGCCGCCGCTGCTTGATGTCGATATCGCTTTCGGGCCGGCTGGCGGTCGGCTGAAGCTTGCGGCCGGCGCCGGCGAGATCGTCGGGCTCTACGGCCTCGTTGGTGCCGGGCGATCGGCCCTTCTGAAGGTGCTTTGGGGTGCCACTCCCGTCGCAGGAACCATCCGCCTTGCCGGAGTCAGGCTGAAGGGTGGCCCGGCCGGCCGGATCGCGCGCGGCGCCGCCTTCGTGCCGGAGGACCGCCGCCGCGAGGGCTTTGCCGGCGCGCTGTCGATCGCCGACAATCTGGCCCTCGCCCATCTCGCCGATTTCCGCCGTGCCCGGGCGCTGCCTTTGCCCTCGCGGCTGCGGATCGAGCGCTTTGCCACCAGCGTCGGCGCACGGCTTCGCCTCGTTGCGGCCGGGGTCAAGCGCTCGCCGCTGACCCTTTCCGGCGGCAACCAGCAGAAACTGCTGTTCGGCCGTTGGCTCGGCCGCCCCATCCGCCTCGCCTTGATCGACGAGCCGACCCGCGGCGTCGATGTCGGCGCCAAGGCGGAAATCCATGCAGAGATTCGTCGCCTCGCCGAAGGCGGCACCGCGATTCTCGCCGCGACCAGCGACCTCGAGGAACTGATGGCGCTTGCCGACCGCGTCTTGGTCATGCATGGCGGCCGGCTCGTGGCCGATCTCTCCGGCGCCGGGCTGACGCGGGCGGCTGTCGTCGCCGCCGCCTTCGGCCATGCCGAAATCCCGACGCCGCTTCCACCGGATCAAGCCGCCGCATGAGCCTTCTCCGCCGCTATGGCACCCTCTTCGCGTTGGCGCTGATCATCGCCGTCTTTGCCGCGGCCTCGCCCGGCGCCTTCGGCACGCTCGCCAATCTCGTCAACATCACGCAGCAGATGTCGCTGCTTGCCATTGTCGCTGTTGGCGCGACGCTCGTGATGGTGGTCGGCGAGTTCGATCTTTCCGTCTCGGCCGTCGTTTCCTTTGCCGGCATAGCAGCGGTTGCGTTGTTTGGCGCCGGCTTCGGCATCGCTGCCGTCTTCGCCATCGTCATCATCGCCGCGCTGGCAATGGGGGCGGTGTCGGGCGTGCTCGTCGCGCGCTTCGCGGTGCCGAGCTTCATCGCGACGCTCGCCTTCGGCACGATCATCGGCGGCTTGACCTTCTGGATTTCGGATGGCGCTACACTGTTCTCCGGCATCCCGCCCGCTTTCCGCAATCTCGGCCGCGGCGCGGTGTTCGGCCTGCCTGTGCCGACGCTCTGGCTGATCGGGACGGCGGGCGTGGCCTGGCTGCTGCTCGATGCGACGGAGTTCGGACGTCGCCTCTATGCGATCGGCGGCAATCGCGAGGCGGCGCGCCTTGTCGGACTGCCGGTCCGCCGTGACATGATCCTTGCCTTCGCGCTCTCGGCGGGCCTCGCGGCGCTCGCGGGCCTCTTGCTCGCGGCCCGGCTCGGCAGCGCGCATCCGACCGGCGGCGGCGGCTATCTGCTCTCCGCCTATGCGGCGGTCTTCCTCGGCATGACAGCCTTCCGCGAGGGGGAACCCAGCATTCCGGGCACGCTGGTTGGCGCGGCGATCATCGCCGTCGTCTCCAACGGTCTCACGATTCTCGGTGTTCCAAGCTTCCTGCAGGATCTCATGACCGGCGCGATCATCCTCGCCGCTGTGCTGGTGCGCCAGCTCGGCCGGACGAGCGATTGAACCGATGGGGAGCGATCCCCACGGATGCGTGAACACGCCTGCGATTGACACATGCCACTCACGCCATACGTTCCAGCCGGGCGGCCCGTCCGGCTGCTTCTTTCATGACGAGAGACGAGAACGATGCCGCAGCAGATCGCGATCGAGACGGCCGAGGGGACGTGCCCGGCGGAGCTTCACAGGCCGCAGAGCCCATCGACGGCCGGGATCATCCTCTATATGGACGCCTTCGGCCCGCGGCCGGCGCTCGCGGCCATGGCCGAGCGGCTGGCGGAGGCCGGCTACAACGTTCTGGTGCCCGATCTCTTCTATCGCTTCGGTGCCTATGGTCCGTTCGCGACGAATGCCTTCGCCCATGAGGAAAGCCGCCAGAAACTAATGGCGATGATCCACGGCACGTCGCAGGCGATGACCGAGGCCGACAGCGGCGCCTTCATCGCAGCCCTGACGGCGGCGGGTGTCACAGGTCCGATCGCGACGCTCGGCTATTGCATGGGCGGCGGCCGGGCGCTGGTGGCGGCCGCGGCCTATCCGGACCGGGTCGCGGCAGCGTTTTCCTTCCATGGCGGTGGTCTCGCGAGCGATGCGCCGGATGCGCCCTGCACCCGCGTCGGGACGATCCGCGGCCGCGTCTATGTCGGGTCGGCCGGGGTCGACAATTCCTTCCCGCCCGAGCAGTCGGCTCGGCTCGCCGAGGCGCTGCGGCGCGCCGAGATCGATCATGTCATCGAGAATTATATCGGCATGAGCCATGGCTGGGCGGTGAGCGATCACAGCGTTTATGACCGCGGGGGCTCGGAGCGCCATTGGAAGCGCCTGCTGACAGTGCTCGAGGAAACGCTCGGCTAAGGCGCCGGCTTCGGATCCGGACGAAGCCGGCTTCGGCCGGCCGGCATGGCTGCGAGGACGGCACCGGCCACGACGAGCAGCGTCGCTATCGCAAGGCGCCAGCTCGGCTCGGCGGCGCCCGCGGCGACGAGCAGGATCATCGAGAGCGGCGGCGTCGCATAGGAGAGGGCGCCAAGCATGGCGATGTCGCCCTGCTTGGTCGCGTGGTCCCAGGCTGCGAAGGCGGCGCCAACTGGCCCGACCCCCAGCACGAGGAGCGCGATGGCCGTCGCCGTGTCCGGCATGACGAAGGCTTCGCCGATCGCGATATGGCCGATAGCGCCGAGCAGCGCCACGGCGGCGCAGACGCCGATCATCGGCTCGCTTCCGCTGGCGCCGATCCGGTTGTTCAGCACCGAATAGAGGCCCCAGGTGAGCGCGCAGGCAAGCGCGCAGGCATAGCCGATCAGCGCATCGCCGCTGATGGCGACCCCGCCGAAGCCGACCAGGAGCACCGTCGCGCCGAAGCCGATGATGCCGCCCAGGAGTTGCGGCCAGCCGAGCCGGCTGTCGCCGCCGGGCAGCACCCCGGCAAGGATGACGATCGCCAGCGGCCAGAGATAGTTGATGATCGTGACCGGCCCGACCGGAGCGAGGCGGAACGAGATGAAATAAAGCGCGTGGTAGACGAAGATGCCGCCGATCGCGAGCGCCCAGGCCCGCGGCGGCCAGCGCCGGAACGAGCGGGCGATACCGCCGACGCCTTGCCGCGGAAGAAAGCAGAGCAAGAGCGTCACGGCGCCGATGCCGAAGGTGATCGCCAGCGCCTCGAAGGTCGGAATCCCGCGCGACAGGCTGGTGACGAGCGCGAGGCACGACCACAGGAGGATCGCGACCGCGCCGATGCCGGTCGCAAGGCGCCGCGCCTTGTCCATTCCGCTCAGGCCTTCAGCGTGCCGGCGAGCGCGTCGATCGCGCTGAAATCCTTGGCAACCGGATGTCCGTGCCCTTTGGGCAGCACCGCCTCGCCGCGATCAAGCGCGATCGTGATCATGCCGGCCGTCCGGGCCGCGTCCAGCTCGGCGGTGTTGTCGGAGAGGAACAGCATGCGGAACGGCGGCAGGTCGGCCGCTTCGGCGATTGCGGTATAGGAGGCCGGGTCGGTCTTGGCGCCGACCATCGTATCGAAGAAGCCCGAGAACAGGACCGTGAGGTCGCCGAATTCGGTGTGGCCGAAGATGAGCTGCTGCGCCAGAACCGAGCCGGATGAGTAGACATAGAGCGACAGGCCCTCATTGCGCCACCGGGCGAGGAACTCGGCTGCGTCGGGATAGATGTCGCCCTTGAGGGCCGCGGACCGGTAGCCATCCTCCCAGATGAGCCCCTGAAGCGTCTTCAGCGGCGTCGCCTTGCGGTCGGCGTCGATCCAGCCCTGCAGGAGCGCGATGGTCTCCTCGGTCGTGAGCGTAGGCTCCCCAGCGATCGCCCTGGCCTCGGCGAGGGCGGACTTGACGGCGGGTTCGTCCAAATGGGCGGCGACATATCCAGCGAGCCGCTGGCGCGCATAGGGGAACAGCACGTCCTTGACGAAAGAGATCGAGGACGTCGTGCCCTCGATATCGGTGACGACGGCGCGGATCGCAGTGCTGGTCATCTCTGTCTCGTCCTTGGCGGTCTGAGCCCGGTGGCGTCACCCGGCCCGACTGTGGCCTTCTTCGCCCCGATCGGGGTTGAACAAACGCGATTCCGCCTCTACTCGATTACGCTCACGGGGTCATCCCCTTTCCGCCGCCATTGATTGTCCCCGGCATGCCGGCTCTGGAGTGTTCGTGATGAAAGTCGACGGCGTCGCCTATCGGTCGATCTGGCGTCATGGCAACGAGGCCGCGGTCACCGTGGTGGACCAGACCCTGCTGCCGCATCGCTTCGAGACCCTGCGGCTGGAAAGCGCCGCCGAGGCGATCGATGCGATCAAGCGCATGGTCGTGCGCGGCGCGCCGCTGATCGGTGTCACCGGCGCCTATGGCTATGCGATGGCGCTCGGCGCCGATGCCTCCGATGCCAATCTCGCCGCCGCCTATGACGCGCTCAACGCGGCGCGGCCGACCGCGGTCAATCTGCGCTGGGCGCTCGACATCGTTCGTGCCGCCGTCGCTGGCCTGCCGGAGGCCGAGCGTGCCGCAGCGGCTTTTGCCACCGCCGACCGCCTGCATGCCGAGGACATCAGTACCAACGCGACTATGGCCGCGCATGGCGCGGCGCTGATCCGCGAGATCTGGGAAGCCAAGGGCCGTTCGGGCCCGGTCAATATCCTGACCCATTGCAACACCGGCTGGATCGCCTGTGTCGACTGGGGCACGGCGCTTGGCGTCGTCTACCAGGCGCATGATCAGGGCATTCCCGTTCATGTCTGGGTCGACGAGACCCGCCCGCGCAACCAGGGCGCCAGCCTGACGACATGGGAATTGGGCGCGCATGGCGTGCCGCATACGCTGATCGCCGACAATGCCGGCGGCCATCTCATGCAGCATGGCGCCGTCGATATCTGCCTCGTCGGGGCCGACCGGGTCACGGCCTCGGGCGATGCCTGCAACAAGATCGGCACCTATCTGAAGGCGCTCGCCGCGCATGACAATCATGTGCCGTTCTATGTCGTCCTGCCCTCCTCGACGATCGACTGGCGCGTCGATGACGGCGTTCGCGAGATCGAGATCGAGGAGCGTGCCAGCGACGAGGTCACCCATATCGCCGGGATCGCCGGTGACTGCACCATCGTCAAGGTGCGGCTCGCGCCGAAGGGCACGAAAGCCGCCAACCCGGCCTTCGACGTGACGCCGGCTCGGCTCGTGACCGGCCTCGTCACTGAGCGCGGCGTCGCGAAAGCGAGCCGCGCGGGACTTTTGGCCCTTTTCCCTGAGCGCAGCTGAGCCAAGGGCCTAGCCTCTACTCCCCCATCGACGGGCGGGCACCCTGCGGCCGCGTCCGCGTCGCTCCCTGCAGCGCGCCGCCCCCCGTCGTCGCGCAATAGCAGCGCGTGCCGGAGCGCTGCAGCCGGCCGAGCGGGCAGGTCCCTGCCGCGAGCTGGCACTGGTTGGCGCCGAGCGCCGGCACCGTCGATGGCCGCACGGGCTGGATGATCTTGGGTGGATCGAGGCCGATCGACGGCTGCTTGAACAAGCTGTCTCCGGTCGCTGACCCGATGCCGCCGAGCGAGGCCAGCGCCAGCGCGAGCGTCAGCGCGAGGCATCGTCCCTTGCGTCCGTTGGATCGTTTCTCATGCATCGCTCTTCTCCGCCGGCAAACCGACCCGACCGCTGATCACGCCCGCGCCTGGCTGCAAAAGCCGCCGCGGCACGCCCTTTCGATTGGGGGGAGCCTATGTTAGGAAGGCCTCGGTTCGGCGCGGGTCGCTCTTGGGTGATTGGCGCGCTGAACATGTCGCATATGGCAAAGGCTGGCGAATTTCGCCAGACATACGCCGAAAAGAGGTAGACTGACGGCAATGGCCGACCGCCCGTCGAGTTACGATTATGAGTCGCTTCTCGCTTGCGGGCGAGGCGAATTGTTTGGCGAAGGCAATGCGCAACTGCCGCTGCCGCCGATGCTGATGTTCGACCGTATCACCTCGATCAGCGAGGAAGGCGGCGAATATGGCAAGGGCCACATCCGCGCCGAGCTCGATGTGACGCCGGACCTCTGGTTCTTCGCCTGCCACTTCAAGGGCGATCCGGTGATGCCGGGCTGCCTCGGCCTCGATGCGCTCTGGCAGATGCTCGGGTTCTTCCTCGGCTGGTCCGGCTCTCCGGGCCGTGGCCGGGCCCTCTCGACCGGCGAGCTCAAGTTCTCCGGCATGGTGCTGCCGAACGTCAAGCTGGTCGAATATGGCGTCGACCTCAAACGCGTCCTCCGCTCTAAACTGGTCCTCGGCATCGCCGACGGCTGGCTTAAGGCCGATGGCGAGACCATCTATCGTGCGAAGGACCTGCGCGTCGGCCTGTTCAAGGGCGATGCGGTGCCCGCCGCTGGTTGAGCGGCGGCATCGGGCGGGGGCCGGGCAAACGCATTTATGAAGGACAGCGGACCATGAAGCGGGTCGTCGTCACGGGGATGGGCATTGTCTCGTCCATCGGCAACAACACGCAGGAAGTGCTGGCGAGCCTGCACGAGGCGAAGAGCGGCATTTCGTTCGCATCTTCGCAGGCCGAGCATGGCTTCCGCAGCCATGTCTATGGCGCGCCGACGCTCGATCCGGCCGAAGTGGTCGATCGCCGCGCGATGCGCTTCCATGGTGGCGGCACGGCTTGGAACCATGTCGCGATGGATCAGGCGATCCGCGATGCGGGGCTCGAGGAGAGCGAGATCTCCAACGAGCGCACCGGCATCATCATGGGTTCCGGCGGCCCGTCGACCCGCACGATCGTCGAGGCGGCGCAGAAGGCGCTCGCCTCAGGCTCGTCCAAGAAGGTCGGGCCGCTCGCGGTGCCGAAGGCGATGTCTTCCTCGCCTTCCGCGACGCTGTCGACCTGGTTCAAGATCAAGGGCGTCAACTATTCGATCTCTTCCGCCTGCGCGACGTCCAACCATTGCATCGGCAATGCCTATGAGACGATCCAGTGGGGCAAGCAGGACCGCGTTTTCGCCGGCGGCTGCGAGGAGCTCGACTGGACGCTGACCGTCCTTTTCGATGCGATGGGCGCCTTGTCCTCCCGCTACAACGAGACGCCGTCGGTCGCTTCGCGCGCCTATGACGTGAACCGCGACGGCTTCGTGATCTCCGGCGGCGCCGGCGTGCTGGTGCTCGAGGAACTCGAAGTCGCCAAGGCACGCGGCGCGCGGATCTATGGCGAGATTGTCGGCTATGGCTGCACCGCCGACGGCGCCGACATGGTGGCGCCATCGGGCGAGGGCGCGGCGCGCTGCATGCGCCAGGCGATCGCCAATGTGGGCAAGGTCGACTACATCAACCCGCATGCCACGTCGACGCCGGTCGGCGATCTGAAGGAGATGGAAGCGATCCGCGCCGTGTTCGGCTCGGGCGACGACTGCCCGCCGATCTCGGCGACCAAGTCTCTCACCGGTCATTCGCAGGGCGCGACCGGCGTTCATGAATCCATCTATTCGCTGCTGATGTTGAACAATCGCTTCATCACCAAGTCGGCCCATATCGAGGAACTCGATCCGGCCTTCGCCGACATGCCGATCGTGCGCGAGCGCATCGACAACGCGAAGATCGACACCGTGCTCTCCAACAGCTTCGGCTTCGGCGGCACCAATGCCTCGCTGGTCTTCCAGCGCTATGCCGGATGATCGGCGCGAACAACGGTTTGGCTGGAGAGCTGGCATGACGACGACGACAAATCTGATGGCCGGCAAGCGCGGCCTCGTCATGGGCGTCGCCAACGACCATTCTATCGCCTGGGGCATCGCGAAGACGCTGGCCGGCCATGGCGCAGAACTCGCCTTCACCTATCAGGGCGAGGCGTTCGGGCGCCGCGTCCGGCCGCTGGCGGAATCAATCGGCGCCAAGCTGCTCGTGCCTTGCGATGTCGAGGACATCGCCTCGGTCGACGGCGTGTTCGAGACGCTGCGCCAGGAATGGGGAAGCATCGATTTCCTCGTCCATGCCATCGCCTTCTCGGACAAGAACGAACTCAAGGGCCGCTATGCCGATACGACGCGGGAGAATTTCACCCGCACGATGATGATCTCGTGCTTCTCCTTCACGGAAGTCGCGAAGCGCGCGGCTGCTCTGATGCCGAAGGGCGGCTCGATCCTGACGCTCACCTTTGGCGGCTCGACCCGCGTTTCGCCGAACTACAACGTCATGGGCGTCGCCAAGGCAGCCCTCGAATCCTCTGTCCGCTATCTCGCCTCCGATTTCGGCGGCGACGAGATCCGCGTCAACGCGATCTCGGCCGGGCCGGTGCGCACGCTGGCCGGCGCCGGGATCGCCGATGCGCGGCTCATGTATAATTTCCAGCGCAAGAACGCGCCGCTCCGCCGCACCGTTTCGACCGATGAGATCGGCGGCACCGCGCTCTATCTCCTGTCGGATCTCTCGACCGGTGTCACCGGCGAGATCCATTTCGTCGATGCCGGCTACAACATTATCGCCATGCCGCGGCTTGATGATCTGAAGGTGCACGAAGCTCACTCCGAGGGTACGCCCGAAGCGGCGGAGTAGGGCGGCGCTGCCGAAGGGTAGCGGAAGCGAGGTCGGTGTTCTGGTCGCGAGGGCTCTTGTTACCTCCCCCTGAGGGGGAGGTCGGACCGAACGTCTAGGATGGGGTATACGGCGTATCCGGAAAGGCCGTAAACCCTCTCCCGCCGGCTTCGCCGTCGACCTCTCCCTCAGGGAGAGGTGAAGGGGATCTTCAGTTGCTCTCAACCCTATTGCCCCAGCCGTCTTGGCGCCCGTCGTGGCCGACCTAGTAACCGCACTCCCCGTTGAAGACGCTCTCCCAGAACTGTTAGCGGCGCTTGCTGCCGGGAGCAACGCCGTGCTTGTCGCGCCGCCCGGCGCCGGCAAGACGACGCGCGTGCCGCTGGCGCTGCTTGCCGCTGACTGGCGGGGCGAGGGTCGCATCATCCTGCTCGAGCCGCGACGGCTCGCCGCTCGCGCCGCTGCGGCGCGCATGGCCGCGACGCTTGGCGAGGCCGTGGGCGGCACGGTCGGCTATCGGGTCCGCATGGAGCGGCGCGTTTCGTCGGCAACGCGCATCGAGGTCGTGACCGAGGGCGTGTTTACGCGGATGATCGTCGACGATCCTTCGCTGGAGGGTGTCGCGGCGGTCATCTTCGACGAGTTCCACGAGCGCAGCCTCGAAGGCGATCTCGGCCTCGCCTTCGCGCTTGATGCTCAGGCGGGCCTTCGCGAGGATTTGCGCCTTCTCGTCATGTCGGCGACGATCGATGGCGCGCGCGTCGCGCGCCTCCTTGGCGAGGCAGCGGTGATCGAAAGCCGCGGTCGGATGTTTCCAGTCGAAACGCGCTATTGCGGCCGCGATGGTGCGCGGCGCATCGAGGATGAGACGGCGGCTGTGGTGCGCCGGGCCCTTGCCGAGGAGACGGGCAGCGTCCTCGTCTTCCTGCCGGGCCAGGCCGAAATTCGGCGCACGGCCGAGCGGCTCGCCGAAAAGCTGCCGGAGGGTGTCGAACTCGCCCCGCTCTATGGCGCGCTCGATTTCGCTGCGCAGGACCGCGCCATCCGTCCGGCGCCGCCAGGCCTGCGCAAGGTCGTGCTCGCGACGGCGATCGCCGAGACTTCGCTCACCATCGAGGGCGTTCGCGTCGTGGTCGATTGCGGGCTGGCGCGCGTGCCGCTCTATGAGCCGGCGACCGGCCTGACCCGGCTGGAAACCCGCCGCGTCTCGCGCGCCTCGGCCGACCAGCGGCGCGGCCGCGCCGGCCGTACCGAGCCGGGCGTTTGCTATCGGCTCTGGGACGAGCCGCAGACGGCGGCGCTTGCCGCCTTTGATAGCCCCGAGATACTCGATGCGGATCTCTCGCCCTTTGCACTCGATCTCCTCGCCTGGGGCGTCGACGATCCCGCCCGCCTTGCCTTTCTCGATCCGCCGCCGCGCGCCGCCTATGACGAGGCGATGGGGCTGCTGGCTCGGCTCGGCGCGGTCGATGGCGATCGCCGCCTGACGCCTGAGGGCCGGGGGCTCGCCCGCCTCGCCATGCCGCCCCGCCTTGGCCATATGCTGCGCAGGGGCGCGGCCCTCGGCCTTGGCGGTGTTGCCGGGGCGCTCGCCGCGCTGCTGGCCGAGCCCGGCCTCGGCGGCAAGAGCGCCGATCTTCGCGACCGCCTCTTGCAGCTCCGCTCGGCCCGCGATCAGCGCAGCCGCGACGCATTGGCGCTCGGCGCCCGCTTTGCCCGCGCTGTTGTCGCCGATCCGGTGATCGACGCGGCGGCGATCGAGCAGGCCGGTCTCCTCGTCGGCTTCGCCTTTCCCGAGCGCATCGCCATGGCGCGCGGCGCGCCCGGCGCCTTCGTCATGGCCAATGGCCGCGGCGGCCTCCTCGATGCGGCCGATCCGCTGTCGCGCGAGCCCTTACTCGCGGTCGCGAGCCTTCAGGGCGCGGCGGAGAACGCGCGCATTCTTGCGGCGGCACCGATCAGCCTTGCGGAGATCGAGGCCGAATTTGCGGGCGCGATCATCGAAGAGGAAACGGTCGCGTTCGACGAGGCGACAGGCTCGGTGCGCGCCCGGCGCAGCCGCCGGCTCGGTCGGCTGGTTCTCGCCGAACAGGCGGCCGCCAGGCCGTCCGAGGCCGCGACGGCCTCTGCACTCATCGCCGCGATCCGCCGGCGCGGCATCGCAGCGCTGCCGTTAACCGGCACGGCCGGTGCGCTGCGCGACCGGCTCGCTTTCGTCCATCGCACCAAGGGCGGCGATTGGCCTGAGGTTTCCGACGCGGCGCTGCTGGCAGGCCTTGAGGATTGGCTCGGACCGCATCTCGGTGGCCGCCGCCGGCTCGACGCCATCGACCAGGCGCTGCTCCATGACGCGCTTTTGGCGCTTCTGCCCTGGGATCGCAAGGCCGCGCTGGACCGGATGGCGCCGACCCATTTCGATGCGCCGTCCGGCTCGCGCCTGCCGATCAACTATTCGGGCGCCAGTGGCCCGGTGCTCGAGATACGGGTGCAGGAACTGTTCGGGCTCGATCGCCATCCCAGCATCGCCGAGGGTGTACCCTTGACGCTGCATCTCCTGTCGCCGGCGCGGCGCCCGATCCAGATCACCGGCGATCTGCCTGCCTTCTGGCGCGGTTCATGGCGCGATGTTCGCGCTGATCTGCGGGGGCGCTACCCCAAGCATCCCTGGCCGGAGGACCCGCTCGCAGCGCCGCCAACCGCGCGGGCCAAGCCGCGCGGCACGTGACAGGACGGGCTCGTGGTCTCAGCGGCGCCAGTGACGGCCTTCGGTGGCAACGCCGAAGCTCTCGGGATTGCGCGCATAGGCGGTGAGCCCGGCCAGCGCCGGCTCCGGATGAATGACCACCGAGGTCGGCATCTTGTCCATGAGCGCCTGATGCGGCGCCTTGTCGATGAAGGCGGCACGGAAGCCGCTTTGCGCGAGGAACGGCGCGATACGGGCAGCAATGCCGCCGGCGAGAAACACGCCGCCACGCGCCATGAAGGCGAGGGCGAGATTCCCGGCAAGCCGGCCGAGATGAATGCAGAACAGCGATAGCGCCTCCTCAGCGGCGCCGTCCGAGCCGTCCATGGCCGCGGCCGTCACTTCGGCCGGGTCGTCGAACCGTGCCTTCGCACCGTCGGCGGCGACGACGGCCTTGTAGAGCCGTACGAGGCCAGCGCCGCAGAGCAGCGTCTCGCCGGAAATGCGGCGGTAGGGCCCGCTGCCGAAGGGCTCGTCGATATGCGGCCAGATCTGGAAATCGCGCTCCGTGACCGGCGCGAGGTCAATATGGCCGCCTTCGCCGGGAACCGGAAACCAGGTGCCGCGCGCATGGATCAGCGCCGCCGCGCCAAGGCCAGTGCCCGGCCCGACCGCGACCCGCGCTGCATTGGGCACGGCTTCGCCGCCGCCGATCGCCAGCAGGTCCTCCGCCCCGAGGCCGGGCAGCGACAGCGCCTGCGCCTCGAAATCGTTGAGCAGGATCACCTCGTCGAGGCCAAGCCGCTCGATCATCCGGCGCGGCTCGACCACCCAATGGCAATTGGTGAGTGGAACGCGGTCGCCTTGCACGGGGCCAGCAACGGCCAGAACGGCCGATCGCGGCTGCGCGCTTGGCAGCACGACGCTGGCGATGGCATCGTCGATGGTTGCGAAGTCGGCCGTCTGGGCATTGGTGAACTGGCGCACAGGTCCGTCGCCGTCGCCAACAAGCGCGAAGCGGGCATTGGTGCCGCCGATATCGCCGATCAGCGTCGGAAAGCGCACGAAATCGCGGTCGCTGGTGGTCTTGGACATGCTTCCTCGGTCGACGCTGGTCTCGGGGGCGCTCATGCGGGGCTGCCCACTTCGCCTGGATGGGTGATGATGAGTTCGGCTGTGGCGCTGTTGAGCGCCATAGGGATGTCGTAGAGCTCGGCCAGACGCGTCAGCGCCTTGACGTCGACATCGTGCGGCATCGGCGTCAGCGGATCGACGAAGAAAATCAGTGCGGTGATGCGGCCCTCGGCAATCATCGCGCCGATCTGCTGGTCGCCGCCGAGCGGACCGCTTTTCAGCCGCGTCACCTGAAGCTCCGGCGCCGCCTCATTGATGCGGCTGCCGGTCGTGCCGGTGGCAAAGAGGCTGAAGGCGGCGAGGCGCTTGGCATGGCTCTTGGCGAACCGCACCATGTCGTCCTTCTTCTGATCATGCGCGATCAACGCCAGGGCCGGCTTGTTCGGCGTGTTCGTCATGGATGGCTTGCCCCCGCTGGCGACCTGTCGCCCGCCAGTGATAGAAAGATCGGGGTCCGACGAAAAGCGGAAAGTTCATCCGCTGCCCTTGAAATCAGCAGCGCGTGCATCGCGCGGGCAGCGGAGGGCCATCTGCCCGGAGCGCTTGACGCCATCGCCTCGCCGGCGCTTCAATTACAGCGCTCACGCGGGCGCACCGCCCAAAGCCGCCGTGGGACCGGAGGAACACACGTTGGACGCCGAACTCTTCGACCGCGCCAAAGCCGTTCGCGACAATGCCCATGCCCCCTATTCGCGCTTTCATGTCGGCGCTGCGATCCGGACCGAGGACGGCCATGTCTTCGTCGGTGCCAATGTCGAGAATGCGTCTTTTCCCGAGGGCTGGTGCGCCGAGACGTCGGCCATCGGCGCCATGATCGCAGCCAGCGCGCCTGCCGACGGCAGTGCCGCGAGCCGCCGTATCGCCCATGTCACGGTGGTGGCCGACCGGGTCGATGGCGGCATCGTCTGCACGCCCTGCGGCGGCTGCAGGCAACGGCTGCGCGAATTCTCGAACGCCGCGACGATCATCGAATGCGTCGATCCGTCCGGCCGCGGACAGTCCTTCGGCATCGCCGATCTCCTGCCCTCCGGCTTCGTGCTCGAGGCGGAGGCTTAACCCCGCCTCGAGACCGGCAGGCCTTGGCCTGGCTCAGACCCAGCCGCCGTCGACGATATAGGCCTGGTTGGTGCAGCCGCTCGCCTCGTCGGAGGCGAAGAACAGCACCGGCTTGGCGATATCCTCGGGATAGAGCTTCCGCTTCAGGCACTGCTTGGTCATGAGGTCGGCCTCGGCTTCCGGCGTCAGCCAGAGATCGATCTGGCGCTGCGTCATGATCCAGCCCGGCACGACCGAGCAGACGCGGATGTTGAACGGCCCGAGATCGCGGGCGAGGCTGCGCGTCAGGCCGAGCACAGCCGATTTCGCCGCGCTGTAGGCCGGCATGCCGCCCTGGCCGATCAGCCAGGTGACCGAGCCCATATTGATGATCGCGCCGCCGCCGGCCGCCTTCATGTCGGGAGCCACCGCCTGGACGGCGAAGAACTGGTGGCGCAGATTGACCTGCATCCGCTCGTCCCAATATTCCGGCGTCACGTCTTCCAGCTTGTGGCGCTGGTCATGCGCGGCATTGTTGACGAGGATCGTGATCGGGCCGAAAGCCTCGCGCACATTCTGGATCGCTTGGCGCAGCGCCGCGATGTCGCGGAGGTCGCAATATTCGAACTGAACCGTGCCGCCCGCGGCTGAAAGCTCGGCGACGAGCGCCTCGGAGGCGGTGCGGTCGATGTCGAGGAAGCCGACCTTCGCGCCCTGGGCGACGAAATGGCGAACGATCGATTCGCCGATGCCGCTGCCGCCGCCGGTGATGATGACGGTGCGGTTCTTGAGGCTCGGATAGATGGCGCCGGTCGTCATTTTCTGTCGCTTCTCCCTGGTCCCGGACGAAACACGAGCCGTGATCGCGGGAGGTGCCGCGACGGCCCGGTCGGCCGCACGGGGCGGCCGACCTTTCTCTTAGTGCAATCGCGTGCCGACGGGAACGTCCAATCTGAGGGGCGTACGTCAGAACGCTGCAGACGCCTCAGCCGATCGCCACGTCCTGATGGCTGCCATCGGAGGAAAGCGCCGCGTCGAGCACCTTCTGGATGTTGGCAGCGCGCCGGAACGAGGGCTCCAGCGTCTTGCCGTCGCGGACGGCGGCGACGAAGCGCTGGTAATTGGTCTCGACCGGATCGAAGGCGACGTCGCGCCAGGTCGCGGTATGCACATCCTCGCCAATACAGGCCCGAAGGCTCGACTTGCCGGTGTCATAGACGATCTCGAGCGAGCCGGCGGAGCCATAGACCCTGAGGCGCAGCTGGTCGAGCTGGCCGGCGGCAGTGCGCGTCGCCTGGATCGTTCCGATGGCGCCGTTCGAGAAATCGACGTTCATCGTGAAGCTGTCATTGGCATCGAGATCGTACTCGCCAATCCGGTTGCCGGGCGCCTTGTCGAAGGTCTTCAGACGGCCGAACACATGTGCGACATCGAGGCCGGAGCCATAAGAGGTGAAATCGACGATATGGATGCCGATATCGCCGAGCGCACCGTTTGAACCGTGCTTTTTCGACAGGCGCCAGAGCCACTTGCTCTCGCTCGTCCAGTCGCCCCAGGCCTTGCCCACCAGCCAGCTCTGCAGATGCGAAGCTTCAACATGGCGGACGCTGCCGACAGCCCCGTCGAGGACCATCTGGCGGCCCTTCTGCAGCGCTGGCGAATTGCGATAGGTGAAGTTCACCATGCCGACTTTGCCGGAAGCCTCGATCGCCTCGGTCATCTCCATCGCCTTGACGGCGTCGGTGGCGAGGGGCTTCTCGCAGAACACATGCTTGCCGGCGGCGATTGCAAGCATTGTCGTGGGATGATGAATGCGGTCCGGCGTCACATTGGCGACCGCGTCGAACTCGCCCCATGCCAGCGCCTCCTCGATCGAGGCAAAGCCGCGCGGGATCTTGTGCTCGGCGAGGAACGCGGCGAGCCGCTCGGGAACGACATCGACGCCGCCGACAAGGGTCACGCCGTCAATGGCGCTGAAATTGCGCGCATGGGCTGCGGCCATGCCGCCGGTTCCAAGAATGAGCAGTCGCATCGAAATCCTCCCATGGGCGATCGGCCAACTCGTTGCTGTGGTTGGCCCTCTGCTCACTTAACGTCAGTCCGCCGAAAGATTCCAGAGGTACGCACATCATCGCGAAACACGATTTCGACACGGATCGAAACGGGAGCGACCGGCCTTGGCACGGGTATCTTCGGAATGACTCGATCTGGAACGTCTTTGTAGGGATCATGATGTCAGGGAGTGCCAACATGACGGCAGCAAAGACAAAGATGGCGCGGCTGGTCGTGGATGGACTGGGCCTCGGCGAATCCCCGCGCTGGCATGACGGGCGGCTCTATCTGTCGGACTGGGTCAAGCGCCAGATCATCGCCATCGATGGCGCGGGCAAGGTCGAGATTATCGCACGGGTTGACGCGATGCCGTTCTCCTTCGCCTTTCTGCCGGATGGCCGGATGGCGCTGCTTGCCGGCACGCAGCTCTCGATCCGCCGCGTCGACGGCAGCTTCGCCGCCCATGCCGATCTCTCGGCGCTATCGCAAAAGCCCTGGAACGAGATCGTCGTCGATGGAAGGGGATGGGCCTTCGTCAACACGATTGGCTTCGATTTCCCGGGCGGCGAGTTCCGGGCCGGCATCCTCGCTTCCGTTGCGGCGGATGGCGTCGCGCGGATCGTCGCCGATGATGTCGCCTTTCCGAATGGCATGGCGGTCAGTTCCGACAACCACACCCTTGTCCTCGCCGAGTCCTATGCCAACCGCCTAACCGCCTTCACGATCGACTCGACTGGGCAACTGACGGACCGACGCAGCTTCGCTGACCTTCCCGGCCACTATCCCGACGGCATCACGATGGACGCGGAGGGCGCGGTCTGGTTCGCCGACGTGCCGGGCCGGAACTGCACCCGCGTCGCCGAGGGCGGCGCCATCCTCGACCGCGTCACGGTGGACCGAGGCTGCTTCGCCTGCATGCTCGGCGGCGCAGCGGGCACGACGCTCTATATCGTCGCGGCGAACTGGAATGGGCCGGACGCGATCGGCAACACCGCCCCCAGCGGACAGGTCCTTGCGGTTGCGGTCGACGTGCCCCGCGCCGGTTGGCCTTAGGATGGATCGACACCAAGTGAATGCCGATCCACCCCGAAAACCAGGCCCCGCGACCGCGTACGGCCAGCGGGCACGTCAAAGCGCGCTGGCGACCATCGGGTCAGTCGAGCCCCTCGAACAGCGCCGTCGAGAGATAGCGCTCGGCGAAGGAGGGGACGATCAGGACGATGTTCTTGCCGGCCATCTCCGGCCGCTGACCGACCTTGACCGCGGCGGCAATCGCGGCGCCCGAGGAGATGCCGACCGGGATGCCCTCAAGCCGGGCGGCGAGGCGGGCATAGTCGAGCGCCTCGGCGCTTTCGACCTGGACCACCTCGTCATAAACAGAGGTATCGAGGACGCCCGGTACGAAGCCGGCGCCGATGCCCTGGATCTTGTGCGGACCCGGTGCGCCGCCGGAAAGCACCGGGCTCTCCTTCGGCTCGACGGCGATGACACGCACGGAGGGCTTGCGGGCCTTCAGCACCTGGCCGACGCCAGTGATGGTGCCGCCCGTGCCGATGCCGGAGACGAACACGTCGATCTCGCCATGCGTGTCGTTCCAGATCTCTTCGGCCGTCGTCTGGCGATGGATCTCGGGATTGGCCGGGTTCTGGAACTGCTGCGGGATAACAGCATCGCCGATCTCGGCGACCAGTTCCTCGGCGCGCGCGATGGCGCCCTTCATGCCCTTCGGGCCCTCGGTCAGGACCAGTTCCGCCCCGAGCAGCTTCAGCATCTTCCGCCGCTCGATCGACATCGTCTCGGGCATCACCAGGATCAGCCGGTAGCCGCGCGCCGCCGCGACGAAGGCCAGCGCGATGCCGGTATTGCCAGAGGTCGGCTCGATCAGCACGGTCTTGCCGGGCGTGATCGTGCCGGCCCGCTCCAGCGCGTCGATCATGGCGACGCCGATGCGATCCTTGACGCTGGCGATCGGATTGAAGAATTCGAGCTTGGCCAGGAGGTTGGCCTTGACGCCCTTCGCCTCGGCAATCCGCTTCAGCCGGACGATCGGCGTGTCGCCGATCGTGTCGGTGATCGACTCGTAGATACGGCCGCGGCCACGCGCGGCGCCCTTGCTGTCCTCGGCCATGATGGTCTCGCCTCCCGCGGGGTTATTGATTGGATCGGGAGACTAGAGCATTTCGGCGCGCCGTTGAAACGCGGAATTGCTCTATCTCCTTGTTTGAACGCGATTTCCTTGCGCCTGCCGCGGCCGGCGCGGAACACGGATGCCAGAGGTCAGCCGCCGGTGCCGGTCGAGCCGAAGCCGCCTGCGCCGCGCTCTGTCGCATCGCTGAAGTCGGTCACGAGATCGAAATGCGGCCGCGCAATCGGCAGGAACAGCATCTGCGCAATGCGCATGCCGGGCGTGATGGCGACGGCGGCAGTGCCGCCGGGATTGCGATTGACGAGGCTGACGAGGATCGGACCCTGATAGTCGGCGTCGATCAGCCCGGCGCCATTGCCGAGCACCAGCCCCTTGGCGTGGCCGAGGCCCGAGCGCGGCAGGATGACGGCGCAGAGCAGCGGATCGCGGATGAAGAGGGCGAAGCCGGCCGGCACCAGCACAGCGGGCGCACCAGGCTCAAGATCGAGCGGCGCGTCGAGGCAGGCATGAAGGTCGATCGCGGCGGCCGAGGGGCTCTGATAGGCCGGCAGGCCCCAGTCGGCGAGGCGCGGATCGAGAATCTTCAATTCGATCGCGGGCGCGCGCGTCATGCTCTCGGTGGTCATGGCGTCTCCTTCGCGCTCAGTTGGCAGGGGGCGGCGGCGCTGGCGGTGCCAGCGGGGCGCGTATGCGCGAGGAAAAATCGAGCGCCGCGCCGGCGGCCAGCGCTCGCTCGCTGAGCGCGGCGCGGCTGCGGAATTCGTCCAGCGTCATGTTGGGGTGGGGCTGGCGGTCGAAGATATAGCCGGGCAGGAAGCCGGAGACGAGAATGCGCCAGTCGAAGGGCAGGCCGCCCGGATCGAGCGCCTGCACCAGGCGGAAGACCACGGTCGTGCAGTTGGTCGTGAGCGTGTTGTAGAAGCGCGGCTCAGCCGCCAACTCGTTGCCGAGCGTGACGAAGGAGAGGAACAGCACCCGCATGGCCGGCTTCGGGATCGCGAGCGGATAGAGATAGACGTCTTCCTTGCGGATGGTCGTGCGGAGGCGAACAACGTCGCGCTCGTCGGCGCCGATCAGCACCAGCTCGAACTCGCGGAAGAAGCCGCCGATCGCCGAGAAGCTCTCATGCGCCTCGGGCCGGATCTCGGCGGAGAAGGCGACATGGTCGCCATTGTCGAAGCCGAAGGAGACGATCGTGTGGGCCAGCGCCGGCCCGTCCCAGTAAGCGAGGATCAGGTCGACCGAGGAGAGCGTGGCGAGATCATAGCGCCGCGTGTCCCAGCGGGTGGAAAAGTCCATTTCCGAGCGCCAGTCGAAATCGCGCACATTCGTCAGCGTGACGTTGTCGCCATTCACCGTGCCCGTGACGCCATGCGCGACGAGTTCGGCCCAGTCGCGATCATTGGAAGGCCGGATCGTCGACCACCAGGCGAGCACCGCCGCGAACGCGATGAGATAGACGATCCGCGAGCGCCAGGTCGGCCGCACCAGCTCGTTGAGCGCGATGGCGACGACGAAGATCGCCCAGGCGACGATGGCGACGACGATCGCCTGCCCGCCGAGCGGCAGTTGGAACCAGAAGGCGAAGCCGGCCCAAGCGCCGGTGAGAAGGATCAGGATCGCAATCAGCAGCCGCCCAAGCCCGCGCAGCACGATCATGGACTTATCCGTCCTGCGATCCAGGCAATGAGGCGTTCCGCGACCTCGTCCTTGCCGAGCCTCGGCCAGCGCTCAATACCGTCGCTGGTCACCAGCGCCACTTCATTGGCATCGCCGCCCATGACGCCGCCGTCAGGCGAAACGTCGTTGGCGACAATCACATCGGCGCCCTTGCGCACCAGTTTGGCGCCAGCATGGGCGAGAAGATCGTCCGTCTCGGCCGCGAAGCCGACGACAAAGCCCGGCCTTTCGGCAGTGCGATGGGCGATCGTCGCGAGGATGTCGGGATTTTCGGTCATCGCAAGCGCGGGGGGAGCCGCGCCGCTGCCATCCTTCTTTATTTTCGAGGCCGCCTCGCTCGCCGGGCGCCAATCGGCGACGGCGGCGGCGAAGATTGCGATGTCGTAAGGCAGCGCCGCCTCGGTCGCCGCCAGCATCTCTCGCGCGGTTTCGACGCCGATCGCTGTAACGCCTGACGGCACGGGGATCGCGACCGGGCCATGCACCAGCGTCACCCGCGCGCCGGCCTTGAGGGCGGCGGCGGCGATGGCGAAGCCCTGCTTGCCGGAGGAACGGTTGGCGATGTAGCGCACCGGGTCGATCGGCTCATGCGTCGGTCCGGCCGTGACCAGGACATGCCGTCCGGCCAGCGGCCTTGGCACTGGCGCCAGCAGGGTCTCTGCGGCGGCGACGATCGCGAGTGGCTCGCTCATCCGCCCGGTCCCGGCCTCGCCGCGCTCGGCCATCTCGCCGCTTTCCGGCCCGACGCTGGCAATCCCGTCTTCGGCAAGGCGAAGCGCGTTGCGCCGCGTCGCCTTATGCGCCCACATAGCGGGATTCATCGCCGGTGCGATCAGGATCGGCGCGCCGGTGGCGAGCAGGACGGCACTGGCGAGATCGCCCGCGAGCCCGGCCGCCATCTTGGCCATCAGATCGGCGGTCGCCGGGGCGACGATGACGAGATCGGCGCCGCGGGCGAGGCGGATATGGCCGACATCCTGCTCGGCCTCGCGGTCGAAGAGTTCGATATAGACCTTGCCGCCGGCGAGCGCACCGGCCGCGAGCGGCGTCACGAACCGGGTCGCGCCCTCCGTCATGATCACCGTCACAGCGGCGCCGCGCTCTCTCAGCCGGCGGATCAGGTCGAGCGCCTTGTAGGCAGCAATGCCGCCGCCGATGACGAGGAGAATGGCGCGGCCGGAAAGCGGGGAAGGGTGTGTCATCGCTCCGCGAGCCTCCTCATCTCAGCGCCAGATAGGCGAGCAGTGCCGCGACGACCCAGACACCGATTGCCAGCCAGCGATTGCCCCGCCCCTCGGCCCGGCCGATGGCAGCGACCGTCTCGGGAGCGAGCGTGATGCCGTCGCGCGTCGCCGCATCAAGCTGGGCCGCGACCCGCGCGCCATGCTCGAGCAGCGCCGGCAGCCGTGTTGCGGCGCGGCCGAATTCGCCGAGCCCGCTCGCGGCCTGTCCGATGCGCCCGATGGGGCCGAGATTCTGCTCGATCCAGTCGCGCACCACCGGCTCAGATGCGCTCCACATGTCAAAGTCGCGGTCGAGCGAGCGGGCGACGCCCTCAACCACCACCATGGTCTTCTGCAGCATCAGCAGTTCAGGCCGTGTCTGCATGTCGAAGAGTTCGGTGACTTCGAACAGCAGCGTCAAGAGCTTGGCCATCGAGATATCGCGCGCCGGCTGGCCGTGGATCGGCTCGCCGATGGCTCTGAGCGCCTGGGCGAAATCCTCGGCCGCATGGCGCGGCGGAACATAGCCGGCTTCGATATGCACCTCGGCGATGCGCAGATAGTCGCGGCGGATGAAGCCGTAGAGGATTTCGGCGAGGAAGCGCCGCTCGGCAAGACCGAGCCGGCCCATGATGCCGAAATCGACCGCGACAACATCGCCAGCCGCATCGACGAAGAGATTGCCCTGATGCATGTCGGCATGGAAGAAGCCGTCGCGCATCGCGTGGCGCAGGAAGGCTTGCATCAGCCGCCGTGCCACTTCCTTGGGGTCGTGGCCGGCTGCGGCGATGCCGGCGGGATCGGAGAGCTTGACGCCGTCGATCCATTCGAGCGTCAGCACGTCGCGCGCCGTCTGCGCCCAGTAGACCTTGGGTACGCGGAAGCCGGGATCACCAGCCGTGCGCTCCGCCATCTCCGACAGCGCCGCGGCCTCGAGGCGGAGATCCATCTCCATCGAGACGGAGCGGGCGAGGATATCGACCACGGCGACCGGCTTCAGCCGCTGCATCTGCGGGTTGAATGCCTTGGCGAGTTCGGCGCCGGCATAGAATGTGGAGAGGTCGCGGCGGAAGCGCCCGCGCACACCCGGCCGCAGCACCTTGACCGCGACGGCATGATGAGCGCCGTCGGCCTCGACCAACTCCGCCTTGTGCACCTGCGCGATCGAGGCGGCGGCGACAGGGGGGGAGAAGTTGGCGAAGATCGCATCAACAGGGCGGCCGAGATGATGCGCGATCGAGGCCCGCGCAGCGGCCTCGCCGAAGGGTTCTATCTCGTCGCGCAGCTTGCCGAGCGCGTCGGCGACGTCCTGGCCGACGACATCGGCCCGCGTCGCCATGAACTGGCCGAGCTTGACATAGGAGGGGCCGAGCCGGTTCAGCGCCGCGGAGATGCGTTGGCCGCGATCCTCCCGCCGGGCCCGGCGGCGCTCGAAGAGGCGCGCGAAACGAACCCCGAGCGCTGCGCCCGGCGGCAGATCCTCGATTTCGACGATGCTGAACGCGCCCTCGCGGGCGAGCACGAAGCCTGCCTGCGCAAGGCGGAAGAGCTGGATCGGGCCGATCGCCATCGGGGCGTCAGATCTTCCAGCCGGAATGGATCGCCGCGATGCCGCCGGTCAAATTGCGGTAGCTGACGCGCGCGAACCCGGCCTTCCGGATCATCTCGGCAAAGCGCTCCTGATGGGGAAAGCGGCGGATCGATTCGACGAGATAGCGGTAGCTCTCGGCATCGCCTGCGACGAGCTTGCCCATGCCTGGGATGAGGTTGAACGAATAGAGGTCATAGACCTTGTCGAGCACCGGAACATCGACGGCGGAGAATTCAAGGCAGAGGAACCGCCCGCCGGGCTTCAGCACGCGGTAGGCCTCGGCGAGCGCTTGGTCGATGCGCGGTACGTTGCGGATGCCGAAGGCAATCGTATACGCGTCGAACCGGCTGCTCTCGAAGGGCAGCGCCTCGGCATTGCCCTCCACGAAATCGACATTGTCGGCAAGGCGGCGCTTCTCGGCGCGCTCGCGGCCGACCTCCAGCATTGAGGCGTTGATATCCGCGACGGTGACATGCGCCGATCCGCCGGAACGGCCGACGATGCGGAAGGCGATGTCGCCCGTGCCGCCGGCGACGTCGACGACCTCGAATGGCCGGCCGCGCGGCGGCGCCAGCCAGGAGACGGCGGCGTCCTTCCAGATCCGGTGCATGCCAGCCGACATCACGTCGTTCATGAGGTCGTAGCGGGCGGCGACCTTGTGGAAAACGGCGTCGACCATGCCCTGCTTGGCATCGATCGCGACATCGCGGAAACCGAACGAGGCGCGGCGCTCGGCGCGATCGGCAACGGTCTCTGCCGCAGTTCCGGCTTCTTTAGCCATCCCGGTCGCATTAGCCATGGCACGCGGCTCCCTATATGACGCTTCGAAGCCCTTGATAGCCGAAGCGCTTCGCCCGCGCCACGGTGGACGGATCGAAGCCAAGGACAAGCGACACCATGCCCGAGTTGCCCGAAGTCGAAACCGTCCGCCTCGGCCTGCAGCCGGTCTTCGAGGGCGCGCGCATCGAGGCGGTGGAACTCCGCCGGCCCGATCTCCGCTTCCGCTTTCCCGCCCGTTTCGCCGAGCGCATCGACGGCCGTGTCGTGACCAGCCTCGGGCGGCGGGCGAAATATCTCCTCGCCGATCTCGATGACCGCACCCGCCTCATCATGCATCTGGGCATGTCGGGCTCCTTCCGGATCGAGGCAGGCGGCGCCAGCCTGACGCCGGGCATCTTCTATCACCCGCGCGACAAGCAGTCTGTCCACGACCATGTCGTGTTCCACCTCTCGAACGGCCATGCCGTCGTCTACAATGATCCGCGCCGCTTCGGCTTCATGGATCTGGCCGATGGGCCTGACGATGCCGCCTCGCCGCATCTTGCAGGCCTCGGCCTCGAGCCGGTCGGCAACGCCTTCGGCGGCCCGGCGCTGGCCTCCCTGCTCGCCGGCAAGCGGACACCGCTCAAGGCGGCGCTGCTCGACCAGCGCATCATCGCCGGGCTCGGCAATATCTATGTCGCCGAGGCGCTGCACCGCGCTTTGCTGTCGCCGATGCGCCAGGCCGGCACGCTCAGTGCCGGCGATGCCGACAGGCTGGCGGCGGCGATCCGCGACGTACTGGGCGCCGCGATCGCGGCCGGCGGCTCCTCGCTGCGCGATCATCGCCAGGCGAATGGCGAGCTCGGTTATTTCCAGCATGCCTTCCGCGTCTATGACCGCGCCGGCGAGCTCTGTCCGACGCCGGGCTGCGGCGGCGTCATCGAGCGCAGCATCCAGTCGGGCCGATCGACCTTCCATTGCGTCCTCTGCCAGCAGTGAGCGCGCTTGCCGCCGGACGGCAGCTCGATTACCCCTTTCCGCCAATCCAGCCGAGGAGGCCGCGCGTGAGCTTCGAGACCGTGATCGTCGAGCAGGAAGCCGGGGTCGGCATCATCCGCCTCAACCGGGCGAAGGCCCTCAACGCGCTGTCGCGCCAGCTCGTCGCCGAGCTGAATGTGGCGCTTGACGCCTTTGAGGCCGATCCCGCGATCGGCGCTATCATTCTGACCGGCTCCGACAAGGCCTTCGCCGCCGGCGCCGATATCCGCGAGATGCAGCCGCTCTCCTATGTCGACCTCCTCGAACATGACTTCATCGCTGCCTGGGAGCGCCTGTCCCGGACGACCAAGCCGGTGGTGGCTGCGGTGGCGGGCTTTGCCCTCGGCGGCGGCTGCGAACTGGCGCTCATGTGCGACATCGTCATTGCCGCCGACACGGCACGGTTCGGCCAGCCCGAGATAACCCTCGGCCTGATGCCAGGGGCGGGCGGATCGCAGCGCCTCGCCCGTGCTGTCGGCAAGGCGAAGACCATGGATATGGTGTTGACCGGGCGCATGATCGATGCGGCTGAGGCGGAGCGGATCGGCATCGTCTCGCGCGTCGTCCCGGCGGGCGAATTGATGGAAGCCGCGCGCGCTGTCGCCGCGCGCATCGCATCGCTGTCGCGGCCCTCGGTGCTGCTCGCAAAGGAGGCCGTCAATCGCGCTTTCGAGACGGGTCTTGCCGAGGGAATCCGCACCGAGCGCAGGCTGTTCCAGTCTTTGTTTGCCACCGAAGATGCGCGCGAGGGTATGGCGGCCTTCACCGAGAAGCGGCAGCCGAATTTCCGCCATCGCTGAAATGGTCCGCGCCGATTGACGCGACGGCCGGCGACGACTATAAGCCGCCCTCGAACCAAGGCGGGTCAAGACCGCCATTCCGTGCTTGAGCGGCGCATTGCCGCCGGTGCGGAAGCCCGACGAACAGTGATGAATCAGGAAGGCCCTGAATGGCCAATACGCCCTCTGCCAAGAAGGCCGCGCGCAAGATTGCTCGTCGTGCCGTCGTTAATCGCAACCGTCGCAGCCGGATGCGCACCGAAGTCCGCAAGGTCGAGGAAGCGATTGCTTCCGGCAATGCCGCCGCCGCCGTCGAGGCGCTGCGTCTGGCCCAGCCGGAACTGATGCGTGCCGCCCAGAAGGGCGTGCTGCACAAGAACACCGCATCGCGCAAGGTCGGCCGCCTGGCTGCCCGCGTGAAGGCGCTGTCTGCGTAAATCAATCCTTTCTGGGGATGATGGAAAGCCCGGCTCTGGCCGGGTTTTTTGTTATGCGGATAAGTGGTTGTTCCCGCACGAAATTGCGCTTCCTCCGCGATTCGACCCCTGCGAGCGCGCGCCGGCTTCTCATGAAAAGCATTGTTAATTCAAAGGCTTAAGGGTTGGTCTCCAAGAGGGGGCAGATTCCCGTCGAGTCAAGGGGATGGGGGCTAAAATTTTTCGCCCGCTATGGATCACCGGGTCTGTCCGCGGCTTTGCCAACCGAATCCGTTGACTCGCAATGGCTTACCGCGCGGCTCCCGCCGGATCGGATCGCCGGAGCGCCTCGTCGGGCCGGAAGCGAGTCTTTCAGCCGTTGCGGCACCCCCCCTGCCTGTGTATTTTCCCCTCATGGAAACGGCGGCGAAAGTTAGAGCCGCAGGGTCGTAGTGAACCCGCCACGGTTTCCCTTTTGAGTTGACGGTTCGGTAGCATTGCCAAGAGTACGCGTGTTGAAGCATTTGTAAGTCGTGTATGATTAATCTGTAGCATACCTGCTTATTTCGGCGCCGTTCTTCGGGATGGCATTTCACCACCCATCGAAGTCGATGATTGACATTGTTGCCGCGCGAATGCGGCCGCAAGAAGGGATCTTTATGCCTGGTTCGCCCGCTGGAACCTTTGCCGGGGACGTTTCCGCCGCCGAAGCTTGGGATGGGCTCGGCGGCGAGCCGCAGGCGATGCTGATCGACGTGCGCACCAAGGTCGAGTGGGGCTATGTCGGCATCGTCGATCTTTCGGCGCTCGGCAAGGAGACGCTGCTGGTCGAATGGCAGAGCTATCCGGCGATGACGGTCAATGCCGACTTCGCCTCGGTTCTCTCCGCCGAACTCGTCCGGCGCGGCGTCGGTCGCGAGACGGCGCTCTACTTCCTCTGCCGCTCCGGCGTTCGCAGCCTTGCTGCGGCACGGGCGATGGCGGCGGAAGGCTATGACCGGTGTTTCAACATCGCCGGTGGTTTCGAGGGGCCGCTCGATGAGACGCGCCACCGGGGTTCGGTCGACGGCTGGAAGGCTGCCGGTCTGCCCTGGGTTCAATCCTGATCGAGATGACAATGAATAGAGGGGCAACGATGCGCGATGACAGGACGGGGGATTTCGGCTCCGGGGCAGTGGCGCTCAAGGCGCTCGCCGATGTGGAGATTGTGGCCGTGAGTGCACCTGCAGCCACCGGCCCGGCCGATGCCGCCCTCTGGGATCGCGTCAAGCGTCGTTTGCGCAGCGAACTCGGCGAGGACGTGTTCCAGAGCTGGTTCGCCCGTGTGGAGTTCGCCGAGGCCGATGGTCTCTCGGTCAACTTGACCGTGCCGACCCGCTTTCTGAAGTCCTGGATCCAGGCGCATTACATCGAAAAGCTGCTTGGCCTCTGGCAGGACGAGATCGAGAGCATCCGCCGCATCGAGCTCGTGGTGCGCGGGGCGATCCGTGCCCGGCCACAGCCGGCGGTCGAGAAGGCCGTGGCGGCGCCCGAGCCCGTCCAGCCGGCGCCGGTGCTGCTTCCTGCCGCTCCGATCGCGCTTGCTCCGCAGCGCAGCGAGAGCGAGGGTCCCGGCTCCCCGGTCGATCCGCGCTTCAGCTTTGATACCTTTTGCGAAGGTGCGGCCAACCGTGTTGCCTATGCCGCTGCGCGGGCGATCGCCGAGACCCCGTCGGGCCGGCCGACCGCCTATAATCCGCTCTATCTTCATGCCGGTGTCGGCCGCGGCAAGACGCATCTTCTGCATGCGATCGCGCAGGCCGCTCGGGCTGCCGATCCTAGCCGCAAGGTCGTTTATCTAACGGCCGAGCATTTCATGTTCCGCTTCGTCGCCTCGCTGAAGAATCAGTCGGCGATCGCCTTCAAGGAAGGCCTGCGCGAGATCGATCTCCTCTTGATCGACGATCTGCAGTTCCTTCAGGGCAAGTCGGTGCAGCAGGAATTCTGCCATATGGTCAACGCGCTGATCGACGGCGCGCGCCAAGTGGTGGTGGCGGCCGATCGGCCGGCCGCCGATCTCGAGACGCTCGACGAGCGGGTGCGCTCGCGCCTTCGCGGCGGCGTCGCCTTCGAGATCGACGCGCCTGATCTCGACCTTCGTCGCCAGATCCTGAAGACGCGCTATCGCCTCGCCCAGGGCCAGAACGCCACCGTCGCCATTCCCGATACGGTGATCGAATATGTCGCCCAGTCGGTGGTCTCGAATGGCCGCGATCTCGAAGGCGCGCTCAATCGCCTCGTGGCGCAGTGGCAGTTCACCAACCAGCCGGTGACCATGGCTTCGGCCGAGGTCACGCTGCGCGACCTTGTCGGCGTGCGCGAGCCGCGCCGCGTCAAGATCGAGGATATCCAGAAGATCGTCGCGGTGCATTTCAACGTGTCGAAGGCGGACCTTTTGTCGAGCCGGCGCACCCGCACCATCGTCCGGCCGCGCCAGATCGCGATGTATCTCTCGAAGACGCTGACCCCGCGCTCGCTGCCCGAGATCGGCCGCCGCTTTGGCGGGCGAGATCACACCACGGTGCTGCATGCGGTGCGCAAGGTCGAGGAATTGATGCGCGATGACCGCAACCTCGCCGAAGAGGTCGAACTGCTCCGGCGGATGATCGACGAATAGGCTGGCGCTTCGGCTCCATCCTTGATTGGAAGTGCGTGGCCGATGACGCGGCCACGCGTCCGATGCGATCTTGCCTTCCAGCGCTCACCTTTGCGCTCTTGCCTTCCGCGGCGGAAACGGCCACTTTCCTCCGTCCATAGAGGAGGTCCGCCTGCCTCGACGACCCCGCGCCGCGCGCGGCTTCATTGCCAGGGTTCCCGCGTTTCCATGAGAGCGATCCTCGAGCGTTCCAATCTCTTGAAGTCCCTCAACCACGTTCATCGCGTCGTCGAGCGGCGGAACACGATCCCGATCCTCTCCAATGTGTTGATCCGCGCCAGCGGCGCGGCGCTGACGCTGAAGGCGACGGATCTCGATCTCGAAGTGCTGGAAACGGTGCCCGCCGAAATCGGCCGTGCCGGCGCGACGACGGTCCCTGCGCATATGCTCTACGACATCGTGCGCAAGCTGCCCGACGGCGCCGAGGTGGCGCTCGAAACGGCGCCGGATGGCCAGACCGTCCTCGTCCGCTCGGGTCGGTCGAGCTTCACGCTGCAGATGCTGCCAGAGACCGATTTTCCGGATCTCACCACGGGCCAGTTCCCGGTCCGCTTCGAGTTGCCGGCGGCGAGCTTCAAGACGCTGATCGACCGGACGCAGTTCGCGATCTCGACCGAGGAGACGCGGTATTATCTGAACGGCATCTATCTGCACACGCCGACGGTCGAGGGCAGGACGCTACTGCGCGCCGTCGCCACCGACGGTCATCGCCTTGCCCGCGCACAGACCACAGTCCCGAATGGCGCCGACGGCATGCCCGGCATCATCATTCCGCGCAAGACGGTCGGCGAGATCCAGAAGTTGCTCGACGGCGCCGATCCCGCGGCGCTCGCGGCAATCGAGATTTCCGACACCAAGATCCGCGTCACCTTCGGCCCGGTCGTGCTGACCTCGAAGTTGATCGACGGCACCTTCCCCGATTATGCCCGCGTCATCCCGCAGGGCAACGACAAGGCGCTCAAGGTCGATCGGGCCGCCTTCTCAGATGCGGTCGACCGCGTCTCGACGATTGCCAGCGAACGCGGCCGGGCGGTGAAGCTCTCGCTCAGCGAAGACGGCCGGCTTTCGCTCACGGTCAACAATCCGGACAGCGGCTCCGCGACCGAGGAGCTCGATGTCGACTACAGCGCGTCAGCGCTCGATATCGGCTTCAATTCCCGCTATTTGCTCGACATCGCCGCGCAGTTGAAGACCGGCACGGCGCTGTTCCGCTTCGCCGATCCCGGCTCGCCGACGCTGATCCAAGACGAGGGCGATGAAGACGCGCTCTATGTCCTGATGCCGATGCGCGTGTGATCGGCGATACCGGGGCTGCCGCGCCGCGCGTCGCGCGCATCGTCCTTTCCGATTTCCGCTCCTATCCCAGCCTCGATCTTGCCGTTCATGGCCGCCTCGTTGCCCTGACGGGCGAGAACGGCGCCGGCAAAACCAATCTGATCGAGGCGCTGTCGCTGTTCACGGCCGGGCGCGGGCTTCGCCGCGCCGATCTCGCCGAGATGGCGCGGGCTGGCGCCGGCAGCGGCTTTGCGATCTCGCTGGCGCTGGAGCGAGACGAGGGGCCGCTCAGGCTCGGGACCGGCCTTGAGCGCTTGCCGGACGGTTCGCTTTCGCCGCGCCGTTGCCGCATTGATGGCGCCAGCGTCTCCTCGCCCGCCGCCTTTGCCGAACATCTGCGCGTCGTCTGGCTGACGCCGGCGCTCGATGCGATCTTCACCGGGGCGGCCGGCGACCGCCGCCGTTTCCTCGATCGCCTTGTGCTCGCCATTGATGCGCGGCATGGCGCCCGTGTCTCGGCCTATGAACGGGCGCTGCGCGGCCGCAATCGTCTGCTTGAGGAGGCAAGGCCGGACCGCGCCTGGCTCGATGGCATCGAAGCCGAGGCTGCCGGGCTCGGCGTCGAGATCGCCGCTGTCCGCGCCGGGATGGTCGCCAGCCTCGCGACCTTAGCCGCGGGTGCGCGCGACGACGCCGCGCCGTTTCCCTGGGCTGATCTCGCACTTGAGGGCACGATCGAGAGCCTGCTCGGCGAGGGCGAGACGGCGGCAGCCGAGCGCTTCCGGACGCTTCTGCGCGACGGGCGCTCGCGCGATGCGGCTGCTGGCCGCGCTTTGACTGGTCCGCATACCAGCGATCTTAAGGTCAGGCACGGCCCGAAGGACGTTGCCGCGGAACGCGCCTCGACCGGCGAACAGAAGGCGCTGCTGGTCGGCATTGTGCTGGCTCATGCCCGCCTCGTGGCGGCCGCGAGCGGTCTTGCGCCGCTGGTGCTGCTTGACGAGGTCGCCGCCCATCTCGATCGCCGACGCCGCGCGGCGCTGTTTGCAGCCCTTGATGCCCTCGGTGGCCAGGTGTTCATGACCGGCGCTGATCCGACCCTCTTCGCGGAGCTTCCGGAAGGGGCGGAGATTTTTTCCGTACGCGGCGGTATGATCGAGCCATTCGAGTGCAGGGGAGAGATCGGATGACCGGATTGTCGCTGTCGGGCCTCGCCATCTTTGCGCTGGCGCTGGCAGTCGCCGCTTTTTCGCCAGGCCCCGGCATTGCCGCGATCGTCGGCCGCGTCCTCGGCCGTGGCCGTCCGGGCGCCGTCGCCTTCGTTACTGGCATGGCCGTCGGTGACGTCGTCTGGCTGTCGCTCGCCGTCCTTGGTCTCGCGGTGCTGGCCGAGACGTTCCACGAGGTGTTCACCTTCATCAAATATGTTGGTGCCGCTTATCTGCTCTACCTCGCCGTGAAGATGTGGACCGCGCCGTCTGAGGCGCGCCGCATCGCGCCGGCGACCGGCCGCGAAAGCCATGCCCGCTTGTTCCTCGCCGGTCTCGCGGTGACCATGGGCAATCCGAAGACGATGATCTTCTATCTCGCGCTGCTGCCGAACCTCGTCGACCTCGCCCATGTCGACGGCCTTGCCTATATCGAACTGGCGCTGGTGACCCTTTCGGTTCTCGCCGTGGTCTTTGGCTTCTACATCGTGGTGACGCTGCGCGCCCGCAGCCTCATCACCAGCCCGCGCGCGCTGCGCCTCGTCAATCGCACCAGCGGCGCCGTCATGGCCGGTGCAGCGGTTGCGATCGCCGCGCGGTGACGGAACCCCCCGGGGGCTGGTGACGCACCCTGCGCGAAAGGCGTGAATTGCCGCCGCCCAGGCGGTAGCATCGCCTGAACGAATCACCCGTCCCTGGACTGCCCATGACGCTGTCGCGCGCCCGTGCCGCGCTCAACACCATTTTCGGCTATCGCGATTTCCGCCCCGGCCAGGAAGAGGTCATCGGCGCCGTGCTCGCCGGCGAGGATGTGCTCGCCGTCATGCCCACGGGGTCGGGCAAATCAATGTGCTATCAGCTGCCGGCGGTGGTCGAGGGCGGACTGACCGTGGTCGTCTCGCCGCTGATCGCGCTGATGCGCGACCAGGTGCAGCAGATGGCTCATGTCGGTGTTGCCGCGGCGACGCTGAATTCCAGCAATGGCGATGATGCCAATCGCGAAGCGCTCGCGCGCGTGCGCTCCGGCGATCTCGCGCTGCTCTTCGTCTCGCCCGAGCGTCTCGCTTCGGACGGCCTCGTCTCGCTGCTCGCCGCCTCGCAGGTCCGCCGCCTCGCCATCGACGAGGCGCATTGCGTCTCGCAATGGGGCCATGACTTCAGGCCCGAATATCGCCAGCTCGCTGCGGTCCGGACCGCGCTCGGTAATGTTCAAGTCGTGGCGTTGACCGCGACCGCCGATGCGGCGACGCGCGGCGACATCGCCAGCCAGCTCTTCCCGAAGCCGCCGCGAGTCGTCGTCCATTCCTTCGATAGGCCGAACATCCATCTCCGCTTCGAGGCCAAGGATCGGCCGCGCAGCCAGATTGCCGATTTCCTGAAGCGCCACGAGCGTTCGAGCGGCATCATCTATGCCTCCTCGCGCGACCGGACGGAAAAGCTCGCCGAATGGCTCTCCGGCTCGGGCCGCCGGGCGGTCGCCTATCACGCCGGCATGGATGCGGCGCTTCGGGCGAAGAACCAGGATATCTTTCTGCAGGAGGACAACGTCGTCGTCGCCGCGACGATCGCCTTCGGCATGGGCATCAACAAGCCCGATGTCCGCTTCGTCATCCATGCCGATCTGCCGGGCGGGATCGAATCCTATTATCAGGAGATCGGTCGCGCCGGCCGCGACGGGCTGCCAGCCGATACGCTGACGCTCTACGGCATCGAGGATATGGCCTTCCGTCGTCGCCAGATCGACGACAAGGCGGTCGCCGAGGCGCAGCGTCGGCTGGAACATCGCCGCCTCTCGGCCATGATCGATCTTGCCGAGAGCGCCACCTGCCGGCGACAGGCGCTGCTCGCCTATTTCGGCGAGGAAAGCGGCCCCTGCGGCGCCTGTGATCTTTGCCAGGGCGGCGCGGCGCTCGGCGATGCGACCCGCGAGGCGCAGATGGTTCTCTCCGCCGTCGCGCGGACCGGCCAGCGCTACGGCGCCGGCCATCTCATCGATGTGCTGCGCGGCGAGACGACCGAGGCTGTTCAGCGCCAGGGCCATGACAAGATTAAGACTTTCGGCGTTGGCACGGCGCGCAGCGCCAATGCCTGGCGCACGCTGATCCGCCAGATCTTCGCCGCCGGCGCGCTCACGGAGGCCAGTGAGGAGCATGGCGGCTTCCGCATTACCGAGAAGGGTGAGGCGATCCTGTTCGGCCGCGAGACGATCGCGCTGCGCTTGGTTGAGGATACGCCGGCGCGGCCGCGCCGTTCGTCTCAGCGCGAGAACAGGGCGGATGGGCTCGAAGGCGAGGCCGCGAGCCTCTTCGAGGCGCTGCGCTCGCTCCGCCGCGACATCGCCCGCGATGAGGGCGTACCTGCCTATATGGTGTTTCCTGACCGGACACTGATCGAGATGGCCGAGCTCCGGCCCGCCTCGCGCGAGGCGCTGCGGTCGGTCCAGGGCGTCGGCGAGCGCAAGCTCTCGCTCTACGGCGACGCCTTCCTCGACGCGATCCGCGAGGCCTCCTAGATGCGGGCTTTCCTGCGCATCATCCTCGTCATCCCGCTCGGCCTGATCGCGGCAATTCTGACAGCGGTCTGCGTTTATCTTGCTGCTTTCGGCTTTTCTTCGGCCGATTTCAGCGTCGTGCAAGGCATGCCGCCGGGCGCGCTGGCGCCGGCGCTGGTACTGACCGGCGTGATCGCCAAGGGTGCGTTGCTACCCTTTCTCGTCGCCATCGCGTTCGCCGAAATCATCGCGCTGCGCTCGATGCTGGCCTTCGTGCTCTTTGGCGGCGCGCTTGGTTTCGCCCTGCAGCTCATCGGCCTGCCGGGCAACATGAACCTCTTGCCGCCGGTTGCGGCCGGTCTTTCAGCCGGCTTTGTCTATTGGCTGGTTGCCGGCCGCGGTTCTGGCCTCAGCGAGCGCGTCACTTCCCGTGCGCCAGAATGAGGCGGACGGCGAAGGCGCCCATCACGCCGGCGAAGAGATAGTCGACGGCCCGCGTCGCCTTTGGCGAGCGCTTCAGGAACGTCGCGATCGAGCCGGCCGACCAGATCAGCGCCAGACTGATCGGCGTTGCGACGACGACGAAGAGGATGCCGAGAAACATCAGCTTCCCCGCCGCATGCGGATCGCCGGGCGAGACGAATTGCGGCAGGAAGGTCACGAAGAAGACGATGATCTTCGGATTGAGCAGGTTGATCGCGAGGCCCTTCAGATAGACCTTGCGGATCGGATCGACCGAGCCCTTGCCACCCACCGAAAGCGCCGAGCCATGGCGGATCGCCTGGATCGCCAGATAGACGAGATAGGCCGAGCCGACCACCTTGAGGATCGTGAAGGCCGTCACGGATGCGGCGAGCAGTGCCGAGAGGCCGACCGCGACCAGCACCGTGTGGATGATGAGCCCGGTCGAAGCGCCGAGAAACGCCGCGCAGCCGGCGAGCCGCGACTGGCCGATCGCCTTGCCGAGAAAGAGGGTCATGTCCGGCCCGGGCGTCAGCGTGAGCGCCACGACCGCGATGAGATAGGCGATGAGAACCGGGGTCTGGGGCACGAAAGCGAGCATGGAGCGGCATCCCGTTGGACAGAACGAGCTATAGCACGGCCGGACGAAATGCTGCATCGGCGGCTGGCCGGCAGGGCGTGACCCGCTATCAAAAGGCAGCATGAGCGATGGGAGCCCGATGACATCGCCCCTGCCCATCCCATGGCTCGCCCGTGCGCCGCGCGCGCTGCAATGGGCCGTCCTTTTCATCGTCTCGGCCCTCTTTGTCTCGGCCCTGATGGCGGTGGGCTTGCCGGCCGCGCTGCTGATCGGCCCGATGTTTGCCGCGGTCGCCGCGGGCCTTGCCGGCGCAACCATCCGCGTGCCCGGGCCGATGGTGCTCGGCGCGCAGGCGATCGTCTCGATGCTGATCGCCTCGGCGATCACCCCGGCGATCGTGGTCGCCTTCCTGAAGGACTGGCCGCTCTTTCTCGCGGTGGTGCTTGCAACCGTCGCGGCCTCCTCCTCGCTCGGCTATCTGATGAGCCGGCGCCGCATCCTGCCGGGAACGACCGCCGTCTGGGGGTCATCGCCCGGTGCCGCCTCGGCGATGGTGCTGATGGCCGAGACCTTCGGCGCTGATGCCCGCCTCGTTGCGTTGATGCAATATCTTCGCCTCGTGATGGTCGCCGGCGCCGCGGCGCTGGTCGCGCGCTTCATCGTCGATGCGAGCGGCGCCGCGCCGCCGCCGATCATCTGGTTTCCGGCCCTCGATCCGCGCGCCTTCACGCAGACCATCGCCATCGCAGTGATCGGAACGCTGGTCGGCCGGATCGCGCCCATCCCTTCCGGCGCGCTGATCGTGCCGATGATCGCCGGCGCGCTGCTGCAGGGCTTCGGCCTCATCGAGATCGTGCTGCCGGAATGGCTGCTGTCGATCGGCTATGCGCTGATCGGCTGGCGCATCGGCCTCGGCTTCACCCGCTCCGTGGTGCGCCATGCCGCCCGCGTTCTGCCGCAGATCACGCTGTCGATCCTCGTCTTGATGGCCTTCAGCGCCTCGCTGGCGGCGTTGCTCGTCCATCTGCTCGGCATCGATCCGCTCACCGCCTATCTCGCCACCAGCCCCGGCGGCATGGATTCGATCGCCGTCATCGCCGCATCGACGCCGGTTGATCTCTCCTTCGTCATGGCGCTGCAGGCGGTTCGCTTCTTCATCATTGTGCTGACGGGCCCGTCGATCGCCCATTTCATCGCCCGCCGCATGCAGCCTCATCCGCCGGCGTGACAGGCCCGCGGCGCCGGGCTTCGGGCAAGAAAATGCGCAATCTCAAGGACCTGCCGGAGTTTCGCCAAGCGGCAAACTGCTCTAGCTTCGCCTCCTGCCGGAAAACGGCGCATCGATAAGGGAGGATCAGGGACATGCAGGGCTTCGGTATCCACACCAGCCTTTGGGCACATAGCTGGACGCGCGAAGCGGCCGAGCTCGCCATTCCGGAGGCGGCCCAGCGAGGTCTTGCCTTTGTCGAGATCGCCCTGCTCGAGCCGGCCAAGGTCGACACCGCGCATACGCGCGCGCTGCTTGAGAAATATGAGCTGGGTGCCGTCTGCTCGCTCGGCCTGCCTGATGACGCCCGGCCGACCAGCAATCCCGACAAGGCCTATGACTTCCTGAAGCTCGCGCTCGACAAGAGCGCGGAGATCGGCGCCAAGGCGCTTTCAGGTGTCATCTATGGCTCGATCGGCGAGCGCACCGGCAAGCCGCCGACCGAAGCCGAGTATGACATCGTCGCCCGGGTGATGCAGAAGGTGGCCGCCCATGCCCGCACGCTGGGGCTGCAGCTCGGCATCGAGGCGGTCAACCGCTACGAAAACCACATGATCAACACGACCGAGCAGGCGGTCGCTCTGATCGAGCGCATCGGCGCGCCGAACGTCTTCCTCCATCTCGACACCTATCACATGAATATCGAGGCGAAGGGCCAGGCCAACGGCATCCTCGCCGCCGGCGAGCATCTGAAATACATCCATCTCTCCGAGAGCGACCGCGGCGTTCCCGGCACAGGCACGATCGCCTGGGACGAGGTGTTTGCCGGGCTCAAGGGCATTGGCTTCAAGGGCGGCATGGCGATGGAGAGCTTCATCCACATGCCGCCGCAGCTCGCTGCGGCCCTCTCGGTCTGGCGCCCGGTCGCGGACAGCCGCGAGCAGATCCTCGCCGAAGGCCTGCCGTTCCTGCGCAACAAGGCGCGGCAATACAAGCTGATCTGAGCATCAAAGCGGCGGTCCGGACGCGGCGGGAAAGCCCGGCGCGTCCGGTGCCCCGACCGAAACTGGAAGCGCGACGCCGCCGATAGCACGGCGATCTCGCGCTCGGCCCCTTTGGCCATTGAAGCCTCGCCCGCCTTCGTCTAAGAGAAGCGTCGGCTCAGCACCCGTAGCTCAGCTGGATAGAGCGCTGCCCTCCGAAGGCAGAGGCCAGGGGTTCGAATCCCTTCGGGTGCGCCAGCTTTTCTCTCAAAGGCCCTTTTGGCGAACGGGTTGCCGCCGATAACCCGATAGCCCCATCTGTAAATTGAAATGGGATAATTTCCCCGCTGAAGACTCCTATGTCCGCCTTCCCGCGCGCCAAGATGCCAAGACGCGGAGGTAAGGCCATGAACCACTTTCATTTTTCATAGGAGACCGCATACGGCCCGTTTGCTGTTCGCGCGATATGTCCGAAAGCGGATTCGCCCAGATGCATTCCCGCGATCAGCAGATTTTCCGAACGGGCGATGTCCAGCAGCCTCGTTCGTGTTTCGGCGGCGAGATGCGCATCCTGATCGAACGCGATCGACACGTCAGGGCGCGGGATCTGAATTTGCGGGAAATGAACGATGTCGCCCCAGACCAGCAGGCTCTTGATACCTGAATCGAGCCGATAGCCGGTGTGTCCGGCTGTGTGTCCCGGCAGCGGCATCGCCGTGATGCCGGGCAGCACCTCGCCGCCCTCAAAGGGGCGCAGCCGGTCGCGATAGCCGTCGAACGCCTGACGCGCCACGAGGAAGTTGCCACGGGCGCGCTCGGGCGCGCTGTTTAGATTGCCGTCATCCTGCCAGAACGCGACTTCGCGATGGTGGGCGACAAGCTCGGCGTTCGGGAAAACGGCTTCTCCCGAGGCGTCCATCAGTCCCCCGACATGATCGGGATGGGCATGCGTCAACAGGATCGCGTCGATCTCTGAAGGCCGGACGCCCGCGCGCAGCAGAATGGCTTTTAAGCGACCGCCCCATTGCTTGAAACCGCCTGCTCCTGCGTCGATCAAGACCGTGCGACCGCTGCTGCGCACCAGGTAGCAGTTGATGTGGATCGATGTGTGATCCGTTATCCCCGCCTTTTCCTGCATACGGGCGGCATCGGCCGGGTCGATATTCGCGAGGAGATCGAAGCTGGCGTGGAGATAGCCATCGCTGACTGCGGTGATGGTTAAATCACCGATCTTTTGGCTGGGTAATGCGAAACTAGACATTGGGTTTCTCCTCGCATCCGCTCAATTTCGTGCGTGGATGCTCGACGCTTCATAGCCAAAGCAACGGATGCGCGCGGTGAGGCCAGTATTGCGCCTTATGGCGTCGTCCAGCCCTTCCAGGAACTGCGCCATGACTGGCGACGTCCGAAAAGGCTCAAGACGATATTGGATTTCTGCGAAAGCAGGGTGTCCCCGGCCGTGACGGACGGCGACATAGACAATATGCACGTTCGCCAATGCGGCTCGGAGAGTGCCGGTGCAAAGTTCGGTGCATTGCTCCGTGAGGTCTGCGAGTGCTTCGTCCGGCGGCATCCTGTCTGCGCGAATATAGATCGTGACATTCGGCATCGGGATCTACCATGCCTTTCCGACAGCGGCGTTACCATCATTCGTCAACTGCGCCGTCATTGGCGCATAGACATGGACGCCTTCAGATAGGTGCTCGATGTCAGGCACGTTGCCGCGCTCCACCTTGGCGAGCCAGCGCTGGTCCGGGAACTTCTCCATGGCAACCGCCTGCATCGCATAGGGGGTAAGGCCCAGCCGGATCAGAGGTTCGGGGCCTGTGGCGCTCAACGCCAGATATTCGCCCTCACCAATGCCCGGCGCGCGGTCGATGCCGCCATAGAGGTTCCGGTGCCAGTCGGTGATGTGCTGTTGCCAGCGTGCGAAATTGCCGCCGCCCTTCTGGCGGTATTCCTCGCCCGTCAGGATGTCGAGGCCGTCGATCGAGTGTAGGGCGAGATAGACCGGGCAGCCGCCGCTCAATGCCTTGAACCGCTGCGAGGTGTGGAAGCCGGTCACCGAAATGAGGGCTGGCAGCTTGTCCAGGCTGTAAAAGTCATTCCATTCCGCTTCGCTGCTCGGGTCGGCAAAGCTGCATTCAACCGTGTAGATCATTGCATCACCTTCGACCGAAGGCATGGAGCTTTCGGCCTTGTCTATCGTTGATATTTTCTCATGATAGACTGGTGATATCCGCCCATATATCGACAATGGATCATGCTTCAGTGATCAAATATCAAGGTGGCGCGGATCGGTTGCCGAACCATCCCGTCAGGAACCGTCATGCGCCGCAAGATTCCCAGCAATTCCGCACTCATGGCGTTCGAGGCTTCGGCGCGTCATGGGAGCTTCGCGCGTGCGGCCGACGAACTGGCCCTGACCGAAGGAGCGATCAGTCGGCAGATAGGCCGGTTGGAAGCCTTCCTCGGCGTCACGCTGTTCGAGCGGGTCGGCAATCGCGTCCGGCTTCTGCCGAATGGAGAGCGTTATGCGGTTCAGGTCCGCGAGGCACTCGACCGGCTGGAGCGTGACAGTCAATATCTGATGGGACAGCCCACCGACGGCGCGAGCCTCGACGTCGCAATCCTGCCGACGTTCGCCACGCGCTGGCTCATTCCGCGTCTGAAGCCGTTCCAGGAGCGGCATCCGCATATCACCCTGCATCTTGCGGAACGGATGGAGCCATTCGTTCTCACCGGCAGCGGGTTCGACGCCGCCATCCATTTTGAGCACCCAGCCTGGACGGGAATGCGGACGCACCGCTTGCTGCATGAGGTGCTGGTTCCGGTCTGCCATCCGGCGCTGATCAGGGGCCGAGGCCCTGCCACAGCCCTCGATGCGCTGCCGCGGCTCCATCGCCGCCAGAACCCGGACGCCTGGCATCGCTATGCCGAAGAGGCCGGTGTCGTGCTGACCAATCCTGCGATCGGTCCCCGCTATGATCTTCACTCCATGCAAATCGAAGCCGCGTTGGCGGGTCTCGGCGTTGCGCTCGTGCCGCGCCTCTATGTCGAAACCGAATTGGCGGAGGGTCGCTTGGTCGCACCTTGGCCTGACGGTGAGTCGATCTCCAAGACCTTCTGCCTCGTCCTGCCGGAGCCGATCCGACTGAGCGAAGGGCCTGTCCAGATGTTCGCCAACTGGCTGATCGAGGAAGCGGGCCGTCATAGCCCAAGCTTCGATTGATACGGGGCGGCCGAATACTCCTAAGATTCGAACTCCCTTAAAGGAGGGCTACCGCGCAGACGTAGTTCTCATCATCGACCGGCGCGCCGCCTTGCGTCTTGGCGTCCCTATTCACATGTCCCATGAGGGTAGATCGTGCTCTGCGCGAGCTTGAGGCTTCGACCATGCGGACCCGAGGTGCAGATCGCTGTGGATCTGCACCTCGGGGCCGTGGCAGAGCGCGTTTTCCTAAGGCCGCAGGTTTGGCTACGGCGAGGAAGACGGGGTCAGGCTGCTGGACTCGACCGAGTCTGTGACTGCCTCGGGCTCTTGGCGCGGTATCCGGAACCAGGCGACATAGAGGGCCGGCAGGAAGAGCAGTGTCAGCACCGTGCCGACGACGATGCCGCCCATCATGGCGTAGGCCATCGGACCCCAGAACACCTCCCGGGAAATCGGGATCAGGGCCAATGTGGCCGCAGCTGCCGTGAGCATGATGGGCCGCATCCGATTCTCGGTGGCCTCGACGACGGCGCGCCATGGCGCAATGCCGTCGCTTCGGAGTTTCTCGATCTGGACGACGAGAATGACCGAGTTTCGGATCAGGATGCCCACCAGCGCGAGGACGCCGAGGATGGCGACGAAGCCCATCGGCGCATTGCTGAGCAGCAGTGCCGCCACGACGCCGATCAGAGCGAGCGGCGCGACGGCGAACACCAGGAACAGGCGGCTGAAGCTCTGCAGCTGGATCATCAGGATCGTCGCCATGGTGAGCAACATGAGGGGGGCAACCGCCACGATGGGCCCCTGGGATTCGGCGCTCGACTCCACGGAACCGCCGATCTCGATGGTGTAGCCGACCGGCAAGGTGCTTTCGAACTTTGCCATCGCCGGCTTCAACTGGTCGACGATGGTTGCCGGCTGGGTCTTCCCGATCACGGCCGCCTTGAGCGTAACGGTGGGAATCCTGTGGCGGCGAGCGATCATCGGCTGTTCCAGCTCGTAGTGGAAATTCGCGATCGCAGAGAGCGGGACGGGCTTTCCACTCGCACTGGGAAGCTGGAGGTTCTTGAGGGTTTCGATCGAGCCGCGCTCCGAATCCTGCGCGCGGCCGATGACGTCGATCAGATAGATCGAATCCTTAATCGTCGTCGCCGACGAGCCCTGGACGATACTGTTCAGCCCGGTCGCGATGTCCTGCGAGGAAATCCCGAGCTGGCGCGCCTTGTCCTGCAGGACATCGACCTTGACGACGCGCATCGGCTCGTTCCAGTCGAATGTCATGTTGGTCAGGAGCGGATTCTGGCCAACGACCTTCTCCAATTGCTGAGCGAGTTCCCGGACCTTCTGAATGTCTGGTCCGCTCAGACGATATTGAACGGGCTTGCCCACCGGCGGTCCGATGTCGAGAAGCTTGACGAAGGCGTCCGTGCCGGGGAAGGACTTGCTGAGATAAGCTTGGAAGTCGGCGCGGAGGCGGTTCCTGGCTTCGAGATCCTTGGCGACGATGACGATCTGGCCAAACCACGGGGCCGACGTCTGAACGTCGAATGACAGGATGAAGCGCGGAGCCCCCTGGCCGATATAGCTCGACCAGTGATCGACCTCGCCATTGCCGGCGAGCTTGTCCCGTTCGAATTGAGCGATCTGCCGGTTGGTCTCCTCGATGGTGCTGTTCTGCGGCATATTCCAGTCAACGATCAGCTCCGGCCGGTCGGACGCTGGAAAGAACTGCTGTTGCACCAGCCCGAGGCCGGCCACAGAGACGGCAAAGGCCGCGACCGTGGTGACGATCGTCACCCAGCGCCAACGCATCGCGAGGTGCAGGAGCCATGAAAAGGCGGAGGCCACGCGGCCCTTTTTCTCGTGATGCGACTTCATCGTCGCGGGCAGGATGGCGACGCCGAGCAGCGGCGTGAAGAGGACAGCCACGATCCATGAGACGATGAGAGAGACGCCGATGACGACGAAAAGCGTGAAGGTGAACTCGCCGGCGGCGCTGTTGTTGAGGCCGATGGGAATGAAGCCCGCGACCGTGACCAGCGTTCCCGTCAGCATCGGGAACGCCGTCGAGGTATAGACATAGGTCGCAGCCGAGCGAAGATTATCACCCGCCTCGAGCCGCGATACCATCATCTCGACGGCGATCATCGCATCGTCGACAAGCAGGCCGAGCGCAATGATCAGCGCACCCAGCGAAATGCGCTGGAGCGAGATGCCGGTATACGCCATGACCACAAAGGTGATCGCAAGGACCAGCGGGATTGATATTGCTACAACGAGACCCGCACGCATCCCCAGGCTGATGAAGCTGATGGCGAGCACGATGACGATGGCCTCGAACAGAGCCCTCGTGAAGCCTGACACCGCCTCATCGACCACGGCCGGCTGATCTGAAACGCGTTCGACGTTCACGCCCACGGGCAAGTCGGCAATGACGCGCTTCATCTGGGCATCGAGTTTCTCGCCGAAGACCAGCAGGTTCGCGCCGGGCTTCATTCCGATGGCGAGGCCGATCGCGGGCTGGCCCTTGAAGCGGAAGAGCGAGGAGGGCGGATCGACATAGCCGCGCTTGATGGTTGCGATGTCGGTCAACGGGAAGAAGCGGTCGTTGATCCTGAGGTTGATGGCCTTCAGGCTCTCCTCCGAGGCGAACTGTCCGCTTACGCGCAACGCAATGCGCTCGGCGCCTGCTTCCACGATGCCCGACTGGGTTACCGCATTCTGTGCCTGAAGCGTGCTGATGACGGATTGCTGGTCGATGCCAAGCGCTGCAATCTTGCGCGTCGATATTTCAAGGTAAACTACCTCGTCCTGAGCGCCGATAATGTCGATCTTGCCGACATTGGGAACCGTCAGCAGCTTCGCGCGCGCATCTTCGACAAGGTCCCGGAGCTGGCGCTGGGTCAGACCGTCGGACGTGAAGGCAAAGATATTGCCATAGACGTCTCCGAACGTATCATTGAAAAATGGTCCGACAACGCCGCTGGGAAGGTCACCCTTGATGTCGTTGACCATGTTGCGGACCCGAACCCAGGTATCCGGAACGTCCTTGGCCTTTGTCGAAGACAGAAGTTCGACGAAGACCGTCGTCTGACCGGCGACCGTTTCGCTGCGGGTGTAGTCGAGGGATCCGAGTTCTTCGAGCTTCTTTTCGATCCGGTTCGTGACCTGGTTCGTCACCTCTTCGGCTGAAGCGCCCGGCCATTGCGCGCTGATGATCATCGTCTTGATCGTGAAGTCAGGATCCTCCTCGCGACCAAGATTCAGATAGGCAAACGCCCCGGCTACGATGAAGATGATCATAAAGTACCAGACGAGCGAACGGTGGCTGAGTGCCCATTCGGAGAGATTGAAAGATTTCACTTGCTCGTCTCCTGCTCGACGCGAATGGTTTGGCCTTCCTGAAGCGTGTTAACGCCTGCGATAACGATGCGATCGCCGGGATTTATGCCATCAGAGACAGTCACGCTTCCCTCAATGACAATCGGCCCGTCCAATTCGACGGGACGTGAGAAGACAGCTTTCTTGGATTCATCCACGATCCAGACCTTAGTCGTCGTGCCGTCGATCCTGATGGCGGACCCGGGGATGCGGATTACGGCACCCTGATTGCCGACTGCTGTTGCGGTGATCACCGAACCGAGCCTCAGCGCCTCGGGCGGATTGACGAGGGTGATCTTGGTCCGGCGCGTGCGGGTCAAGTTGTCCGCTTCCGGGGCGATCTCGCGAACGGTTCCCCTAGCATGCACGGTCGGATCGAGCTGTAGCGACACGTCAAATGCCGACCCGGGTGTCACCTGACTGCCAGCCGCCTCCGGGACGTCAATGACCGCGTCTCGCTGATCAGGTCCGGCAACCGTAACGACGCTCTGGCCGGCGGACACGACTTGGCCGACCTCTGCGGAAGTGGCGGTCACGACGCCGTCGAATTCGGCCAGCAGGCGCGCATAGCCGAGCTGCTCGTTGGCTTTGTCGAGATTGGCTTGCGACTTCGCAACCGCTGCTTCGGCAGTCTTCCGTTGCATCTGAGCTGTCTCCAGCGTCGCTTTTGAGCCCGACTGGCGCTGGAACAGCTCCTGCTGCCGTCCCTCGGTGGCAACGGCATTGACGAGCTGCGCCTGGCTGTTGGCGAGATCGGACTGGGCGCTTCTGACGGCCAGTTCAAGGGCCAGCGGATCGATCGCGGCGAGCACGTCGCCCTTCTTGACCATGTCGCCCGTCTGGACCTCGCGAGCGACGATCCGCCCGAGAACGCGAAAGCTGAAGTCCGTCTCGATCCGGGCCTGAATTGTTCCAGGCAGTGTCAGACGGGCGGCCGGCTCGGCTGCGGCAACGATCGACAGAACCGGACGGGGCTCGGGCGCGGCTTCCTCCTGCTTCTGACAGGCCGCCAAGAGAGTGGATGCCATCAGCAGCACAGCGAATCTGGACACTGTCCTCATCGCGCATCTCCTTCAAATGCCACGACTTCGCCGTCGGCCAGGAATTTTGTTCCCTCGACAACCACCCGTTCTCCGGGCACTACGCCTGAGCGGACCGAGAAACGGCCGCGCCGATACGTCATGACGTCAACCGGGCGTATCGAGACCGTCCCCTTGCTGGGATCGACGACCCACACGGCGGTCTTGCCCGCGTCGGAGGTCATGGCCGACCATGGCAGCTCGATGGTGGTCACCGGCTTGTAGTGCGCGACTGCCACGATGGGGCTGCCGAGGGCGACCTGCGGATCGCCCTCGAGCCCGAGCTTGACGCGGATGGTCCCTGTGCTCTTGTCGATGGCCGGAGAAACCTCCCGCACCCTGGCTTTGAGAATCTGATCGCTCGAAAGCAGGCGTATCTCGACCTCATCTTCAATGGGCCTGCCGAGAAGCGCGGACTCGTCCGCATTGATGACCGCATCGCGAGGGCCGTCATGGGCCAGCGTGAAGACGAGCTGCGCAGCCTGCGCGACCTGACCGACCTCGATGCTGCGAGCAGTGATCACACCGTCGGCATCGGCCTTGAGGTCAGTCTGGACGAGGGCATCGCGAGCGGTATCGACCTGCGCCTGCGCCGATTCCACGGTCGCCTTTGCCGTCAGCAAGGCCTCCTGCGCTGAATCCAGCGAGGCTCGGGTTGAGACGCCGCTCGAGAACAGGGTCTGTTGCCGGTCAAATGATTGCTGCGCCTGGGTCTGTTGGGCTTGTGCCGACGCCAGACTGGCCAGCGCCACCTGGAGATCCGCGTTCTGCTGCTTGGCATCGATGCGCGCCAGAATCTGGCCCGCCTTCACATGGTCGCCGACATCCACGAGGCGTTCCGTGATCTGTCCGCTTGTGCGGAAAGAAAGATCGGACTGAACCCGAGCCCGGATTTCCCCTGTCGTCGAGATCGTCTCGGATAGCGGCTCGGCTTTCACGACGACCGTTTCCACGCGTCGCGCCTCTTTGTTGGGCGGCTCTTCACGGGGGGCACAGGCCGCAAGGGCCAGCAATGAAACCGCAAATAGCGCACTTACGGGTGGCCGTCGCATGGTTGCCTCTTGAACGATGACAGGGTCGTGCTACTATTGAATGACCAGTCAGTCAATGAAATTTGTGCGTCGAGTGGCCAGGCGATATTGATGTCGAATACGAGCAAGCTGACCCGTGCCGAGCAGAAGGCTTTGAGGCCCATTCAGATTCTGGATGCGGCCTTCGAAGAGTTCGTCGCCAATGGATTTACCGCGACGCGCGTTGAAGACATTGCGGACCGAATTGGCGTCACCAAGGGAACGATCTACGTCTATTTTCAAACAAAAGAAGAGCTATTCTCGGCTATGGCCGACCATATCGCCATGCCGCTTGAAGAATTGCTACGAGAGTCATTGAATCTAGAGGGGCAGTGCGCCGAACGACTCAGGTCGCTCTTGCTTTTGTTCTATGAGCGCGTGTCTGACAATCGTCACACCAGGGAACTGATCCGCTTCGTGATCGCCGAAGGGTCTCGCTTTCCCAAGGTCGTCGAGGCGCATCACACCAGGCTGATAGACCCGCTCTTTGCTTTGACCCAATCCTTGCTTGATGAGGGGATCGAGAGGGGCGAGTTTCGCAAGGCGCCGGCGGCCCTGGCTCCCGTGATCGTCGCGCCGGTCATTGCCATGATGGTCGAGACGCTGATTTTCGGCCGGCGCCGGGACGACGATCTTCCGTCTTATATCCGGGCTCATCTCGATCTCGTCATGAACGGCATTGCGGCCGTTCCCGACCCAGTCGCGTGACCCACCTCTAAAAGGCACGAGTAGACAAGCGAGGCCCGCCGAGGACGGCCAGCGACTGGCTCAAAGGATCGCGAACGGCGTCCCCGGCGAGCCAGTCGCGCCTTCGATGCGCAGCGGCGCGAAGGCATAGACGAATTCAGAGCGTCCGGACTGCGCGAGGTCGTCGAGTTTCATGCCTTCATGCAGATAGATCCCATGCCGCATGATGAGATGCTGGTGGCAGGGGAGGACCACTTCGGGATCAACAGCTGGGATGACATCGACGGCGAAATTGTCAGCGCCGACCACAGAGGGCTGAAGCGTTGCGAGATATTCGGCCGATGCGAGGCCAAGCCCGGGCGCGCCGTCATACCAGGTGTCGGCATGCGAGAAGAACCGCGTCCCATGCCCCGTGCGGATCAGCACGACATCGCCCGGGTGGAGCCAGTTCTCCCGACCGAGGCCCTGCCGTTCCAGGCATTGTTTGAGATGTTCGGGCGTGATCTCGAACCCGTTCTCAAGCGGTGCACCGAAGAGTCCCTCGACGTCGAGAAGAACGCCGCGCGTATAGAAGACCGGCGCCTTGTCGATGCCAAGTTTCCTGAGGCCATAGGGCGTCCAGATGTCGGAGAGTTTGTTGCCATTATAGACGAGCGCCTCGCAATGGCCGCAGGGCAGACGGATTTGATGACCAACATGGCCGAGCGCGTCCATATGCGTGCCGATCTGGCCGAGCTCGGCAACGACGAAATCATCGTTCCATACGGTCTGCGAAACAGCGCCTTCCGGTCCGCCGGACGGTCCGCCCGGCATCTTGATGCCGAAGGTGCGGCCGGGCGAAAGCGGCATGCCGACACGGTAGGGGAAGCCGAGCGAAATGATCTCGCCGGTGCGGATCATGGCCTGGGCGCGCAGTACCGCCTCCGGCCCCTGCAGATTGCCGGCGCCCTGTTCGTCGTCCGGCCCCCAGCGGGAGGGAAACCATGCGTCACCAAGCGCGGGATTCGAACGGCTCATGCCGCCACCTTGATGGTCCGTGCGGGCCGGCGCAAGCCGGAGCGGAGACGCCCGGTGGCGGCGGCGAATGTCGCTTCCGCCACGATGACGACGATCAGCAGCAGGCCGGTCGCAAGACTCTGCGCCCAGAACGGCGCGCCGAGTGCGGCGATCCCGGTCACCAGAAAGCGGATGCAGAACAGTCCTATCAGGACGCCGATGATGCTGCCCTTGCCGCCCTTCAGCGATATGCCGCCAATGAGGCAGGCCGCCACAGCTTCGAGTAGCAGGGAGTCGTAGCTGAGCGGGGAAGCGCTGCCGGCCTTCAGCGACAGCAACGCGCCGGCAAGTCCCGCGAGCGCCGCCGAGAGGGCGAAGGCGATCATGATCGGCCGGCGGATCGGGACGCCCGCCGCGCGGGATTCGCTGCGGCCGCCTCCGATTGCGAAGAGTTCGCGGCCCCAGAGCGTCCAGCGCGTGAAGGCGAAGATGAGCGCCGCGGCGACGAACAGCGCGAGGCTCAGGACTGAGATGATGCCGAATTTGCCGATCAGGACATCGGTGGCGCCGATGCTTTCGAGCGGGACGAGCTGGGTCTTCTCGCCGGAGACGAGCAGCGCGATGCCGCGAAAGGCGATGAGGGTGCCCACCGTGAAGATCATCGAATTGATGCCGATCCGGTGGATGAGCCAGCCTTGCAGCGCGCCGATCGCGGCGCAGACGAGCACCACGACGAGGATCGAAGGAAAGACGCCGATCGAGAACAGCTTGACCGAGAGGATGCCGGCGAGCGCCGCCAGCGAGCCGACCGAGAGGTCCATCTCGCCGGCGATCATCGTGAGCGCGACGCCGAGAGCGACGAGCCCGCTGAGCACGGCGCTGTCGAGCAGGGCCGCGACACCGGCTGCGGAATAATAGCTCGGCAGATGCAGCGCGAAGACGCAATAGACGATGAGCATCAGGCCGAGGCGCCCGAGAAGGTCGGCCGATCGGGATGAGACCTTCACCTGAGCCTCCTTTGCAGAAGATGGAACGCCCCGGTCGCCAGCAGCACGAGACCGCCAACGATGGTCATGCGCAATCCGGCGGTGAAGCCGTTCAGCAGCATGAAGTTCTGGAGGAGGGCGATGAGAATGGCGCCGAGCGCCGCCTGCAGCGGCGAGCCCTGCCCGCCGCGCAGCGCGATGCCGCCGACAAGGACGGCCGCGATATAGTCGAAGTCATAGCCGGCGAAGAGGTCGGCCTTCGCCTGCGAGAATTGCGAAACGGTGAAGACCGCCATGATCGCCACGCCGACCGACAGAGCGACGAAGGCGATGATGGTGGCGAGGCGGACATTGAGGCCGCTCGCGATCGCCGTCGCGGGATTGGCGCCGGAGAGTACAAGCAGCCGGCCAAGCCGCGCCCGGCGGATCAGCGCCCAACTGACCAGCGCCAGAGCGATGAACGCCCAGCTCTGCATCGGCACGCCGAGCGGGCGTCCTGTGCCCAGCGCAAGCGCGACATCGCTGTCGATGCGGACGATCGAGTTGCCGCTGAAGAGCGCCGCGAGGCCACGGAAGACCGTACTGAAGGCGAGCGTCGTGATGATCGGATTGCCGACGAGGGAAATCGACAGGCCCTGCGCCATCCCGGCCATGATCGCAACGACAAGTGTCGCGGCAAGGCCGGCGGCGAAACCGAGCTGGCCGACAGCGAGCGCGAAGATCACCGCGAGGAAGGCGCCAAGCGCGGCCGCGGAGAGCGCGAACAGATTGCCGGAAATGGTCACATAGCTCATGCCGATCGCGACGATGCCGGTGATGGACGCGGCTCGGACGATGACCAGCATGTTGTCGAACGTGGCGAAGGAGGGCGTCGTCACGCCCGCCGCGAAATAGAGCGCGACGATGGCGGCGACTACCCAGACAAAGCGGGGGAAACTGCGCCTGCGGGCCGCGGACGTTGAAACGTCGGTCATGATGGACATGGTTTCCTCAGGCGGCCAGCGTCGGATGGATCACGTCTCGCACGATGCTCTCGGGCGTCGAGGATTCCGCAGCGACGATCCTGACCATCCGGCCGTGATAGAAGGTGGCGACCTGGTCTGCGAGGCCGAGCACTTCCTGCGTGTCTGACGAGGCGAAGACCACCGTCAGCCCCCGTTCGGCCAGACTGCGGAGATGGCGGTAGATTTCGGCCCGGGCGCCGACATCGACGCCGCGCGTCGGCTCTTCGACAAGCAGAACATCCGGCGCAATGCCGAGCCACTTCCCGAGCGCCACTTTCTGTTGATTGCCGCCGCTGAGATTGCCGGCAAGGCGCGTCAGATAAGCGGTGTCGATGCCGAAAAGCTCGGCGATGCCGCGGGTGTGGCGGCTCTCCATCACGGGCGAAATCATCTGCAGCCGTGAAACGCGGTCGAGCGCCGGGGCCGAGAGATTCTCCGGCACCGAGCGAACGGCGAAGATGCCGTCGCGTTTCCGATCATCGGAGCAATAGGCGACCTTGGCGGCGATTGCGTCGGCGATCGTCTGCGGCGCGAAGGCAGCGCCGCGCAGCTTCATCGTGCCGGACGCCACAGGGAGGACGCCTGCGAGCATCCGCAGCACCGCGTTGGCGCCGCTGCCGACCTGGCCGGCCAGCGCGAGGATCTCGCCGCGCCGGACGGTCAGTGAGACCGGTGCCAGCAGCCCTTGGCCGATGCATTGATCGAGCTCGACCACGCTCTCGCCCATGCTGGTCGCACGGGCAGGGAACATCTGATCGAGCTTCCGCCCCAGCATGTGTTCAATCAAAGTGTCGACCGTCAGCAAGGCGGTCTCGATTGCGGGGAAGCTGCGCCCGTTGCGCAGTACCGTCACGCGCGTCGAGAGTTCGAAAACCTCTGCCATCGGGTGGGTGACATAGATGACCGCGCAGCCATTGCCGGCCAGCGTGCGCACCGCGCTTTTGACACGGATGATTTCGGCGTCTGAGAGCGCGGCGGTGGGTTCGTCGAGAATGGCGATCCGCGCCTTGCGCGAAAGCAGCCGCGCAATCTCGACCAGTTGCCGCTCGGCCACCGACAGAGTCTCGGCCAGTTCGAGCGGGTCGACATGGTCGAGGCCGACCTTGAGCAGGAAGGGTCGCGCCTTGACGGAAAGGCTGCGCGGGCTTCTGAACAGGCCGGCAGCGGTGTCGCCGAGAAAGACATTCTCCGCCACCGACAGGCTTTCGACGATGCTGAGTTCCTGCGCCACATAGGCGACGCCCGCCGCTTGAGAGTGCCGTGGACTGCGGATCGTCACGGGCTGGCCGGCGATTTCGATCGTCCCGGCATCGGCCGGTTCGATTCCGGCGAGAATCTTGACGAGCGTGCTCTTGCCCGCGCCGTTCTCGCCCATCAGCGCCATGACTTCGCCGCTGCGAACGTCGAGCGCGACATCCCGCAGGACGTCCGTCGCGCCGTACCGCTTGGAGATGTTGGTCATCCGCAGCATCGGACACTCCGATCAAATGCCATGACGCGCGTGGCGTCATGGCAAGATGCACGATTGATGCGTCAGAAGTTGCAGAGTTCGTCCGCGGACTTGCCCCACATCTTCGCAGCGTCATAGGCCGCCTGGGAATTGCCCACGGCGGGATTGGGCAGGAAGTTGTACTTGAAGACGGGGTCGCTGTCGGCCGGCGCCGCGTCGGGGTTGTCGGCGAGATAGACTTCGCCGTCCTGGACCTTGCCCTGGCTGTTGAACTTGCCGAGCGCTTGGACGGCCATCCAGCCCTCCCAATAGCCCGACTGGATCGCCGTGCCGGCGATCTCGCCGTTCTTCACATGCTTGGAATCACCGTGGCAGGTGCCGCCGACGATCAGGATATCCTTGCCGGGGACGAGGCCGTTCTCGCGGGCAGCCTGCGCGGCGGCGCCGGCGAGCGAGTCGTTCTCGGTATAGAGCCAGGTGAGCTGGCCCTTGTTCGCCGGGATGATCTGCGCGGCGACCTTGTAGCCTTCGTCTTCGAGGAAGCCGGCCGTTGGCACGACGGTCAGCACGTCGAGCTTGCCCTTCACCGCATCCTGGAAGCCGGTCGCCCGGTCATCGCCAGCCGAAACGCCGGCCGGGAAGCGGATGATCGCGCCCTTGTCGCATTTCAGGCCGGTCTTCGCGCAGGCGTCGAGCAGGATTTCGGCGGCCGTCTTGCCGGAGAGGAAGTCGTTGGCGCCGGCATAGGCGGTCCAATAGGCTTCGGTGCCCTTGATCGGATACTGGTTGGAGACGATGACAGGCGCGCCGGACTGCGACAGCGCGCGGAGCGAGCCGACGCCCGCCGCATTCTCGAACGGCCACCAGACATAGCCCGCGACCTTCTCGCCCGAGGCGAGCTGCTGCTGGACCTGGCTGTCCTGTTCGGCCTGATTGAAGTTGTTCTCGATGACCTTCAGCGTGTAGCCGAGCTCGCCGGCCTTCGCCTGGGCGCCCTTGGCCCACTGGCCAATATAGGGATTGGTGCTCGACGGGACGAAGGCAACGATTACGCCCTTGTCCTCGGCGATCGCCGGCGAAGTGCAAAGACCGGCCAGCAGCACCGCCGCGATCGGCAGCGACATTGTGTAGTTCATGGATCCCTCCCTTGGCCCTCGGGCCGCGGCCGTTGCAGGCCGATCTCGTGAGCAGCGAGCAGGCGCCGGATTGCCGAGTTCCTCCCCGGAAGCGCTGGTGCAGCTACGGTCAAACTGGTAAACTATCTAGTTCGTACGTGTCAACGCCGCCTCGCTCCGGTTCGCTAGGCTGAGTGGCAAGCGTGGCGGCGTCGAGCGAAAACGCCGCTCAAAAATCAATGTACGAACTGGTTCGTTCTGATAAGAAGCAAGGCAATTGGAATGGGGGATTTGGCTGTGCCGAAGGTCGCAACGATGGAGGCGCCGCTCCGCGCGGGTCTGATCGGCTCCGGAATCGGCGCCTCGCGGACGCCTTCGATGCATAGGGTGGAGGGGGCGGCGCTCGGCCTATCCTATGAGTATGAACTTATCGACCTGAAGGCGCTCGATCTCGACGCCGATGCCTTGCCCGCGCTGCTCGACAGCGCCGAGCGTCGGGGCCTGGTCGGCCTCAACGTCACCTATCCCTGCAAGCAGCGCATCATTCCGCTTCTGGACAGCCTCTCCGTCGATGCGGCGGCGCTGCAGGCTGTGAACACAGTGGTTTTTCGCGGCGGCCGCCGCGAGGGACACAACACCGATTGGTCCGGCTTCACAATGGGCCTTCAGTCGGCGCTGCCGGATGCGGAGCTGGACACGGTCGTCCTGCTTGGCGCGGGCGGTGCCGGGGCGGCCGTCGGCTATGCGCTGCTGCGTATGGGCGCGGCGCGGCTCGTCGTGGTCGACATCGATCATGAGCGCGCCCACCAGCTTGCCGATCAGCTGCGGCTGAGTTTTCCTGACCGGATCATCGACGCGGAAGCTGACGTCGCGCGCGCCATGGCATCGGCTACGGGGCTGGTGCACGCGACACCAACGGGGATGGCGAGCCATCCAGGCCTGCCGCTGCCCGAGAGCCTGCTCGATCCGGGCCTCTGGGTCGCAGACATCGTCTATTTCCCCCTTGAGACCGAACTGCTCCGTGTTGCCGCCGCAAAGGGCTGCCGCGTCGTCAATGGCGGCGGAATGGCGATCTTCCAGGCGGTCGGGGCGTTTCGTCTCTTCACCGGCATGGAGCCGGACCCCGCCCGTATGCGTCGCCATTTCGTGAGCATGGGATCCTGAGGCCGGCAGCGGAACGCGGAGATGCGGGCATGAAGACGTCGATAGCCACTGTTTCGCTGAGCGGCGATCTCGCCGAAAAGCTGAGCGCCATCGCGGCGGCCGGCTTCGACGGCGTCGAGATCTTCGAAGCCGATTTCCTGGCCTTCGATGAGACGCCCCAGGCGATCGGCGCGATGGTGCGCGATGCCGGGCTCGAGATCACGCTGTTCCAGCCCTTCCGCGATTTCGAGGGCTTGCCCGAGCCGCAGCTCCAACTCGCCTTTGACAGGGCCGAGCGCAAATTCGACGTCATGGGCGAGCTCGGCACCGAACTGATGCTGGTCTGCTCCAACGTTTCACCATTGTCGCTTGGCGGCATCGATCGTGCCGCCGCTGATTTTCGCGAGCTTGGCGAGCGGGCGGCGCGGCGCGGCATCCGCGTCGGCTATGAGGCGCTGGCCTGGGGGCGGCACATCCATGATCATCGCGACGCCTGGGAGATCGTGCGGCGCGCCGATCATCCCAATATCGGGCTGATCCTCGACAGCTTCCATACGCTGGCGAGGAAGATCGACGTGGCGTCGATCCGCTCCATCCCGGCAGACAAGATTTTCATTGTCCAGCTTGCCGATGCCCCGTTGGTGGAGATGGATCTGCTCTATTGGAGCCGCCATTTCCGCAACATGCCGGGCGAGGGCGGGCTGCCGGTGGTCGAATTCATGCGCGCGGTCGCGGCGACCGGCTATGACGGTCCGCTGTCACTCGAAATCTTCAACGACCAGTTCCGTGGCGCGTCTGCGCGTTCGGTCGCGGTGGACGGACATCGCTCGCTGGTCAACCTGATGGATCAGGTTTCGCGCGACGAGCCGGGCAACCGGATCGCCGTTCCGCCGATGCCGCCGCGCATCGAGGTCGAGAACGTCGAGTTCGTCGAGTTCGCGACCGACGAAAGGGAAGCGGTGACCCTCGCTGCCATCTTCAGCCTGCTCGGCTTCGAAAAGGCCGCGCAGCATCGCAGCAAGAAGGTGACGCTCTACCGGCAGGGCGGGATCAACCTGCTCATCAACACCGAGCCGCGCGGCCTTGCGCATTCGTCCTTTGTGACGCATGGCGCCTCCGCCTACGCGATCTGTCTGAGGGTCGAGAACGCCGCCGACACCGTGAGGCGGGCCGAGGCGCTCGACGCGGAAATCTATGAGGAGCCGGTCGCGCCGGGCGAGCTTTCCATTCCGGCCATTCGCGGCCTTGGCGGCAGCCTGCTCTATTTCATCGACAAGGCGAGCGAACTGGGCACACTCTGGCAGACCGACTTCATCCCGGTCGCGACGCGCCAGCCGCTGCCGCAACGCCTGGCGCGCATAGATCACATCGCGCAGACCATGAATTACGAAGACATGCTGTCCTGGCTGCTCTTCTATGGTTCGATCTTCAAAACCTCCAAGACGCCGATGCTCGACGTCATCGACCCCTCGGGCCTGGTCCGCAGCCAGGTGATCGAGAACGAGAGCGGGTCGTTCCGCCTGACTCTGAATGGCGCCGAGAACCACCGCACGCTCGCGGGCTATTTCATCGCCGAAACCTTCGGCGCCGGCGTGCAGCACCTTGCTTTCGTCGCTGATGACATCTTCGCCGCGGCCGATGCCGTCGCGGCGGGCGGGCTCGATACGCTGGCCATCTCTGCTAACTACTATGATGACCTGGCCGCGCGGTTCGCGCTTGACCCGGCGCGGATCGAGGCGATGCGCGCGCGGAATATCCTCTACGATCGGGATGACCGCGGCGAGTTCTTTCAGTTCTATACGCCCGTGCTTGGTAGCGGGTTCTTTCTGGAGATCGTCGAGCGGCGCGGCGGCTATGCAGGCTATGGCGCTGCGAATGCGCCTTTCCGCATCGCCGCGCAGAAGCGAGGCCTCAGGCCGCCGACGATGCCGAGGCCGATAAGCCCACATGTGTAGGGGCGGCGACGTGGCTTCGGCTGTTTGTCGGACTGGTTGTCGACGCCGCCTCCCGGTGGCCCTCGAACTTTGACGCGAAGTGTCCGTCAGATGTCAAAGAAGACCGTTTCGCACTCGCCCTGCAGGCGAATATCGAAGGTGTAGGTTGGCACACCGTCCTCAACGGCGCGTGGTGCGATCAGCGTCGCCACCCGGACGCGATGCTCGATCCGGGCGAGCACGGGGTCGACGGCATTGGCGGCCTCCTCGTCACCGAAATAGAGCCGCGTATGCAGGCCGATATTGATGCCGCGCGCCACGATCCAGAAGGTGATGTGCGGCGCCATCGGCCGGCCGTCGAAATAGGGCGCAGAGCCCGGCTTGATCGTCTCGAAGCGATAGAGACCCGTGACCTCGTCGAGCGGCTGGCGCGCCCAGCCGGCAAAGGCCTGATCGGCTGTGCCGCGATGCTCGCCGCGGCCTGGATAGAGGCCGTCGGCGTCGGCCTGCCAGATTTCGATCAGCGCATCTTTGATGATGTTGTCGCCGCCATCGATCACATGGCCGGTAATGACGATCCGCTCGCCCTTGACGGCCTCGGGAACCGGCTCGGAACCGAGATCTGCGGCATAGAGGCCGTGGATGCCGATGAAACTCGGGTTGGTGCCGATATGGACATAGGGGCCGGCCGTCTGCGACGGGCTCTCCTTGAGCCTCCCGATCTTCTGGACCATCAATTGCCCTCCTTGCGGTTCTCGAACATCGTCGAACGCCGGCCGCGCAGCACGATGTCGAATTTGTAGGCGAGCGTATCCATCGGCAGCGAAGCTTCGCGGTCTAGTGCGGCGACCAGCGTTTCCACGGCTTCCCTACTCGGGATGCTCATGACGATCGGGCATTGCCAGATCATCGGGTCGCCCTCGAAATACATCTGCGTGATCAGCCGCTGCGCGAAGGCGTGGCCGAAGATCGAGAAATGGATATGCGCCGGCCGCCAGTCATTGACCCCGTTCGGCCAGGGATAGGCCCCCGGCTTGATGGTGCGGAAGCAGTAGCGCCCCTCGGCGTCGGTGATCGTGCGGCCGCAGCCGCCGAAATTCGGATCGATCGCCGCGAGATAGGTTTCCTTCTTGTGACGATAGCGCCCGCCGGCATTGGCCTGCCAGAATTCGACGAGCGCACCGGCTACCGGCCGCGCGTCTTCATCGAGAACCCGGCCATGCACAATGGTGCGCGGGCCGATCGGATCGCCTGTCGTCGCGAAGTTGCGGATCAGGTCATTGTCGAGCGGCCCCAGCATATCGTGGCCGAAGACCGGACCCGTCATTTCCGAGATCGTGTTTCCGAGCGACAGCAGTGCCTTCTGCGGAGAGCGCAGCACGGAAGTCTTGTAGTCGGGCGTGAAGGCGGGCGGGTGCCAGGAGCGGTCACGCTGGAAGAAGGCGCCGTCCTGAAAGGATGAATTCTCGTTTCGCATGATGGGACCTCCTCCCGGTCTCCGGCCGTCAGGCTGTGGTCTTGCTGTCGGCGTCCATTTCCGCGAGGGTTTTCGCGGCAATCTTGAAGGCGTTGTTCGCCGCGGGCACCCCTGCATAGATCGCGACATGCAGCAGCGCTTCCTTGATGTCGTCCATGCTGGCACCGGTGTTGCGGGTGGCGCGGATATGCATCGCAACCTCGTCATGGTGGCCGAGCGCGGCCAGGAGGGCGATTGTGAGCATGGAGCGTTCGCGCTTCGAGATGGTGTCGCGCGACCAGACCGAGCCCCACGCGCTTTCTGTGATCAGCGTCTGGAAATCGGCATTGAACGCGGTGGTCGACGCCACGGCCGCATCGACATAGGCCGCTCCGAGAACCGTTCGGCGCGTCGCCATGCCCGCTTTGTAGCGCTCGGTCGGCTCAGACATGGCTGGTCTCCTCCAGATGGCGGGCGATCAGGGCCGCAAGCGCCGCTGGCTGCTCGACGGGCGGAATATGGCCTGACGACAGGATGGTCTCGAACCGGGCGCCGGGAATTTGGTCCGCCGTGGCCTTTACGAGGTCCGGGGGCGTCGAGAGATCCTGGTCGCCGGCGACAACAAGCGTCGGTACGGTGATGGTAGCGATCCGTTCTGTCAGGTCAGCGTCGCGAATGGCGACACAGCTGCCGATATAGCCTTCCGGCGGCGTCCGCATCAGCATGTTGCGCCAGCCGGCGAGCTCGACGGATCGCGTTTCGCGGAAGCCGGGCGTGAACCATCGTTCCATCACCGCGTCGGCGATCGGCCCAAGTCCGCCACGGGCGACGGCGTCGATCCGGGCGCTCCAGCTATCGACCGTGCCGATCCTGGCGGCGGTATCAGCGAGAACGAGCGCTGTCAGACGCTTCGGTGCGCGCAGCGCTAGATTTTGCGCGATCAGCCCGCCGATCGAAAGTCCCACCAGCGCGAAACGGCCAAGGGCCAGATGGTCGGCGAGGGCGAGAAGGTCGTCGGTGTGATCGTCGATCGAATAGGGGCCGGCCGGCGCGCCGGAAAGGCCGTGGCCACGCTTGTCATGCAGGACGATGCGCCAATCACTGGCGAGGCGCGACGCGACGTCGTTCCAGATGCGGAAATCCGTGCCGAGCGAATTGACGAACAGCACGGCCGGGGCGTCGTCCGGGCCCATCTGCGTCCAGTGGATCACCCGTTGGTTCAGCAGCGAGAACGCCATATCGGCCGAGTTCCATTTGCAGGGATTGATGTCGAGCTTATTGGTGAGAAATACTCATGTAAAATGAGATATATGGCTCCTTATATAATCGTGGGGTTATGAGAACGGATGGGGCGAGGGGGGACTCTTCGATGCAAGGATCAAGCTCCGCACTCTCGTCGGCTTGCTGGAAGCGGCGCGCCGCCGATCGTCGGACTGCTGGCCAGGTTCCCCGCAGACACTTCCGACTCGCGGCACAGTCCGGCCAGATTCAACGGATCGGCGTCCGGGCGCCGGACCCCATGAGCCCGGCTGACGCGCGTTGAATGACTTGGCACGATAGTGGCGCCGCGCGGAGGCATTCCTTATAAGCAGGAATGTCCCGGACGGCAGACCGGAGTCGGGCTCCCGGGAGCCGTGCAGTCTGCAAACTCCTTGCATCCGTCCTGAGGCACATGTTTGAGGCTTCGTCGCTGCGGGACCACCCATGCCACCCGAAAATACGAGCAATCGCGACCCTCAGGACGACGGCGCAACGCCCTCTCCAAGTCGCCGCACTCGAAAGAATGATCCGGACGGAACCCGCGAAAATATCCTCGAAGTCGCCGAAGAGGAATTCGCAAATGCCGGTTTTTCCGGCGCCCGTGTCGATGCGATCGCCGAGAAGACCAAGACATCGAAGCGGATGCTCTATTATTATTTCGGCAGCAAGGAGGGACTGTATCTCGCGGTTCTCGAACGCGCCTATGCCAAGATCCGCTCGCTTGAAGACCGGCTCCAGCTTCAGAATATGGAACCGGAAGCCGCTCTGCGGAGCCTCATTGGGAGCACGTTCGATCACGACGACGCGAATATCGACTTCGTCCAGTTGGTTTCGATCGAGAACGTGCACCGCGCCGAACACCTCAAGCGGTCTGACGTCATCCGTCAAACGAATGTCGGTGTGCTCGACATTATCTCATCGATCCTCGCTCGTGGCGAGGCGAGTGGGGCCTTCAGTCGCCAGGTCGACCCAGTCGACCTGCACCTCATGATCAGCGCTACCTGCTTCTTCAGGGTTTCCAATCGACATACCTTTGGCGCGATCTTCAACCGGGATCTCATGTCTGATGAGATCAAGAGCCGCCATCGGCAGATCATCGCGGATATGATCATCGCGTATCTGAAGTCCTGACCGCGAAAGAGCGGTCGGCTGGGCTGCTGGGTCTATCGGCGCGAGAAATTGTGAAATAAAATCAATGGCTTGTGAGTCGTGGAAATGTCCTCCACCGCAAATGCCATGCCCGTGTGCGAATTGGTGCGCACATTGGATCGCCACCCCGTCACTTCGGGAAGTGCTCGACATGGGTTTCGGCAGTCCGGCCGAAATAGACCACGCGGCGGCCGAGGAACGAGACGAGATATCCCGCGCAGCCTGCGGCTTTCGCCTTCTGGCTGAAAGAGGCATAGCTGTAGTCGGCGGGGTTCGCCTGCGCCCATCGCACCAGGCGCTCGACCTCAATGGCATCGAAGGCGGCGGCGACGTTGCCGGCGGAAGGCGGCATGTCCAAGACCACGCTGTCACCGTCCGGCAGGTAGAAGGTCTGGGTATTCAGGCGAAAGTCGACTGAGTAGCCCTCAAAGCCGGCAGCGATCAGCTTTCCAACAATCGCCGGAAAGCTCAGGCTGCCATCGTGAGCGGCCTGCAGGCAATTTTCGGCAATAGAAATCCGTTCCGCGTCCATGGCGGCTTCCTTTCATTTTCAATTGTCGTTTGATCGGTGGGTCAGTCCACCGGGGTTGCTTTCAGTTCGCGCCGTTCGGCGAGAACCCTCAGAATACGGTCGAGCGCTTCGTGCTCTTCCTTCGCCAACACGCCGAAGAATTCAGCGTCGTTCTTGTCGGCAAGCGATGCGAGGACCGGGATCTTGGCCCGGCCTTCCGGCGTCAGGGACAGACTGTGCGCGCGCTTGTCATCCCGGTTTTCCATGCGCTCAACCAATCCCTTGGTGACCAGCCTCTCCGAAAGCTTGCTGATCGCCCCCTTTGTCATGCCCATCCTTTCGGCCAGATGGGACGGAGGTGTCGGCTCCAGATCGTAAAGTGCCCGCATGAACGACCACTCCGCGACGGTGACATCTTCTGCCGATACCTTGCGCGCGAACTCTTGCGACACGGCGTTTGACACCATTCGCATCCAGTAGCCCGTGTGATCGGTGAGTTCCGAAGCTGAGGTCATGAAGCGTCCTTTGTTAACTAGGAAACTAACGAGATAAAGTTTCCTAGTCAATAAGGTCTCGGCGACGCGGTGAAGGGTACCGGAACGATCCTTCAAACTCATGCCGAGAGTGCGCGCGTCAGCGCAGCTGCGCGGCATTGTCACTGTCGACAGGGCGCGGCAGGATCTCATGGGGCGTCGCCGCCGTCTGGCGTGAGCTACGCAGCCCAACGTCACGCGCCTCGACGATCGGGCTCGCCGACCAGCCTCCTGATCCGTGCTGAGGGTTTCCCGCATTGCCCCAGGGTTGCCGCCACTCCGCCCTCAAGCGTCCGCAATCGTATGGCCGGCACGATGAAATCAATCCGGTTCTGTGCTCTTCTACAAAACAGGGGGGATTCGGACCGACGCCCTCGGATGAGAGGCTCCATGCTGCTTGGCGTGGATCAGCCGCAAGGGGGGCAGGGTGAAGTCGAGGGGAATTGTCGGGTTGCTTGCAGCAGCCATTCCGGGGACCGCTTTCGCCGGGAGTTTCCTCGAGCCAGCCGGGCCGATTGCATCGGCACAGCTCTCGCATTTTGGTGTCATCAGCGCGCTGATGCTGATCGTCATCGTCCCGATGTTCGTTGCGTTGCCGATCGTGCTGGTCCGCTACCGCCGGGGCGGCAAAGGCACCTATCGGCCCGACTGGGAGTTCAACTGGGCGCTCGAGATGCTCATCTGGGGCGTTCCGGTGGCCCTCATGACCCTGCTTGGCATCGCGCTGTGGAAGCAAACGGTAAGTTACCCCCCTTATCGGGCACTCGGTCCCGATCCGCTGGTGGTCGAAGTTGTCGCCCTGGACTGGAAATTCCTGTTCCTCTACCCCGAACAGGGGGTAGCGACCCTCGATCTCCTGGCCCTGCCGGAGGGGCAGCCGGTGACGCTGAAATTGACCAGTGGCACCGTGATGCAGTCTTTCATCATTCCCAGCCTCGTTGGACAGATCTATGCGATGGCGGGAATGCAGACGCAGCTCAACCTTTTGGCCGACAAGACTGGCGATTTCACCGGGCGCAATACCCAATATAACGGTCTCGGCTTTGCGACCCAATCCTTTACCACCCGCGTGATGAGCCAGGACGACTTCAAGAGCTGGGTCGCGGCGACGAAGACCCAGGGCACAACGCTTGATGCCGCGGGATACGCGAAACTGCTTCCGTCCTCCGTCGTCGACAAGCCGGTGCTCTATGGGCAGTTCACGCCCGGCCTGTTCAACCAAGTGATCGCCAGCTTCGCGCCCGCCATGTCCTCGGACCCCGCCCATGCGGGGATGTCCATGTCGATGGCGCCTCAAGAGAATACTGATCACATGACGGAGGCCGGACAATGAGCTGGGAGCTGATATTCGGCCAGCTGAAGTGGAGTTCCCTCGTCTTCACCGGGGCGATCGAAAATCCTTCGATGAGCGAGTTCATCGCCTCGGGCGCGGGGACGGTTGCGGTGCTGGGCGCGCTCGCCAGCGTTATCCTGCTGACGGTCAAGGGGTGGTGGGTTCCGCTGTGGCGGGACTGGCTGACCAGCGTCGACCACAAGAAGGTCGGCATCATGTACATCGCGATCGCGCTGGTGATGTTCGCCCGCGCGGTCATCGAGGCGGCGCTGATGCGCGCCCAGCAGCTATCCGCTTATGACAGCCCCGGCTTTCTCTCGGCCGATCATTTCGGGCAGCTCTTCAGCACCCACGGCACGATCATGATCTTCTTCGTGGCGATGCCGTTCATCACCGGCTTGATGAACTATGTCATGCCGCTGCAAATCGGCGCGCGCGACGTGTCGTTCCCTCTGCTCAACGCCATCTCGTTGATGCTGACGCTGGCCGGCGCGATCCTGATGATGGTTTCGCTGGTTATCGGCCAGTTCTCCACCGGCGGCTGGTCGGCCTATCCGCCCTTCACCGGCATCAAGTTCAACCCGGGCGAGGGGGTCGACTACTGGATATGGGCGGTGTCGCTGGCCTCGATCGGCTCGACGCTGACGGGCCTCAACTTCGCCGTGACGCTCTACAAGAAGCGCTGCCCGGGCATGACACTGTTCCGCATGCCGATGTTCTGCTGGACGACGCTTTGCACGTCGATCCTGATGATCTTCGCCATGGCGCCCCTCACGGCCGCGACGGTGATGCTCGCTCTCGATCGCTATGCCGGCTTCCACTTCTTCACGAACGGCCATGGCGGCAACATGATGAACTACGCCAATCTGTTCTGGCTGTTCGGTCATCCCGAGGTCTATATCCTGATCCTGCCCGCCTTCGGCGTCTGGTCCGAGGTGGTTGCGACGTTCTCCAGCAAGCGCATCTACGGCTACACCTCGCTGGTCTATGCCACCATGTGCATTGCCGTGCTCTCCTTCGCGGTGTGGCTGCACCACTTCTTCACCATGGGTCAGAGCGCGGATGTAAATGCCTTCTTCGGCATTGCCACCATGGTGATCGGCGTACCGACAGGTGTGAAGGTCTATGACTGGTTGCTGACCATGGTGGGCGGGCGCATCCGTTTCACCACGCCGATGCTGTACCACATCAACTTCCTGCTCACCTTCATCCTCGGCGGCATGACGGGTGTCCTGCTTGCCAATCCCGGTGTCGATTTCCAGGTCCACAACACGCTGTTCCTGGTGGCCCACTTCCACAACATGATCATTCCGGGCGTTCTGTTCGGCATGTTCGCGGCGACGCAGTTCTGGTTTCCGAAGGTCTTCGGCTTCCGCCTGCACGAAGGCCTTGGCCGGGCATCGTTCTGGTGCTTCGCGCCGGGTTTCCTGTTGGCCTTCTTCCCGCTCTACCTGCTGGGCATGATGGGAGCGACACGGCGCACCTATATGTGGTCAGACCCCGACTACCTGCCCTGGTTCGCCTTGGCCATGGCCGGTGCCGTGCTGATCCTTGCTGGCTTCACCCTTATGGTGATCCAGATCGTGGTGTCCGTACGCCAGCGCGACCAACTGGCCGCACCGCTCGGCGATCCCTGGGACGGACGCGCCCTGGAATGGGCGATTCCCTCGCCTGCCCCGGAATGGAACTTTGCCGTGATCCCTGAGGTCGCGGCGCGCGATGCATTCTATGAGGCGAAGAAGACCGGCCAGGCCTACCGTTCGCCGGTTGCCTATGAAGACATCGAAGTCCCGCGCAACACGGCGACGGCGCCGCTCATCGGCCTGTTCGCCTGCGCCTGGGCGTTCGGCCTCGTCTGGCACATCTGGTGGCTGGTTGCCGTCTCATTCGTGATGATATGGGCGGTGGTCATCGCCCGTTCCTTCGCGACCGATACAACCAAGACCATCCCCGCCGAGACGGTAAAGGCGGAGAACGAAGCGTTCCTCGCTGCCGCGCGCGCAGCGCCAGGGGTAGGGCGGGAAGGCGAGATGACATCCCAGAACCGGGGCAAGGCTGTCCCGGAGGGACTGGACAGCCAATCCGGGTCTTTCTCTTCCGCGGCTGCTGTGGGGGTGCTGCGATGAGCCTATACGAACGACTTCATCCGGGGCTGAACCTCGCCGCCACCGATCCCGAAAGCCATGAAGAGGCCGAAGAGGTCGTGTTCGGCTTCTGGATCTTCCTGATGAGCGATCTGGTGCTGTTCGCGGTCCTGTTCGCAACCTACGCGGCGATGAGCGTTCAGGGCATCGCCGACGGCCCCAAGCCGGCCGAGGTCTTCGATCTGACCGCCGCATTCGTCGAGACGCTGCTGCTGCTCCTCTCCAGCTTCGCCTTCGGTTTCGCCATGCTGGCGATGAAGTATCGCAAGAGCGGGCGGGCGGTGCTGGGATGGCTGCTCGTCACCGGCGTGCTCGGCGCGGCTTTCGTCGGCATGGAATTGCATGACTATTACGTCATGGTCACCGCGCATGGCGCGACGCCCCAGGCGAGCGGCTTCCTGTCGGCCTATTACCTGCTGACCGGCACCCATGCGCTGCATGTGTCGTCCGGGTTGGTGTGGATGGCGGTCATGGCTGTTCAGATCGCGGTGATGGGCTTGAACACGCCGGTGAAGCTCCGGCTGATGCGACTCGCGCTGTTCTGGCACATGCTCGATGTGGTCTGGATCGGCATCTTCACGTTTGTCTACCTGTTCGGGGTCGTGTCATGAGCAACCGGATTCCGGCCGACCTGCCGCCCGGCGAATATGAAGACGAGGCGCGCGAGCGTTTGAGCTATGTGATCGGGCTCGTTCTTGCGCTCCTGCTGACGACGGGCGCGTTCGGGCTAGTGTGGTTTCAACTCGTCAAGGGCGGCACCGCGCTCGCCGGGCTGGGGCTGCTCGCCTTCCTTCAGGCGCTGGTGCATCTGCGCTACTTCCTGCACATCGACCTTGCCAAATCGCATCGCGACGATCTGAAGCTGATCCTCTTCACGGTGCTGATCCTGCTGGTGATGGTGTCGGGCACGATATGGATTCTCTACGATCTGCATTTTCGCATGATGCAGTGAAAATCGATCGGCCGCCGCGAGCACTGTGCATCGCGTGAGACATTGATGACGTCGCCCTGGTCGGGATGACCGTATGCTGCTGGCGATGGTCTTGGTCGGGGCGTTCAACGGCGTGCTCGTCGCGGTCCTGCGCATGAACGCGCTGTTCGCAACGCTCGCCAGCGGAGCGATCGAGCAGCGGGTCAGTCAGGCAATAGTCTTCTGGTACCCAGGGCGGAACGCGACCATGGGCAGGGTTCGGCTTTTCATAGCCAGACCCCAATGGTCGCGGTCACGCAGATGCTGAAAAGAAGCTGTGGGCGCATCGATTTGCGAGAACATTTTCTTCTTTAGCCGGCGATGGCTGAGCCATTCGCTACAGTCTGTGGCGCCAACGCCTCGCCGCCGTGGGATCGCCAGTGCGCCTTCCGGGGCTGCTGCCTGGTAGAGGCCGAGGATCGTTGGTGGGCTTTCGGAGCTGTCGCGGATGCGACGGCCGAAGGTTCGGCTCCCGCCTTGGCCGGGCGCCTTGGCCGGGCCGACAGAGCGCAGGCGCGCGCCTGTGTCCCGAGGATTTGCTCTCTCGGGTGAACGAAAATCAATGGACGGAATGCGTCGGCGACCGCACGCTTCACGTTGCTGTAGGCGGCAGCGCGTGCGTCGTCCTGCGCGCGTTGCGTAGTCGCGCGTCTGCCGGATTCTCCGTATCGTAGAGTCTCTTGAGGCCCTGCTGCTGGCCCTTCGGGAGCCCTCTGCAGGGTGAGCACCGTTCCGATCAATCCAAAGATGGAAAGCGAAAATGACTGCAATCCAGTGGAAGAACAATCCTGTTGTACTGAAAGAATTCGTCTCTGACCAAGAAAACCTCGCAACGGTCCAGGCCGCGCGCGCGATCGGCGATCCGGGCTATGACAACCTTCAGATCAGCATCGATACGCGTAACGCGACGTGCTGGTGCTTCATGGATCCGGTTGGGAAGCCCTCCTATACGCATGAGCTGATGAACGACATCAGCACGATGCAGGCGACCATCACCAAGACCTTCGCGAACCTGCCCAGCCAGGCGAGCGCGCCCTTCTCGTGGTTCGTCATGGCTTCCGCCGTGCCGGGGATCTACAATCTGGGCGGCGATCTCGGGCACTTCGCACAGCGGATCCGCAGCCGCGATCTCCAGGCGATGCGGCATTATGGTCATGTTGCCGTTGAGGCCATCCACCGCAATACCGTGGCGTTTGATAGCCCGCTTGTGACGATCGCGCTGGTTCAGGGCGATGCGCTGGGCGGCGGTTTCGAGCACGCGCTGTCGTTTGATCTGATCGTTGCCGAACGCAGCGCGAAGATGGGCCTGCCCGAGATCCTCTTCAACATGTTCCCCGGGATGGGCGCCTACAGCTTCCTGTCGCGCCGCATGACTCGCGACAAGGCCGAGGCGCTGATCCTCTCGGGGCGCATTCACACGGCGGAAGAGCTGCATGAGATGGGTGTCGTGGATGTGCTGGCGGAAGACGGGCAGGGCCAGCAGGCCGTGATCGACTACATCGCGCGTCACAACCGCAAGCATAACGCGCATCAGTCGCTCTATCGGGCGCGCCGGCGCGTCAATCCAGTGACGCTTGAGGAACTGATCGATGTGGTCGATATCTGGGCCGAGGCGGCGCTCAATCTGACCGAGGCCGATCTTCGGAAGATGGACCGGCTCTGCTCGGCGCAAAATCGCCGGCTCGCGAGCCTGCAATCCGATATGCCCGCTCTCGTGGCAGCCGAATGATGTCGATCTGCGATGCGCCCGACCGGGCGCATCGCCCGCCGCTGCGGGTGCTCAGCCGAGACCCGCCTCACGCGCTGAATAGGCGCGCATCGATCGCTGCGTCCGCTTCAGCTCGGCACGGGCCTGGCGTGCGAACTCTGCGGCGCGCCCCTGCAATTCGTCGCCGCGCAAGCCTCGCCATGGTGCACAGATCCTGGCGAGGCCAATCGCGCCGATATTGACAGAACTGCTCTGCAAAGCGTGGTCATCGCCGCGAAAGGCCTCCAGATCGCCGCGTGCCGTACTTTCAATCAGCCGGTTGAGAATAACCTCTGCGTCGGCCAGATAGTCCTCCATCAGCTCTGCAACGAATTCGGCGCTGCCGAGCGTCTGCAGTCTTTCGATCACCACCTCGTCGAGACAGGGCGCCACCGCGGGCCGCACGGCTGTTGGCTGTGGCGCGCCGGCCGATCGCCTCTCGGGCCTGTCGCGAGCGAGTTTGTCGATGACCGACAAGAGCCTGGCGGGTTCCACCGGCTTGATCAGGCACTCATCCATACCCGCCTCGCGCCAGCGGTTGTCCGTCAAAGCTGTCGCATCCGCCGTAAGGCCGACAATGGGCAGGCGCGGGGCGCCTGTGGCCATGGCTCGATAGAGCTTTGTCGCCTCGAGCCCGTCGGTATCGGGCATGTTGAAATCCATCAGGACGATATCGAACTGATCCGCCCGTTCCTCCAGCAGGTCGAGAGCCTGGTCGCCCGTCTCCGCCAGGCGCACGGAATGGCCCGCGGACTCGAGGATGCGGGAAAACACGCGCTGGTTGATGCGGTTGTCGTCGGCCAGAAGCACGCGGCGGGGCCTGCGCAGCGGAACCAGCTCGGGCATCGGAACCTGGGCCAAAGCCGCTTCCGGCGCCGCCAGCCTGCAAGCGACCGTCAAGGCATGCCTGAGCTCTGCCGCCGTCGGATGATCGGACAACAGGCTGGCGCATCGCTGCCGGATGGCCATGGCCGGTATGGTCGGCGCGGCGTTTGGCTGGATCAGCACAACCTTCGGCGCATGACTTGGCAAGCCCGGGGGCGAAAGCGGCAGACGGGAACTGTCCGGGTCGAAGACGAGGCGGACAGCATTGATCGCCTTTGGAGGGAACATGCGGGCGGGACCCAATCGCGGGTCCGCGAGCAAAGGCGTCACGCCGATTTTGGTCAGTGTGCTCAAAAGATCGGCCAGCGGCGCCGTATCGCGGCAGACGATGACGACGCCCCGCTCCCGCCAGGGCTCGTCAATTGCCAGGCGGTCATCGAGCAATGCCGAGGCGAGGATGTCGAAACGGAAGGTGCTGCCTTCGCCCAGCTTGCTGTCGACGGAAATCGAACCGCCGAGAAGTTCCACCAATCGCCGGGCGATCGCGAGGCCGAGACCGGTTCCGCCGAAGCGGTTCATGATGGTCGGATTGGCTTGGGTGAAATCCTCGAAGATGCGCTCCTGGTCCCTCGGCGCGATTCCGATGCCCGTGTCGGTGATCTCCATCATCAGCCGAACGCCGCCATCCTCCAGCGGCTCACCGTCAACGGCGATGATCACGCCGCCCTCGCGGGTGAATTTCACTGCATTGCCGACGAGATTGACCAGAATCTCGTGCAGATGCTGCCGGCTGCCGAGCAGGTGGAGCGGCGTGCGCGCGGTGACATGGATATCGAATGTGAGGCTCTTGTCCCTGATCTGGTTTCCCACCAGCCGGCGCGCGTCGACGAGCAAGGCCAGAAGATCGATGGCCTCCCTTGAGACCGGCATGCGCCCGGCCTCGATGCGTGAGAGATCGAGCAGGCTGTTGATGAGCGACTGCAGCGAACGGGTCGCGACATCCACCGTTTCGACCATGTCCCGCTGATCGGGGGCGAGCGGGCTGACGCGCAGCAACCCGGTCATCCCGACGATTGCTGTCAGGGGCGTGCGCAACTCGTGGCTGACGCTCGCAAGGAAGAGGCTCTTGGCCTGGCTGGCTTCCTCGGCGGTCGCCGTCGCCTGCGAAAGTTTGCGGATCAGCGTGCCGGCATAGGCGGGCAGGATGACGAGCCCGACAAGCAGGCCCGCCGAAAGATGCCACTGCCCGGACCAGAAGGGGGTGGTCAGCACGACGACGCCGAACGAAAGAGTCGCCACCGGAATCGCGATGGCCAGCGATGTCAGGCCGAACCGGAAACCGTTGCCGAATATGACCCAGAGATAGATCGGGAAGAACAGCGATGCGACCTCGCCGCCAAGATGGAGCTGCCAGGACAGAAATCCGCAGTCCATCATGAGAGCGAACAGACGTCGCCCGCGCGATATCCCTGGAAAAAGCAGGATATGTCCAAGGACGCCCATGGCGAGGGGAATATAGAGCGCCATGACGCCCAGCGCATAGACGGGTTCGCCTTTGCTGCGTGTCGCCACGAGCACGATGACGATGATGATGGCGAAAACGAGCCTGTTGAAGCTCATCTCGTGTTCGCTGTCCGGCCGGTCCCGGAGACGCGCGGCTATCCAGCGAAGCGGCTCGGCCAATGGTTTGGGCGTCCTAGCGGGTGCGCTCATGCTCGCTCTCCATCGACCCCCGCGGGAGCCCGGAGTTCACCCTGCCATACTGCAAGACCCAATCCGCGAAATGGTCGGCCGGAATCGGCCGGCTGAAATAGTAGCCTTGCACCTCGTCGCAGCCTTCCTCCCGCAGAAGCTGAAGTTGCGCCGCCGTTTCGACGCCCTCGGCGAGAACCTGAAGATGGAGGATATGGCCAAGGTCGATGATGGTGCGCACGATCGCCAGCGCGCTCCGATCATTGCTGAGATCTTGCACGAAGGAGCGGTCGATCTTCAGCCTGTGCAGCGGGAAGCTGCGCAGATAGCTCAGCGATGAATAGCCGGTGCCGAAATCATCGACGGACAAGGTGACGCCGAGCGATCGAAGAATGTTCATCTGCTTGACGATGTGCTCATCATTGCCGAGCAGGATACCCTCGGTCAGCTCCAGCTCAAGCGAGGTCGGCCGCATGCCGCTTGCGTTCAAAGTATTCCTGACGAGATTCTCCACCCCTTGGCGCTTGAACTGAATGGGCGACATGTTCACCGCCACGCGCAGGTCGCCGAGCCCGGAGCGTTCCCAGATCGCGCCCTGCCGGCAAGCTTCATTCAGCACCCATTCGTTGATGGGAAGGATCAGGCCGGTTTCCTCCGCGAGGCTGAGGAACGAGCCGGGCGCCAACAGGCCGCGCTGCGGATGCTGCCAGCGCAGCAGCGCCTCGGCGCCGACAACCCTGTCAGTATGCAGGTCAATCTGAGGCTGGTAGTGGAGGACGAATTCGCGGCGCGACAGAGCCCCGCGAAGTTCCGTTTCGAGATGCGCTGTCTGGCTGGCGCGCGGCCGCATATCGGCCGCGAAAAAGCGCCACGTGCCCCCACCCAGCGACTTGGCGAGATACATGGCCTGATCGGAATTCTTGAGCAGTTCGTCGGGGTCCGTGCCGTCCAGAGGCGCCAAGGTGACGCCGATGCTCGCGCCGATATTGAGGGACGATGGGCCGCTCTCGCCGCTGTTCAGCAAGCCAAGGATCGATTGAGCAAGCCGACCGGCGTCTTCCGGGCCGTCGATATGGGGCTGCAGAACCGCAAATTCGTCGCCACCAAGTCGCGCAACTGTGCAATTGGCCCCGACAAGGCCGGTGAGGGCCACGGCGACGCGCTGCAGCAACTCGTCGCCCCAATGATGGCCATGCGCGTCATTGACGGCTTTGAAGCGGTCGAGATCGATGAAGTGTAGGGCGAAATTCTGATCGCCGCGGCGGCCGCGAGCCAGCTCCCGCCGCAGATGATCGCGAAGCATCGACCGGTTCGGCAGGCCCGTGAGCGAATCGTGGTTCGCGATATGGAGCAAGCGCCACTCGGCGTGGCGCTGGTCCGTGATGTCGATCGATGTCGACAGAATACTCGCGATCTGGCCCGATCCATCATGGAGCGGCGCCTTGCTCGTAAGGTAGATCCTCTGTTGGCCGTCCGGCCCCGGGACGGCCTCCTGACGCGAGGCGATCGGCCGGCCGGTCTTGAGGACGAGCTGGTCGAGCCGGCGGCTGATGTGAGCCCGCTCCTCGCCCAGAAGCGCCTCAATGGGGCGGCCAACCACGTCGCCGGGCGCCTTGCCGTAGAACGCCGCCTGATGGGCGTTGACGAAGACGCACCGGCCGTCGCGGTCGGTGGCGCTGATCATGGCGGGCACGGTGTCGATGACCTGGGCGAGGGCCTCGCGGCTCTCTCGCAGCAATTGCTCCTTGGCATTCAGATTGAGCTCCAGAGTGTCGGCGCGCTTGGCCAGGAGGAGCTGCTGAATCCTTAGCCTCAGCAGATTGCGCGCCCGGGCGAGGAATTCGACATGATCAACCGGGCTGAGCAGAAAATCGGTTGCGCCGGCCTCCAGCGCGGTCACGCGAAACTGGTGATCGCTATAGGCCGTGATGACGATCACGGGCACGTCGCGGTTGCGAGCATTGCACCGGACGGCGGCCGTCAGCTCCGCGCCAGTCATATGAGGCATCTTGTAGTCGGTCAGGATCAGGTCGGCTGTGTTGCCGTCCAGCCATTCGAGTGCGTCCCGAGGATTGCCGAATGTGCGGATCTGGAGCTCGAAATCGAGCTGCCTGGCCAGGCTGGAATAAATCCGCTGGTTGGTCGAGCTGTCATCGACAATGAGTATTTTGTGGGTCAAATCTGGCGCCCCGGACACATGGACGGCCTCTCGCGGTAGTTTTGGCATGGCCAGTTGCGACTACCACGATACACGAGAAGCTGCGTCGCCAGCTGAGCAGCCCGGTCAACGTCTTCCTAAGCGTATACGCCGGTCGCCGTGCAAGAGGTAGCGGTGCGTTGCCGATCCAGACGAATTTTGTCGGTTGTCTTTATTCGCAGCGCCACTCGGGGTTCTTATGCCTGAGCCACTATGACGCGATCATAGGCGGGCGGGCCAGCGAGGCAAATCGGCATACGCAAAGAGTGTTGCCGGGCCGTCCTAGCCGCTCTCCGCGGGATCGACGTCCGCGACCGTCACGGTCACGCCGAAGGCGGTGAGACTCGCGAGATTCTCGGCCGTCACGCCGCTGTCGGTGATGATCTCGTCGATGCGCTGCACCTCGCAGAAGGTGCAGAAGGCCGGGGCGTGGAATTTCGAGCTGTCGATCAGCAGGATGGTCCGCCGGGCCGAGCCGAGCATGATGCGCTTCATGGACGCGATCTCGATCGCCGCGTCCGAGAGCTGGTTGCCGGTGATCGCCTGTGCGCCGACGAAGCAGAGATCGGCATGCACCGTCTTCAGGAAGGTCTCGCCCGGATCGCCGACCAGGGTCTGCGATCCTGCCCTGAGCGAGCCGCCCGGTACGATGACGCGGATCGTCGGCGCCGAGCGGCAGAGGCCGGCGATGTCGAGGCTGTTGGTGAGGGCCGTGAGCTCGATGCGCCGCTCGACCGCGGCCCGCGCGGCTTCCAGCACGGTCGAACTCGAGTCGAAGATGACGCTGTCCTTGGCGGACAAGCGCGTTGCGGCAAGGCGCCCGATGGCGCGCTTCTGCACGGTGAAGAGCTGGGCATTGGTCGAGCTGTCGAGCTCAAACGTCGCGCGTGTCGGAGTCGCGAGGACCGCGCCGCCATGCGTGCGTTCGAGATAGCCGGCCTCGGTCAGATATTCGAGGTCGCGCCGGATCGTCGAGGCCGACGCGCCGATGCTTTCCGACAATTCCTGAATGGATGCGGCGCTGTGCTTGCGAAACCATTCGAGGATCATCGCCCGGCGCTTGACCGGGATGATCTCGACGCGCCTAGAGACTGGGTCCATGAATTATTCGGCTCCCGATTGAAGTCGTTGTCCCGGGATAGACGATGCGCTCATCGGCGGCAATTGCAGTGCCGTCCTTGCTTCCGAGCGCCAGCAGGCAGCCGGCCGTGAAGGTATCGCCAAGGCCGAGCGTCGTCTGTGGACTGCGCAGATGCGGCGCCGCCACCGCGACGATCGACCAGCTGCCACGATGCTGTATCGGCGCAAGCGGCAGGTCGAGGAATTGGGCGCCGTCGGCCAGGCGGCGCGGGTGGACGGGCAGGCCCGCAGCGGCACGGCTGGAGGCGAGCAAGGCGCCTGCCATCAGTGCGTCGCGCTCAAGCTGTGGATCATCGAGCGTGGCGCTCGCCGCCCACTCATCAGCATGAACGGACACCCGGCTGAGGCCGAAATCCTCGCCGATGCCGATCAGCCGATCGGCGATATCGCCCGGCCCCGGAACGAGCGCGCCGAGCTCAGAAAGGCTCATGCCGAGCGACGTCACACGCGGCGCCAGCCGTGCCAGCATCGCATCGCGTGCCTCCGTCGTGGCGTAGCCGGCCATTTCGAGATGAACCGTCGCGACGCCGCGGGCGCGCCAGGCGTCGACCAATGCGCCGATCCGCGCTGTCTCGCCGGCGATGTCCTGCAACGCGACGCCATTGAAACCCGAGACGACTGCTGATCCCGCAGACGGGGCAAGCGCCACGCTCAGCCGGTCGAAATCATCGTCATGCTCGAGGCCCGGATCATCGAAACGGACAATGATCCGCGATGAGCGCGGCGGGACATGGCCGGCCAGCGGCCGCCCGGCATCATATTCGAACACATGGATAGGGAGGCGGGGAGCGCCGCGGCGCGTCGCCTGCGATGCCGGTACCGCATTGCCGTCCTCGGCGATGAGGATCGAGGGATGGACATGATCGAGGGTGAAGGCGCTGCGATCGGCGAGGGCGACGAGGCCGCTGCCGCCGAGCGTGCCGAGCGCCCATGCGATATGCGAGCCGGTTCCGCCAAAGGCCGTGCGCGGCGGTGCCGCCGCAGCGAGGAGGACGGGACCTTCAGGCCAATCCTCGCGGAACTCGCCGCCGATGCCGGCCGCGGCGCGGGCAATCAGGCGAGCGACGAAGTCCTTCGCCTCCGCCGTCGGCAGGCGGCCGATCTGGTCTGCCAGCATGGCGAGCGAAAAGCGCCCGTCGATGCAGGCTGAAAAGCCGCAAAGCACCAGCCGCGACGCGGCGATATAGCGCTCGAAACGCGGCAGAAACCGCTCATAAGCCGCCGGCCAGTCCGCCTCGCTCACCGTGAAAGCCCTCCCAAGCCACCGCCGGCAGAGGCTAGAGCGCGCTTTGGCGCATCGTCAATGGGAGATATTGAAAGTTATTGGGAGATTTACTCGGTCAATTCAGAGCGCCACACAGCGTATTGCACCTGCGAGCAGCAATCGGATCAACGATTGTGCAATGCGGGAGCGGCTTTGCGAGCATTGTCTTGACGGCTCCTATCATTCGGGCTCATCTTATCGTCACAAGCTTCTAAAATATTCCAAACTCGTTCAATCAGCCCCGGAGCCTCAGGACGTGTCTCGCCTCGAATCCAAGCTCGCCAATATCCGCGCCGGCCGCTATCGGCGGAGCGATTTCATCATTGCCGATGCGAAGGACGGCGATATGGGCTCCGGTGTCAGCTATGCGGCGCCGAAGCGTGAGGCCGATGGCCGCTGGACCCGCTATCGCACGCGGCAGGAGTTTCTGGACGGCATCCGGGCGATCGTCGAGCAGGACATCGTCGACATCATGCTGACCTCGCTCTCCAATCTGGAGCGGCTGACCGAGATGGGCGTGTTTGCCAATTCCCGCGTCAAGCCGGCGATTCGCGCTAATGACGCGACGGATTGCTGGGGCGGGGTGCGCGGCCAGAGCTACGGCAAGACCCCGAGCCGCCCGTTCCGCTCGGCCGATCTCGGGCGCGTCATGCAGGCGGTGGTCGGTCCAACGCCGGGCGAGCCGCTGACCGATCTCGGCCTCTATTCGGTGACGTTCAATAACGACGTCGAGTCGGATCTGCGCTCGCTCGAGGACTTCGCAGCGTTCCGCGAGGAGGCGGCGCATTGGGGCTTTCGCTATTTCTACGAGGTGTTCAATCCCAACGTCGCCTGCGGGGTCGAGCCGGATCTGATCCCGCATTACGTCAATGACTGCATCATCCGCTCGCTGTCAGGCGTTTCGATCGCCGACCGGCCGCAATTCTTGAAAATTCCCTATAACGGCGCCAAGGCGCTCGAGGAACTCGCCACGTTCGATCCCTCGCTGGTCGTCGGCGTGCTCGGCGGCGGCGCGGGAACGGCCCGCGACACGTTCGAGCTGATCTATCAGGCTGAGCGCTATGGCGGCCGCCTGGCTTTGTTCGGTCGCAAGATCAATCTCGCCGAGGCGCCACTCGAGATCATCCGCCTGATGCGTGCTGTTGCTGACGGCGACATTCTGCCGGCCGAGGCCGTCCGGACCTATCATGCGACGCTGAGGGGTGCCGGCATTCCGTCCATCCGTTCGCTGGAGGACGATCTCGTGGTCACCGAGGCGCCGCTGAAGCCCGCCGCGAGCGGCTGAGGCGAGGGAGGGTGAAACCCCATGGCCTCCGCCGCGCGCATTCGGCCGGTCTCATCAAGCGGCCGGCAGACCTTGCAGGCGAGCCGCTTCGGCCTCGCCGAGAGCATCGGGGCGCATATCGGCGGTGGCGGAAATCTCGATCGTCCGGTCATCGAGGCCGGCGGTCAGGATCGATTCCATGATGTCGAGGACATGCAAGGCGAGTTCGCCGGAGGCGCGGGGCCGGCGGCCGCTCGCCAGCGACGCCGCGAGATCGGCGACGCCGAGCATGCGGTAATTGGCGCGGTCGGGATTTGCGAACGGCCAGTTGATCTCGCCATGCAGCAACCCGGCCGTCGAATGCTCGCGCCACGAGGCTCCCGCCTCGCTGATCGCCACGGTGCCGCCGAACGTGTCCGGATCGGGCAGTCGCAGCGAGCCTTTCGTGCCATGCAGCTCGATGGGATGGTTGCCATGGGCAAAGACATCCCAGCTCATGACGAGCGTGACGACCGTGCCCGCCGCGAATTCGAGCAGCGCCATCACGGTCGTCGGCGTCCCGACGGGGAAGGTCGTTCCTTGGAAGGGGCCGGCCGCGGTGATCAGCCGCTCGGCCTCGCCTGTCGTCGCGACGGCGCGGACGCGGCGCACCGGGCCGAGCAGATTGACAAGCATGGTGATGTAATAGGGGCCCATGTCGAGGACGGGGCCGGCGCCGGGCTGGTAGTAGAACTGCGGATTGGGGTGCCAGTGCTCCATGCCGCGGCCCATCATGAAGGCGGTGCCGGCGACCGGCTTGCCGATCGCGCCCTCGTCCATGAGCCGCCGCGCCAGCCGTCCGGCAGCGCCGAGGAAGGTATCGGGCGCGGAGCCGAGCGCGAGATTGCGCGTGCGCGCCGCTTCGACGAGCCGCCGGCCCTCGGCGGCCGTCACGGCAAGCGGCTTTTCCGTGAAGACGTGCTTGCCGGCCGTGAGCGCGCCCATCGAGACGTCGAAATGGGCGGCGGGAATGGTGAGGTTGAGCACGAGGTCGATGTCGTCGGCGGCGAGGAGCTGGTCGACGCTCATGGCGGGAATGTCGTATTCGCGGCCACGCAACGCGGCCTGCTCGGCCGAGATGTCGGCGCAGGCGGCAAGGCGGACGCCGGGGAACAGCGCGGCATTGCGCATATAGGTCATCGCGATATTGCCGCAGCCGATCACGCCGATGCGCAGTTGCGCCATGAGATCCTCCCGATCGTTGTCTTGGGACGGGCCTTTGGTCGGTCCCGGCCCCTTCGACGCCGCTTCGGGCGCCTCGATGTCATCCTAGCCCAAACTTGGATTCGGATTTGTGCATTTTTTTGCATGCTGCTTTTTGCAAATAGATGCTTGACCGTGCTTTCAGTGCGGTCAAGATGACGCCAATACAAAAGATCCGCGGCGCAAGGTCCGCAGGACAAAGGGAGAGAGCCATGTCTAGGGATGAGTCCGGCCGCTCGGCCGCGAAAACCGCGCTTGCCGCATCAATCAATCGCCGCAGCCTGCTGAAGGGCGCGAGTCTTGCCGCCGGCTCGATGGCTGTGGGCGGTGGCCTGCTGGCTTCGACGTCGACCGGCGCCCGGGCGGCGGATCGCACCGAGATCACGTTTGCCAGCGCCAAGTTCTACGCCAAGAAGACGATCGCCCAGATCGTCGACGCCTTCAACGAGAGCCAGAGCAAGATCCACGTCAAGTATATCGAACTGCCGCCGCCCAGCTCCTCCACGGAAGTGCATCAGGCGCTGGTGCAGCAGCTCGCACGCCGCAACGGCGCTCCGGACGTCTTCACGCAGGATGTGGTCTGGATCGCCGAATTTGCCGGCGCAGGCTGGGCGCTGCCGCTCGACGAGTATTTTCCGGCTGCCGCCCGGAAGGAGTATTTCCCGGGCCTCATCGACGCCTGCACCTATGATGGCAAGCTGACCGCGCTGCCGTGGATTGTCGATGGCGGAATGCTGTTCTATCGCAAGGACCTGCTTGAGGGCATCGGCGCCAAGGTTCCCGAGACCTGGGCCGACATGACGACCATCGCCATGGAATTGCAGAAGAGCGGCAAGGTTGATTTCGGCTATCTCTGGCAGGGCAAGCAGGCCGAGGTTCTCGTCTGCGACGCGGTGTCGGTGATTGGCTCGAACAATGGCTCAATCCTTGCCGCCGACGGCAAGTCGGCGACGATCGGCAGTGATCAGGCCGTGGAGGCGATCCAGTTCCTCTACGACACCATCAATAAGTCGAAGATCAGCCCTGCGGATGTTCTTTCCTGGGATGAGGAGCCCTCGCGTCTGCCGTTCACGGGCGGCAAGGCGGCGTTTCTGCGCAACTGGTCCTATGTCTACGGCATCGCGCAGGACAAGAGCGCCTCGTCCGTTGTCGACAAAGTCGGCGTAGCGCCGCTTCCGCATTTCGCGGGCGGCAAGAGCGCGTCATGCCTCGGCGGCTACCAGTATGGTATCAACGCCTCCACCAAGAAGCGCGAGGCCGCGGTCGAGTTCCTGACATGGATGTCCTCGCCGGCGACCCAGCTTCGCTTTGCCATCGATCTTGGCCTCGCCCCGACCCGCCCGGCTGTCTATGACGAACCGGAACTCGCCAAGGAGCAGCCCTTCATGCAGACGCTCCAGAGCGTCTTCACTGGCGCGACGCCGCGTCCCGTGACGCCGAAATATGCCCAGGTCTCACTGGCGCTGCAGTCCGGTTTGTCGCGCGGCCTCGTCTCCGGCGACGTCAAGAAGGAGCTGATCGCGACCGCTTCCAAGATCGACGCGATCCTCGGCGCCTGATGTCGCTGCAGCAAACAGCCACCGCCATCGCCGGTCCCCGCAAGGGGGCCGGCAACCCGTTCAGATGGCAATATCTGACGCCGTGGCTTTTCCTGCTGCCGGCGTTCCTCTCGCTCGCGACAGTCTCGGTCTATCCGATCCTGAACGGCCTCTGGCTGTCCTTCACCAACACCTCGCTGGTGACGCAGGAGCATGATTTTATCGGCTTCGGCAATTATCGGCTGCTGTGGGCCGATGATCTGTTCTGGAATGCCTGGTGGCATACCATCACCTTCACGGCGGTCTCGACGCTGGCCGAAACGCTGCTTGGTCTGGCGATCGCCCTGATGCTGTTCGAGCATTTCGCGTTCCGCGGCATTGTCCGCGCGGCGATGCTCGTGCCCTGGGCGATGCCCACAGTGGTGACGTCCAAGATGTTCGGCTGGCTATTCGACGGCCGGCACGGCCTCGTCAATTATCTGCTGAAATCGGCCGGAATCATCACCGAAAACGTCAACTGGCTTGGCTCGGTCGACAACGCGCTCTGGACGATCATCTTCGCCGATGTCTGGAAGACGACGCCCTTCATGGCGCTGCTGCTGCTCGCCGGCCTGCACACCATCCCGAAATCGCTGATCGAGGCGGCGCGCATGGACGGCGCCCGGTCGGTTGCGACCTTCTGGTATGTGCGCCTGCCGATGCTGCTGCCGACGCTTCTGATCGCCGGTCTCTTCCGCGCGCTCGATGCATTCCGCGTCTTCGATCTTGTCTATGTGCTGACGGGTGGCGGCCCGGCGGATTCGACCGAGACGCTCTCGACGCTCAACTACAAGACCCTCTTCTCGACGCTGCAATTCGGCTACGGGTCGGCGATTTCGACGGCGATGTTCATCACCGAAGCGCTGATCGCGCTCGGCTTCTGCATCTTTCTCTATGAACGGCTGAGGCGACAGAAATGATTTACGCTTACAGCCCTTTGCGCCGGATCGGCCTCTATTTTGGAGCGCTCCTGGCCTTGATCTGGTCCGGCGGCCCGTTCCTCTGGCAGCTGTCGAGCTCGTTCCAGCTCGACCGCGAGCTGACGACAGGTTCGCCCAAATTCTGGCCCTCGCCGTTCACGATCGAGCACTACGTCAACCTCGTCGTCGAGAAGAGCTTCCAGGACTACATCTACAACTCCCTCATTGTCGCCAGCCTCACGACGCTGTTCTGCCTGCTGGTCGGATCATTCGCGGCCTTCTCGCTGTCGCGGCTGGATGTGCGCGGCAAGTTTGGCGTGCTCGGCATCATCCTGTCGATCTCGATGTTCCCTCAGATCGCGATCGTCGGACCGCTCTATCTGCTCGCGGCGGATCTCGGCCTGCTCGACACCTATGCCAGCCTGGTCCTCACCTATCTGGCGCTGGGGCTTCCGCTCGTGACATGGGTCCTGTTCGGCTATTTCGAGACGCTGCCGCGTGAAATCGACGAGGCGGCGCGGATGGACGGCTGCTCGACGCTCGGGCTCCTGTTCCGCATCATCCTGCCTATCTCGCTGCCGAGCCTCGTTACGACGGGCCTGCTTGCCTTCATCGCGGCCTGGAACGAGTTCATGTTCGCGCTCGCCTTTACCTCGTCGATCGACCACCAGACGGTGCCGGTCGGCATCGCGAACTTCACCAATCTCTATTACGTGCCCTGGGGCGACATCGCCGCGGCCTCGGTGGTGGTAACCGTGCCGCTGATCGTGCTGGTGCTCGTGTTCCAGAAGCACATCATCGAAGGCCTGACTCAAGGCGGCGTAAAGGAGTGACCATGCAAAGCGACGTCAGAGTTGGCTGCCAGACCTTTACCTGGGAAATGCTGGGCGATGCCTGGAGTGGCGGTCCAGACGACCTGCTCGATGCGATCGCGGCGGCTGGCTATGCCGGTATCGAGATCACCGACACGATGATCGGTCATTATGCCGGCCGCCCGAGCGCATTCGGCGAGGCGCTCGCGGCGCGAGGCCTCGATCTGGTCGCCTTCGCGATTGGCTCAGACAGCGGCTTTACCGAGCCTTCAAAGGTCGAGGCAGATCTCGAAGACGTCGCCCGCGCGATCACCTTCGCCGGGGCCTTCCCCGGCGCGGTCGTCTCGATCGGATCGGCAACCGTCATGTCTCCTGGAGATCGTACCGACAAATTCGCGACCGCGGCCGGTTTCTACAATCGTGCCGCGGCGCTCGGCCGGGCCGCCGGGGTCGGCGTCGCGGTGCATCCGAGCTCACATCACAACACGCTGCTCTATGACCGCGCCGACTATGACCAGCTGTTCGCGTTGCTCGACGAGACCGTCGGCTGGGTCCCGGACACCGGCCACATGCTGCGTGGCCATCCCGACATGCTGGATACGCTCCGAACCTATCAGGCCCGGATTCGCTATCTGCATCTGAAGGATGTCGACGCGGCGGGCCAATGGGCCATGCTTGGCGCAGGCGTTTGCAAAACGCCCGATGTGATCGACATCGTTCGCGCCGCGCCGCATTTCAACGGCTGGCTGGTGCTTGAGGAAGAGTCCGACGAGGCCGCCGCCAATCCGGCGGCCGCTGTCCTGCGCAACCGCCAGACCATGCGGGGGCTCGGATATTGATCGATCTCGCCGGCCATCCTTCCGGGCCGGCATCGGCAGGCGCCGTGTTTTCCCTCCCGCGCGGCGCTTCCCGAGCTGCCTGCCGGCCCAGGTTGTCGTCCCTGGGTCGGCAGGCTTTTTCTTGATCGCTTTGCAACTCTGGTGGAGCGAGACGGGCCTCAGAAGGCGCCGAGCCCGCCATTCACCTCGATGATCTCGCCTGTCAGGAAGGATGACAGCGGCGAGACGAGGTAGAGCACGGTCTGTGCAACGTCTTCCGGCCGGCCTTCGCGGCGAAGCGGCGTGCGCTCGACCGTTCCCCTGCGGCCTTCCGGGGTCGAGAAGCGGTCGTGGAACTGCGTGCCGATCAGGCCAGGCGCCACCGCATTGACGCGGATTCCTTCGGGGCCGAGTTCCTTGGCGAGGGCGCGCGAGAGCGTCGAGACGCCACCCTTCGATGCCGCGTAATGCGTCGCGCCCATGCCGCCGCCGTCATGGGCGGCGAGCGAACTCATCAGCACGATCGAGCCTGACCGCGCGGCGACCATCTGCGGGATGACTGCGCGGGCCGTCAGAAACGCGCTGGTGAGGTTGAGCGCCAACGCCTCGTTCCACAGCGCCAGCGAACAGTCGCTGACGCGGCTGCGCTGGATCAGGCCGCCGGCATTGGCGACGGCGATATCGATCGTTCCGAAGGCGGCGTTGGTCGCGGCTACGGCCGCCGCGGCGCCTTCCTCCTCGCGGAGATCGGCGAAGAGGGCGCGCGCACGGCCCTCAGGCGCGCGTTTGATGATGTCCTCGGCGGCCTCGCGGCTGGAGGCATAGGTGAAGGCAACGCGGGCGCCCGCCGCGATGAGCGTCTCGACGATGGCGCGGCCGATGCCGGACGCGCCGCCGGTTACGAGCGCCGTCTGGCCCTCGAGGTTGATCTGCATGGCTCTTGTCCTTGGGAAGGGAGGGTTGGCGGCGCTGTCGCCTCGGCTCGGCGCCGCCGATCTGCGGCTACTGCCAGTCGCGATACCAGCCGTCCGGGAAGGCGGCGGCGAGCGCTTCGCCGGTCAGCGCCGGCGCATAGGGGCGGCCATGCTTGCGCGCGACGGCGGTGAGTTCCGACAGCCGGTCCGCCGCTTCGGTCGCGGCGACGGCTCGCGCCGCCGGATCGCGGGTTGCGACGGCGTCCTGCCAGATCGAGCGCCCGCCGAGGAAACCCGAGGCGCCGGCCGAGCAGGCGACCTCGACCTGATCGCGGAATTCCTCGTAGCCGACGCCGGCGGAGAGGATCACCCAGGGCTGCTTCATGCCGTCATTGAGGCGCTGGCAGGCCTTGGCGGCGGCCTTGCGGCCGGCAGGGGTGGAGACGTCGCCGGGGAATTCGACTTTGAGCATATCCGCACCGAATTCGGCGGAAATATGCGCGGATTCGATGATGCCCTCGACGCGGCGGTCGAGCCAGGCGGTGCTCTTCTGATCCTCGCCGGGAAGCGCAAACCAGATCGGCTCGACCACCAGCGGGATCGACTGTGCGTCGCATTCGACGACGAGGTCGCGCACGACCTGACGCTGCAATTCGGCAGTCTTTGCCTCCGGACGATAGAACCACAGCAGCTTGACCATGTCGGCGCCGAGCAGGCGGATCTTGCGCACGTCCCAGCCGGGCCGCATGCGCGTGCGCCGTTCGCCATCGACCACATCGAAGCCTTCACCCTCGATCGAGGAGATGAGCCCGGTGGCGCCCGGCAGGGCCCTGGAGGCGATGACCTGGGCGAGGCTGAACTGCGCCTCGAGCAGGAAGGCGCTGGCGACGGGCGCCACGGCCCGGACCAGCTCCAGCTTGGCATCGACGGCCTGCTGGTAGCTGACCTTCGCGCGATCGTCGGCGAGCAGGTCCTTGAAGCTCAGCAGATGGTCGAGCGCGAGGATGGCGAAATAGCCGTCGGAGGTCGTCACCCGCTGGAGACCGCGGATCTTGCCGGGGTCGGGAATGAGGGCGCGCGGGGCGGGCGCGGAAACTGGGGCTGCGGTCACGGGTTCGATCTCCATGGTGACGAAAGACGTTCGAAATCCGGCTGGCCGAGAACGAGCAGGCAACCAGCGACGAAGGTGTCGCCGAGCCCGATCGTGCTCCGGGGGGTCGGCAGATAGGGGGCGGGGCAGGCGACGACGGACCAGCCATCGGCCAGCGGCGCGAAGGCCGGCACGGGCTCGAACCGGGCGGCCTCCGGGCAGCGCACCGGCAGCGTGTGACGGCCGGCGGCAGCGCGCGCCGCTGCCATCAGGCAGCCGGTCATCAGCGCTCTCTTCTCGCGGATCGGATCGGCGCGCGTGATCGCCATCGCCCATTCGTCGGCATGGATGGCGACGCGATCGAGCGACCAACGCTCTGCGAATCGGCGCACCGCTTCCGTATCGGTGATGAGCGCGCCGCCCGAGATCGCGTACCATTCGGAACGGCTCATGCCGACTGAGGTCACGGTTCCCTGAAGCGCTGCCAACAGCTTGCCGGGAAGCGCCGGCCGGCTGCCATAATCGGCGAGTTCCTGATGGACCAAAGCAAGGCCTGCCGCCCGCCAGCTTGTCGCCATGCGCGCCACGGCGGCTATCGCCGCATCGATCTCCGCGTCCGGCGTCGAGACGAGGCTCGAAAGCACCCCGGCGCCGGCGCGTGCCGCAAGTTTCGGGCTTTCGCGGGCGAAGGCGTCGTCAAGTTCCGGACCATAATCGGCGAGACGGATGATCACGCGGGTCGAGCGGCGAACGACGACGCCGCCGATCGAGGATCCGGCTGTGGTCTCGAAGATCCAGTGGCGCGGCTTGGCGTGGCCGTGGCCGGGGGCGACCGCGGCGCGGCGCGCGAGGCCGTCGCTTCCGGCGAGCAAGACACGCGCGTCGAGCACGCCGAGCTGCCCCTCGCTGCGATCGGCCAGCGCCAGCAGAATGTCGATGCCGAGCGGCGCCAGCACATTGGCGATCTGGGCCGATGTGCCGCCAATGAGGTTCTCATGCGGCAGCAGCGCGCCCAGGATGGCATCGCCCTCCGGCCAGGCCAGGGCGATTTCCCCGCCGATGCCGGCCTCAGCGCGGCGCGCCAGTTCGCGGCCGAGTTGACGCGCCGTCGCGGGAGCGTCGGTGGCAAACAGGGCGCCCGCTTGTTCCAGCCGGACCCATGCATCCACGAAGGCCGAAAACCCGGCGATCACAGGCCGCGTTGCCGCGGCCATCTCGGGCAAAGCATCGGCAAGCGCCGCATAGGCATGCGCCCGGCCGGGGGCATCGACGGTCGGAACGGTGTCGCCGGTATCGGGCTGGTTCGGGGCCGCCATTGCGTGTCCGATGCGTCTTTATGCGGTTAAATGCGTTGTTATGCGCTTAATGTCTGTTATGCCTTCACTCTGGTGCCGTCAAGCGGCCTCCTCTAGATTGCCGAAACAAACCGGAGCCTCCCTGATGGCAAGAAAGCGAACGGCCTCGCTGCCCATGAGCCGGCGGACGGAGATGATCCGCATCGTCACCGAGCGCGGCAGCGCATCCGTGCCCGAACTTGCTGATCTGTTTCACGTTTCGACGGATACGATCCGCCGCGACCTCGACACGCTGCACAATTCCGGCGCACTGGTCCGCGCCCATGGCGGCGCCGTCTGGATGCCGGGCGGCGATCGCATCACGCCGGTGGTTGACCGGATCGGTGCCGAATCGGACGGGAAGAAGCGGATCGGGGCCGCAGCGGCTGAGTTGATTGCCGATGGCGAGGCGCTGATCGTCAATGGCGGCTCGACGACGCTGGCCTTCATCAAGGCGCTTGCCGGCCACCGCGCGCTCAATCTCGTCACCAACAGCGTCCCCGTTCTCGACGCGCTCAACCCGTCCGCCTTCTCCAATGTCTATGCGGTGGGCGGGGAATATCAGCCGGCGACCAAGGTCATGCTCGGCCCGCTGGCCCTCTCAGCCAATGGCCGCGTCAATGTCGATACGGCGGTGATCGGCGTGCGCGCCATCAGCGCGGCGGCAGGGACCTCGACAGCCTTTATCACTGAGGCGGAAATGATCCTTGCGATGATGCGGTTGGCGCGGCGGACCGTGGTTCTCGCCGATGCGCGCAAGTTTGAGCAGAGCGCCTTTGCCACGATTGCGCCGCTCGGCGAGATCGACATCCTCGTCACCAACGCCGCGCCGCCACCGGGCCTTGCCAAGGCCCTCGAGCTTGCGGGCGTCGAGACGATCGTCGCGCCCTGATCCTCTCTATCCATAACCAGCACAGCGACGGCCGGACTGATGCCGCGCCGCGAAGGAGAAACGCCAGCATGACTTTCGCCCTCTATCCGAGCCTTCGCGGCAAGTCGGTCTTCATCACCGGCGGCGCCGCCGGCATCGGCGCTTCTCTCGTCGAAGCCTTCGCCGCGCAAGGCTCGCGCGTCGGCTTCGTCGATATCGATATTCCCGGGGGCGAGGCGCGCGCCACCGAACTCGCGGCCAAGGGCTTCGACATTGCGTTCGAACCCTGCGACCTCCGCGACATCGAAGCGCTCAAGGCTGCCTTCGGCCGTCTCGCGGCGCGGGTCGGTGCCGCCGAAGTCCTGATCAACAACGCCGCCCATGATGATCGTCACGGCTGGCAGGAGGTGACGCCGGATTATTATGACGGCCGCATCGCCTCCAATCTCAAGCACATGTTCTTCGCGATCCAGACGGTCGCGCCGGCCATGATCGCCGCCGGCGGCGGGTCGATCATCAACTTCGGCTCGAATTCATGGATGGAGGCCGTCGGCGGCATGCCCGTCTATACAAGCGCCAAGGCGGCGGTGCATGGCATGACCCGCTCCTTCGCGCGCGATCTCGGCCCCCATCGCATCCGCGTCAACACCATCGTTCCCGGCTGGGTGATGACCGAGCGGCAGAAGGCGCTCTGGGTGACGGAGGAGGGATTGAAGCGGCAGCTTGCCCGCCAGTGCCTGCCCGACCTGATCGAGCCGGTCTATCTCGCCCGGATGGCGCTCTTCCTCGCCTCCGACGATGCCGCGATGTGCACGGCGAACAACTATATGGTCGAGGCCGGCTCGATCTGACGGATCGCAGCTATCCTCATCGCCGGATCATTTCGCCGCTTCACTGAGCCGGCGAAGTGATCCGGGCTATCGCCTGATCGCGCTTTCATCGCGCGATCACGGGGCTGCCCTTCGCACAGGGGCGCTCCGGGGCTTCTTCCGCCCTTTCAGGATGCGGCATCGACGGATTGCGGATCCGTCCTAATTCAGCCGGCCGTGATGGCGCAGGACCAGACCGACGGCGCCCATCGTATTGTCGTTGTCGAGGAAGCGGCCGGTGACGAAGCGCGGTTCAAAGCCCTCCGACGTGCTGTGGCGCTTCGTCAATGTATAGCGCTCGTAACTGGCTTTCAGCGCGGCCATCAGTGTCTCGCCGGCCGCCGCGAGCCCGCCGCTGATGACGAAGAGCGGCGGATTGAGGATCGTACCGACCATGGCGAGCCCTCGGCCCGCGACCTCGCCGGCATCCTCGATCAGGCGCCGATAGCCGATATCGCCCGCAAGTGCGCCCTTGACCACATCGGCGAGGCTGGTCGGGCGGCCCGACCGCTTCTCGGCGAGATCCGTGATTGCAGCGCCGCCGCAATAGAGTTCGAGGCAGCCGCGATTGCCGCAGCGGCACAGAGGCCCCTGCGGATCGTGGACGATATGGCCGAATTCGCCTGCCGTTCCGGCGGCGCCGGTCAGGATCCGGCCATTGGCGACAATCGCCCCGCCGACGCCGAGATCGAGCTTGAACAGGACGAAGTCCTCGACGCCCACGGCCGCGCCCCACATCATCTCGGCGAGCGCCGCGCAGTTGCTCTCATGGTCGGCGAAGATCGGCTTCTGCAGCACGGGTTCGAACAGCGCCCGGAGATCGACGCCGACCCAGCTCGGCAGCATCGATCCCGGCATGATCCGCCCGACCGGCGAGATCGGTCCGGAAACGGCAAAGCCGACGCCAAGCAGGTTGGAGAGCGGCAGGCTGTGTTCCTTGTAGAGATTGTCGATCATGTGCTTGACGGAGCGCATCACCTTTTCGGGCGCATAGTCCCGCTCGAAGGGCATCGAGATGTCCGAGATGACGTTGTGGGCAACGTCCGCCAGGATGAGCCGCACCTCCTTGAGCCCGAGCAGGACGCCGACCGAGGTTCCGGCTTCCGGATTGAGTGAATGGGCGAGCGCCGGCCTGCCGAGGCCAGGGCTGCGCGTCTCGACCTCCACGACGAGGGCCGAGCGGCGGAGATCGCCAAGGATGGTCGAGACGGTCGAGCGGCCGAGCCCCGTCGTGCGGGCGATCTGCGATGTGCTCACGGCGCCGTGGCCGCTCAGGGCGCGGACGACGCGGGCGACGGGGGTATCGATCTGGCGCTCGTTGAGCAGTCCCTTGAGATCGTCACCCAGCATGTTGGCCATAGGCTTTATCCGGCTGTGAAGATTGTGTCGGCTACCGCATATTACGTTCAAGGTCGAACGGAAAGTGCGCCCGCATGGGCACGCATTGCGTCGCATCTGACGGAAGGTCATCACGGCGAAGGCGATGAAGCCGCTGAAAGCGTGGGTGATCCAGTGCGCCGGCCTTCGGCTGGAACACGACCCGATCGGTAATTATGTCATGGGTGACAGAATCCATGCTTGACAGGCCTCCGTCCCGCGGCTCTATAAATACGCAACATTCGCAAATAAAAGTCGAAAGGGAGGAGCATAATGACTTCGATTTTGAATGCGGTTCGCGCCGGCGCAATGGCCGGAGCCGTGGTTTTGGCGCCGGGTCTGGTCTCTGCGGAGACCATCACGCTGTGGACGCTGAATTTCAGCTCGCAGGAGGCCAACGACGCCTTCCAGAAGATCGCCGACGATTTCGCCGCCGCCAATCCCGGCTCCAAGGTGGAGATCGTCACCCGCGGCACCGACGACCACAAGACGGCGCTCCGCGTCGCTGCGGGCTCTGATCGCGGTCCGGACATCTATTTCAGCTGGGCCGGCCTAGGCCTTGGCGGCGAATACATCAAGGCGGGCCTCAGCCTGCCGCTCGACAAATATTACGCCGAATACAAGTGGGACGATGAGCTGACCCCCGCCGCCTTGTCCTTCTCGAAGATCTATCCGGGCGGCCGCCAGGGTGTTCCCTCGTCCTTCAAGGGCGAGGCGCTGTATTACAACAAGGCCCTGTTCGCCAAGGCGGGGATCACGGAGCTGCCCAAGAACTACGACGAGCTCGTCGCTGATGCCGAAAAGCTCAAGGCAGCGGGCATCCCGGCGATTACATTCGGCGGAACGGTCAACTGGCATGTGATGCGCCTGATGGACGTGATCCTCGAGGCCAAGTGCGGCGTCGAGAAGCACGACGCGCTGATGAACATGAAGGCTGACTGGGCGACCGAGCCCTGCGCGGCCGAATCCTTCGCCGAGCTCGACAAGTGGAGCAAGAACTACATCCTCTCGCCCTTCATGGGCATCGACGACTCCCAGTCCTTCAACCTTTTCATCGCCGGCCGCGCCGCCATGATGCTTGAGGGCGACTGGCTGGTGCAGCGGCTTTCCGAGGCCGGCAATCTCGACGACTACGACCTCTTCCCGTTCCCGACGGGGACCGGGCGGCTCTATGGTTTTGCCGAATACAATTACATCAGCACCAAGAGCAAGAACCCTGACCTTGCGGCCAAGTTCCTCGACTATCTGATCTCCACGCCCGTGCAGCAGGAGGTTCTCGGCAAGTTCAGCCCGACCTCGATCAACAAGAACGTCGTCTACAAGGACCTCCGTCCGCTCGACCAGAAATGGGTCGACATCTTCAAGACCTACAAAGATGTCTACATGAACGGCGACCAGGCCTTTCCGCTTGACGTGACGACGGAATATTTCCGCGTCATCAATGAAGTTGCGAGCGGAAACATGGCCCCTGCCGCGGCAGCGAAGCAGATGCAGACCTTCATCGGCAATCGCGGCTAGCCTGCGACACGCATGGCCGGCTTCCTCCTGGGAGGAGGCCGGCCGTTTTTGCGCATCGCAGCGCCGAGACGGCAAGGCTGCCGCGGTATGCGAGGGAACGTTTCATGACGCCCAAGACGATCCTGTCCGACACCCGGTCTCAGGCAGCCTTGCTGCTGGCCCCGGCGTTGATCATCTATCTCGTGTTTGCCATCTATCCGATGATCGACGTCGCCGTCGTGAGCTTTCAGAAATGGAACGGCCTCGATCCGCACAGACAGTTCGTCGGAACGGCCAACTATGTCGATATCTTCACCAAGGATCCCGTCTTCTGGGGCGCCTTCCGCAATACGGTGATCTGGACCATTCTCTCGGTGATCTTTCCGCCGATCGTCGGCCTTGGCCTCGCGCTCGGGCTCAACCAGAGGATTTTCGGTCGCAACACGCTGCGGGCGGTCTATTATCTCCCCGTGATCATCGCGCCGATCGCCGTCGCGACGATGTGGCGCTGGATGTATGATCCGTTCTTCGGGCTTTTCGGCCAGGTGCTGACCACGCTCGGGCTGCAGTCCTGGAATCAGGATTGGCTCGGCAACCGCAACATCGCGCTCTATTCGGCCTTCATCGCCAGCCTGTGGCAGTCGGTCGGCTTCTCGATGGTGCTGTTCCTGGCCGGGTTGCAAGGTGTCAACAAGACGCTGATCGAGGCGGCGCGTATCGACGGCGCCGGCCGCTGGAACATCTTCCGCTATGTGACGATGCCCGCGCTCAGAACGACGATCACCATTGTTATCGTGCTGTCGATCATCTCCGCGCTGAAGGCCTTCGACATTGTCTATGGGCTGACCGGCGGCGGGCCGGCGCAGTCGACCCAGATGCTCGCGCTCTGGGCGTTCACCCAGTCGATGCAGATCCTCGATTTCGGCCGCGGCAGCGCCATCTCGGTCGTGCTGCTGGTGATGACCCTCGCTGTCGTCGTTCCCTATCTGCGCTGGACGCAGAAGCGTGAGGAGTTTTCGTGATGGCCGCTTCTCTCGCCCTTGCCAGGGAAGGCGCGGCCGGCCGGCGGCCGGAGCGCGACTGGGTTCTCGTCGGGCTCTGGATCGCGCTCGCGGTGGTGGCGGTCGTCTGGATCGCGCCCTTCGTGTTCATCGTTTTCACCTCGCTGAAGTCTACGGCACAGGTGATGTCGACCAGCGCCTTCGCGCCACCGGTCGCGCCGCGTTTCGCGAATTTCACCGATGCCTGGGCGCGGGGCCGGTTCAGCACCACGGTCTTCAACAGCGCGATCATCACGCTGATCAAGGTGCCGCTTGGTCTCTTCATCTCGTCGATGGCCGCCTATGCGCTGGCGCGCATTACCTTTCCGGGCGCCAAGCTGCTGCTGCTCGCGATCCTGTTCGGAACGATGATTCCGTTCCAGGTGATGCTCGCGCCCCTGTTCACGCTGGTGAACAGCCTCGGCCTTATCGACACCTATCCCGGCGTGATCCTGCCTTATCTCGCCTTCGGCGTGCCCTATCAGGTCTTCATCCTGCACGGCTTCTTCCGCGGCATTCCCACCGAGATCACCGAGGCGGCCCGCATCGACGGCGCGTCGCATTTCGTGATCTTCACGCGCATCTTCCTGCCGCTGTCGCTGCCGGTTCTGGCTGCATTGCTGATCATCGATTTCGTCGCGACATGGAACGAGTTTGCCATGGCGCTGGTGCTGCTGCAGGACCGCAACATGTGGACGCTGCCGCTCGGCCTTTCGGCCTTCCAGGGCCAGTTCTCGCGCGATTATGGCCAGCTCAATGCGGCGATCGTGATGACCGTTCTGCCGGCGACGATCGTCTACCTGATCTTCCAGCGCTACTTCGTGTCCGGCCTGACCTCCGGCGCCGTCAAGGGCTGAGGCCCACCTTTCCTCAATGAGTGAAGCATCGCTATGTCCAGCACGACCATTGCCAAGTGGGATGTCTTTGAAGTGGCCTTCGAGGGCCCATCGTCAGGCAATCCGTTCCTCGACGTCTCGCTCGAGGCGGTGTTCAGCCAGCGCAGCCGCACGGTGCGGGTCCCGGGCTTCTACGATGGCGAGGGCGTCTACAAGATCCGCTTCATGCCGGACAACGAGGGCGCCTGGTCTTATGTGACGCGCGCCTCGGTGCCGGAGCTCGACGGCCAGGAAGGCGGCTTCACCGCGACGGCGGCGCGGCCGGACAATCATGGCCCCGTCCATGTCAGCGAGCGCTATCACTTCGCCCATGCCGACGGCACGCCCTATCTGCCCTTCGGCACCACCTGCTATGCTTGGACGCACCAGCCGCTCGAGCTGCAGGTGACGACGCTCGAGACGTTGAGAAAGACGCGCTTCAACAAGCTGCGCATGGGTGTGTTCCCGAAGGACTATCCCTTCAACGTCAACGAGCCGCTCTTCGACATCTATCATCGCGATGCCGAGGGCGAGCTCGATTTTGATCGGCCCAACCCCGAGAGCTTCCGCCATTTCGAGAACCAGGTGAAAGCGCTCGGCGATCTCGGCATCGAGGCGGACATCATCATTTTCCACCCCTATGACCGCTGGGGTTATTGCGACATGAGCGCGGAGCAGGACTACCGCTATGTCGCCTATCTCACGGCGCGCCTCGCCGCCTATCGCAATGTCTGGTGGTCGCTCGCCAACGAATATGACTTCCTGCTCAATTCCAAGCCGATGGAGCAGTGGGACCGCTATTTCCAGATCATCGAGGAAAACGATCCCTACCGGCATCTGAAGTCGATCCATAATGGCGACGTCAACGCCAATTACGACCATCGCAAGCCCTGGGTCAGCCATGTCTGCATCCAGAACTGGGACGTGAAGCGCACACAGGAATGGCGCGAGGCCTATGGCAAGCCTGTTGTCAACGACGAGCCGGAATATGAGGGCGACATCCTGCTCTCCTGGGGCAACATCTCCGCGCCCGAACTCGTGCATCGCTATTGGATCACACTGCTGCGCGGCGGCTATGCCGGCCATGGCGAGACCTTCATGCATCCAGACGACATTCTCTGGTGGGCGAAGGGCGGCGTGCTGCGCGGCGAGGCATGGCAGCGCATCGGCTTCCTCCGCGATCTCCTTGAGGAGGACGCCACCTCGGGCCTGACGCCGATCTCTGGCGCCGCCAACTGGCCGTGGAGCCGCGTGTCCGGCGCCAAGGATGGCGATGTCACGTATATCTATCTCGGCGAACACCAGCCGGCGATCTGGGCGCCCGGTCTGCCGCAGGAGCCCGGGGACTATGAGGTCGATGTCATCGATACCTGGGCGATGACGGTGACGCCTGCGACGATCGTCGATGCGCCGGCAAACCATCCAACGCGCCATGGTGCCGCGCTGCGGCAGCGCAGGCCCGATGCCGCCTTCGCGGTCGAGCTGCCCGGCAAGCCGCATCTGGCCATCCGCGTGCGGCCGAAGCGTTCGGTCTGATCGGCGATCAAATCAATTGAGCCGGGGTGGTGGAGACCGCCCCGGCTCTTTTCATTTGGGGTTGACGATCGACCCGCGCTGCAAGGCGGCAATGGCCGCTCGACCGCCTCGCTTCAGGCGCCCCTGACTTGGCGTGCGGCGTTGGCGATACCGGCTCTGTTGAGATGGAAATGATCGAGCAGGAACTGCGTATCGCCGGTTGGTGCGAATCCCGGAACGCCGAGCATGCGCATTTTGACGGGGTGGTGGCGGACGACGACTTCGGCGACGGCGGCGCCGAGCCCGCCCTCGATCATGGCTTCCTCGGCGGTGACGATGGCGCCGGTCTCGCGGGCTGCGGCGATGATCGCGTCCTCGTCGATCGGCTTGATGGTGGAGATGTTGAGGACGCGGGCAAAGATGCCCTCGGCGGCGAGGTCCTCGGCCGCCTCGAGCGCGCGCGAGACCATGATGCCGGTGGCGATGAGGGTGAGATCGGAGCCCTCGCGCAGGCGGTTGGCCTTGCCGAAGACGAAGGGCTCGGCCACGCCTGTGCTGACCGAGGGCACCTTGAAGCGGCCGATGCGCAGGAAGGCCGGCTTGCCGAAGCCGATCGACCAGTTGAGCACGGCGCTGGTCTGGGCCGGATCGGCCGGGACGAGCACGGCAAGATCCGTCACCGCCCGCATCCAGGAGAGATCCTCGATCGAATGATGCGTCGGGCCGAGCTCGCCATAGGATAGGCCCGGGCTCATGCCGCAGAGCATGACGTGATAGCCGTTATAGGCGATGTCGGCCTTGATCTGCTCCAGCGCGCGGCCGGTGAGAAACGGCGAGGCGCAGCAGACGAAGGGAATGAAGCCGCCATTGGCAAGGCCGGCGGCGACGCCGACCATGTTCTGCTCGGCGATGCCGACATTGACGAGGCGGTCGGGGAATTCCTTCTGGAAGGCGTTCAGATTGGACGAACCGACGCTGTCATTGCACACGGCGAGGATGCGCGCGTCGCTGCGGGCAAGCTCGATCAGCGTCTCGGCGAAGGCCTGGCGGCAGTCGAAGGTGGGCGCGGCGGACGGCGCGGGAACGGAAGCGGGGGCGTTCATCGGCTGAGCTCCTCGAGCGCAAGGGCGACCTGATCGGCGGAGGGCACCTTGTGGTGCCACTCGACGCGGTCCTCGATGAAGGAGACGCCCTTGCCCTTCTTGGTATTGGCGACGATGGCGAGCGGGCGGCCGGTGCGCGGGCGGGTCAAGAGCTCATAGAGCGCGGCATGGTCGTGGCCATCGACCTCGACGGCCTCCCAGCCGAAGGCGGCCCATTTGTCGGTCAGGGGATCGAGGGCGTTGGTGTCCTCGGTGCGGGCGCCCTGCTGCAGGCGGTTGCGATCGACGATGACGCAGAGATTGTCGAGCTTGCGGTGCCCTGCGGCCATGGCGGCCTCCCAGTTGGAGCCTTCCTGCAGCTCACCATCGCCGGTGACGACGAAGGTCTGCCAGTTGAGCCCTGAGAGCTTCGAGGCGATGGCGCTGCCGACCGCGATTGGCAGGCCGTGGCCGAGCGGGCCGGTATTGGCCTCGACGCCGGCGACCTTGCGGCGGTTGGGGTGGCCGTTCAAGACCGAGAGCGGCTTCATGAAGCTCGGCAACAGCGCCGGATCGATGAAGCCGCGCAGCGCCAGCACGGAATAAAGCGCGGCGGCGCAGTGGCCCTTGGAGAGGATGAAACGGTCGCGGCCGGCGGCGCGCGGCTCGGCCGGATCGAGCTTCAGCACGCCGCAATAGAGCGTCGTCAGGATGTCCGTCACCGAGAGATCGCCGCCGATATGGCCGGCGCCTGCCGCATCGATCATCCGCACCACAGACCGACGCACCCACCGCGCCGCAGCCTCAAGCCGTTCCAGACGATCCGAAGGCAATGCCTGCGAAACAACACCAGGCGTCAGAATATCCGGAAGGGGATCGATGGTCACGGCAACTCCTGATGTCAGGGTCTTGAACAGACGGCCGGCGCCGCAAAGGGGCCGGCCGCATTGATGACGGTGTCGCGGCAGGGTGCCGATGGCCGGCCCTGCCGCGTCCGGATCATTCCTTGATCTGGAAGGTCTCGAGCTTGCCGGCGTTGGCCTTGTCGATCAGCACGCAGTCCATCGAGATCTTCTCGTCGACGCCGGTCTTGCCGTCCTTCAGGAACTTGTCGGCGAGCTCGACCGCATACTGGGCCTGCCGATAGGCCGGCTGCAGCGCGGTCGCGGTGATCTTGCCGGCGATGATGGCGTCGCGGACATCATTGGAGCCGTCGAAGCCGACGACCTTGACGTCCTTGCGGCCAGCCGCTTCCAGAGCCGCCAGCGCGCCCATGGCCATGGTGTCGTTGCCGGCAATCACGCCCTGGATGTTCGGATTGGCCTGCAGGATCGATTCCATCTTGCTGTAGGCCTCGGTCTGGCTCCAGTTGGCGCTCTGCTGGGCGACCATTTTCATGTCCGGATACTGGTCGATTACGTCATGATAGCCCTTGGAACGGATGCCGGCATTGGTGTCCGATTCCTTGCCGATCAGCTCGACATAGTTGCCCTTCTCGCCGAGTGCGGCGACGAAGGCCTCGGCGCCGAGGGTCGCGCCCTGATAGTTGTTGGAGACGATCTGGACCGCCGCAACACCCTTGGCGTTGATCTCGCGGTCGATCAGGAAGGTCGGGACGCCCGCATCCTTGGCCTTCTGGACTGCGGCCACAGAGGCGTCGGCGCCGGCATTGTCGAGGATGATCGCCGCAGCCTTCGAGGCGATCGCCGTGTCGAACAGCTCGCTCTGCTTGTTGGCGTCGTCGTCATGCGAATAGACCTTGGTCGTGTAGCCAAGCTCCTTCGCCTTGGCTTCGGCGCCCTCAGCCTCTGCCGCGAAGAACGGGTTGTCATGGCTCGGCGTGATGATGACGACGAGCTTGTCCGCCGCGCTCGCGACGCCGGCCGAAACGGTCAGGGCGCCGATAGCGACCGCAGCGAAAAGAATCGAAAGTTTCATAGTGCCTCCTCCATATGGGGACCAGTCATTCCAGCCCCAATCTCCTGCCGGTCACTTTCGACTGGCGCGTATTTTTATTGTTTGATGAGGGTTACAGATGGAGATGGGGGTCGTCAACAGAACCCGCGCACAAAACAGAAACTGCATGGTTTCTTGCGGCCGTGGCCGGGTGGCCACGAGCCATTCAGCCGAGCGACCGGCTGAGCGCCATGCGATCCGCAGCGGCGATTATCGAATTCTGTCGGATTGTCAGCGAGCGATGATGACTTCGATACCGCGCGCCTCGAAGGCCAGGCGGTCGGCATCGCTGATGCCCTCATCCGTGATGAGGCAATGCACGAGGTCTATGGATCCGAGCGAGGAGAAGGAGGTCCGCCCGATCTTGGTCGAATCGGCGAGGAGATAGACCCGTGACGCAGCCCGGATCATGGCGCGCTTCACATAGAGATCGGCGAGCGAGGGATAGGTGAGGCCGGCCTCGAACGAGATTGCGGCCGTTGCCAGGAACAGCTTCTCGGCGAAGATGCCCTGGAAGAAGTCGCCGGATTTCTCGCCGGTGAGCGAGAGGGTCGGCGCCTTGAACTGCCCGCCGGGCATATGCACCGTCATCGTCGGCAGCGCGCCGAGCAGCAGCGCGATATTGATGGCATTGGTAATGACGTTGAGATGCTCGACCGATGTCAGGTTCTTGGCGAGTTCGGTCGTCGTTGAGCCCGAGTCGATGATGATCGTTGATCCAGGCTCAACCTCGGCCGCTGCCGCGCGGCCGATCTTCTTCTTCTTGTCCATGTTGATGAGATGCTGCAGCGACATGGACTGGACCTGCTGCGGCACCGACTTGAGATAGGCGCCGCCGTGCTCGCGCACGATGAAGCCGTCCCCTTCGAGCCGCTCGAGATCCTGCCGCACGGTCGCTTCAGAGACGCCGAACGCGGCCGAAAGATCGCGCACGCGGGCGCTTCCTTCTTCCTGCAGCCATTCGAGAATCTTCATCCGCCGTGGTTCCGCGAGGAGATTCTGGCGCGACGGATCAGGCGCTTGCCGACGCTGCTTGCGCTTCACGGTTGGCTCGCTGGTCGTATCGGCCTGATTGTCGGTCATGGTTTCCTTGCGTCGGCGCATCGTCTGACTAGGCCTGCCGGCTGCGGGCGGCAAGCTTGCGCTGCAATTGATCAAGGACCACTGCCGCGATGATGACAAGTCCCTTGATTACCATCTGCCAGAATTCGCTGACACCCATCATAACAAGCCCGTCGCCGAGCACGCCAATCACGAAGGCGCCGACGATCGTGCCGCCGATGCGGCCATGGCCGCCGGAGAGTGAGGTGCCGCCGAGCACGGCCGCCGCGATGGCATTGAGCTCGAAGGTTTCGCCGCTGGCCGGATGCGCGGCGACGAGTTGGGAGGAAACGATGAGGCCGGTCACCGCCGCGCAGAAGCCGGAGATCATGTAGACCGCAAGCTTCACCCGGTCGACGCGGACGCCCGAAAGCGCCGCCGCTCGCTCGTTGCCGCCGACGGCATAGACCCGTCGCCCGAAGGGCGTCCGGCCCGCGACATAGGCGGCGATGAGCGCGATGACGATGAGGATGACGATCGAATAGGGAACGCCGAACAGCGTGCCAGAGCCGATGATCGGGAAGCCCTGATTGCCGAGTTCCGGCTTGCCGACGAGATTGGGGAAGGTGGCGCCGCCGGACAGGAGCAGCGCGGCGCCGCGCGCGACATAGAGCGTGCCGAGCGTCGCGATAAACGGCGCCACAGAGAGGCGCGTGATGAGCAATCCGTTGATCGCGCCGATCGCCGTCCCGACCGCCAGCGCGATCAGCACGACCTCGACGACATTGGGATAGATGATAACGCCGAAGGCCTCGAGCCGGAGGCCCTCAGCGATCAGCCCGCCGGCGACCATGCCCGTGAGGCCGACGATCGAGCCGACCGAGAGATCGATGCCGCCGGTCAGGATGACATAGGTCATGCCGATGGCCAGGATCGCATTGATCGCCACATGCTTGGAGACGATCACCGCATTGGCGAGCGAGACGAAGTTCGGCGCCATGAAGGCGAAGAATAGCGTAACCGCGATCAGCGCGATGAAGGTCCGCAGCTTGAGCAGAAGCAGCAGGAGCGAGGGATTGCCGGCCGATGCCGGAAGAACGGTGGCTGTGAACATCACGGGTTCTCTCAGGCTGCCTGGTCGTGTTTCTGGGTCGAGGCGAGGACGAGCGCCTCGTCGGTCGCGGCTTCGGCGCGGAAATCCGCGGTGATCCGCCCATAGGCCATCACCAGGATCCGGTCGGCGACCGCATGGGTCTCTTTGAGGTCGGACGTCGTATAGACGACGGCCATGCCGGCATCGGCGAGATCGCGCATGGTGTTGAACACCTCGGCCTTGGCGCCGATGTCGATGCCGCGGCTCGGCTCGTCGAGCAGCAGGATCCGCGGCTCGGTCAAGAGCGTCCGGCCGATCACGACCTTCTGCTGGTTGCCGCCGGAGAGCGAGGTGATCGGCGCATCGGCGCTGGCGGTCTTGATGTGCAGCCGCGCGATGACGTCCCTGAGCAACGGCGCCTCGGCCTCTTTCGAGATCGAGAGGAAGCGCGTGAAACGCCGGAGCGAAGAAAGGCCGAGATTGCCGCCGACAGAGAGGTTCTGCACCAGTCCGTCGCGCTGCCGATCTTCCGGCACCAGGATGACGCCGGCCTTCAGCCGGGCGGTGACGCCCTGTCCGCCGATCTCGCGATCGCCGAGCTTGACCGACCCCACCGCATCCAGCCGAACGCCATAGAGGCTTTCAAACAGCTCGGTGCGGCCGGCGCCGAGCAGGCCGTAGATGGCCGTGATCTCGCCGGTGCGGAACGACACGGAGACGTCCTCGACCGCGAGGCCGCCGCCGCGCCGCGGCACGCTGAGACCCGTGACGGCCAGCACGGCCTCGCCGGCGGGGCGGGCCGGCGGGCGCCGTGCGACGACCTGGTCTGCGCCCAGCATCTGCCGGATGATCCAGGGGATGGTGACATCGGCTTTCGGGGCCGCCGCCTGCAGGCGGCCATCGCGCAGAACGGTGAAATGATCGCCGATCCGGATCAATTCCTCCAGCCGGTGCGAGATATAGATGATCGCGACGCCCGAGCGCTTCAGTTCCCCGATGACGCGGAACAGCACCTCAACTTCCGAGGAGGACAGCGCCGAGGTCGGCTCGTCCATGATCAGAACGCGCGCGTCTTCAGCCAGCGCCTTGGCGATTTCGACGAGCTGCTGCTGGCCGATCATCAGATTGCCGACCAGCGTATCCGGATCGATATCGGCTTCCAGCCGCGCCAGCAGCGCGCGCGCCTTCGCCCGCTGTGCCGCCCGGTCGATATGAAAACCGCCGACCGTGATGTCGCGGCCGAGAAAGATGTTCTCGGTCACGCTGAGATTGGGGCAGAGATTGAGCTCCTGGAAGACGATGCCGATCCCCTTCGAGGCGGCATCGCGCACGGAGGAGAAGCTGACCGGCTTGCCGCCCATGCTGAGCGTGCCCTCGGTCGGGCGCTCGACGCCGGCCAGGATCTTCATCAAGGTCGACTTGCCCGCGCCGTTCTCGCCGATCAGCACATTGACCGCGCTGCCATGGACGACAAAATCGACATCCTGCAGCGCGACCGTGCCGGGGAAAGCCTTGGTGATCCGATCGGCCCGAAGCACGATCCCGTCAGTTTCAGGGTCGCTCGTCATGGTCCGACCTTCATCGAAACGGGCGTGGCGACGATCTTGTCGGAGGGCGATGAGAGGCTGATCACGCCGGTGAAGCTGATCTTTCCGCCAGGCGCTGCCGCGGCGGCCGGCGCTTCGATCGCCTTCAGCGCGATCTGGTTGAGCGCCTTGCCCATGTCCGCGAAATCGATCTGGTTCTCGAAATCCTCGAACGAGATGAAGGGCAGGTTGTCGCGGATGCCGTTGCCGCGGATGACCGGGCCGATCTGCAGCACGAGATCGGTCGGCGTTGCCGCGCCATCCAGCGTCACCACCAGCGTTCCGGCGCGCGATTGCGTGTTCTTCTCCTTCACCGTTCCGCTGCCGGAAACGAGGAAGGTCCAGGGCGCGCCTTCGGCGGCTGCCCGGCGACCATATTTCGCGCCCGCGGCACCAAGATCGGCGGCAATGGCGGCGAGAACGTCTGGTGCAGGCTTGGCGTCCGCCTCGAAATAGGCGACCGCCTTGTCATGCCAGAGCGCCGATGCGCGCTCGGTGACGGCGGCGCCCTTCTGGCTCGCGGTCTGCTCGGCGACGATCGGGACGATCTTGCATCCGGCCATGGCCAGACCGGCCACGGCCAGCATCAGCGCCGCGGTCCAACTCTTCAACGGCATTCCGCACTCCTCCCACGCAGTTGCCTTTCGGATGGTAGCGACTTTTTCTCTTTTGATGAAGGGTCTATGCCGAATAAGAGCGATCGGAGGTGGACAGCATAGTCATAGAATGACCTATAACGTTGATATATATGAATTAATTGATACGTCTGCACTCGGCCGAAAACGAAATTATTCCATATTGCGGCGCGGCGGGGCGGTCAGTAGATTAACCGTCAACAGCAATGCGCCGCGCAGCCGCAAGGCCGAGTGCGCCGGGAGGAGACCTGCAATGAGACCGATGAACCGTGCCGTCACGCTTGGCCTGATCGTATCGAGCCGGGCCTTCTTCAATTCGGCCTATGCGCCGCAGGCCCGCGCGGATCTCGTTGCTCAGTGCGAGAAGCTCGGCATCGCCTATCGCATCCTGCCGCTCGACGCGACGCCGAACGGGGCCGTGGAGACGCGCGAGGACGCGCGCAAATATGCGAAGTTCTTCCGCGAGCATCGCGACGAGATCGACGGCATCGTCATTGCTCTGCCGAATTTCGGCGATGAGATCGCGGTGGTCGAGACGGTGGCCATGGCCGAGCTCGGCGTGCCCGTCCTGATCCAGGCCTCAAACGACACCGTCGACAAGGTCGATCTCATGGGTCGCCGCGACGCCTTCTGCGGCAAGATCTCGGTCACCAGCAATTTCTACCAGTATGACATCCCGTTCACCGACACGACGTCTCATACCTGCGATCTCGACGGCGCCGAATTTGCCGGCGATCTCGATCGCTTCGTGCGGGTCTGCCGGACGGTGCGTGGCCTGAAGCGCGCGCGGATCGGCGCGATCGGTGCGCGGACCGCGCCGTTCCAAACGATGCGTTTCTCCGAGAAGCTGCTGCAGGCCTCCGGCATTTCGGTCGTGACCGTCGATCTCTCCGAGATCATCGCGTCGGCGCAGAAGCTTGGCGAGGCCGATGTGCTGGTGAAGGCGCGGCTGGAAGAGATCTTCGCTTATGGCCGGATCCCGTCCTACATCCAGCGCGAGAACATCGTGCGCCAAGCCTCGTTCGGCGTCGCGGTCGACCGCTGGATGGAAGAGAACGAATGCGATGCCTCGTCGATCCAGTGCTGGACATCGATGCAGGACAATTTCGGCTGCGCCACCTGTCTGTCGATGTCGATGATGGGCGAAAAGCTGCAGCCGAGCGCCTGTGAGGTCGATGTCGCCGGCGCGCTGTCGATGTATGTGCTCGCTCTCGCCGCCGGCACGCCGCCAGCTTTGCTCGACTGGAACAACAATTACGGCAACGCCGTCGACAAATGCGTCTGCACGCATTGCGGCAACTTCCCGAAGAGCTTCATCGGCGAGGAGCCCGAGATTTCCAATCTCGGCGTGATCGGAACCGTCGTCGGTCCCGACAAGTGCTTCGGCGCCGTCAAGGGCAAGGTTCAGCCCGGCGATATGACCTATTTCCGCCTCTCCACCGACGACCGCAAGGGCGTGCTGAAGACCTATGTCGGCGAGGGGGCGTTCACCGACGATCCCTTCGGCATGGATGGCGGCATTGCAGTGACGGAAGTGCCGCGGCTGCGCGAACTCTTGACCTTCATTGCGCGCAACGGATTCGAGCATCATGTCGCGATGGTGCGCGGCCATCATGCCGATGTCGTCGAGGAGGCCGTCGGCCGCTATCTCGGGTGGCAGAGCTATCACCACCAGAGCGTGCCGAGCTTCGCGCCGCCGGCGCCATTCCTGCGCTGAGGCAATCGGGCGGCGCCCTGTCCTTGCGCTCGACGAAGGCCTGCGGCGTTTAGGCGGCGCGGGCTGAGGAGCCGCGTCGTCGCGGCCGATCAGGCCGTCACGGCAAACCGGCTGCCACTGCCGTCTCGATCGGCCGGCCCTGCGCGCAAGCTCCGCAGGGGGCGGCCTGCGGACAGCGGCATGTCGAGCAGGCTGACGAGGCCCGGCTGCATGGCCGCCACCGAGCGGGCTGCGTGCATCATCATCGCCGCGGCCCCCGGCACCGGGGGCGATGCCGGGCTGAGCGCAAGCTGGAAACTGCGGCTGCCTTCGAGCGCGACCGCTTCGCGCGGCGAGCGGCCATGGGCTTCGGGATCGAGGAACATCTCGAGCGTCATCACGATGCGGTCGCTGCCGGCCAACACACCGGTTGCGATCTGGGTGATGCCGGCGACCTCTCCGGCCGCAACCGTGCGGTGGGCGAGCGCGATCGGCGTTGTGGCCAGCGTCGGCTCCAGCCTGTCGGTGATCGTGTCGATGGCGATGCCGGCGCATTCAGCCAGTGCCGCAACCGATTCCGGAAATCCCATATGCCCCTCGATCGATCCATCGGCGACGCGGGCGGCAAACACATCTGGTGTCAGTCCGAAGCCCAGATGAGAAAAATCGGCGGGTCCGACGCCGCTGACATTCGAGATCCGCAGGATCTCCAGCCGATCGACCCTGGCCACGGTGCGCGCGAGGAGGATCGGCAGCGTCTCGAACACAAAGCCCGGGTTGATGCCGCATCCAAGCGCCACCGCGCCGGCCGCGCGTGCCGCCGCGTCGATGCGCGCAGCGGCTTCGCCGAAGCGAAGCCAGGGATGGAACATCCACTCCGCCGCCGAGAGCACAGAATAGCCGGCATCAAGCGCCTGGATGATCTCGCGGGTCGCCCGGTCCGGCGCCGAGGTCGAGACGTGAAAGAGAACGGTCGGCGCCTCGGCCGGCGGCAGGTCTGCGCGGATGACCAGCTCGCACGGGTTGCCGGGCAAAAGATCCGCGACCGCTTGCCCGGCGAGGCCCGGCGCGTCGTCGATGATCGCGACGACCTCGACGTCGCCGGCAGCCTGCAGGGCCGCGAGGAGGGCGCGGCCGAGACTTCCAAACCCGAACAGCAGCGCACGCATCACAAAAGCTCCTTGATCGGATCGAAGGGCAGGGCCCAGCGCGTCGGTGCAAGTTCGACAATGCTATGGTCGAGCAGCGAAGCCTGGCGGAACGGGTCGGTGGCAAGAAGCGCGTCGAGCTCTGCGCGCGCAATGCCGACCGCGACCATGAAGCCGCCGGTCGGCGGCACCAGCCGCCCCGACAGGATGAAGATGCCACGGTCATAGAGCGCGCCGACCCATTCGCGATGCGCCGGCAGGGCGGCGGCAATCGCTTCTGGCGTTGCTCGATAGGTGGACGTAACCAGGAACATTGCCACTCTCCGTTGCGCCAGGGTCTCTCTCGGTGTGATCATAGATATATCAGTTGACATTTCAACTGATATTATACGATCGTGGGACACTCCGGTGGTGGACTTCAGCGAACCCGGCAGAAGGTTCGCGGACACGGGTTCCGGCCAGCTCGGGAGGACCGAGAGACGCCAGAGGCAATGCCCGGCAAAAGCCGGCACACCATTCAGGGAACAGGGTTCATGAAGACACGCTCCAGAACAGTCGCCGCCGCCTCGCTGGCGGTCGCTCTCGCCGCCATTGCCAGCGTAATGCCCGCCAGCGCGGACGATCTGGCGAAGATCAAGTCGGAGGGCGTCCTGCACGCCCTGACGACCGGCAATGACCGGCCGAACGTGATGATGGACGTCTCCGGCAAGCCGGTCGGCTACGAAGTCGACATGTGCAATCTCATCGCCGCAAAGCTTGGCGTGAAGCTCGATCTCGGCGTCCTGGCCTGGGAAGGTTTGCTGCCGTCGATCACCTCGGGTCGGACCGAAATGATCTGCTCGGGCGTCAACATCACGGCGCCGCGGCAGGAGGTGTTCGACTTCTCCGTGCCCTATTCGCGCACGGCGATCGTCGCGATGGTTCCGGTCGACTCGGCCGTGACAGGGCCGACCGACATCAAGGGCAAGATCGTCGGCGCGCCGATCGGCGCCGATGGCGACGACGTGGTGCGCGAGATCGGCGGTTATAAGGAGCTCAAGGTCTATCCGGGTGTCGCCGAACAGTTCGCCGATTTCGTCGCCGGACGCATCGAAGTGGCGATTGTCGGCGACAAGCAGGCAGCCGAGTTCATGAAGGCCCGCCCCGGTCTCGCGAAGATCGTCGGCAAGCCCTACAAGGTCAATCTGGTCGGCTATCCGCTGCCGAAGGGCTCGCCGGAGATGAAGGCCGCGATCGACAAGGTCATTTCCGACGCGCGCACAGACGGCACGCTGAACAAGATGGCGAAGGCGAGCTTCGATCTCAGCGATTACGACGCGGCCCTGCCGCCGATCGGCGCCGATGCGCCGGTGAAGAAGTAACCGCCGTCTCCCGTTCCGCTCCGCATCCGCGTCGGCACGCAGTCGACATCCGGATGCGGAGCGGGAGTGCCATTCCTGACGCCCGCGGCGACTATGCGCCGGCATGCCGGTTGCTTGTCTGCGCCGGGCGGACGGAGTGGTCCGGATAGCCGGGTCCCTGCCCATCGCCGCTGCAATCGGACTGTGATGAAATTCGACTTCGCCTCGATCCTGCCCTATGCGCCGCTTCTGTTCCAAGCGACGCTCATGACGCTGTTCCTGGCGATCACGTCCCAGATCATCGGAACGGTGTGCGGCTTCCTGCTTGCACTCGCCCGCATGTCGCCGTTGAAAATCCTGAGCGTGCCGGCCTTCATCTATATCTGGATCGCACGCGGCACCCCGCCGCTGATCCAGCTCTTCCTGATCTATTTCGGCCTGCCGACCATCGGGATCTCGCTTGAGCCGCTGCCTGCGGCGATCATCGCCTTCTCCATCACCTCGGCCGCCTACAATGCCGAAGTGCTGCGCTCGGGCCTTCAAGCGATCCAGCCCGGCCAGGTCGAAGCGGCGCGCGCCGTCGGCATGAGCTATCCGACGATCCTGTGGCGGATCATCCTGCCGCAGGCCATTCAGGTCGTGACACCGCCCTATATGAGCAACTTCATCAGCCATGTGAAGAGCACGTCGCTGGCCTCGGTCGTGACTGTTCGTGAACTGCTGCTGACGACCACCTTCATCTATTCGAATACGTTCCGCGCCCTGGAAGCGCTGATCGTCGCCGGCGCGATCTACCTGTTCATCACGTCTTTCCTCGCCGTCGGCCAGCTCGTGCTCGAACATTATCTCGCCTTCGACAAGCGGCCGCCTTCGCTGCGCCGGCTTCGCCGGCTCGGCCTTGGTACCGGCTCCGATCCGGTAGCCGCATCGGATGTGCCCGCGCTCTTGATGGAAAAGCCGGACCCGACCCGCCGTGTCCTCGACATTGTCGGGCTCGACAAGCGGTTCGGGACAGTCGCGGCCCTTTCGGGCGTGTCGCTGTCCGTGCGCGAGGGCGAGGTGATCTGCGTCCTCGGCCCGAGCGGCTCCGGCAAGAGCACGCTGCTGCGCTGCATCAACCTGCTCGAACGACCGGATGCCGGCCAGATCGGCATTCATTCGCGCGATGCCAGATTCGATCTTGCCTTTGGTCCGACCGCACGGCCTGTTGCTGGCCATGAACTGGCGCGGCTGCGTGCCCATGTCGGCATGGTGTTCCAGCACTTCAATCTGTGGCCGCACAAGCTTGCGGTCGAGAATGTGACCGAGGCGCTGCTGCGCGTGCGCCGCCTTCCCGGTCCGGAGGCGGGCCGGATCGCCGCCGCTTTGCTCGAGCGGGTCGGCCTCGGCGCGAAGATGACGACCTTCCCGAACCATCTTTCGGGCGGCCAGCGCCAGCGCGTCGCAATCGCGCGGGCGCTCGCCATGAAGCCGGACATCATGCTGTTCGACGAGCCGACCTCCGCGCTCGATCCCGAGCTTGTCGGCGAGGTGCTGCAGGTTCTCGAAGATGTCGCGGCGAGCGGCATGACCATGCTGGTGGCGACCCATGAGATGGGCTTCGCGCGCAAGGTCGCCGATCGGATCGTCTTCATGGATGGCGGCGAGATCATCGAGGTGGCGCCCGCATCCGACTTCTTCGAGCGTCCTCAGCACGAGCGCAGCATCCGCTTCCTGGAGGCTGTGCTGAAATAGCCCTCGGCAGAGCGCTTGCAGCCCGCATGAAAAAGGGGAGCCAGCGTTGCGCTGGCTCCCCTTTTCTAGCCTCAGTGGCGAACAGGTCTCAGTCGGCGGGCTGCCAGCGATGACTGTCCAGCGGCGAGGGATCGGTATCGACCTCCGACCAGGTTCGCGTCCGCTCGAAATGCGCCGGCTCGTCATCCTGCCACAGCGCATAGGTGATGCCGTGCAGCAGCGGCTCGATGCCATAGCGCAGGCCCGAGAGCGAGGCGCCGGAATGCGCGTTGGTGACCGTGGCGCCATAGTTGAAGCAGAACATGTTGGCGAGCACCGGCGTCTTGCCCGGCACCTTCTCGACGAAGGAGAGGTCGCGGTTCAGATAGGGATAGGTCGCGAGCCATCCGTCCGGCTGGTCCGCCGGCGGCGTGAACCGATCGGCCCAGGTCGTCATGTTCCAGGCGAGCGGCGCCAGCTCCGGCCGATTGCGCGGATCCATCGAGAAGCCGCAGCCGATGAAGAGATGGTCGAAGACCGTCACCGACCCGTCACTGGCGGTGACATGGATGCCGTCGTCCCTCTGCTCGACATCGCTCCAGGACGCGCCGGCATGCAGGCAGAACTGCGGGAAGGCGGCGCAGCGGTCGACGCCATCCTGGGTCGGCGGCGCGCCGAACTTGAACATCGCCTGGATCCAGCGCCATTTGTCGGCATCGGACATCGAGGCGTAGTGGCGCAGATAGCCGGCCTTCTCAAGATAGCGGAACGGGTTGGCCATCAGGATCTGCGAGCGCCGCATAAAGATCGTGACGCCGGCAGCCCCGAGCTCGAGCAGGTCGCCCGCCCGGTCCCAGGCCGTTGCCCCCGCGCCGAGCACGGCGATGCGTCGGCCCTTCCAGTCGAGGCTGTCGACATCGTCGGTGCAGAGCGTCCACGCCTCGCGCGGCAGCTTTTCCTTGATGAAGGGTGGCACATACCAGCCGCCGATCCCTTCGAGCCCGGTCGCCAGCACAACCTTGCGCGCATAGACCGTCTCGCTGCCATTCACCGTCAGCCGGACGAGGCCATTCTCATCCTCGAAGGCTGTGACATCCGCCTCGTTCCGAACCGGCAGGTCGAGTGCCTCACGATACCAGTCGAGATAGGCCTGCCAGGCCTGGCGCGGCCATTTGCCGAGCTGTTCCCAACCGTCCTCGCCGAAGACGGCTTCGAACCAGCTGCGCGGGGCGAGCGAGGGAATGCCGAGGTCCGGGCCCGTGACATGCTTCGGCGAGCGCAGCGTCCACATGCGCGAATAGGTGATCCACGGTCCTTCACGCCCCTTCGGCGCGCGGTCCAGCACCAAAATGTTGGAAACGCGGTCGCGCGTCAGCCCGAAGGCGACCGTCAGGCCGCACTGACCGCCGCCGACGATGACGACATCATAGATGTGGTGACCGTCCGGATGCGCGCGCGGCAGCACCCAGTCGTCCTTCGGATAATTGAGAACCTCGAGATCGTGGCGGACGCGTCGCGTCAACTGGTCGAGCCGGTCGCGCGCATCAGGACGTGGCGGCGGCGCAAAGGGAGGCGTGAGACCCGTCCGATACGCGCTGTGTTCGAGGTCCAGCGCGCGGGCCATCGACAGCGCCAGATCGCTGCCTTCCATCGGTCCGAGCTTTTGCTGGTTCATCGATCCGCTCCAATCAGGGATGTTGGGATGGCTGGAAATCTAGCGCATCATTGATATTCCGTCAAAAATATCTGATGATATCCGCATAGGATTTCTGCAGCGCTTTGGCTTGCTCCTTCGCTGGTCGCCTTGCGGTCGGCGGGCGCCGCGATCCCAGTAGATGTCACTTGATATGCATGATGATATAGTCGAAGGCATGAGCCATTGCAGATTCGAAACACGGGCGCGCGGACGTCGATGATGGATGTGGTTGCCGATCAGGACGCGAAGAAGAAGCCGTCCGCCGCAAGGCGGTCGCGCGTGGCGAAAAAGGTCGGCAAGGCTTCGCTGACCGACAAGGTCTACAATCTCCTGCGGAGCGAAATCCTGACCTGCGCGCTCGAGCCGGGACGGGAACTGTCGGAAGCCGAGTTGGCTTCGCGCTTCGATGTCAGCAAGACGCCGGTGCGCGAAGCGCTGGCGACGCTGCGTTCTGAGGGCTTCGTGCGCACCTTTCCGCGCCGAGGTTACCAGGTGGTGCCGATCACCTTCGGCGATATGAGCGAGTTGTTCGATCTGAGGACGATCCTCGAGGCCGGTGCCGCCGAGCTCGCCTGCGCGCGCATCACCGATGCAGAACTCGATCATCTGCAGAAGCTCGCCGATGTCGCCTATGACCGCGCCGAGCAGCCGAGCCTGCAGCGCTTCATCCATGCCAATCGTGACTTCCACGCCGCGATCGCGAAGGCTTCAGGCAATGAGCGACTGCAGGCGCTGATCACCCGTCAGATCGACGAGCTGGAGCGTTTCTTCTATCTCGGCGCGCGGCTGCGCGATGTGAACAGCGAGACGACCAACGATCATCAGGCGATCGTCGAGGTGTTGCGTTCGCGCGATCCCGCTGCGGCGCGCGCGATCATGATCAAGCACAATGCCCTGACCCGCGAGGGCCTGTTCAAGGCGCTCGCCAGCTCCCGCAACGTCGCTCAGATCAGCCTCTGAGCCGCAAAGAAACGCAGGCGGCAAGGGCCTTCCTCAGGGCTGGGCTCTCGACATGAGATTTCGTTTGAAATATCACAGGACATCTCAAACGACGAGGTGATCCGATGGGTGACAAGATCATGTGGGCGCGCCAGGAGGGCACGACCAAGACCTGGGTGCATGAGGGCCAGGAGTTCAGCCACCGGCTGATCACGCAGAAGAAGCAGGGCTCGTCGATGTCGTTTCACATCACGACCTACATGCCGCATTTCGACGTGATGGTGGAGGGCGACGGCAAGCACGAGGTCATCCTCTATTGCCTGCAAGGCTGGTCGCGGCAGATCATCGAGGCGACGGGTGAGGAGCGGATGTTCCGCCAGGGCGACGCGATGTATCTGCCGGTCAATTATCGCTATCGCCACATCATCGGCGATGCCGGCCTCGTCATTGCCGTCTGCGCCAATCCGAGCAAGGAAGATGGCGACATGTAGGGTTTAGGTCCGGGGCGCCATGCCCCGGAGTCCCTTGGCCCGACGATCCGAGGTGCTTCAGGCATGCACCTGACGGAGCCGTACGATGCCTGCGTCTGCCGCGCCGTCGACTGAATAGCGAAAGCCGCCGCGGCGCGTGCCGGCGGTCGCGGCGTCGAGGATGTTGAAAAGGCCCGGCGGTGCGGCGCGGATGTCATGCGTCGCGTTGACGATCGTGTTCGCCGCGCCGAACAGCGACAGGGCCGCGGGCGTGATGCTGGCCCTGATATGGTGGGCGCCGTCGATGTCGATCGTGTCGGCGACCGTGAGGCCGAAGCGCTCGGGGCTGTAATACATCACGAGGCTCATGCTGACGACGACGTCTGCGCCGCGCATGCCGTAGCCGGTCTGCGTGATGCCGATGACGCGGCCTGGCTCGATCATGCCGAGGCTCGGCGTGCCGGAATCGACCGGAAAGGCAGCCACCTCCGTCTCCCAGCGCTCTTCGACACGGTCGATGACAAGGCCGAGCCGTTCGGCCACGAGTGCGATCGATTCGGGCATGCCCATATGGCCGACGATGCGGCCGCTGGCGATCTTCGCGGCAAACTCGTCCGGCCAGAGCGCATAGCCGACATGGTCGATATCACCCGGGCCGGTGCCGGTGACATCGATGGCGCGGGTGATGGTGACGCGCTTGATGCCGGAGGTCGCCCGGGCCAGCACCAGCGGCACCGTGTCGAAGCTGAAGCCCGGATTGATGCCGGTGCCGCTGATCGTTGCGCCCGTCGCCCGCGCCGCGGCGTCGAGCCGGGCGGCGAACGCACCATGGCGCAGCGCGGGATGGAACATCGCCTCCGAGGCCGAGAGGACGTCGAGGCCGGCAGCGAGTGCGTCGAGCAATTGCTGCTCGATCTTCTCGGGCGCCGATTCCGTCAGATGGTAGACGAGTTCCGCCGTGTCGGCGCACGCGGCCAGGCATTCGGCAAGGCTCGCATGCACGACGACGTCGCCGGCGCCGGCGAAGCCCGGATAGAGCGTCGCCAGAAGCTGGCCGGCCTTGGCCGGGTCATGGTCGACCGCGCCGACGACCCGAATGAGCGGATAGCCCTGGCTGAGGCAATCGATCACCAGTGAGCCGAGCGCGCCGAGACCGAACAGGACGACGCCCACCGGCTGGGTGCCGGGGCCGCCTTCGGAAGCACCATGAGAACCGCCACCTGCCTCGATCACGTCAACGCTCCTGCATCTTTTTCGACACGTCGGCACCAACGCCGACTGATGTTTCCTGTAATATCTCACGAGCCTTTGCCCCGCAAGCAAGGTGGCGAGGAATTGACATCTTACAAGATATATCAGATCAAGAGCCCACCATTGCGCCGCCGTCGGCGGTGTCGTTTTGTGATCCGATCGCATGAGGCCGATGATGCGTCTTGATGCCAGCGCCCGGGGCGTGTTCCCGATCTCCGCAACGCCGTTTCTCGACAATGGCGCGCTCGATCTCGCCAGCGCCGAGACACTGACGGATTTCTATCTGGAGCGCGGCGCGACGGGCCTCACCATCCTCGGCATGATGGGCGAAGCCCCGAAGCTCTCGCCCGAAGAGAGCAGCGAATTCCTGAAGCTCGTGCTGGCGCGCGTCGCCGGCCGTGTTCGCGTGGTCATCGGCGTCAGCAATCCCGGCCTCTCTGCCATGGTTGCGCTCGCGCATGAAGCGATGGCCTCCGGCGCGGCCGGTGTCATGGTCGCCCCGCTGCCGAGCCTCAAGACCGAAGAACAGATCACAGGCTATTACGCCGCTGTCTGCGCCGCGCTCGGCCCCGATGTCCCGGTCGTGCTGCAGGACTTCCCGCTCGTGCTCGGCGTCCACTTCTCGGTGCCGACGCTGGAAGCGATCTTTGCCCGCCATCCGCAGATCGTCATGCTGAAGCATGAGGATTGGCCGGGGCTTGCCAAGCTGTCGCGCCTGCGCCGCAACGAGGCTGAGCGCGGCGACCGGCGCATCTCGATCCTCGTCGGCAATGGCGGGTTGTTCCTGCCGCAGGAAATGGCACGCGGCGCCGACGGCGCGATGACCGGCTATGCCTATCCCGAAATGCTGGCCGAGGTGGTCGCGCGGATCGGCGCCGGCGATGCCGAAGGCGCCGAAGACCTGTTCGATGCCCATCTGCCGCTCATCCGGCATGAGACGCAGCCGGGCCTCGGCCTCGCCGTGCGCAAGGAAATCCTGCGCCGGCGCGGCGCCATCGCCTCGGCCCATGTCCGCAGCCCCGGGCCGAAGCTCGACGCGATCGATCAGGCCGAACTGACCGGCCTGATGAACCGCCTTGAAAAGCACCTCGCCGCCCTGGCGTAAGCCGGGCGGCGGCTGAGAGGTTCAGACCGAGCGGATGGCGCCGCCGTCGCAGCGCAGCACGCTGCCGGTGACATAGCTAGCCGGCCCGCTGACAAGGAACGCCGCGCAAGCCGCGAATTCCTCGACCCGTCCATAGCGTCCGACAGGCACCGCTGCCTGCGACGCCGCTGCGACGTCCGCCACTGGCTTTCCGGTGCGCTTCGCCGTGGCGGCATCAAGCTCGTCGACCCGCTCGGTGTGAATCCGGCCGGGCAGCAGCACGTTGGCCGTCACGCCGTCTCCGGCGACCTCGTCGGACAGCGTCTTCGACCAGCCGATCAGAGCCGAGCGCAAGGCATTGGAAATCCCGAGATTGGGAATCGGCTGGACGACGCCGGACGAAGCCAGGGTGAGGATGCGGCCCCAGCCGCGCTGCCGCATCGGCGGAACCAGCGCGGCGGTGATCGTGAACACGTTGCGGACCATCGCCGCAAACTGCGCATCCCAGAGATCGGGCGAGACGGCGAGGACGCTGCCGGGCGGCGGGCCGCCGGTATTGTTGACGAGAATGTCGACCGTGCCGAGCCTCGCTGTCGCCGCCTCGGCAAGGTTCAGCGCGGCGCCTTCTGCCGAAAAATCGGTCTCGATCCAGGTGGCGCTGCCGGGCCCCATCGCGTCGAGGCTGGCCGCCGCCTCCGCGAGCTTGTCCGCATGGCGGCCGGTGATGACCACGCGCACGCCTTCCGCGACCAAAGCCCGGGCGACGCCGAGACCGAGGCCGCGCGATGAGGCGAGGACGAGGGCGCCCTTGCCGGAAAGTCCGAGATCCATCTTGGCTCCTCTTGAACGCTTCTGGTCCGGTCTCAGGCGGCCGGACCGCCGCTCTCCATCCGGTCGCGCCAGTTGCTCCAGGGCAGCCAGAAAGCTGGACCATATTGTGCAACGAGCCGGCCGGGAACCGGTTGCGGCGGCGCATGCGGCAGTGGGAAGTCGCCTTCGTTCAGCGCGCCGGAATAAAAGCCCGCGATCGCCTTGCCGAGCGACGTCGTCAGCGCGATGCCGCGGCCATTGCAGCCGATGGCGGCATCAAGGCCCGGCGCGAGTGCCATAAAGCGTGGCATCGAATCGAGCGTTGCCGCGATGACGCCGCTCCAGACATGTTCGGCGCGGATTGGGCCGAGGCCGGGATAGAAATGCTCGAGCCGCCTGGTGAAGGTTCGCGTCGCCCGCGCCAGCGGCGCCGGCCCCGGCATCACGAGCCCGCCGGTCATCAGCCGGCCGTCTGGCGACCAGCGCACGGCAAAGGTGTGCCGGCGCGTATCGGCTGCCGGCGAGCGGCCGATAAGGATTTCATCCTGGGTCTCTGCCGGCAGAACCTGGCTCGCGATCTGGTGCACGCGCACGGGGATGATCGCGCCGGCGACGGAGGGCTCCAGCGCGCCGACCAGCGCATTGGTGGTGAGCAGCACGCGGCCTGCCGTAACGCGCCCTGATGCTGTCGAGACCGTCCACCGTCCGCCGGCGCCGTCGATGCCGGTGACGCGGCTTTTTGCGTGGAGCGCAACGCCGGCGCCGACCGCCGCGCCGGCAAGGCCTCTTGCGTAAGCGAGCGGGTTGATCTGGCCGCCGGTCCGGTCGAACAGCGCGCCGTGGAAGCCGGTCGTCCCCATTTTGCGGGCGGTGGCGGCGGCGTCGAGCAGATCCACGGTTCGGCCGAGCGCGGCCCAGTCGCGCTGGCGCTGTTCCAGCACCTTCATAACGGCGGCGGTATGGGCGGGCTGCAGCCAGCCGGTCTGCTCGGCGCTGCAGTTGATGCCGAGGCGGCGGATCGTCTCGAAGACGGTGTCGCCGGAACGGCCGACAAGTGCCGTCAGCCGGTCGCCGGCGGGCCCAAGCAAGGCGCGGACATCGGCCGGCCCGAAGGCGGTCTTGAGGCTCGGCACCACGAAGCCGGTATTGCGGCCGGAGGCGCCGAAGCCGGGCTCGTCGGCCTCGAGCAGCGCCACGCACGCGCCGCTCTCGGCAAGATGCACAGCCGTGGAAAGGCCGAGAAAGCCGGCGCCGACGATCACGACATCAGCCTCGATCGCATCGGAAGGCGGTGGATACTCCGTCGCGGGCGGCGTCAGCGCCGACCAGAGCGAATGGTGAAAGGTCTCCGCCGCCATCAGCGCCTCAACCCTGCCGCTTCACGAAACGCCCGCTTCCCGCCGTCGCGGTGATCGCCTTGCCGTCCCAGACCTTCTGTCCGCGCAGGAATGTCGCGGCGATGCGCGCTGAGAAGGTTTCGCCATCATAAGGGCTCCAGTTGAGCCCGTCATGCGAGGAGGAGGCGTCAAAGGGAAACGCACCCTGCTCGATGACTGCGATATCGGCATCGAAGCCCGGTGCGAGCGAGCCCTTCTGCCCCCAGAGACCGAACAGGCGCGCCGGCTTCTCGCAGACCTGTTGGCGGAGGATCTCGGCGGCGTTCGAAACGCGCGGCTGAAGATCGGTGAAAAAGGAGGGCACCAGCGTCTCCAGTCCCGGAATGCCGGCGCCGGCATCGAAGATCGAAGCCGTCAGCTTGTTGTCGACCGGCCAGCTCGAATGATCCGAAGAGACGAGATCGATCTTGCCGGCGGAAAGGCTCTGCCAGAGCGCATCGACGACCCCGGCCCGGATCGGCGGACTGACCTTCATCCGCGCGCCGAGGCGCCCGACATCGCGCGCCGCATCGAAATGCAGATAGTGGACGCACATCTCGGCGGTCGCCCGGACGCCTTCCTCGCGATATCGGGCGACGAGATCATAGCCCTGAGGATGCGAGATGTGGACGATATGGACATGCGCGCCGGTCGCGCGGCCGAGTTCGAGGAAATGGGCCGTCGCCGTCATTTCCGCCGCGAGCGGGCGGCTCGGCTCATGCCATTCAGGCGTCGTCCGACCGGCAGCCTTCATCGCAGCAATGCCGGCGCGGACGATTTCCTGGTCCTCGTTGTGCAGGCCGACGGGAAGCCCGGTTTCGACCGAAGCCGCGAGGATTGCCAGCGTCTCGTCGGCGGGCAGGCGCGGAAAGCGAACCGGATGGCTCTCGATGCTCGAGATCTTGAAGGCGCAGACGCCGGCTCCGGCGAGCCGCGCCATCTCAGTTGTGCCCTGACCCGGCGCGATGGTTGCATAGAGCGCGACGTCGCAATGGCTGAGCCGTTCGACGGCGTCGATCTTGGCGGCGAGCCGTTCCATCGTGTTGAGCGGATCGGGATTGTCATAGGGCATATCGACCATGGTCGTGATGCCGCCGGCCAGCGCCGCCTGGCTCGTCGCCTCGAAACCCGGCAGGCCGCGATAGCTGGTCGCATGCGTCTGGCCATCGATGAAGCCCGGAAACAGCAGCCGCTCGCCGAAATCCTCGATTGCGCCGGCTTCAGGCGCCGCGCCGCTGCCGATGGCCGCGATGCGCTCGCCGGAAATCGCGATCCAGCCGCCCTCGAGCAGACGGCCGGGCAGGACGAGCGTTCCGCGAAGAATGCGGTCGAAGGTCTGTCCTGTCATGCGGCCTGTCCATATCCAAGCGCCAGCAACGACATTGCCCGGCTGACCGCCGCCTGGGTCGGATCGACGACCGGCAGGCCGAGGCGGCGCTCGATCTCGGCGCGATAGCCGCCCATCGAGGCGCAGCCGAGGATCAGCACATCGGCGCCGTCGCGGTCGCGCAGTTCCGTGCCGACCTCGACGATGCGGTCGACCACGCCGGCGCCGGCCATTTCGGTGACGCCGATATCGAGCGGCCGGTCGCCGGCAAGGCGGTCGATCAGCCCGAGGCTGCGGATTGCCCGCATATGGCGCGGGATCGAGCCCTTCTTGATCGCAACCACACCAAAGCGTCGGCCGAGGCCGGTGGCGAGGTGGAACGCCGATTCCGCGATGCCGAGCACCGGCCGCTTGAGGTTTTCCCGGGCGAGCGCGAGGCCCGGATCGGAGAAGCAGCCGATGACATAGGCATCCGCCGGATGGCTCTCGAAATAGCGCGCGATCGGCAGGACGACGCTCTCGACATGCTCCTGCGTCTCGATGCCGGGCGGCCCCTCGGCGAGAGTCGCGCAGATGATCTCGGCGCCGCCAGGGAGCCGCAAGCAACCCAGCGCCGCGTCCATGGACCGCGTCACATCGGCCGAACTGTTGGGATTGAGGACGAGGATGCGCGTCATGGACCTTGGGTTTCTGCTTGGTGATGGGTCATGCGTCCGGGCTCGGCGCGGTCATGCCGGCAAGGGCCTGGCCGATGATGGTCCGGCTTCGCGTCAGCACCTTCTCGCGCCAGTCCGGCGTGTCGGGATGATAGAAACGGCGGAGCGCGGCCTTGATCCGCTGCGCCTCGGGCGAGGCCCAGTCGACGGCGCCCTGCGCATGCAGCCAGTGATCGGCGCGGAGCGCGGCCATGCCCTCGTCGGGATGATAGGTGCCGAATTCGAGCGCGACGAAGCTGAGGCGCTCGGCGCCGACGGCCCCCGCCCAGGCATATTGCGTCAGTCCGGCGATCGGCAGCGAGGCCGAGGTGCCGAGCAGCGGCTCGCCCAGCGCGGCGCCATACCAGGCGCGGCAGCGCGCCTGTCCGCTCTCGCCCGGACGGTGGCCGCAGATCGGCTCGCCATAGCCGAACGGTCCGAGACCGGTGTGAAAGTCGATCACGGCGACGTTGCGACGCGCTGAAAGGCCGAAATCGGCCGCGAGCTGCCGCATCGTCCGGATCGACCAGGAGGGCTCCGTGCCGCCATAGAAAATGCCGAGGGGATGGCTGTATTGCCCGCTGCTGCGCGCCGTCTCGAAGGCGACCTCGCCATGGGCGGCACGAAAAGCGGCGATGCGCGCATCGGCCTTGGCCAGCGTCTCGCCGTCGAGCGAGGCCGGCACGAAGGCATCGGCCAATTCGTCATAGCCGGGATTGGTCGGCAGGCCCTTCGCGAAGTCGATGCAGTTGCGGTTGAGATCGATGCCTTCTTCCGTCGTCCGGCGCAGCCATGCAAAGCCATGCGGATTGAGCGCATGGACGATCAGCGCGGCGGTTCCGGCCGGCAACGCATCGGCGCCGCCCGACAGGAGCCAGTCGGCCTGCGCGCCGGATCCGCAGAAGCCTTCGACGCCATGCGTGGCGGAGACGAGAACCAGGACATTGTCGGCATCTTCGGGGCCGAACCAGAAACAGTCCGTGGCCAGCGCCTCGCCCTGCGGTCCCGCATTGGGGTTGGCATAGCTGGCCATCGACGCCGCGCCCGCCGCGAGCATGCCGATCCTGGCCCTGGCTTCGCGGTAATCGGCGGAAAAGCGTGCATCGGCGTCGATCGGCAGCCCGGCCATCACTCTCTCTCGCTCTCTCCCTGGCGGCGCGCGAAGCGTGCGAGGCACCAGAGTCATCGAAACATCAGTAACATTATTTGAGAAATATCACGAGACATAGCAATTGCAAGCCCGGCGCTGAATTCGCCGGTCGATGCGGTCGGGCATGGATATGTGGGAGGGCAGGGGAGGGCGCCGGCGGGGCGCGGGCCGCCAAAAGTCGGGCCACTAAGGGTCGAGCCGTCGCGGCTCGGCGGCTGGCCTTGCAAGGGGGCGGGGTGACAGCAACCGGCCGCCTCGACGGCCGGGCGAAAGCCTATGTCGGGCGGGAGATGCCCGCCCGCGTCAATCCGCGGCTGTCATGGCGGCGTTCGGGCCGGGGACTTCCCCTCAGGCCTTGCGGAGGAATTCCGTCTTCAACACCAGCCCCTTCACCTGCTTGGTATTGCATTCGACCTCGCCGGGATTGCCGGTCAGGCGGATGCCCTTGACCAGGGTGCCGCGCTTGATCGTCTCCGACGTACCCTTGACCTTCAGGTCCTTGATGACCGTCACGGCGTCGCCATCGGCGAGTTCGTTGCCGTTGCTGTCCCGCGTGATCGGGTCGCTCATCGTTCTGTTTCCTTGTCCATGATCCGCGGTGTCGATCCGCTTCGAGGCTTATCGGCTGCGCCATCGCGCCGATCAAGCGGCCATGGTGACGCTGAAGCTTGCGCTCTTGCCGGAGGTGCCGTCGCGAGTCGGCAAAATGAACCGAAAGGCGTCAATCGTTGATCGGGGCTTGTTAAAAGGAGAGATTGCGCCTATATCACAGTCATCGATCTTACTTGTTGAATTTTGTTTCGGCGCGATCCGCGTCTTTGGCGAACTTCCCCGATCAAATCGATGTCTCTACGGCGTCCGGCGCGTTGTCGGATGGCGAACCTCTATGTCGATTGAAAGGAAATCGTCATGAATGTTGGAACCGTCAAGTTCTTCAATGCCACCAAGGGCTTTGGCTTCATTCAGCCGGACAACGGCGGCTCGGATGTGTTCGTTCACATCTCGGCCATCGAACGTGCTGGCATGAGCTCGGTCAGCGAAGGTCAGAAGCTCAGCTTCGACGTCGTGACCGACAGCCGCAGTGGCAAGAGCGCTGCCGAGAACATCAAGGCAGCGTAAGGATTTCGTTTCTAGCCCGAGACCACGGATGTACTGGCGAAGGCTATCGAGACGTATCGGAGAAGGTCGGGTTTACCCGGCCTTTTTTCTTTTCTGAGCCGGGAATGATGGGTGGAGGCCGGGGATCTTTTCCCAGCCCGAGACCTTGTTCCGGCTCTGGACCTTTCCCGAGTCAGCTCCCGGTTCAAGCCGGCGAACTGTCTCAAGCCCAGGAGGATGCCATGAAGTCCGCCCCGGAAGCCGCTCCTGCAAAGCCCGCCGTCTCGCGGATCGAGGCTAAGAACGAACTGACGACGAAGGCTGCGAAGCTGATCATCGATGGCGAGGTCGCGAAGCGCGTCGCCAAGACCGACCGCCTGCGCGCCCTGCGGCTCGAGCAGGAAGCTGCCGATGCGGTCGCTGCCGCCGCCGAGCCCAAGAAGGCCGCCAGCAAGGCCAAGGCGCCTGCCAAGAAGCTGCGCAAGGCCGCTTCCTCGCACTGAACCGTCTCGCTCGAACCGCTTTTCGAGAGAGCCGGCGCGTCGCTTGTGTCGGCGACTGGCGCTATCCCATGCGCAAGCCGCCATTCGCCTGAATGACCTCGCCATGGACGAAGCTCGCCGCGTCCGAGACGAGGAAGGCGATCACGGAGGCGATCTCCTCCGGACGTCCGATCCGGCCTGCAACGGTCCCGGCGGCAATGCGTTCGAGTTCCTCGATCGGGTCGCCTTCGAGCGCTTGCGCCGTCAGCACCATCCCTGGCGCGACGCCGTTGACGCGGATGCCGTCGCGGGCGACGTCGAGCGCGATGGCGCGTGTCATCGCATCGAGGCCGCCTTTGCTGGCGCTGTAATGGATGCCGCGCGGGTTGCCGAAGGCGGCGACCGAGGACACGTTGACGATCGCGCCCTTCGTTCCGGTCTCGCGCATCAGCGCCACCGCCGCCTGGGTCACAAACACAGCCGCCCGGAGATTGACGTCGAGCGTCAGGTCCCAAAGGTCGACCGTCAGGTCGGCGAAGGCGGAGCGGTGCCAGATGCCGGCATTGTTCACAACCGCATCGAGCCGCCCATGCGCCGCGAAGGCCGCGCGGACAAGCGTCCCCGCCGCGCCGGCTTCGCGAAGATCGGCGCGGTGCAGCGTCGCCGTCCGGCCGAGCGCGGCGATCTCCCCGGCAAGCGCCGTCGCGGCGGCTTCGTCGTCGAGATAATGAAGCGCGAGATCGTGTCCCTGCCGTGCCAGCGTCAAGGCTGTCGCACGGCCGATGCCCTGCTGCGCGCCGGTGACGAGGGCAACATTCGCTGAGATTGGCATGATCGTCGTCTATCCAATGTGATGGTGGCGCTTTCCTTGCGGGTGGCGCGGGTGAGCCATCTGATACGGCTGAATGGCCGAGCTTGGCACGCCGGGCCGGCGCCGTCGACGGCGCCGGGAGAACGCTCTGCGGCTGCTCTTACACGGCCGCCATCAGGCCGAGATCGTCGCGGACGGGCCGGCCCGATTGCAGCACGGCGACGATGCGGTTGTCGGTCTGCGCAAAGCATTCGAGCCCATCGAGCGGGTTGGCATCGACGACGACGACATCGGCAAATGCGCCTGCCGCGATCTCGCCGACCTTGCCTTCCATCCGGATGACCTTGGCATTGTTGACGGTCGCATGGCGCAGCGCTTCGGCGGCGCCGCACACCTTCTGGTGGATGAGCAGCCCGTCGCCCTGGTAGCTCTTCGGCGACCAGCAGAGATCGGTGCCATAACCGACATTGACCTTGCTGCGCAGCGCGATCTCGAGCGATTTGAGCCCGCTCGCCAACACCTCGGCGTTCTTCTCCTGGTTCTCCTCCGACCAGCCGAAGCCCATGCCGTAAATCGCATCGGCTTCATAGGTGATGAGCGTCGGCACCAGATGGGCGTCGCGGTCGGCCATCAGCCGGGCGGTCTCGTCGGTGAGGAAATTGCCATGCTCGATCGAGCGCACCCCGCAGGAAACCGCGCGGCGGATGCCCATGTCGCTATAGACATGCGCCATGACATAGCGTCCGGCGCGATCGGCCTCGTCGGCGATCGCCGTGATTTCCTCAAGCGAATATTGCGGGTGGTTGAGCTTGTCGCCCGGCGAGGAGACACCGCCGCCGGCCATGATCTTGATCTGGTCGCAGCCCTGGCGGATGTTCTCGCGCGCGGCACGGCGAACCTCGTCGATGCCATCGGCGATGATCCCGACGCCGCCGAGCGCGGCGCCGCAATTGCAGGTCTCGGCACGGCCGCGATGATCGCCATGCCCGCCGGTCTGCGACAGGATGCGGCCCGAGACGAACATCCGCGGTCCCGTGAAGAGGCCCTTCTCCAGCGCGGCCTTGTGGCCGTAATCGGCCCCGCCGGCATCGCGCACGGTCGTGAAGCCGCGCTGAAGCATGCCTTCGAGATGCCGGCCGGCACGCGCGGTCATTTCCGAAGGCAGCACCGTGCGTCCATCATTGAAGGCGCCGATGAAGACATGCGAGTGGCAGTCGATGAGGCCGGGCGAGAGATAGCGGCCGCCGAGCGAGATCCGCTTCACCGCGGGGTCGAGCAGCCGCTCCTCCGTGATCGCGAGGATCTTGCCGCCGCCGATCATGACGGCCTTGTCGCGGAGAATGGTGCCGCCGACGACGTCGACGACGTTTGCGGCGGTGAGCGCGTAATCAGGATTTTGCATAGGTTTCCACCTTCACGGGCTCGATCGGATCCGCGGCGGGATCGACATAGCCATTGTCGATATCATACTGCGCCGCCTTCGCGTCGCGCGCGTCCGGATCGCCCCAGCCGGAGCCGCCGGCGCTGGAATTCACGAAGCGCTCGCCGTTCTGAAGCGTGGCGCGATACATGCCGACGGTCTTTTCGTGCGGTTCGCCCGGCCACAGAACCATGTGGTTGCGCACCGGCGAGGGCTCGCCGCCATGGAGGCCCCATCCGCCGGTCTTCGATTTCTTCTTCATCGAGATGATTTCGGTCTCGCCGACGATTTGGACGGCGCGGCGCACGCCGAGCCCGCCGCGATAACGTCCGCGGCCGCCGGAATTCGGGATCAGCTCCAGGCCTTCGTGGAAGAGATTGGCCTGCCGCTCCAGCACCTCGATCGGGGTGTTGCGCACGGTGCTGGTCGAAGGATGCTGCAACGCAGTCGCCCCGTCATGGCGATGGGTGGCGCCCCAGCCGATGCCCTCATTGTTGCTGATGACATAGGTCTTGCCGGTGCTGTGATGTCGACCCATCGCCATGAAGCCCGGCTCGTCGCCGCCCGAGGCCATTGGCAGCCAGTCGATCGCCGGCGCCAGCGCCTTCGCGATCAGTTCGAAGGCGACCATGTGCGTCCAGGGCATATAGGTCGAGGACGGATAGATGGCGTGGAACAGATTGCCGGGCGCCGCGCTGACATCGAGAGCCATGAAGTTGCCGTGGTTGCTCGGCGTATCCGGCGAGGTCAGGAACTTGAAATAGGTCTTGGCCATCGAGATCGTCGCGCCGAACGGAACATTGACTGGCCCCGGCACCATCGGATCGGAGCGGTTGTAGTCGACCACCATGCGATCCTCGGTGATGGTGACGTCGACCGCCATCTTGATCATCCGCTCGCTGACGCCATCGTCGTCGAGCCACTCCTCGGCCGACCAGCTGCCCTTCGGCAAGTGCTGCAACGCCGCGCGCGTCTTCTCATTGGCGTGGACGAAGAAGGCCTCGATGGCGGCGAGCACGCGCTCCCGGCCGAACTTGCGATAGATGTCGCGCACCGAGGCCTCGCCGGTGCGAAGACATGCGACTTGCGCGCCGAAATCGCCGCGAATCGCGTCGGGAAGGCGCGAATTCGCCTCGAGTATTTTCCAGAGATCGGCGTCGAGCTTGCCTTCCTTGATGATCCTCACCCCCGGCAGGATCAGCCCCTCCTGATGGATATTGGTCGAGTCGATGACATAGCCGGGGTCCTTGGCGCCGAGATCGAGCCAATGCGCCCGCACGCAGAGGAACATGTCGATCGCATCGCCATCGACGAAGACCGGCGCCATCAGGAGCGCATCCGACATATGCGCCGAGTTCCAGTAGGGATAGTTGAGGATCACGACATCGCCCGGCTTGAGGCTTGCCATGTCCATGTTTTCCATCAGCATTTTCAGGGCATAGTCGTTGCCGCCGATGAAGGAGGTGATGCCGGCCGCCTCCGCCACCATGCGCCCGCGCGCATCGGCGATCGAGATGCCGAAATCGAGCACCTCGTAGATCACCGCGTTGAAGGCGGTGCGCACCAGCGTCCGCCGCATCTGCTCCGCCGCCGAGAAAAAGAGCGCCGAGATGATCTCGGTTTCCGCCGCCTTGCTGATCGTCATCTCACGCCTCCACACCTGAAACGACGGCTCTGCGCCGTACTGAAATCATGCCATAGCCATCGACGGAGAGGCTCTGGTCGCCATGGATGGCGAGCGAGGAGCCCTCGTCGATGACGAGCAGCGGCCCCGGATAATCGCGGCCGGGCTCGAGCGCGTCGCGGCTGAGCTTGAGGCAGTCCGTCATGACGCCGGTGGCTTTGTCGAACAGACGGTGCGAGGCGCTCGGCGCGAGGCGCGTGCTGCTGCCGATGCGAGTCAGAAGGTCTGGCTTCTCCGTCACCACCACCAGCTTCACCATCAGCGAGACGATCTCTGCCTCGCTGGCGAAGCTGTGGCCGAAGCGATCGAGATGGGCCTGCGAGAAGCGCTCGAAAAACGCCGCTGCGTCCTCGCCCGGCGCATAGGGAATGCTCAGCGTGTGCTCCTGCCCGATGAAGCGTAGCCGCGCCACCATCTGCACATCGGGATCGATCGCGCGCCCGATCCGTGCACTGAGCGCCGCAATGCTGCGTGCCTTCAGCGTCTCGGCCGTTTCGGCGAGCCGCGCCATGGTCGCGGGCGCGATCGTCTCCAGCACCGAGATGCTGTCGCTGAAGGAAAGATCGCTCGCCAGCATGCCCCAGGCCGAGAAGACGGAAGGCAACGGCGGGATGACCAGTTCCGGCATTTCAAGCTCGGCCTGCAGCATCGGCCCGAGCAGCGGCCCGCAGCCGCCAAAAGCCAGCATCGAGAATTCGCCGGGGTCGAGGCCGCGCTCCAGCATCATCTCCTTGATCGAGGAGGCGGTGCGCGAGATCAGCACGTCGAACACGGAGCGTGCCGCTTCTTCCAGCGAGAGGCCGAGCGGGGTGCAGATCGTCTCGGTCAGGGCCGCCGCGGCGAGATCATGTGCGACGGTCATCGACCCGCCCATGAAATTGCCGGTGTCGATATAGCCGAGGATCACGGCGGCATCGGTGACCGTCGCGCGGGTGCCGCTGCGACCATAGCAGGCGGGACCCGGCACGGCGCCGGCGCTTTCCGGCCCGACGCGGAGCAGGCCATGGTCGATCCAGGCGATCGAGCCGCCGCCGGCCCCAAGCGTGCGGAGATCGAAGATCGGCTGCAGGATCGGGAAATTCTCGATCCGCGCCTCGAACACGTCCATAGGCCGGCCATCGACGATCAGGCAGGCATCGAGGCTGGTGCCCCCGACATCGACAGAGAGCACGTTGCGCCTGCCGGTTTCGCGCGCAACATGCAGCGCGCCGGAAACGCCGCCGGCCGGGCCCGAGAATACGGTCGCGATCGGCTCGGCCTCGGCGAGATCGAAAGTCAGCGCCCCGCCGGAGGAGTTCATGACGAATTTCTGGCCGGCGAAGCCCTGTTGCTCCATGCCGGAGGAGACGTGGCCGAGATAGTTCTTCAGCACCGGCTTGATATAGGCGTCGAGCACCGCCGTGCTGGTGCGCTCATATTCGCGGTACTCGTTGGCGATCAGTGCACCAGCTGAGACCTCCAGCTCGGGGAAGGCCTCGCGGATCAAGGCTACTGCCGCGCGCTCATGCGCGGAGTTGGCATAGGCATGCAGGAACGACACCGCGAGCGCCTCGCAGCCGGCACCCTCATGCAGCGCCCTAGCCGCCGCGACCACCGCCGCGCCGTCGAGCGGCTCGACTTCGTTGCCCTCGAAATCCATGCGCCCGCCGACGCCGGCGATATGGCGCCGCTCGACGATCAGCGGCGGCGGCTCGAGGTCGAACTGGTACATGTGGACGAAGTCGACCGCGCCACGGCCGATCTCGAGGATGTCGCGGAAGCCGGAATTGGTGATGATGCCGACACGGGCGCCCTTGCGTTCGAGTATCGCGTTGAGGCCGAGCGTCGTGCCATGCACGAAGTCGGCGATCTCGGCCGGCGGAAAGCCGAGCTGGCCGACCGCCGCGACGACGCCCTCCGCCGGATCATGCGGCGTCGTCGGCAGCTTGAAGGCGGCGAGCTCCCGCTTTTCGAGGTCGAACACGACCACGTCGATGAAGGTGCCGCCGATGTCGATGGCCAGCTTGGATCGGCTCATGATTGCCTCGGGCTCGGTCAGTAGACGGCTTCGAGCAGCCGTCTTGTGTAGTCGTTATGCGGGTTGGTGAGGACATCCCGCGCGAAACCCTCCTCGACGATCGCGCCCTGGTTCATGACATAGACGCGGTCGCAGAGGAGGCGCACGACATTCACGTCATGCGAGATGAAGACGATGGTGAGCGCCCGCTCGCGGATTATGCGGACGAAGAGTTCGAGGATCTGCGCCTGGATCGAGACGTCGAGCGAGGAGAGTGGCTCGTCGAGCACCAGAAGCTGCGGTTCGACGGCGAGCGCGCGCGCGATGGCGACGCGCTGGCGCTGCCCGCCGGAAAATTCATGCGGATAGCGGTTCCCCGATGCGGCGGCGAGACCGACCTCGGCGAGCAGCGCGTCGGCGCGCTCGATGCGCGCGGCGCGCGAAAGGTCCTTCCGGTGCAGGATGAGGCTCTCGATCACGCTGGCGCGGACGGTCGCGCGCGGGTTGAGGCTGCCATAGGGATCCTGGAAGACGATCTGCACGTCCTTCTTGAAGCCGAAGCGCTCGGCCCGCGTGAAGGCGGCGACGTCGCGGCCCATGAAGCGGTAGGTGCCGCCGTCATAGGCGGTGAGGCAGGTGATGATGTTGGCGACGGTGGATTTGCCTGAGCCGCTCTCGCCGAGGATGCCGACCACCTCGCCGCGATTGACGGTCATGTCGATGCCGCTCAAGGCAAAGCTGCGGTTCTGCACGAAGAGGCGGCGGGCGAAGCTCTTGGCGATGCCGGAGAGTTCGACCATCGGCACGGGATCGGTCATCGCTACGCTCCCCTGCCGAGGATGCAGGCGCTGAAGCGCGGCGCGATCGCGGCGTTCAGCGGCAGCGCCGTGGTCCGGCAGGCCGGGGCCGCATAGGTGCAGCGCGCCGCGAAGGCGCAGCCGATGCGTCCGAAGCCGGCGCCGACGGGTTCGCCCGGGATCGAGCGGATCTCGCCGAGGCTCTTCTCGCGCGTCGGGATGCAGCGGAATAGCGCCTCGGCATAGGGATGGATCGTCTCTCTGCCGATCGCGACGGCATCGACGATGGTGTGCAGTTGGCCGCCATAGAGCACGGCCACACGATCGACGCGCTGGCGCAGCAGCTCGAGATTGTGGCTGATCAGGATCACCGCGAGACCGTGGCTGCGGCTGCGCTCGAGGATCAAATCGATGATGCGGCGCTGCGTGATCGCGTCGAGCGCTGTGGTCGGCTCGTCGGCGACGAGCAGCTTCGGCTCCTGCGACAGCGCGATGGCAAAGACGATGCGCTGCCGCATGCCGCCGGAGAACTGGTCGGGAAACTGGTTGAAAGCGAGCGCCGGCTCGGGGATGCCGACCTCGGCCATCAGCGCGATCGCGGCATCCCGCGTCCGCTCAGCGCCCATCGGCCAGCCTTTGGCGAGATAGATCGCCTCGGTGATCTGCTTGCCGATCCGCATCGAAGGGTTGAGCGAGGAGAAGGGGTCCTGCGGCACGAAGCCGATGGCATGGCCGAGCAGCTTGCGCGCGCTTGCGGCATGCCGCTCCGCCGGCAGTTGCTGTCCCTCGAAGCGGACGGCTCCCGCCGAGACAAGGGCATCCTCCTGCAGCCCGAGCAGCGTGCGCGTCAGCAGCGTCTTTCCGGAGCCCGATTCGCCGACGATGCCGAACACCTCGCGCGGGCGCACGCCGAACGAGACGCCGGAGACCATCGTCCGGCCGCCCGATCGAAGCGCGATGGCGACGTCGTCCGCTTCGAAAAGCGGGCGGTTGCCGGTGACCTGATGCTCCACGCTGTCCATGACCGTCAGCGCCGGCGCGAAGTGGGATCGAGTTCTCGCCGGAGCATGTCGCCGATCACGTTGAAGCTGACCGCGGTGAGGAAGATCGCGAGCCCCGGCGCCAGCACGATCCACCAGCCATTGGCAACATAGGAGCGCCCGTCGGCGATCATTGCCCCCCATTCAGGCGCAGGAATCTGGGCGCCCACGCCGATGAAGGAGAGGCCTGAGATCGCGAGCATCACAGCCGAGACATCGAGCGCGACCTGGATGACGAGGACGTCGAGCGCGTTCGGAATGACGTAGTTGAAGAGCTTGCGATGGGTCGGCACACCCAGCGCGTCGGCGCTGGTGATGAATTTTCGCGACAGGATGTCGGTCGCCACCATGCGCGAGAGGCGTGCATAGTTCGGCCACCAGGAGAAGATCAGCGCCCAGATGGCTGCCTCCAGGCTGGCACCCAGCGCCGAGGCAAAGCCGAGTGCGAGAATCAGCGGCGGAAAGCCGAGCCAGATATCGGCAAGGCGCATCAGCATGTTGTCGAGCGCGCCGCCGACAAAGGCCGAGACGATGCCGATGGTGCAGCCGATGATCACCACGACGATGATGACGGCAAAGGTCGAGGCGAGCGTCAGCTGCGCGCCATAGAGCAGGCGGCTGAGCACGTCGCGGCCGGAGCCGTCGGTGCCGAGCCAATGGGTGAGCGAGGGTCCGTGCAGCTTGCTGCGAAAGTCGATCTTCATCGGATCGAACGGAACGATATGGGCGCCGACAAGCGCGATCAGCAGGATGACGAGCGCGAGCACGACGGCCACGCGCTCGACATGGGTCTTCGGCAGCGACCGGAGGCGACCCAGCACGCTTAGGCCCCCGCGAGCTTGCGCGGGCTCAAGAGATAGAGCGCGATGTCGACGAGGAGATTGGCGAAGAGGAAGACGAGGCCGACCACGAACACGACCGCGACGACGGCATGGATATCGGACTGGGTCACGGCCTTGACCGCATAGCGGCCGATGCCGGGCCGGCCGAAGATTTCCTCGACGAGGACCGTGGCACCGAGCATCCAGCCGAATTGCATGCCGAACACCGTCAGTGCCGGCGTCGCGCCATTGGCAAAGACATGGCGGAACATGATCCGGGCTTCGCTTGCTCCCTTGGCGCGGGCGAGCACGACGTAATCCTTGCGGAATTCGCCGATCATCGCGGTCCGGGTGATGCGGACGCCGACCGCGGTGAAGAGGAGCGTCAGGGCGAAGGCGGGCAGCACGAGATGCGCGAGAGCGTCGACGAACACGTCGAGCCGGCCCTGCACCAGGCTGTCGAAGAGCGTGAATCCGGTCGCGCCAGTGAAATCGCGATGTGCGAAGCCGAGCCGCCCGGCGGTCGGCAGCAGATGCCACTGCCCGGCAACGATCTGCTGCAGGATGATCGCGAGCCAGAAGATCGGCAGGCCGGCGCCGGCCATCACGACGAGACGCACGATGTCGTCGAAACGGCTGCCACTATAGCGCGCCGTGATGAGGCCGAGCGGCAGCGAGATCGTGAGATTGATCAGCATGGCAAAGAAGACGAGCTCGAGCGAGGGCGGCAATTCGCGCATCAGGTCGGTCGCGATCGGCTGCTGTGTGAACCAGGAGTTGCCGAGGTTGCCATGCAGGATATTGCCGCAATAGATCCAGAACTGGACCAGAAGCGGCTGGTCGAGCCCCATTTCCTGCCGGATCGCGGCGATCTTGTCGGCACCCGCGTTCGGGCCTGCCGCGACGATGGCCGGATCGCCCGAGACGACATGGCTGAGCAGGAAGGTGATGAACAGCAGGACGCCGAGCGACAGGATCGAGAACAGCACTCGCTGCAGGACATAGCGCATGTCTCGATCCCCTGGCGTATCGACCCGTGGATGCCGGCCTATTTCAGGCCGATATCCATGTAGTTGAAGGTCTGGTGATGGGCGGCGTTGTATTTGTAGCCCTCGACCTTGTCGCTGAGCGCGACGACCGAGCCGGGATAGGACACGGTGATCACCGGGAAGTCCTTGCCGATCAGCTGCTGCGCTTGTCTGTAGAGTTCGGCGCGCTTCGCCTGGTCGGCCGAGCTCGCCGCCTCGTTGAGCAGCGCATCAACCTCGGGATTGGCATATTGCGCCCAGTTGTAGCCGCCCTTGGCGCCGGTCAGCGCGCTGTTGAACGAGGAGTTCAGGATGGCGTGCGGGTCGGGGAAGGGCGGGAACGAGTAGATCATGTTGATGTCGGAGGTCGTCTCGACCTTCTGCACCGTCGCGGCCTGTGCCGGCCACGTCATACCCTCGGCCTTCAGGGTGATGCCGATCTCGGCGAGATTTGATTGCAGCTGTTCGACGGCGCTCTTCTCTTCCTGGATCGCAGGCAGATAGCGCACCGTCAGCGTCGTGCCGGCCCAGCCATTGTCGTCGACCATCTTCTTGGCCGCGGCAAGGTCGAAGGCTTGTTCGGTGCCGCTCTCATGGCCGGGCCAGCTCGTCGGCAAAGGGCCGTCCGGCAGCGTGCCGAGGCCCATCAGGACCTGGTCGAGATGCAGCTGGCGGTCGAACGTTTTCGCCAGCATTTCGCGGAATTTCGGATTACCGGTCGCACCTTTTCCGGCGGCGTTGAAGTCGAAATAGAGCGGCGTCGCGGCCTTGCCGACATCGACGACGAAACCGGGCTCCTTCATCAGCGCAAGCTTGTCCTCGACGGTGACGTCGGGTGCGATCTGGACTTCGCCGCTCTTCAGCAGCGAGAGCTGTGTCGACGGCTCGGAGATATACCGGAAGACCACCTCGGCGACGTGGTTGCCGTCCCAGCCGCCCCAGTACTTGTCATAGGCCTTGAGCGTAACCGCCTCGGTCGGATTGTAGGCGGTGATCGCATAGGGTCCCGAGCCGGCTTCGTTGACCGCGAGAAACTGCCGCGCATTGTCCTCCGCCATATGCGGTTCGACCAGCGCCTTGTTGACGATGTAGATCCGCGACAGCGCCGGCAGGAACGGCCCGAATGGCGCTGAAAGCGTTAGCTTCACGGTGTGGTCGTCGACGACCTCTGCTGCGCTGAACAGCGAGATGTCGTTGAGCACATTGGCCTTGGCGGCCTTCAGACGGTCGAGCGTGAACTTGACGTCGGCCGCGGTGAGCTTGGTGCCATCATGGAAGGTGACGTCGTCGCGCAGCGTGAATGTGTAGGTCAGCCCGTCGTCGGAGATCGTCCAGCTCTTGGCGAGCCGCGGCGACACAGCCGTTTCCCCGGCGGTGAACTGGACCAGCGCGTCATAGGCGCCGACCAGCAGCTCGTCGACCGTCGAGTTGGTCGCGTTCGCCGGGTCCAGATTTTCAGGTGTCTCGTTTTCCGCGATCACCAGCGTTCCCGATGGCGCGGCCAGAGCCAATGCCGGAACACCCGCCAAAGCTGCGGCGAGGATGGGTACGAACCGTACGTAGGAACGCATTGACGACCTCCGGAATTCGTTCTGTATACCGTCTGTATTCGATGCTAGCACGCGAGCGGGGTCTGTCAACGGCCTTTCTCTTGCGCTGCAACAGATGCATGGCGTCAGCAGACGGAGTTGCGGGCGTCGATAGGGCGGTGATGTTGGTTATGCCTTTGGCCCAGGCGCGAACGCGCGAAGCTCTCCGGACACGCGCGCTGGGCGGGCGGATCATCAGCCGGCTTCAATCACCGGTCGTGTGATGAACCGGTCGGATTCCGCCTGTATACGCGTGGACATTCGAGGAGGGATCGACTAGGCATTGGCCATGGGTACGGAGCCTATCGTGATGCGCAAGACCGCAACAAGCGCCGCGTCGCCGGCCCGCAAGGCGGCTGAACAGCAGCGGCCGGCTGAGCCGTCCGCCTTTGCGACGCGGCCGGCGGCGAAGAACCTGTCGACCCTCGCCTATAAAGAGATTGCCCGGCTGATCGAGAAGAAGGAACTGCGCGCCGGCGAAGTCGTCGTTGAGCAGAACCTCGCCGCCTATCTCGGCATCTCGCGCACGCCGGTGCGCCAGGCGCTGCAGCGGCTGGAACTCGAGGGCCTCCTCGTCAAGTCCAACACCAAGTCCTTCTTCGTTCGCAAGGTCGAACTCAAAGAATATCTGCAGAGCCTCAAGGCGCGCGAGATCATGGAATCCGCCGCTGCCGGCATGTGCGTCGATCTCGCCCCGCCCGAGCGCGTCGCTGCCGCGAAAGCGACGCTGCAGCGCCTGAAGGGCAGCGAGCGCTACGACCAGGAGGAGCATTGGGCCTCCGATCGCGAGGTGCACGACATCGTCGCCGATTATTGCGGCAATCAGGTCGTCGGCAACATCGTCAAGGCGCTCCGCGTCACGACCAAGCTGTTCGAGGTCGAACGGCTGGCCGAGCGGCTGGAGCCCGACACGCGCCAACATGAGGTCATCCTCGACAAGATCGAGCTGCGCGATGCCGCCGGCGCGCGGAAGGCCATGGCCGATCACATCAAATCGCTGTTCCAGTTCGCGCTCGATACCGTCGCCTGAAGCGCTTCCCCGATGCGGCGTTGACGGCGGCTGCGGCTGGGCCGATATCGGCGCGGCGCCAATCCGGGCGCGGGGAATCGCCAATGGCCGACGCGGCATTGTTTGAGGGGCGGAGCTTTGCCGCCCTCTTGTTCGACATGGACGGAACGCTGCTCTCCTCGCTGGAGGCAGCCGAACGCATCTGGGGCCGCTGGGCGGCGCGGCACGGGCTCGATGTCGCCAGCTTCCTGCCGACCATCCATGGCGTCCGTGCGGTTGATACCATCCGCCGCCTCGGCCTTCCCGGCGTCGATCCCGAGGCGGAGGCCGACGCGCTGACGGCCGACGAGATGGAGGACATGGGCGGCATCCACCCCATACCCGGCGCGCCCGCCTTCCTCGCCAGCCTGCCGCTAGATCGCTGGGCGATCGTCACCTCGGCGCCGCATGCGCTGGCGCGCCGCCGCCTCGCTGCCGCCGGCCTGCCTGTGCCCCGCCTTTTGATCGCGGCTGAAGATGTCCAGCGCGGCAAGCCGCTGCCGGATTGCTATCATCTTGCCGCCAGCCGGCTCGGCGTCCCGACCGCCGAATGCATCGTCTTCGAGGATGCCCCCGCCGGCATCGCCGCCGGCGAGGCGTCCGGCGCCGCTTTGGCGGTGATTGCCGCGACGCATCAGGAGCCGATGGCGACGCCGCATCCGCTCCTGGAGAACTATCTCGCCCTGACCGCCGCGATCCGCCCGGACGGTCGAATCGGCCTTGAGTTCGCGCGCGACTAGGGCGGCGCGGCCGGGACGGCCTCTTTCGGCGCGTGTCCCTGGGCTGCGGGGGCGCGGGCCATGATGTCGACTGGTCCTAGAGATCCTGGTTCTGCGGCAGCATCACGAGGTCGCGGATGGTGACATGGGCGGGGCGTGTCAGCATGAACAGCAGCGCCTCGGCGACATCTTCCGACAGCAGCCCCTCATGGGCGGCGGCGCGGCGGGCGATCTCGGTGGGATCGTCGATGCCCCAGAGCTCGTTCAGCACCATGCCCGGCGCCAGCGCGCCAACGCGGACATTGTGCTTGGAAACCTGGCGGCGGACGCCATGGACGAAGGACTGCACGGCATGCTTGGTCGCCGAATAGACCGGCTCCCAATGGATCGCCTGATGACCGGATATCGATGACGTCACCACGATATCGCCGGAGCCGCGCGCGATCATCTCTGGCAGCACGGCGTGTACGGCGCGAAACACGCTGTTGACGTTGACGTCGATGATGCGGTCCCAGAGATCGGGATCGCCCTCGGCCACGTCGCCGGTGACGTAGCTGCCGGCGTTGGCGAACAGGATGTCGATGGCGCCGAAATGGCGGCGCGCCGTATCGACCATCCGGGCAATATCGGCGGGAACGGTGAGATCGGCCGGGACGGCGAGGGCGCTCGCGCCGAGTTCATCGGCCAGCGCCTTGAGCTTCTCGCCCGAGCGGGCGACGAGCACGAGCTTGACGCCCTCGCTGGCGAAGCGGCGCGCCACGGCGCGGCCGATGCCGGAACTGGCGCCGGTGATGATCATCACCTTGCCGGAAAGCGACTGCGTTCCGAACGAGGGGGCGGTGGTTGAAAGCGTTTCGGACATGTTCTGGTTCTTCCCGTTCAACGGATCGTATAGCCGCCGTCGAACATCAAATTGGCGCCGTTGACCATAGCTGCTGCGTCTGAGGCGAGGTAGAGCGCGGCCAGCGCGATCTCGTCTGGCTGGGCGAAGCGGCGGGTCGGAATCTCGGCGCGGGCACGGACGCCCTTCTCGCCCGACCAGCCGATCTTGCCCATCTCGGTCTCGACGACGGTCGGCGAGATGCAGTTGGCCGTGACGCCGCGCGGCCCCCATTCGATCGCCATGCAGTTGGTCATGCCGATGAGGCCAGCCTTCGAGGCGCTGTAGGCGGTATGGCCCTCAATGCCGATCACCGAGGCCTGCGAGGCGATGGTGATCACACGGCCTGAGCCCTGCGCCAGCATGGGCTTTGCCGCCTCGCGGGCGAAGAGAAACGGCGCGCGAAGGTTGACGGCGAGCGTCAGGTCCCAGTCGGCGGTCGGAAACGCTTCGGCAGGGTGGAGGGTCCCCATGCCCGCATTGTTGACCAAGATGTCGATCCGCCCGAACGCGGCCGCGACGGCGGCGACACCCGAAATGATGGCAGCCTCGTCCGTGACGTCGCCCACAAAGCCCCGGTGATCGGGGCCGAGGGCCGCCGCCGCCTCGGTCACGGCGGGATTGCGGTCGAACAGGGCGACGCGCGCGCCCGCCTCGGCAAAGCACCGGCAGATCGCGCCGCCGATACCGCCGGCCGCGCCCGTGACGATGGCCACTCGTCCGGTCAGGTCAAAGGGCCTGGCCGCGACTTCCGGCGCTCCATTTCGTTCGCTCATTCAGTCCTCCCGACCCCGCGCTGGGCGCGGGTCTCCTTGTCCTCGAAGCGAGCCTAGCCGCACGCTCCCCTTGAAGGCAAGTTAGTTTGCTGCTACTCACAACAAATAGGCGATGGAAGATCGCCGTATGATAACAGCCTCGGAAACGCTCATGACCAAGCTCGGGATTCACTCATTCGTCTGGACCGGCGGCAGCACCCAGGAGGCGCTCGAGGGCGCCATGGAAAAGACGCATCGGCTCGGTTATGGGCTGATCGAATTTCCCCGCCTTGACCCGAAGAAGTTCGACGTCTCCTGGCTCGCCAAGCGCCTCGCCGACTATGGGCTCAAGGTCGTGGTGACCATGGGTCTGCCGGCCGATGGCGACGTGTCGAGCGAGGATGCGTCGATCGTCAAGCGCGGCGAGGCGATCCTCGACGAGGCGGTCTCGATCACCCGCGATCTCGGCGGCGAGAAGCTCGGCGGCATCATCTTCTCCGCGCATACCAAGTATCGCAGCCTGCCGACGAAGAAGGGCTGGGACAATTCGGTTGCGGCGCTCGCCCGTGTCGCCGACAGGGCCAAGACGTCAGGCGTCTCGCTCAATCTCGAAGTCGTCAACCGCTTCGAGACCAACCTTCTCAACACCACCGCGCAGGGCCTTGCCTATATCGCGCAGTCCGGCTCGGACAACATCTTCCTGCATCTCGACACGTTTCACATGAACATCGAGGAAGCCTACCCCGCAGCGGCAATCCGCCTTGCCGGCGACAAGCTCGGCTACTTCCATATCGGCGAGAGCAATCGCGGTTTCCTCGGCTCCGGCGTGATCGATTTCACCGCCGCCTTCGATGCGCTCGAGGTGATCGGCTATGACGACTGGATCACCTTCGAGAGCTTCTCGTCCGAAGTCGTCGACGAGGACCTTTCGGTGACCTGCGCGATCTGGCGCAACACCTGGACCGACAATGTCGAGGTCGCCCGGCTCGCCAAGGCGTTCATCGAGGCGAAGCAGGGCGAGGCGGCGCGGAAGGCCCTGACCAACCGCACGCCCTAGCGCCTGGCCCCTGAGCGACGGTCGGCGCGCCAAAGCCGGCTGCCGCTCGGAGAGGGGCTTTCCGCACTGTTATGTTTGCTGCCACAACCAACAAAAATAGAAGTCCGAACATATTCGGATCGTTGGGAGGACACGCGCATGAACGATCCGACATCGAGAAGCCCGGCATCCGGCGCTCCGGCGGACGGCCGCGCCGGGACGACTCTCCGCGGCGCAGCTCCCCCTGCGCCCTCGTCCGCCCCTCAGCCGCTGCCCCTCTCTCCTCCCGAGGCGGCTGAGGCGGCGGGCGATCTGCTGTTGGCGGCAACCAGCATCGCCAAGGCCTATGCCGGCGTGCCGGCCCTCATCGATGGCCGCATCCAGCTGAAGCGCGGCTCGATTCATGCGCTCTGTGGCGGCAATGGCGCGGGTAAGTCGACCTTCCTGTCGATCCTGATGGGGCTGCAGCGCGCAGATGCCGGGGCGATCCTCGTCAAGGGACGGATGGTTCACTACGCGTCGGCGGCCGAGGCCTTGGCCGACGGCATTGCCATCATCACGCAGGAGCTCTCCCCCGTCCTCGACATGACCGTGGCCGAGAACATCTATCTCGGCCGCGAACCGCGCCGGGGCGGCTGGTTCGTCGATCGGAGGCGCATGGAGGCCGATGCGGCTGCGCTGTTCGCGCGGCTCGGCTTCGATATCGATCCGCGCGCCCGGATGCGGGCGCTCTCGGTCGCGCGCATCCAGCTCGTCGAGATCGCCAAGGCGATCAGCCGCGACAGCGACATCCTGATCATGGACGAGCCGACTTCCGCGATTGGCGAGAAAGAGACGGCAACGCTGTTCGCGGCGATCCGGGGCCTCGCAGCTTCAGGCGTCGGCATCATCTATGTCTCGCACCGGCTGACCGACATCTTCTCGATCGCCGACAGCTACACCGTGTTCCGGGATGGCCGCTTCGTCGAAAGCGGCGCGCTGGCTGATATCGACCGCCAGCGCCTGATTGCGCTGATCGTCGGCCGCGATCTTCGCGATGCCGAAGCGCGGGCGAGCACCGCGCGCGCCGAGACGATGATCGAGATGACGGACTTCTCGCGCGCCGGCCAGTTCGCCGATATCTCGCTCGCGATCCGAAAGGGCGAGATCGTCGGCCTTTATGGGTTGATGGGGGCGGGCCGCAGCGAATTCGCCAATGCCGTCTATGGCAATGGGCCGAAGGATAGCGGCTCTGTGGCGATCGAGGGGCGCCGGGTCACGATCGACACACCGGCGGAGGCGCTGCGACACGGCATCGCCATCGTCACCGAGGATCGGAAGGAGACCGGGCTGGTCCTCTCCTCCAGCGTCTCGGAGAATATCGTCGTCGCGGCGCTGCATCGCTTCGCAAGGCTCGGCTTCGTCGATGGCCGCCGCGTGGCAGGGGCCGTCGACGGCCAGATCGCCCATTTCCGCATCAAGGCGGCCTCGCGCGATCTTGCGGTCCAGAGCCTTTCGGGCGGCAACCAGCAGAAAGTCGTCCTGGCGCGCTGCGTAGAAACAGAGCCGCGCATCCTCATCTGCGACGAGCCGACCCGCGGCATCGACGAGGGTGCCAAGCGCGAGGTCTACGCCTTTCTGTCTGCCTTCGCGGCAGCGGGCAATGCCGTGCTGCTGATCTCGTCCGAGATCCCCGAAATCCTCGCCAATGCCGATCGCATCATCGTCTTCCGGCGCGGACGTATCGCCGGCGCGCTCTCCGCTGCGGACGCGACGCAGGAAGCGCTCGTCCATCTGGCGAGCTGACACGACCACTCCCTGGAAACACCGAGACCCGCCATGTCCGATTTGACCGCATCCCAGTCCGCCGGAAGCGACAGCCGTGGCCGTGCCTTCGGCCGCTTTCTATCGCGCTACGGCATCCTGATCTCATTCCTGATCCTCTTCGTCGTGCTCTCCTTCGCCCATCCGAATTTTCTGTCGACCGGCAATCTGACCAATGTCCTGCGCCAGGTGTCGATCAACGGCATTCTCGCCATCGGCATGACCTTCGTCATCCTGACGGGCGGCATTGATCTCTCGGTCGGCTCGATCCTCGCGGTCGCCGGCGTGGTTGCGGGAAGTCTGGTGACCGGCGGCGACCCGTCGCATCCGATGGTCGCAATTCTCGCCGCCGTCGCCGTCGGTGCCGCGGTCGGAACCATCAACGGGACGCTGGTCGCCCGCTTCGGCGTTCCGGCCTTCGTCGCGACGCTCGGCATGCTGTCGATGGCGCGCGGGGCAACGCTGCTCTACAGCGACGGCCGGCCGATCCCCAATCTGTCACCGGCCTTCCGCTGGCTCGGGCAGGGCTTCATCGCCGGCGTGCCGGTTCCGGTCATCCTGTTCCTGCTCGTCTTCATCATCGCCTGGATCGTGCTGCGCTTCACTGTCTATGGCCGCTGGGTCTATGCGGTCGGCGGCAACGTGAAGAGCGCGCGCACCAGCGGCATCCCGACCCGCAGCGTCTTCTTCTCCGTCTATCTGCTGATGGGGGCGCTGGCCGGCCTTGCCGGCGCGATCCTGACCGCCCGCACGACATCGGCCCTGCCGCAGGCCGGCCTCGGCTATGAGCTCGACGCGATCGCAGCCGTCGTCATCGGCGGCACCTCGCTCACGGGCGGCATCGGCTCGGTCGTCTACACGCTGATCGGCGCCCTCATCATCGGCGTAATCTCCAACGGGCTCGATCTCATGGGGGTCTCGTCCTACTACCAGCAGATCATCAAGGGCGCGATCATCGTCGTCGCCGTCCTGGTCGATCGCTCCCGCAATTCGAATCCGTGAAGGATCCGCGTGCTCTGCGCGCGGCAAATAAAGCCATGATCACAGGGAGGAACCCGACTATGGCATCGACCATCACCCGCCGCGCCCTTGCGGCACTCGCCGGCGCCGGCATTGCCGCGCTTGCCATCGGCAGCGCCGCCGCCGCTGACAAGCCGCGCATCGCGGCCGTCGTCCAGAGCCTCGACACCGAGTTCAACGTGCTCTGGGCCAATGCCGCCAACAGCCATCCGCTGGTCAAGGACGGCAGCGTCACGCTCACCGTTCTCGATGGCCGCATGGACGCGCTGACCCAGTCGAACCAGTTCGACACCGCGATCAGCGAAAAGTATGACGCACTGATCTTCGTGCCGGTCGACATCAATGCCGGTAACGATCCGGTTCAGCGCGCCAAGGATGCCGGCGTGCCGGTGATTGGCTCCAACACTCTGATTTCCAATACGGATCTCTACAAGGCCTATATCTCGTCGAACGATGTCGAGGCCGGCAAGATCCTGGCCAAGTCCGTCTTCGACAAGATGGGCGGCAAGGGCAATGTCGTCATCGTCGAGGGCATGATCGGGCAGTCGGCGCAGGTTCAGCGCCTCGAAGGCATCGAGGCAACGCTGAAGGAATATCCGGGCATCAAGGTCATCGAGCAGAAGACCGCCAACTGGTCGCGTGCCGAAGCGCTCAGCCTGGTCGAAAACTGGCTGACCGCCCATCCCGGCGAGATCCAGGGCATCATCGGCGAGAATGACGAGATGGCAATCGGCGCGCTTGAAGCGGTCAAGGGCCATGGCCTCGATCCGAAGACGATCCCGATCGCCGGCGTCGATGGCGTTACGGATGCCCTGCTCGCCGTCCAGCGCGGCGAGATGATGTCGACGCTGCAGGACGCCGACGCACAGGCACAGGGCGGCATCGATCTCGCTCTCGCCGCCGTCCAGGGCGAGAGCTATAAGCCGCTCGCCAAGGTCTGGGACGTCAATGGCGGCAAGCTCGCCTGGGAAGGCGGCAAGGCGCAGCATTACTCCGTGCCGTGGGTGCCGGTGACGGGCGAAAACGTCGAGGCGCTTCTCGCCATGCGCAAGACGCAGTAATCAGGACGCAGAAACAGCGTTCCCGATCCGATGACACGGGCAAGGCGGCCAAGCCGCCTTGCCGACCAACCGACCGAGGCGGAGGGGCCTCGCCACTGTCCGTCCGGATGCGGGTGACACCGCGACCGGAACTTTTCGTTTCCGAATTCAGTTCCGCAGCGCCCGAGTCCTTAGCCAAGTGGCAACCCCCCAATCCGTTCGCTATCTCAATGAAATCCGTGCCCTCAATGCGCTGTTTCGCACCGGAGGCATGAGCCGCGCCGATCTCGCGCGCCAGCTCGGCCTCAACCGGTCGACCACCGGCAATATCATCGCCGACCTCATGGCCGCGGGCCTTGCCGTCGAGCGCTCGGACCTGCCGCGTGGTGACGGCCCCGTCCGAACCGGCCGGCCCGGCATCCAGATCGATCTCGATGCCACCGGCGCAACCTTTCTCGGGGCCGAAATCGGCGTCGATCGCCTCACCGTCGTCGCCATCGATATGGCCGCGCAGGAAATCCGTCGCCAGTCCATCGCCTTCCCGACATTCGAGCAGACGGCGGACGCCACCTCCGACCGTATCGCGGCGATGATCGCCGACATGGTCGTGGCGCTCGCCCGGCCCGAGCGGGTACGCGGCCTCTGCGTCACGCTGCCGGCACTGCTCGACGGTGCCGGAGACGTCATCAATGCGCTGATCATCGGCTGGCGTGATGTCCGCCTCAAGGAAATGCTCGCCAAACGGCTCGCAGCGCGTTTGCCAGGGCTCGATCTTCCAATCGAGCTTGAAAACGACGCCAATGCCTTTGCCATCGCCGAGACCTACAGGGACACCGCCCACCGCGCCGAGACGGTCGCCTTCCTGCTGATCGAGAACGGCGCCGGTGGCGGCATCGTCATCGGCGGACGCCTGTTCCGCGGCGCGGCAGGCCTTGCCGGCGAGTTCGGCCAGATCGTCGTCGGCGGCGACGGGTTCTATGTCGGCCGGCACAAGCCGGGCCATCTCGAAAGCTATATTGGCAAGGACGCCGTCGTAGCGCGTTACCGGGCGGTCAGCGGCGATCCTACGGCCGGGCTCGACGGGCTGCTCGCGGCGGTCGCCTCAAGCGAGGCGCCGGCGCTGCGCACAGCGGCAGACTGGGGCCGCAATCTCGCGATCGGCCTCGTGCAGGTGGCGAGCGTGCTCAATCCCGGCGCGATCATTCTCGGCGGTTCGGTGGCGCCGCTGTTTCGCGTCGTTGCCGGCGAGGTTGAGGCGGCGATGCGGCGCGAATTCCTCGACGGCTTTCCGATGCCGCGCATCGAGGTTTCGGCGCTCGGGCTCGAGGGACCGGCGCTCGGCGGCGCGTTGATCATGCACCAGCGCATGTTCTCGGTCGATGAAAGTGTGATCTATGCGGGCGAGCAGCCGCTGACGCTGTTCCGCTCGTGAGCGAAAGGGAAGGCGCGATGAAAGAGGGCACCATCGTCACCATCGGCGAGATCCTCGTCGAGATCATGGCGACGACAACGGGCGAAGGCTTTCGCGAGCCGCAGCCGCTGATCGGCCCCTTCGCGAGCGGCGCGCCGGCGATCTTCATCGATCAGGTCGGCCGGCTCGGCGCAGCCGCGGCCATCGTGTCGGCGGTGGGCGATGATGATTTCGGCACGCTCAATCTAGACCGGCTTCGCCGCGATGGCGTCGATGTCTCGGCGGTCGCCGTGCTTCCCGGCGCAGCGACGGGCAGCGCCTTTGTCCGCTATCGCGACGACGGAAGCCGCGCATTCGTCTTCAATATGCGCGACAGCGCCGCTGGGCGCATTGCGGCGACCCCGGAGGCCGAGGCCGTGCTCGCTACGGCCAGCCATCTGCATGTCATGGGCTCCGGCCTGCCGATGCCGGCGGTGAGCGGCATGGTTCTTTCAACCCTTCCGGCGCTGAAGGCGCGTGGCGGGACAGTCTCGTTCGATCCGAATATCCGTCCTGAGATGCTGCGCGATGCCGCCGGGAGGGCCGCCCTCGACCGCGTGCTGGGCGTCACCGATCTGTTCCTGCCCTCGGGCGAGGAACTGATGCTGCTGGCCGGCGCCAGCGAAGAGAGCGCCGCCGTCGCCGCGCTGCTGCAATCGGGCATTGGCGAGATCGTTCTGAAGCGCGGCGCGGCGGGCGCCAGCCATTTCGGTCGCCACGGCCGGACCGACATGCCCGGCTTCGTCGTCGCAGAGGTCGATCCGACCGGGGCCGGCGACAGCTTCGGCGCCACCTTCCTCGTCTGCCGCCGATTTGGCCTCGGCATCGCCGAATCGCTGCGCTATGCCAATGCCGCCGGCGCCCGGACGGTGACGATCAGAGGTCCCATGGAGGGCACCTCGACCTTTGCCGAACTCGACGCCTTCATCGCCGGCGCGACCGTCAGGAGCCTTTGATGTCCGAATTCTTCCTTGCCTTGCCCGAGGCGCGCCGCGCCGGCCGCCGCATGGGCATCACATCGGTCTGCTCGGCCCATCCCGCCGTCATCCGCGCCACCTTCCGCGAGGCGAGGGCAGGGATCGCGCCGGTGCTGATCGAGGCGACCTGCAACCAGGTCAACCAGGACGGCGGCTATACCGGCATGCGCCCGGCCGACTTCCGCCGCTTCGTGCTCGATATCGCCGCCACTGAGGGCTTCGATGCCGGCCGCATCATTTTCGGCGGCGACCATCTCGGCCCCAATCCCTGGCGCAAGCTGCCGGCCGAAGAGGCGCTCGCCAAGGCGGAAACCATGGTTGCGGCCTTTGTTGCCGCCGGGTTCTCCAAGATCCATCTCGACGCCTCGATGGGCTGCCTCGGCGAGGCGGAGGCGCTCGACGACGAGACGACCGCCCATCGCGCGGCGCGGCTCGCAGCTGCCGCCGAGGCTGCGGCGCGCGACGCCGGTCTGCCGCCGCCTGTCTATGTCATCGGCACCGAGGTGCCGACGCCGGGCGGCGCGACCCATGCGCTCGATCATCTCGAGCCGACCAGCGCGGCGGCGGCGCGGCAGACGATCGCCATTCACCGCGACGTCTTCGCCAAGGCTGGGCTTGAAGCCGCGTTTGCCCGCGCCATCGGAATCGTCGTCCAGCCGGGCGTCGAATTCGGCCATGAAAGCGTCATCCGCTACCAAGGCGAACGGGCGCGCGACCTCGTCGCTGTGCTGGGCGCCGAGCCGGATTTCATCTTCGAGGCGCATTCGACGGATTATCAGCCGGTCGATCGTCTCAAGGCCCTTGTCAGCGACGGCTTCTCGATCCTGAAGGTCGGACCGGGACTGACCTTCGCGCTGCGTGAGGCGCTGTACGGTCTTGATCTCATCGCGTCCGAGCTCGACCCAGCCTATCGCGGCCGTCCGCTCGCCGAGGCTATGGAAGCGCTGATGCTGGCCGAGCCGAAGAACTGGCAGAGTCACTATCCGGGTACGCCGGAGCAACAGCATCTGCTGCGCCATTACAGCTATAGCGACCGCATCCGCTATTATTGGCCGCATCCGGAGGCCGAGGCCGCCGTGATCAGGCTGATGACGGTTCTCGGCGATCGCACGATCCCCGAAACGCTGGTGTCGCAGTTTCTGCCCCGGGCGATAGAGGCGGGGCCGCTTACGGCATCACGGCACGTCTCCTTCGCTGTCGAAGCGGTGCTTGCGGACTACGCCGCCGCGATCCGGGGATAGAACCGGACGGCGCTGCCGTCCGGCGCCCCCCGACCAGCAATCAGCTATGTGCAGCCCTTGGCCGCCATCGCGCTGCGCATGGCGTTGCGGTCCTGCGATGAGCGGTTGGAAGGCGCGCCCGCGCTCGGGCCGCCGCCGCCGAGCGGGAAGCTCACCGTGGCGTTGTTGTTGCTGGTCGCGCCGCCGCCGAAGGTCTGCTGCTGCTGGCGCCGCGCCCAGGCGGCGTCGGAATTCTGCTGGCTCACAGCAGCCTTCAGTTCGGCGCAACTCATGTCCTGATAGGACGTGGCGGCGGCGGGACTTGCTGCCGCAGATACCGAGGGCGTTGGGGCGGGTGTGCTGGAACAGGCTGCCAGTGGCAGCAGGGCAAGTGCGAACAGGGTACGCTTGATCATTGAGGATCCTCCACGCATCGATGCGCGACAGATGACCCCTCCGTGTCGTTCCCGGCAAGTCCTTTCGGACGGGGCATGGCTGAGGAAAAGGGACCACGCGCCTCTCGTCAGTGCCCCGATACAGGCAAATTTCTGCAATCGCGGCGTATGCGCCTCGGCTCCGCATTCTCAGCCCTGATATCCTGCCGGTCACGCCAATGTCGGCCGCTCGACTGTCGCAGTCTCGCGGACGGCTATGAGATTCCTATGCCAGGCGCCGCTTCGCCCGCTCGAATTCCTATGCCGCGAGGCCGATCCTTTGAGGGTCGGGCGGCATAGCTCCGGCGCCGCTGGCGCCGGGGCTACCGCGCCGATGCCGCTGGCGATGACCCATCGCGCGGCAACCAGCACGGGTCCCGACCATCATGCTCGATATTCTCATGCTCGCTCTCGGCTGTGCCTGTTTCGGCGTCGCTCTTCTCTACGCCCGGGCCTGCGGCAGCTTTTGAGGCGGAAGGCCTTTTCCCATGACACTCGATCTCTGGCTTGGCGGCGTCGTGACGCTGCTCATTCTTGTCTATCTGACCTATGCGCTGCTGCGCCCCGAGCGGTTTTGAGAGGCGGCGATGACCATCAACGGTTGGCTCCAGATCGCCCTTTTCATCGGCCTCGTCGTTGCCTTGACGCGGCCGGCGGGCGGATACATGACCCGCGTCTTCAGCGGCGAGCGAACGCTGCTCTCGCCGCTGCTTCGGCCCGTCGAGCGCGGTCTCTACCGCCTTGCCGGGACGAGCGAGCGGGAGGAGCAGCATTGGCTCGTCTATGTCGGCGCCATGTTGCTCTTCAATCTCGCCGGCTTCGTGCTGGTCTATGCGCTGCAGCGCCTTCAGGCGCAGCTGCCGCTGAACCCGATGGGCATGTCGGCGGTGCCCGAGGCGCTCGCCTTCAACACGGCAGTCAGCTTCGTCACCAACACCAACTGGCAGAACTACGGCGGCGAGACGACGATGTCGTATCTCGTCCAGATGGCGGCCTTCACCGTCCAGAATTTCCTGTCGGCCGCGACCGGTATCGCGCTTGCCGTCGCGCTCATTCGCGGCTTTGCCCGGCATGAGATGCGTACGATCGGCAATTTCTGGGTCGATATGACCAGGACGACGCTCTACGTGCTGCTGCCGATCTCGGTGCTTTTCGCGCTGTTCCTCGTCTGGCAGGGCGTGCCGCAGACTTTCGGTGCCTCGGTCGAGGCGACGACGCTCGAAGGCGCCAAGCAGCTGATCGCGCTCGGTCCGATGGCCTCGCAGATCGCCATCAAGATGCTCGGAACCAATGGCGGCGGCTTCATGAATGCCAACGCCGCGCATCCGTTCGAGAACCCCACTGCGCTCTCCAACCTCGTCCAGATGGTGTCGATCTTCGTGCTCGGCGCCGGCCTCACCAATGTGTTCGGCCGCATGGTCGGCAATGAACGCCAGGGCTGGGCGATCCTCTCGGCCATGGGCGTCCTGTTCATCGCCGGCGTCACGGTCTGCTACTGGGCCGAGGCCAGCGGCAATCCGCTGATCCATGCCCTCGGCGTTTCCGGCGGCAACATGGAAGGCAAGGAAGTCCGCTTCGGCATCGCACTTTCGGCGCTGTTCGCGGTCGTCACCACCGCGGCCTCCTGCGGCGCGGTCAATGCCATGCATGACAGCTTCACCGCGCTTGGCGGCATGGTCCCGCTGATCAACATGGAGCTTGGCGAGATCGTCATCGGCGGCGTCGGCGCCGGTCTCTATGGCATCCTGCTCTTCGTCGTCATCGCGGTGTTCATCGCCGGGCTGATGGTCGGCCGGACGCCGGAATATCTCGGCAAGAAGATCGAGGCCCGCGAGGTCAAGTTCGCCCTTCTGGCTTTGCTCATCCTGCCGCTTGCGATGCTCGGCTTCACCTCGGTCGCGGTCGTCCTGCCGTCGGCAGTCGCCTCGATCGCCAATCCCGGCCCGCATGGCTTCGCCGAGATCCTGTATGCCTACACGTCGGCAGCGGCGAACAACGGCTCGGCCTTCGGCGGTCTCTCCGGCAACACCGATTGGTACAACATCACCCTGGGCATCGCGATGTTCGTCGGGCGCTTCCTGATGATCATTCCGGCCCTTGGCATCGCCGGCTCGCTCGCTGCCAAGAAGACCGTGCCGGCTTCGGCAGGAACGCTCCCGACAGATGGCGGCCTCTTTGTCGGCCTCTTGGTCGGGTCGATCGTGGTCATCGGCGGGCTGACCTTCTTCCCGGCGCTCGCTCTTGGACCGATCGTCGAGCATCTGACGATGCTCGCGCCGGCGGGAGGCTGATCATGGATCTTGGTCGCATCGGCGGTCACATCGGGCAGCGGTCGGGGAGAGCGTCTCCGCCGCCTCCACCCGCCGCCTCCCTCATCATCGTGGCGATGATGGCGATCCTCACTGCCGCCGCGGGCGTTGCCGCCCTCATCGCGGATCTCTTCCCGGCCATCGCCGCCTAGGCGGTGGCAAGGCCCAGCATCGGACACGATCCCATGTCGAAAACCGCATCTGTGAGCCTGCTCGACCGGAGCATCCTCATTCCCGCCATCGGCGATGCCTTCCGCAAGCTCAATCCACGGACGCTCGTCAAGAACCCGGTCATCTTCGTCGTCGCGGTGGTGACGGTCCTCACCACCGTGCTGTTCCTGCGCGATCTCGCCTTCGGCCGGCCCGGCCTCGGCTTCTCGCTGCAGATCAATCTCTGGCTCTGGTTCACGGTGCTCTTCGCCAATCTCGCCGAGGCCGTGGCCGAGGGGCGCGGCAAGGCCCAGGCCGACGCGCTCCGCCGCACGCGCAGCGAGACCGAGGCGAAGCTGCTCTCGGGCGACGACAGGACTGCGTTCCGCCTTGTTCCGGGCGCTAGCCTCAAGGTCGGCGATATCGTGCTGGTCGAGGCAGGTGACATCATCCCCTCCGACGGCGAGGTCGTCGAGGGCGTCGCTTCGGTCAATGAGGCTGCGATCACCGGCGAGTCCGCACCCGTCATCCGCGAATCCGGCGGCGACCGCTCGGCCGTCACCGGCGGCACCGAAGTGCTCTCCGACTGGATCCGCGTTCGCATAACCGCTGCGGCCGGCTCCACCTTCATCGACCGGATGATCGCGCTGGTCGAAGGCGCCGAACGGCAGAAGACCCCGAACGAGATCGCGCTCAATATCCTGCTTGCCGGCATGACGCTGATCTTCGTCTTCGCCACGGCGTCGATCCCGAGCTTCGCCACCTATGCCGGCGGCACGATCCCCGTCGTCGTGCTCGTCGCGCTGTTCGTGACGCTGATCCCGACGACGATCGGCGCGCTGCTCTCGGCGATCGGTATCGCCGGCATGGACCGCCTGGTGCGCTTCAATGTGCTGGCGATGTCGGGCCGCGCGGTCGAGGCGGCCGGCGACGTCGATACGCTGCTGCTCGACAAGACCGGTACGATCACGCTCGGCAACCGTCAGGCGACTGCATTCCGCCCTGTCACGGGCGTCACGGCGGCCGAGCTTGCCGATGCGGCGCAGCTCGCCTCGCTGGCCGATGAGACGCCCGAGGGTCGTTCCATCACCGTGCTCGCCAAGGAGCAGTACGGCATCCGCGCCCGCGACATGGCGAGCCTCGCCGCCCAGTTCGTGCCCTTCACCGCGCAGACGCGTATGAGTGGCGTCGATGTCGGCGGCCAGGTTATCCGCAAGGGCGCCGTCGATGCAGTCCTCACTTATGTCGGCGCCGAGGCGGCGACATCTGCCGTCGCCCGCGAGGTCAATGCCATCGCGGCCGAAATCGCCAAGAGCGGCGGCACGCCGCTGGCTGTGGCCAGTGATGGCAGGCTGCTCGGCGTCGTGCAGCTGAAGGATATCGTCAAGGGCGGCATCCGCGAGCGCTTCGCCGAGCTCCGCCGCATGGGCATCCGCACGGTGATGATCACCGGTGATAACCCGATGACCGCGGCCGCCATCGCCGCCGAGGCCGGCGTCGATGACTTCCTCGCCCAGGCGACGCCCGAGGCCAAGCTGGCGCTGATCCGCGCCGAGCAGGCCAAGGGCAAGCTGGTCGCCATGTGCGGCGACGGCACCAATGATGCGCCGGCGCTGGCGCAGGCCGATGTCGGCGTCGCCATGAACACCGGCACCGTTGCGGCGCGCGAGGCCGGCAACATGGTCGATCTCGACAGCGATCCGACCAAGCTCATCGAGATCGTGGAGATCGGCAAGCAGTTGCTGATGACGCGCGGCGCGCTGACGACCTTCTCGATCGCCAACGATATCGCCAAATATTTCGCGATCATCCCGGCGATGTTCGTCGCCTTCTATCCGCAGCTCGGCGCGCTCAACGTCATGGCGCTGGGCTCGCCGCAGAGCGCCATTCTCTCGGCGATCATCTTCAATGCGCTTGTGATCGTCGGGCTGATCCCGCTGGCGCTCCGCGGCGTGCGCTATCGCCCCGTCGGCGCGGCGCAGCTCTTGAAGCGCAATCTGCTCATCTACGGTCTCGGCGGCATCGTGGTGCCTTTCATCGGCATCAAGCTGATCGACGTCGTCGTTACCGCCCTCGGTCTCGCGTGAGGTCCATCATGCTGAAGCAACTTCGTCCGGCGATCGTTCTCGTGGTCGCGCTCACTCTGATCACTGGCGTCCTCTATCCCTTCGCCATGACCGGCATTGCAGGTGTCCTTTTCCCGAGCCAGGCGGCCGGCAGCCTCGTCAGTCGCGATGGCAAGGTGATCGGCTCCGCGCTGATCGGGCAATATTTTGCCGGCGAAAAATACTTCCATGGTCGCCCCTCCGCGACCACGGGGGCCGACCCCGCTGATCCCTCGAAGAGCGTCGCCCAGCCCTATAACGCCTCGAACTCGATGGGCTCCAATCTCGGGCCGTCCAACCCGGCGCTGATCGAGCGTATAAAGACGGACTCGGCTGCGCTGAAGGCCGAGAACCCGGCCGCTGCGGTGCCGGTCGACCTTGTCACCACGACCGGCAGCGGCCTTGATCCGCATGTCTCGCCGGACGCAGCCCTGTTCCAGGTGCCGCGCGTCGCCAAGGCGCGCGGTCTCAAGGAGGAGGACGTCCGGGCCCTCGTTGCCGCCCATGTCGAGGGCCGGCTGTTCGGCCTCATCGGCGAGCCGCGCGTCAATGTGCTGGCGCTCAATCTCGACCTCGACAAGATGGCCGGCGGATAGAATGGTGATGATGAACGGAGGGCCGGCCGCGCAGTCGCGGCCGGCAGGGAGCATCCATGGCTGACGACGAGGACGAGGGCGGCAAGCGCCCGTCCCCTGATGCCCTTCTCGAGGCGGCGCGGCGCGAAGGCCGTGGCCGCCTCAAGCTGTTTCTCGGCGCAGCGCCCGGCGTCGGCAAGACATGGGAAATGCTCTCGACCGGCCAGGCGCGCCGCGCCGCGGGCGTCGATGTCGTCATCGGTGTCGTCGAGACACATGGCCGAGCCGAGACCGAGGCCCTGACGCATGGCTTCGAGGTCGTCCCGCGCCGCATTCTGCCCTATCGCGGCCAGACGCTGTCCGAGATGGATCTCGATGCGATCCTGGCGCGGAAGCCCGCCCTCGTCCTTGTCGACGAGCTCGCCCATACCAATGCCGAAGGCAGCCGCCATCCGAAGCGCTATATGGATGTCGAGGAACTGCTGGCCGCCGGCATCGACGTTTATTCCACCCTCAACATCCAGCATGTCGAAAGCCTCAACGATGTCGTCGCGGAAATCACGCGCGTGCGCATCCGCGAGACCGTGCCCGACAGCGTGCTCGATGGCGCCGACGACATCGAGGTGGTCGATCTTTCGCCGGCCGATCTGATCCAGCGGCTGAACGAGGGCAAGATCTACCTGCCGCATACGGCTCGCCGCGCCATCGGTCATTTCTTCTCGCCCGGCAATCTTACGGCGCTACGCGAACTTGCGCTCCGCCGCACGGCACAGCGCGTCGACCAGCAATTGCTCAGCCACATGCAGAGCCATGCCATTGCCGGGCCATGGTCGGCCGGCGAGCGCGTGCTCGTCTGTGTCAGCGAGGATCCGCGCGCATCGGCCCTGGTGCGCTATGCCAAGCGACTTGCCGACCGGCTGAGGGCGCCCTTCGTCGCACTCTATGTCGAGACGGCCCGCAGCCAGATGCTCGGCGAGGCGGCGCGCGATCGCCTCGCCGAGGCGCTTCGCCTCGCTGAGCATCTTGGCGGCGAGGCCGTAACGCTGCCGGGCGGCGATCGCCGCATAGCCGACGATGTGCTTGCCTACGCGCGGGGGCAGAACGTCAATCACATCATCATCGGCAAATCCGAGCGCTCCCGCCTGTTCGAAATCCTGCATGGTTCGGTGGTGCATGATCTCGTGCGCCGCGCCGGTACGATCAGCGTACACGTGATCGCCGGCGAGGAGGCCGCCGCACCGTCATCCGATCGGGGCGGCAATATCGTTGCCCAGCGGCCGCGGCCGGGTCCCTATGTTCTCGCCGCTGCGATTCCTGCTGTGGCGATCGGGATCGGCAAACTGATCGAGCCGCTGGTTGGCGTCGCCAGTGTCGATCTCATCTTCCTCCTCGGCATCGTCGTCGTGGCAAGCACGCTCGGCCTTTTGCCAGCGCTGCTTTCGACGGCGATCTCGCTCCTCGCCTACAACTTCTTCTTCATTCCGCCGACCTACACGCTGACGATCGCCGACCCGACCAATGTCGCGGCGTTGATCGTCTTCACTCTGGTCACTTTCCTCGTCGCCAATCTCGCGGCGCGGGCGCGGGCACAGGCGCTTGCCGCACGGACCCGTGCCGCCACCACCGAGGCGCTCTATTCCTTTAGCCGCAAGCTCGCTGCCGTCGGCGCGATCGACGACGTGCTTTGGGCGACTGCGTACCAGATTGCGTCCATGCTGGATGTGCGCGTGGTGCTGCTGACGAACCAGGATGGCGAATTCGCAGTCCGCGCCGGCTACCCGCCCGAGGATCAACTCGACGAAGCCGATGTCGCGGCAGCGCGCTGGGCCTTCACCAACAACCAGCCGGCCGGGCGCGGCGCCGACACGCTGCCGGGCGCCAGGCGGTTGTACCTGCCGCTCTCGACCGGCCGTGGCCCGATCGGTGCCGTCGGCATCGACAATGACGACCGCACGGGACCGATCCTGACGCCTGACCGCCGACGTCTGCTCGATGCGCTCGCAGACCAGGCGGCGCTCGCCATCGAGCGCGTCTTCCTTGCCGAGGATGTCGAACGCGGCCGCCGCGATGCCGAGGCCGACCGACTGCGCTCAGCGCTGCTGAACTCGATCTCGCATGATCTGAAGACGCCGCTCGCCGCGATCCTCGGTGCGATCGGCACGCTGCGCGATCTCGATGCCGCGCTGGACGAGCCGACCCGACGCGATCTTCTTTTGACAACCGAAGAGGAAGCCGAGCGGCTCAACCGCTTCATTACCAACCTCCTCGATATGACGCGTCTCGAGGCGGGGGCTATCCGCCCGAACAGCGCGCTCTGCGATCTCGACGAAATCATTGGCAGCCTGGCGCGCCGCGCCGGCCCGGTGCTGCGCGCGCATCATCTCGTCCTCGATGTCGCCCCGTCGCTGCCCATGCTCGATGTCGATCCGGTCTTGCTCGAACAGGCTTTGTTCAACCTTATGGACAATGCCGCGAAATATGCGCCGGCGGGATCGACGGTCACGCTCGCGGCCCGGCAGGAGGGTGATACGGTGGCAATCCGCGTCCTCGACGAGGGCAGCGGACTGGCGGCGGAGGATCTCGAGCGCGTGTTCGGCAAATTCTATCGGGTGGAGAAGGGCGACAGCGTCCGTGCGGGCACCGGCCTCGGCCTCTCGATCAGCCGCGGCTTCGTCGAGGCTATGGGCGGCAGCGTCACGGCCTCGGCGCGGCCGGACCGTTCGGGTGCCCTGCTGACCGTCCGCCTGCCGATTCCCAAGCGGAACGCGGCTGCGAGCGTGGGGCAATGAGCGCCGCGCGGATTCTCATTGTCGACGACGAGCCACCGATCCGGCGCCTGCTGAAGGCCGGCCTCGGCAGCCAGGGCTTCGCGGTCATCGAGGCCGCCGACGGCGCAGCGGCCCGCCGCGCCATCGACGCGGAAGCGCCCGATCTCGTCATTCTCGATCTCGGCCTGCCGGATATCGGGGGCCTGGCGCTTCTGGAGGAGTGGCGCCGAGGCGGCGCCACCGTGCCGATCCTGATCCTCTCCAGCCGGGCCGACGAGGCCGGCATCGTCCAGGCGCTGGAAGCCGGCGCCGACGACTACATCGTGAAGCCGTTCGGCATGAACGAACTTCTGGCGCGCCTTCGCGTCGCGCTGCGCCGCCGGCTGCAGGCTGAAGGTCAGGCACCGTTGTTCCGCGCCGGCCAGCTCAGCGTCGATCTCGTCCGCCGCATCGTCCGCATCGGCGAGGCCGAGGTGCATCTCTCGCCGCGCGAATATGAGATTCTGCGCGTGCTGGTGCAGCATGCCGGCAAGGTCATCACCCACCAGCATCTGATGAAGGCGGTCTGGGGCGGTGCCATTGATCCGCAGCAGTTGCGCGTCTTCGTCCGCCAGATTCGCCAGAAGCTCGGCGATACGCCCGAGCAGCCTCTCTATATCCGCACCGAAACCGGCGTCGGTTATCGCATGCGCGAGCCGGACTGAAGCGGTTCTGAGCGAAGTGGTCGCCGGTTCTCGTCAAAGAAACGCGACCGGGGCGTTCAGGCCGGCTCCGGAGCGGGCGCGGGGATGCCGGAATGGCTGTTGCGCCAGCTGGTCGGCGAGACCGCGGCCCAGCGGCGGAAGGCGCGGTCGAAGGCGCTCGGCGTGCCATAGCCCAGGGCGGCCGAAATGTCGGAAATGTCGAGGTCGGTGAGGCTCAGCAATTCGGAGGCGATCGCGAACCGTACCTCCTGCTCGATGATGCGGAAGCTGGTGCTCTCCGCCTTCAGCCGTCGGTTGAGCGTGCGGTGATGGATGCCGATCTGGCGCGCGATCCGCTCCGCCGAGGCGTCGCCCAGCAGGATGTTCGGCTTCAGGATATGGCGGACTTGGGCGGCGAAATCGAGCGCCCCGAGCATGATCGCTGCATCGACCATCGCGGCAAGCTTGTCTCTGAGCACCGGATCCCCGCCTGAAATCGGCAGCCGCATCGCCTCGGCCGAAAGCACGATCGCGGCATGCGGCTGGTTGAGCCGGACCGGACAGCCGAACAGTGCCTCGTAATGGGTCCGCGGCGCCGTGCCACGATGGCAAATCAGCACTTCGACCGGCCCGGCGCGCCGCCCGGCCAGTGCGCGGACAGTGTTGACGGCAACTGAGAGAGCGATGTCGTAGGCCTGGTCCGCACCGTCCTCATGCCGTTCATAGATGCCGTAGCCAAGAGTGAACGTATCGCCGAGTGGCATCAGATAGACCACGGCGCCGCGCGAGTTGCGGTGCTGGTTGCGCACGAAGTCGAACAGCGCGTCGCCGAGGGTCGGCGCTTGCTGGATCAACTGCCCGACGACGCCAAGCGCGCGGTGATCGCTGAGCATGCCGATCTCGAGGCCGATCGACCGGCTCCCGGTGAGCCGCGCCGCCTGTCCAAGCAGTTTGATCGCAGCCCCAAACGGGATCGCCGCGTCGGGATTGGTGAGCACCGCCGGATCGACGCCCGTGCCGGCAACGGCCATGTCGAGCGTGATGCCATAGCGGCCGAGAACTTCCGAAAGCGTGACCAGCGGGCCGACCCGCTGCAGCCTATCGTCCGACATGAGCCCCCGCCTGTCGAGAAATGGCAACTGCCAAGGACCAGCATGCCTCGGGGAAGGACGAATGCAAAGCGGCCCGGCATCGCATCCGCGCGCAATCAACCGCGTGTCTTCGTCACAACCTCATCGGGGTCTCTTCTGACCCCGCGCCCGCGTGGCATGGCCGACCTCTCGCATCTAAGGCCCTCTCCGGACGCCGGAATTGCCGGTGGGCTGTGCTGGCCGAATGCTGGACGCGGGGCTTCTCGCGTGCCTAATCTCCTGCGCCCCGCGCGGAGGTGCCCAGCGGTAGCGCCTTCACGGCGACGGCTGCAAGGACAGCGAGGGCAACAGCGACCGGCACGCCGGAATGACGGAGAGGAAACGACGATGATTGCCAAGACAAGGCTGACGGCTGCGCTCGCGCTTTCGCTTGCGCTTGCCGCAGGAAGCGCCGGGGTCGCGCGCGCGGCCGACGGCGACAATACCTTCAAGATCTGGTGGTATGAAACGCCGGACAGCGCCATGGGCGTCGCCTGGAATAAGGCGATCGAGGAGTTCAAGGCGAAGCACCCGGACGTCACCGTCGCCTTCGAACAGAAGAGCTGGGACCAGATCGAGAAGGCGGGCAGTCTGATCCTCAATTCTGGCGAGGCGCCGGACCTGCTCGAATACAACAAGGGCAACGCGATCGCCGGCCTCGCCGCCTCGCAGGGCCTGCTCACCGACCTGACCGAGGTCGCCGCCGAGCGCGGATGGGACAAGACCCTGACGCCGGCCGAGCTGCTGCTGAGCCGTTACGACGAGCGCGGCATCTTCGGCTCGGGACCGATCTGGGGCATTCCCGACTACGGCGAGTTCGTCGCCGTCTACTACAACAAGAACATGTTCAAGGATCTCGGCCTCGAGGTTCCCAAGACGCTGCCGGAATTCGAGAAGGTGATGGACGCCTTCGTCGCCAAGGGCATCACGCCGATCGCGACGGCCGCCAACGACTATCCGGCGCAGCACCTGCTCACCGAACTGGCGCTCGCCAAGGCCGACGCCACCTGGGTGCAGAACTACCAGGGCCTGAAGGCGCCGCTCGATCCGGCGCCCTATCTCTATGCGGCGCAGACGCTGCAGGATTGGGTCAAGAAGGGATACATCTCCAAGGACGCCACCGGCCTGAAGGCGCCCGACATGGAGACGCTCTTCGAAACCGGCAAGTCGCCGATGGTGGTCAGCGGAACCTGGTTCGGCGGCGGCTTCAAGTCCAAGATCAAGGACTTCGAATGGGGTCAGTTCCTGTTCCCCGGTAACACCATTTCGTCCGGATCAACCGGCAATATCTGGGTGGTGCCGAAGTCCGCGAAGCACAAGGACTGGGCCTATGAATTCATCGACATCACACTGTCGAAGGAGAATCAGGCGCTGCTCGGTAATTCGGGCGGTGTTCCGGTCGCAGCCGATCCGGCTTCGCTCACCGACCCGGTCGGCCTGATGATGACCGAAGGCTTCAAGACGCTGTCCGACCGCAACGGCCTCGGCTTCTATCCGGACTGGCCGGCTCCGGGCTTCTACGAGGTCATGCTGCAGAAGACGCAGGCCCTCATCGGCGGCACGATCACGCCAGACGAGTTCGTCAAGCAGATCTCGGGTCCCTACAACGAGGCCCAGGCCGAAGCGAACTAACCCCGCCTTTCAAACCGGGCGGCGGCCTGCCGCCGCCCGCATTATTCAGTCTCCAAGCCCTGCGGGATCGCGAACATGGCCTCGACTTCCGTCAATCCCTCCGGCAAGGCAGGCACGAGCCTCGGCTACCTCCCTTATCTGATCCCAGGCGCGATCGGCTTCATCGTCGTCGTGCTGATCCCCTTCCTCATGAATATCGCCGTGAGCTTCACGCGCTGGAAGGGAATCGGCGTGCCGAAATTCATCGGCCTGGATAATTACCAGCGGCTTTTCCAGGACACGACCTTCTGGGCCGCCTTCGAGCATTCCGTCGCCTGCGTCATCGCCATGGCGCTGATCCCGACGGCGCTCGGCCTGTTCCTCGGCGCAGTCTTGTTCGACTATATCGGCCCGCGCTTCGGGCCGCGTACCTCGAGCGCGCTGCGCGCTGCCTTCTACCTGCCGCAGATCCTTCCCGTTGCGGTGGCCGGCGTTCTCTGGGGCTGGATCCTGTCGCCCATCGGCGTGCTGAACACGATCCTCGACGGGCTCGGCCTGCATGCGCTGTCTCAGAACTGGCTCGGCGACCCGGCGACGGCGCTGTTGGCCGTGATGTTCGTGATGGTTTGGCTGCAGATCGGCTATGCGCTCGTCGTGTTCATGGCCGGCCTTGCCCGCGTCGATCCATCGCTCTACGAGGCTGCCGAGCTTGACGGCGCGCCCTGGCTGTCGCGGTTCCGCCACATCACCATTCCCATGCTGAAGCCGGAGATCTTCGTCGTCGGACTGACGACAACGATCGCTGCGCTGAAAGTGTTCGCGCCGGTCTATGTGCTGACCTCCGGCGGGCCGGACAACGCGACGACCGTGCCGTCTTATTTCGCCTACTATCACTTCTTCACGACCAACCGCGTCGGCTATGGCGCGGCGATCACGACGGTTCAGACCCTCATCACAATCGTGCTCGGCCTCGTGTTCCTGCGGGTCCAGAGGAATCAGATCGAGGGAGCAGGCTGATGAGCACCGATTCCACCATCGAGACGCGACCCGGCAAGCCCGCGCGCGCGGGCGCCGGACACGGCAGCGAGCTGGGCGTCCGTCACGGCGAGGGCTTCGGCCGCTACTGGGCGCTGGTTTTGCTCGTCGTGGCGGCGCTGCTGACGCTGTTTCCGTTCTTTCTGGCGGCCATCAACGCGATCAAGACTCCGGCCGATTACGGCGCCAATGGACCGATCTCGCTGCCGCGCAGTTTCGACCTTTCGGCCCTGTTCGCCTTCTGGACCGGGGTCGAGTTCGGCCGCAAGCTGTGGAACAGCGTCCTGATTAGCGGCTGCGTCGCCTTTTTCGGCGTCGCCATAAGCCTGCTCAACGCCTATGCGCTCGGCATCGGCAAGGTGCGCGGCCGCAATCTGATCCTGATCGTGCTGATGCTCGGCATCATGGTGCCGCAGGAATCGCTCGTCTATCCGATCTACTATATCGCCAAGTCGGTCGGGCTCTACGACACGCGGCTTTCCGTGATCATCGTGTTCACGGTGCTGCAGAGCGCGTTCGGCACCTACATGCTCTCGGCGGTCCTGACGCAGTTCCCGCGCGAGATCATCGACGCCGCCGAGATCGACGGCGCCAGCCGCTTCCAGGTGCTGTGGCATGTCGTCATTCCGGTGCTGCGCCCGACGCTGACGGTGCTCGGCACCTTCTTCTTCATCTGGACCTGGAACGAATTCCTGCTGCCGCTCGTCCTGCTCATTTCGAACGACAATCAGAACGTCTCGGTGGCGATGGGCACGCTGCACGGCCAGCATGTCAGCGACCCGACCACGACCGCCGCGGCCGCGCTGCTCGGCATCGTTCCGACGGTGGTCTTCTTCCTGGTCTTCCAGCGCACGCTGATGCGGGGCGTGACGGTCGGGGCTGTCAAGTAGGCGCGCTCAGGGCTGAGACTGCCGCCGACCGGCGGGCCAGCCTCGGCCCTGAGCGGAACCCCGGGCAGGGCGGCTCGGCGGTCAATCCTCGTTCAGCGAATACACCAGCGCCGGCGATTGGCGGAGGAAGTCCTTGAAGCGGTAGGACACGCCATCTTCGGCACTTGGTGCCGGCATTTCCGGGCTGATCAGGTGCAGTTGGTCTCCGAACACACCGCAGATGTCGACATGGCAGTTTTGCGCGATTTCGACATAGCTCGGGCCGTCATCCGTCTCGAAGTCGAAGATGTCGCGGTCGAACACCGACGTCATGGTCACGTCGACCTGCAGGCTGCGCGTAACCTGAAGCTTGCTGCTGCTCAGATTGATCCCGTCTTCGGTGGGGTTGACGACCCGCAGTCGCTGCAACTGGATCTGCGAATTCGTCAGGTCTAAACCGTCATCGCCGGAATGATAGCTTCGGACCTCCGCGACGTCCCATTCCTGTGGGCCGACGCCCATCAGCGAGAAGCCGTCTCTGTCATCGTCGATCGGGTCGCTGCTCTCCGGGATCGGATCGCCATGACCGAGATAATAGGCCGCGATCAATGTGGCGCTGAAGGAAGAGGCGCTCATCGCGGCGGCCGCCGTCACGCTGAGCCCGTCCTTTTCGGCGCTGCGATAGGCGCCGAAGAACCAGACGCCGCCATTGTCGGCCTGCTTGACCTGCTTGAACTGGTCGTCGCACGCCCTGATGTAGAGCCGTTCGGCCTTCAGGGCAGATCCCTGCTCGAAGACGAGCACGGCGTGCCGGATCTCGCTCGATGGGACGATGCCGTTCTGGATGAGAATGGTCGCCCCGTCCTCGACAACCAGCGTGGCGCCTTTTCGGACGCGGACATCCGAACGAACCACATAGCGCCGGCCGGCTTTCAGCCACAGCGTCTCGGTGATGGGACCTTTCAGGATTTCGTAGCCATGCGCTGCCATGGTCAGTTTCCGTCGGGTTGAAGGATTGGGTCCTGGACGAGCAAGGCTTCGTAGACGGCCGCCACGGGTTCCGCAGAGATGCTCGTGTCGCCGAGATAGGGCAGGTCAATGATGGCGATCGCCCCGAGCATCAGCGTCAGCATGATCAACTGGACCGTTAGCGTAACCGCCCGCAGCGGCGTTGCCTCGATGAGCCGAAGGGCGCAGATGATGATCACGCCGAGAATGCTGAGCAGGCTGACGGTATAGAACATCCCGGGCAGCGTGCTGGTCATGCCGAGGATCCTGTCATTGCGCCCCTGCGCCACCCGATCAGCAGCGTCCAGGATCCGCCCGAACACGGTCACGTCCTTGGGTGACTGCGGATCGATCCGATCGACCTGGCGGAAGAGGGCGGTCAGGGCCGACGAGGTCGTCTCGCTCTGATGCCCTTCCTTCAGCACAGGCCATTCGTCGCGAAGGATGGACTGCGTATAGCCGAGGAGCAGTTGCCGTGCTTTCAGGGCCGGCGCGGTGCCATCCATAATCAGCATGCGGTTGAGGCTCTTGATCGACTGCGCTTCCTGCGAAACCTTGTCGTCGATGCCGGAGGCCGTCGTCATCACCAGAGCGAGGACGAACCCGAGCACGACATAGGCACCGGACATGCCGTTCTGGGTCGCCGTGTCGACGATGTCGCTGTCATAGTCGAGCCATCCGACCCTTCGGTTCGCCAGGCGGAGCGCCAAAGTCACCACCAGGAGGGCCACACAGGCGACCAGGGGAAACAGCAGGAGAATCTGGAAGTCCGTCAGCTTTTCGATCGAAAGCGGATACATGGATTAGCCTGCCTTCGTCGGGAGCGCGTCGCCGGGCGTCATGCCAAGAGCGGATATCTTCTTCTCCGCATCCTGGACGGTGCTGGAGATGCATCGTCTCAGATTGAAATAATGGCGCATCTGGTCTTCAGCAACCCAGGTTGTGGCGACCGCCTGATCAAGATGCCGGAGGCTGCCGAGAACGGCTTCCACATCTTTGGCGTTCCCGCTGACCTTGAGCTCGTCTTCCAGATAGCGAAGCTCCCAGAAGTGGACCCACAAGAATTTCTGCGAAGCAAAGCTACGATAGCCGACAAGTCTCTTGATGATCGGAAGGGCCAGAAGAAAGAGCGCGAGGAGGATGATCCAGACATTTTCCAGGATGGAGGCCAGCCAGAAGGGCATCGATCGGAAGAGGGCCGGAACGCCGGTCGTGTAAAAGCGCGTCGCCACGTCGCTGAGCGGAAAGCCGCGATCCTTGTATTGCGGCAGGTTTCCGACGGAGGGAAAGAAGTTGCTGGTCGTCAGGTTGATTTCCCGCGCCGCCAGCAGGAAGGCCCACTGGACCGTCGGATGGACATCGCTCTCGACGAGCAGATTGACACCCGAGGCGAGCATGGCGATGTCTGCCTCCGGCTTGATCGAGCCGATGTCGATTGCGCCGCGCGGCACGATCACCTTCTGCAGGAAGGGCAGCTGGCGGACATAGGCGTCGACAAGCGGAAAGTTCATGAGCTTGATGTCGGGGCTGCGGAGCAGCTTCTGGACGATGGGCGAGCCATAGCCATCGACGATGAAGACGGCATCGATCGTGCCGGCGAGGAGCTGGTCTGCGGCGGCCGCGTAGGGAAGCTTCAGGAAATTCGGCTTATCGCCCGTTTGCGGATTGTTGAGCTCCATCAGGGTTGTGAACATTTTCCGCGTCCTCGTCCCGGCGGCCCCCACCGCGATCCGCTTGTCGCTGAAATATTGGAACGGATCGTCCACGTTCAGCGTGTCGCCGCGGTAGAACAGCCATAGCGGCGCAATCGCCACATTGCCGAGCGAGACCAGTCCGGGATAATCCGCCGGCGATCCCGCCCCTGAAACCACAAAGCTGGCATTGACCCTCGATGCGGGATCACGGAGATCCCTTTCGACCTCGTCGAGGCCCATCCGCTGGTCGATGCTCAAGGAAAGGCCGTCCCGTTCGAACGATGCCTTGAAAGCCTCGCCCAGTTGCTCCGTCATCGAACCGGTCTGGCCGACGGCGAGCACTGTTTCCTGCCGCGGAAAAGGCTGGACATAGAAGAAGGCGACGACGGCGGCGAGCGTCACCACGGCCACCATGGGCCAGTAGAACCGGGCAATCTGACCCCAGACATACATCTCACGCGCGAGGTCGTGCCGAAGGTAAAGTCTGAGTTGAGCTAATATAGTTCTTGACATGCGAAAGGCCTGATTAAATTCTAAATGAAGATCGTCGCATAAAGGGAAAAAATGATTCAGATTAACGACATTTCAACGCATCTGATTCTTGCCATCGCTGTTTTCATTTCGACAAACATTGATGATATATTCCTGCTAGCCGCTTTTTTCTCCGACCGGAAGATCAAGCCGAGATCCGTCGTCCTGGGCCAGTTTCTGGGCATCGGTGCGCTGGTTCTCGTCAGCTGCCTTGCCGCGTGGTTTGCCGTTGCGCTGCCGCCCGGCTGGATCGCGCTGCTCGGGATCGTGCCGCTCGGCCTGGGAATTCGCCAGTTGATCGCGCTGTGGCGCCCGTCGAATGAGGACGCGGCAGCGGCGGAGGCCGATCTTGCGGAGCATGATCTGGAGCGCCGGGTGCACTCCCAAATTCTCGCGATAGCCGGCGTCACGATCGCAAATGGCGGAGACAATCTCGGCGTATACATCCCGCTCTTTGCAAGCGCCGCCGCCTGGGTCCCGCTCTTCATCGTCGTCTTCGCCATCATGACGGCCTTTTGGTGCCTTGTCGGTCGCGTCATAGTAAACAATCGCCTAATCGGTGATCATATCCGGCGCTACGGCCACAAAGTTCTGCCATTTGTACTGATTGTCATCGGACTTCATATCTTGTCCGGCGCATTGGTTCTTCTTTAATGCTGAAGAGCAGGCTGGGGCGCTTGTATTGACGCCGCTTCTCAGCGTCGCATTGCCTGCTCTCAAACGTCAAGCGAGAGATTTGGCGCGAATTCCTCGCTGCGGTATCTGGCACAGCGGGTGCCGTGCCGCCGCGTTCTCTTGATCGGCTGCAGAGTCAAAGCGCCGGGCCGTTGCGTGGGGGGATGTGGCGGCCGAACGCGCTGCGCGGGTGCGTATGGGGGCGTATAAAACTCACGACGCGCGACGATTTCTGCCGGTTGCCGATGGCGCTGCACGACGCGCAATGGGCTGGGCTCGCGCACCGCGGTCCGGTCGGGCCGTCGGTGCCGCGATCTCACGCAGACGGCTGGCGTCGTCGTCGGTCCGCTTGGTGACGAAGAGGGCACCGCAAGGCCTCTCGGCGAGGTCGCTTCCGAGCAAAGTGGATGCCGGTTCGCGTGACGGAAACGCGAGCGGGCAGGGACTTTGATCCTTTCCTCATTTCTGTGAAACGGTGAAGAGATCTAGCGCCTGGCTATGTCTTCGAGATGGAGGATCTGCTCGATCCCGATCGGAGCCTCCGGATCGCAGGGCTCATAGACGAGGGTGGTGAATACCCGATGCCCGTGAAACCAGAAGCGGGAAATCCAGCGATGCTTGAAGGGTGTATCGCCCTCCAGACTGAGGTGGCGTGTGCTGACGCCGACGATCATGGCGATGTCGCCCTTGATGACGCTGTTCTTGGTTTCCGTGTCGTCGATGATGATGCGGCTTTCGCCGATCATTCGGCCTTCGAAGGTCCGCCCCGAGAGCCTCGAAAACAGCGGCCAGGCGCGCACGCATCCCGCAGAAGCCGCCTGCAGGCGGATGCCGTCTATATCGAAAATCGCCTGGACCGATGACAGCGTCTCGACAAATCGACTCTCGATGGCGAGTTCATCGCGGATATGCGTCGCGATGAGATCCGTGATCCGGCGCGAAATCTCGAGCGAGGGAAGATCGGTCCCACTCTCCCAACGCGACACCGTGGCCTGCGAGACCCCGAGCGCGGAGGCCATGACATGTTGCTTGACGCCGTTCGCGCGCCGCCAGGTCCGCAGCCGTGTGCCGATGCTCGATTCGCTCATGCTAGCAGTCTCAGTCCGTATATGGGCGTATTCTAACCCTGTCGCAGAACGCACTTTTAGCATGGAAGAGTCTTCTGGTCGTGGGCTAAGCTTAAGCTGCACTCGGGGGAGGGCAGCCGACTCGCACCGTCAAGCCGCTGGCCTCTTTGCGGTTCGCGGACGTATGCCTGAGTGATGACTATGATTTATTGATCATGCGGCATTTATATTATTGAAACGGCGAACAATCAGTCCAAAATTGTTCTGAGTAAACTGAACATCAGGTCATAGTTTTCAAGTCTTTTGTCTGTGGTTATTATAAATTTTGGGCAGGGGCGTTGTCTTAAGTCGTTAGGCCTCTCCGTGGCCGATGATCAAATGACGATGTCTATGAGGCTGGCAGTGTCGGCTGTGGCGCCATGTGTCGGCGTGACAGGAGTTGGTCGGCCGCTGCGGAGACCTTTGGGGAGAGGATGCACGAGCGCTGTCCCGTCAAGGTCTGAACCGCCCGAGGCCGCCGGCAAATTCCAGCCGTCCTGACACTGACGTCATCGCGGATGGGCAAGACAAACAGAGCCGCTGCGTCGGCGGGGAGCCGGCGCCGCCGGCAGGAGATAGGCATGTCACGCATTCACGGGCTCTTCGCCGCCCTCGCCGCCAGCATGGTCATCGTGCTTTCTGGCCCTGCCGCTGCCGTTGCCGCCGAGCCGGCGGCCATCGCCGTGCCGTCGGGGGTCAGCTATGAGTTGATCGGCCGTTGGGACGTCGACAAGCTCAACCAGATCCTGACCGTCGATGCGCCGAAATTCTTCAGCACGGCCGTGGCCTATACGCCGGCAAAGAATGCCGTCCGGCTCTATCGCGTGACCTATTCGTCCGTCGTGCCGGAGCAGAACAACAAGCCCATCGTCGCGACAGGCCTTCTGGCGGTGCCTGAGGCTGATGCAACCAGCTTTCCACTGGTCTCCTACCAGCACGGCACGGTCTATCTGAAGACACAGGTCCCCTCGATCCCGGACCAGTCACCCGAGACGCAGCTGATGATCGCGCAGTTCGCCGGGCAAGGCTATGTCGTGATTGGCGCCGACTATTTCGGCATGGGCACGTCGACCGAGCCCGAAGGCTACGGCGTCATGGCGAGCCAGCAGCAGGCAAGCTTCGACATGCTGAAAGCATCCGAAGACGTGCTCGGCGCGATGAAGATTTCGGTTGGAAAGCGCTTCATCAGCGGCTGGTCGGAGGGCGGTTTCGTCACGATGGCCTTCCTGAAGCGGCTGGAGCAGGCGGACGTCAAGATCGACGCGGCGGCAACAGCGAGCGGTCCGGCCGATATCTATTCGCTTCTCAGCGGCTTCCTGGATTTCCCGCGCAAGAACGACGCGACGTGGGCCAATGTGCTTTACATCCTCTCCGCATTCTCGTTCGAGAATTATTACGGCATTCCGGGACTGGCGCGCACGGTCATCACCGACGAATACTATGATCTGGCGAAGCGGGTTTATGAGCGTCAGCCCTATGAGTTCGACGAGATTCCGACCGACCTCAGAAAGCTTGTCCGCGCCGAGTATTTTGATCCGGATTTCTTCGCCAGTTCCGCCTATGGCAAGATTGCCGCGGCGACACAGGCTTATCGCTGGGTGATCAAGACGCCTGTTCACAATTACTACGGCGAGGCCGACGAGATCGTCTCGGTCGGGCTCGGCAAGCTCGTCATGAACTACCAGCAGGGCATCGGCGGCGGCAACGACAAGGTCGAAGCCATCTCGACGGGCCAGACCGACCATCGCGGCACCTATGCGAATGCCGTTCCGCTCTGGAAGGCCTGGTTCGATGCGCAATAGATCGCCTTTGACAGGCGTGGCCGCCAGTTCGCTGCTTCATTGGCTCGCGTCGCAGGGCTCAATCGAGCCACCATGCCCGAGCCACGGCCACAGCCACCCGAGCCTTGCCGGGACCGCGGCCGTGCCGGCGCTTTCCGCTCGCCTCGGCCAATCGTTCGAACTGCATTCTTGAAGTGGAGCAACTTGGTATGCCGCCCTCCAATGGCGCTGTGTTCGACCGTCTAGATTTGCGGGTGGATGCAATGCGCGATGAATATATCGCGATTACGCATGAATACTTCGACTGGATGAATGGGGAAATTATTCGGTTCTGCAATTTCTCAATTCCGGAAATCATAGGAATGAGTCTTGCGGATTATGTCCGCCACACGGCGGATATCGCTGCCAGCATCGAACCGAGGGATGGCGGTATCTACTGCCAGAAGGGGGCGTCCGGCCAGATCATAGCGATGGGAGGACTGCGCCGCCTTCCCGACGGCGCGGCGGAGATCGTTCGCATCTTCACGCGCCCACAGTTCCGCGGCCAAGGCCTCGGCTTCCAATCGGTCGGCCACCTCGTCGGCGAAGCGCGGCGCCTCGGCTATGAAATTCTGAGGCTCGATACTGCGATCTTCATGAAATCGGCTCAGAAGATTTATGAGGCGTCCGGCTTCCTGCCTCGCGGGCCCTATGTCGGAGCCGAGCCGCCACCCCCGCTTCTTCCTTTCTGGCTGTTCATGGAGCGTCCCCTTTGAGGCGCCGCGCCGCATCGGATCGCCTTGTCGAGGTCGAACTCAGACCAACGAGCCCCACGTAGCTCGCCAGGCCGGGGGAAGAGCAGCGGCATGAGCCGCAGCGCCGCCCTCGTCGCCGGTTGCCCCGAATAGCCATCAATCGCGCGCCGCAATTCGCCAAGCTCATTCGGCGTTGTGATCGACGCGTGGTGCGTCACCTGTGGTGTCGTCAGCGCATCGCGCAGGGCGAACTCGGATCGTTCTCAGCCCGCGCCGTTGCAATGGCATAGCGGAAGACCGCGCCTATGGATGATCGCGGCCGGCGCGCGGTTTCATGCTGTCCGGTCGCTTCGATGGATCGCAGCACCTCCAGCACCTCGGCTGCCGATATCGTCGCGACGTCGCGAGCGCGAGCGTTGGGAAGGCGAAGCCGAGACGCCAGCGACGCTTGCCAAGTGTGATCTCAGCCAAGCCTTCGCGCTCCAGCTTGGCAAGATGTTCGTCGGCGATTGCGCGGAATGTGTTCTCAGTCGCTGCGCGCGCTTCCTTCCGGGATTGCTTCTTGATTGCCGAGCGATCGGCGCCGTCGGCATTGGGGGCGCTCCGCCTCTGCCCGCCGCTCGCGACCCTTTGCGAGCGTCAGGTCGGGATAGGGACCGATGGCAAGCAGCTTTTCTCGTCCCTCAATGCGTTCTTTGAGGCGCCAGAGCCGAGATCTGGTCGAATTGATCAGAAGGAAGAGCCGGCCGCCTTCGGCGAGTTTGATCGGCTTGGCGATCGGCTTGGCGATTGCGAATCGCCGTATCGGTCAGAGGCATGGGGTGTCGCCTCATTTGGGGGTATCTTTCGGTACCCCCAGGAATACCCCCAAAACCGCCGGCTGCCGATGGAATGCCCTAAACGACATCGGACCCCGCAGGGTCCGATTTCTTTGCATTTCTGCCGATCTAGAGAGCCCTTTGGCAGGCTCTCTATTGGGAAATGGTGCCCAGAAGAGGATCACACCATTCTGTCCGCAGCGCATTGAAATTACTCAGATATTCTGGCTGTCCGATGGGTGATGTATAGCAGCCGTGTTTGGGAATGGCAATGATCCTGGACCAGCAGCAGCTAACTGGAGTGCGTGAACTGGCCGGCCGACGCATTGCGTCAGTCTGCGCGGCCCCATGGTGCCGCGTCGACAGCGTCATAGAAGGAGACCTCCAGCGGATACCGGTCTCTCAGGAGCGCCATTCGATTGGCTCTAGCGACAATGCGCTTATTGAAGTCGGAGGCAGGGTCCCCGAAAAGGCTGACGTACAGGTTCTCGATTTTGCCGCGTTCAATGAACCGCAGAACATGGTCGTCATTTGCCGCGAGTGAATGGCCGTAGATGAATAGCGCGGTGCCTGTTTTTGTAGAGCTTCGGCACATGGACGCAAAGCTCTTGAGGGAACGCTGAAGATACCCGCTATGACGAATTCGAGCCAATTTACCCTGTGAGTTACCTTCAGCGACAAATAGAGGGAACTTGTCCAGCGCAAGCTCCGCCCTGATCTGGTCGATGAGAGGGATTTGACCGGCGCGCTCCCAGCATTTCTTCTGCAACTCAGCCCCGTGGTCGAATAGATGAAGAGCCCCATGCAAGAAGTGCAGAGTTTGATGGTCCGCTGCTCCCTCTGCCTCCCATGTCACGTAAGCCGCGAGCGGATCGTCCTCGGGCGCACGAAAGCCATCATCGTTAACAAGTGCTTCCGGCTCCTCAGTGGCAGCCGACGCAAGCCAAATGGTCATAGGGTCCAGGTCGGTGTGCAGAACCGTCCAGTACAGTAAAAGGTCGTAATTTAAGGTGTAAACCTTTCCAAGAAGCGTCTTTCCTCGATGGTCACCAATAAAATGACTTAAGAAGGTGCGGCACGCGGAATATTGATCGTCGGAAACATCGGACGGCCGAGATGGATGAGAGCCAGCGATTGCCTGAACGAGCAGTTCCTTGAGGCGATCTGCGTTTTTATTGATCAATTCAACCGAATGATGTTCTATGCCGTAGATCGGGCCAATTGTCGCGATCTGCCGCAGTGCAAATATAACCTGCTCGAAGTCCGTCGTCCCAAGTCGGTCAAAGGCTTGTCTAGCTAAGGGAAGATGGCTGAAATCGGCTTGATCGAGCAACGATCCATAGCGAAACCGGTCTGGAAAGAGAGCTATGCTAAATCCATTTCCCAATAGGAGGTGGCGCTTTTGAGCCACTGTTTCACGCAAGGCGTCGTTGAAGGTTACAAAGCGTACCATTATGCCCCCCCGGAGGGTTTGATTATCGGCTGACTACAAACCCATCAGGAGAGCAACGCGTCGACGTTTGCAACAACTGGTCGAGGACGAAGGCCCGTTTACTTTTGTGGAGAAAATCCGAGTAGTCGCCCTTGAAAGAGAACGCAGCGATACCCCCCCCATCACCCCTGCCTGGTTGAGCATCTGCTGCGTTCGTTCTCTTGACCAGTGAGTTTCATCGGCCGGGCGTAGGCGGAAGACAACCCGGCGGGACCATGCCTCTGTCGCCGCGACGATGCCCATACGGAAAACCCCTCGCATTCCGGTCTTCGAACGGTCAGGAAATCTGTCAATTCGGCCAAGCCAATGAGAGGTACGATAATCACTTGTTTATCGTATGTGTCGGCGCTATGGATGCGGCATCCCTCCGGCGAGCGAGACCGAACATGACGACCAAGCGCGTGGCCCTCTATCTCCGCGTCAGCACCTCAGGCCAGACCGTCGAAAACCAGCGGCTTGAGCTTCAGGCCGTGGCTGCACGGCACAGCTGGGAGGTCGTGGCGACCTTCGAGGATGCGGGGATCTCAGGCGCCAAGGGCAGGGGCAAGCGGCCGGGGCTCGACGCCATGATGAAGGCAGTCGTCCGCCGTGAGGTGGACCTTGTCGCGGCGTGGAGCGTCGACCGGCTCGGGCGCTCTCTTGTCGATCTGCTCGGCCTTCTCGGCGAGATGCACGGCAAGGGCGTCGACCTCTACCTTCATCAGCAGGGCCTCGACACCTCGACACCGGCCGGCAAGGCGATGTTCCAGATGATGGGTGTCTTCGCCGAGTTCGAGCGGTCGATGATCCGCGAGCGCGTCAATGCCGGCCTGTCGCGCGCCAAGGCGGCAGGGACCAAGCTCGGCAGGCCCACAAGAGGCGCCGAGAAGGACCGCAAGAAGGCGGCCGAGTGGTCGCGCGTCCATGCCGCCGTGCTGGAGCAGAGAGCGGCCGGCAAGGGTAAGGTGAAGATCGCCAAGGAGCTTGGCATCGGCGTGAGCACGGTCGACAGGATCGTCCGCGAGGCGGCTGCAGGCGCGGCGCCATGACCCGGGGCGCTGGGACGTGGACGGGTCGCTGGCCTGTCCTCTTGCAGCTATCGGTGTCGGCTTGCCGTAGCGATTGACCGTGCCGGGGATCTCGGACTAGTCGAACCGCTCGACGCGCCACCGCGCTTTTCATCCCTTCGCGCCTGTCTCTCCGGGGATGGATGCCACTATCGCGCAATCGTCCTGAGGCTCCATGATCCGACCCTGTCGCGTGCCCGGATGCGGCGCGCACACGACCCGTTACGGCCACTTTTGTCCAACCCATAAGAGCAACCTCAGGCGCCACGGTCATCCCGAACAGCGCGCCGTCACCAAAGCGGACTTGAAGCCGTTCCTCGGGATGGTCCGCAAACGGATCGAGAAGAACGCCGACAATGCCACATGGGCGTATTGCGAGGCGCGCTGGCTGGCAGTGGTCGAGCATGGCCGAGCGATCCTCAGTCAGACGCAGCGCGGCCTTCCCGGCAATCGCCATGAGCGCGTTGCGGCGCAGGAGGTAGCTGCGCTTGGTGACGGAGCCGAGCCACGCGTGATCATCGAGACGGCCTTCGCCATGTTCCTGCTGCAAGAGCACGAGCCGAGGCGGTTCCGTTCGGATGATGCGTTCAGGGCGCAGCTCGTGCGGCGGCTCCGGGGCCTCACAGCGGCATCCATCAGCGAATGGCAGGTCAGTACCGGCGGTCGACCGAAGCGCGCCCAGCGGGATATTCCGCCGAAGGCAGCAGCGGTCATCGGGCAATGGGTCGCCGAGGCGGTGGGCGGTGTTGGCATCCACCTCGCGCGCCTGGAGGAGCGGGACAGGAAGGCGGGCGAGGCCAAGGCTGCTGCTTTGGCCGACGCAATGATGGAGTTGAAGTGATGGCCGAGGCCGAGCCACCGATGGCGAAAACCGATGACGTCCAAGCGATTGACCCTCAAGAGGTCTTCCAGCCTTCCCGCCTCTTGGCTGAGCTGGAGGAGAAGGCGAAACAGCCACCGCCGGAGACGCTGCCTGATCATTTGGCGTGGTCCGACATCAAGATGTTGCCCGAACTGTTCCAGCCACGGGGCTCGAACGGCACAGACGAGAAGCATATTCAAGACCTTCAGAGGGCCATAGAGAACCACGGCGCCTTGGATCCGGTCGAGGTGATGTGGATCGGCAGCGAGCCGTTTCTGATCGATGGCCACCACCGGATGGTCGCCTATCGGCAGGCGAGGTTCGACGGCTTGATCCCGGTGAAGCCTTTCAAGGGTACCGTCAAGGAAGCTGTACTCGCCGCCGGTGCCGCGAACAGCCGGGCCAAGCTGCCGATGGATAGCCAGACCCGGCACAACTACGCCTGGAAGCTGGTGCTCTTGGGCGAATACTCCAAGGCCGCTACCGCGAAGGCGGCTAGCGTATCGGAGCGCACGGTCGCCAACATGCGCACGGCAATGAAGAAGCTGGGCGATGAAGCCATTCGTTACGATGCGTGGTGGAAGGCCATGCAGGCAGCCAACGGCGTCGCCGATGACGAGCCATTCGATCCGGATGCCCTCGACGAGTGGTTGCAGCAACAAGCGCAGTCATATGCCGACCGGCTCGCAAGGACGTTCTCGACGAAGCTGGCTCGCAATCCCGAGATCGCGGGGAGGGCGCTCTCGATCTATTTCGGTAGGAATCTGCCGGAGGTGGTCGTCGAACTGCAGCACCACGCGGAGAAGATGAGGCGAGAAGACGAGGGCGAGGAGCCGGACTATTGATTAAGGGAAGCGTGCATCCCTTAGGTCGTGCATCTGCATAGGAACGCCGCCCACATGCCTATGCCGTCTCGCTCAGCAGCGCCTCAGCCTGTGCCAGGACGGTCTGGACCGCGATGTCCGAGAGGTCGGGTGGATAGCCGTAGCGGCGGAGGATGCGCTTGACGAGGATGCGCATCTGGGCGCGGGCGCTTTCGCGGTGGTGCCAGTCGACGGTCGCGTTCTTGCGGAGTTCGTCGACCAGTTCATGGGCAATGACGCGAAGCGCAGCGCTGCCCATGATCTCGACGGCTTTCTCGTGCTCGGCGAGCGCGTCATAGAAGGCGAGTTCCTCCGGCGAGAGGCCGCTTTCCTCGCCGCGCGCATGCGCTGCCTGTACGTCCTTCGCGAGCCCGATCAACTCCTGGATCATCTCGACGGCGGAAAGCGCACCCGCGTGATAGCGCGCGACGGCCTCTTCCAGGCGCTCGGAGAAGGCGCGGCTTTCGACGACGTTGGTACGCGAGCGGCTCCTGATCTCGCCCGCCAACAGCTTCCTGAGCGCGTCGAGGGCGAGGTTCTTCTTCTCCATGCCGGCGACTTCCAGAAGGAATTCGTCGGAAAGGATCGAGATGTCAGGTGATCTCAGGCCGGCTGCCTTGAGGATGTCGACGATCTCGGCCGAGGCAATGGCCCGGTCGATGATCTGCTGCACAGCCAGCGTCCGCGCTGCGGCGCCGAGCTTGCCATGGGCGCTTCTCTTGACGATGGCGGCACGCACGGCCTGGAAGAAGCCGATCTCGTCGCGGATCGCGCGCGCCTCGTCGCTCGCCCCTGCCAGCGCGAAGGCCTTGCTCAGCTCCAGCATGAGATCCTGGAAGCGGCGATGCGCCTTCTTCTTTTCGTCGGGCGTCGAGACCTTGGCGGCTTCGCTCTCGCCCCACTTCAAGGCCCAGTCGACGGCGCCCGCAAGGCAGGCGAGGCGCTGTAGCGGCTGGCCTTCAATCCCCGGCCGGTAGTCGAAGCCATGGAAGATGCCCCGGATGATCTCGTAGCGCTCCATGAGCGCCGCGACGGCCTCTTCCTCGTCGATGCCGGTCCGTTCGCGGTCGGCCTGCGTATACTGCCCGAGAGCCGACTTCAGGTTCCCGGCGATGCCGATATAGTCGACGACGAGCCCGCCCGGCTTGTCGCGGAACACGCGGTTGACCCGCGCGATGGCCTGCATCAGCCCATGCCCGCGCATCGGCTTGTCGATGTACATCGTGTTCATGCAGGGGGCGTCGAAGCCGGTTAGCCACATGTCGCGGACGATCACCAGCTTCAGCGGGTCGTCCGGGTCGCGGGCGCGTTTGGCGAGGTCGTCGCGGCGCTTCCTGTTGCCGATGTGCTGCTGCCAGCTCAGCGGGTCTGAGGCCGCGCCGGTCATGACGATCTTGATCGCGCCCCCGCTGTCGTCATCGGAGTGCCAGTCCGGCCTCAAGGCGACGATCTCGTTATAGAGGTCGACGCAGATGCGCCGGCTCATGCAGACCGCCATCGCCTTGCCTTCGAGAGCCTGGAGGCGGGCTTCGAGATGCGCCACGAGATCGGCCGCGACCTGCGACAGACGCTTGCCGGAGCCAACGAGCGCCTCGACAGTCGACCACTTGGCCTTGGCCTTCTCGGCCTCGGTCAGCGTCTCGTCCTCGACCATCGCCTCGATCTCGGCGTCGATGAGGGGCTTCTCGTCCTCGTCCAGCTCGATCCGGGCGAGGCGGCTCTCATAGTAGATGGGCACGGTCGCGCCATCCTCGACGGCGCGGCTGATGTCATAGATGTCGATGTATTCGCCGAAGACGGCCGGCGTGTTTACGTCGTCCGCCTCGATGGGCGTGCCGGTGAAGCCGATGAACGAGGCGTTGGGGAGCGCCTGGCGGATGTAATGGGCGAAGCCGTAGCGCCTCGCGCCGGATTGCGGGTTGAGCCGGGAATCGAAGCCGTACTGGCTCCTGTGTGCCTCGTCGGCCATGACGATGATGTTTCGCCGCCCGCTCAGTTCCGGGAAGCTCTCCTCGCCGCGCTCTGGCGAGAACTTCTGGATGGTCGAGAAGATCACACCACCCGTGGCTCGGTTGAGGAGGCGCTTCAGATCCTCGCGCGTGTCGGCCTGTTCGGGCGTCTGGCGAAGGAGGTCGCGGCAAAGTCCGAAGGTCGAGAAGAGCTGCTTGTCGAGGTCGTTGCGGTCCGTGAGCACGACGATGGTGGGGTTTTCCAGCTCCGGCGAGCGGATGACGAGGCCGGCGAAGAAGGCCATCAGCAGGCTCTTGCCGGAGCCTTGCGTGTGCCAGATGACGCCGATCTTGCGGTCGCCTCCCGGCCGGCTCGCCGCGATGGCCTCCTTCAGCGCCTTCTGAGCGCCGTGGAACTGGTGGTAGCCGGCAAGGATCTTGAAGGGGCCGCTGCCGCTGTCGCCGAATACGGTGAAGTCGCGGAGGAGTTCGAGGAAGCGCTGCCTGTCGAAGACGCCACGCAGCAGCGTGTCCAGCTCCGGCGTTCCCCGATGGGCGAAGTCCTCGCCCGTGGCCGTGCGCCAGGGCATGAACCGCTCGAAGTCGGCCGTCAGAGAGCCGATGCGGGCCTCGATCCCGTCCGAGACGACCAGCGCCGCGTTGGTGCGGAAGAGGCTGGGGACCCGCTTCTTATAGGTCTCCAACTGGTTGAAGGCACCGGCGGTGCTGGCCTTCTCGGCGGCGGCGTTCTTGAGCTCCAGCACCGCGAGCGGCAGCCCGTTCACGAACAGCACCACGTCGGCGCGCCGGTTCTGTCCCGCCTCGACGACCGTGAACTGGTTGACCACCAGCCAGTCATTGGCATCGGGGTCAGAGAGATCGATGAACCAGACCTTGGTGGAGGTGATCCTCCCGTCCGATGCGCGGTACTCGACCGAGAGCCCGTCCGTGAGCAGACGGTGGATGCGCCGGTTCTCCTCGACCAGCGAGGGCGTCTGGCTGGTAAGAAGCTGCCGCATCGCCTCAAGCCGCGCGGCCTCCGGGACATCGGGATTGAGGTCCTCCAGCGCACGCTCCAGGCGCGGCAGCAGGATGACATCGGAATAGGACGGTCGCTGCGGCGCCGGCCCGTCCGGGGCGATGCTGCTGCCATGCAGGTGGAACCAGCCAAGCTCCTTGAGGACCTCGATGCCCGCGTGCTCGACGATGTCCTCGGAGAAGCCGAAGGTCATCAGGAAGCACCAGTGCGCCGATGGCCGGGAAGGTCCGCGACGATGACTTGTTGGGTGACCGGATCCCAGAAGTAGTAGATCCTCAGGCACCTTCGTGGCTCTCGCGTGTTGCCTCCATTCTTGACATGCCAGTCCACCGCATGACCGCGACCTTGCCAACTCACTTCGAAGGTGTCGCTTCCACAGGCCGCGTTTCGGATGCCGGGCTCTATGGCGAAGTCGATGAAGTCTCCTTCAGCGCCGCTGATCCTGCCGTCGCGGTACGTCGTGGCCAGCCATCGCATGCACCTTCCGCAGAGCTCCAGGTCCTCGAACTCTGCGTCTCTTGACGCTCGCCGTGCCGCCGGCAGTAGCAGCAGCTTCCCTGGGAACTCGGCGTCGCACCAGTTGGCAAACTCAGACCAGCTTGCAGGAGGCGGTATCTCGCCCTCGTCGGCTGCGCCGAGCTCGGCGAGCCGCGATTGGAGCAGTTGCGCGTGGTAGGTCAGGGAACGGAGCTGCAACTCGGCAGCCTCTGCCCGTTCAGCCTCCTCGCGCTGGACCTCATCAAAATATGCCAAGGCCACACGTTCTTCTTCGAGGCTCCGCTCCAGCGCTCGGATCGTCGCCTGAGCGGCGAGAAGCTGTTCCCCTTCGCTCGCGCCTTCACTCGCCAAACGATCTTGGCGCGCGAGGAGCGAAGCGCTTCGGATGTCGCCGAAAGCCAATACCTCACGGCCCAGCCGATTGCGCCGGGTGCTCTCAGCGGCCGCTTCTAGGCGCAGCCATCGCGTGGCACGCGCCCTGCCGATGTCATCCTGGAGCTGGTTGGCGAGGAACAGCCGATGCTTGTACGGATCCGCTGTCTCCGTGAAGCCGGGGAGATAGAGACGCGCGGCGCCACCGAACGTGGACCGGATGCTCCCGAGCCGCTCTGTCAGCGACCAGCAGTACTCAGCGGGAACGATGACCACTTGAGCCAGGCCGAGCATGGCCTTGCCGAGCATGGCGGCGTCAAGGAGGGGCACCGTAGGGAGAGAGGCGCCTTCCGCAATGCTCAAGACCACGAAGGGCAGCGCCCTTTCGGTGTCCAGCAGCCGATCAACCAGCGCATCAGCGTCGGTGTCGGTGGCGACCAGCCACGGATTTGCGTCGAGATCATCAGCTTCTACCGAGAGGCCGCAACTCGCGACCACCTGCTGCACCAGGCCTGGGGAGTGAGGCTCGATGTCCAGGTCGTCCTCCGGCGTGCTGGCGAGAAGGCGAACGCTGAACCTTGGTCGCATGCCGGGCCTGATACCGACGACGACCTCCGTGGTCCAACCTCTTTGGGCGACGTTCTTGTCGGGATCATCGGCGCGGATCGCCCATATGTCCGCTGCGTCGGACTGGACCCGGACGCCGAGAGAGTTGCGGCCGCCGGCAAAATACTCGAAGCCTTGGTGATCCCATGCCTCGGGTGGCAGGCGCCCACCAGACCGGTTCTCGGCCCATACGAGGACCTGGTGCCGAGCTTCTGCGGCCGCCTTTTCGGTGTCCGTTCCATGGATTGTTCCCGCGACGCGCAGGACTTCATGTTCTCGAACCAAAGGTCCGAGACGAGCAGCCAGAGGACGAAGCGCTGCCTCAAGCGATAGTCGGACACTCATGCTGCCACCATCTGGGATGTGATTTCATCGGGGCTACTTACCCGCACCTCCCCGGACATCAAGCGCGGCAGCAGATAGTCGCGGGTCTCGGCGAGGGATCGGTTCTCGGAGATGCGGTGATCCACTAAACGATAAAGCCTCGACGCGATGTCATCGAACCCCGCGACAACCCGATTTGTGGGTGTAACTACCTTCACCTCGTGAACGTGATTTCTATTGAGCGTCGGCACCGCTGACCCGGCGTTATATGATTGGAGGTCTAGACCGAGAAGTAGATGGTAAGCATAGGTGGGAGTTGACCTCTTGTATTCTTTGATCCAGAGCGAAGTGTTTAGGGGCCAAAAATCCTGTTGGACGAGGAAGACATTCCCCAATACTCCGCTCCGGCCAGTGCAAACGCCTGGAGCCCGCACCTTGTATTCACTATTCGTCCCGTGCGGGCCGCTTGCGGCGATCACAGGGTATGGGCCATGTGTGCGGGCGGTCTTTGGAAGGTCAAATCCACGTTGGAGCACGATACTATCTTGAAGTGGGAGCAACTCCCAACCGTCCGGCAACTCCTCGCTTGAGAAGGAGGCTGGGAACAGAGCTGCAAGCTCGGCCGCTCGTTGCTCATCAGTTGTCACGCCACCCATGATCACGACCGGGTCGGTGGCGCCTTCCATCTTGCGGCGGACGGGGCCGAAGTCGACGAACCAGTCGCGGAAGATTTCTTGCGCCATGGCCTCCAGCGTCTCGTTCATCCGCCGGTTCAGCTCGATCTTGTCTTCAAGTCGCTGTAGACCCGTGGTGATGGCCTTCCGAAGCGGGGTCAGCTCTGGGACATTGAATGCGAGGAAGTCATCGCGGGAAAGACCAAGGTTTGTTGTCCCGGTCGAGTGCGAGCGACAGTATTCTCGATATTCTGGTGTTCGCAATAGCCAGTAAATGTAGTCTGGTAAAATTAAGTCCCTAGTGGGGACTAGACGAACGGTATCTTGAGTGAGACGCCCTTGAGGGATATGTGTGGGCACTCGAGCTATTGCTCCCAACAAATCAGCGGATTGCGTTACGTCCTTGAGCGAGACGTACATGTCGCCCGGCGACAGCAGCATCCTCGGGTCACAGTATCCGCTATAAGTCTTCAGGTTGTCATCCTTGAAGCCGCCATTCCTGGTTATACTACCTAAGCCAAGAAGAACTGGCCCTGGACCACCAAGCATAGAGCTCTTATATGTAGTTCCGCGCTGAAGGGTAAAGTATCTTCCAAGATGGTTATTCATCTGGAGATGTCGCCCAGGACGTCTTCGAGCTGCTGTTCCATCTCTCTGGAGGTGGAGAATTGATCCTTCAGTTTCTCCCTCAGCGCTCCGAACCGCTCTTCGAACGACACCCCATCGTCCTCCTCATCCGCTGCTCCTACGTAGCGACCCGGCGTCAGCACATGGCCGTGGCCGCGTACCTCCTCCAGCGAGGCCGAGCGGCAGAAGCCGGGCTCGTCCGCATAGGGCGCCACCCCTGCCGCCTCGTTCACCTCCGGCCGGTTGCGCCAGCGATGATAGGTCGCCGCGATCCTCGCAATGTCGCCCGCCGCGAACTCGCGCCGCGTGCGATCCACCATGCGGCCGAGCTTGCGGGCGTCAATGAACAGGATTTCGCCGCGCCGGTCGCGGTGGCCGTTGGCGCTCTTGTTGCGGGCGAGGAACCAGAGGCAGGCGGGGATCTGTGTCGAGTAGAACAGCTGGCTGGGCAGCGCCACCATGCAGTCGACGACGTCGCCCTCAATCATCGCCTTGCGGATCTCGCCCTCGCCGGACTGCTGGGAGGACATCGAGCCATTGGCGAGCACAACGCCCGCCGTCCCGCGCGGGGCGAGGTGGTGGAGGATGTGCTGGAGCCAGGCGAAGTTGGCATTGCCCTGCGGCGGTGTGCCGAAGGTCCAGCGGGCGTCGCCTTCGAGCTGCGGCTGCCACCAATCCGAGACGTTGAAGGGCGGGTTCGCCATCGCATAGTCGAACTTCAACTGCGGGAAGCCGTCGCGCAGGAACGAGCCCTCGTTGTTCCAGGCGATGTCGGCATCAATGCCGCGCACTGCAAGGTTCATCTTGCAGAGCTTCCAGGTGGTGTGGTTGCGCTCCTGGCCATAGATGGCGATGTCGCTGCGCCGGCCCTGATGGGCCTCGATGAAGCTCTCGGACTGCACGAACATGCCGCCGGAGCCGCAGCAGGGGTCGTAGACGCGGCCCTTGGTCGGCTCCAGCATCTCGACGATGGTCCGCACCACCGAGCGTGGCGTGAAGAACTCACCGCCGCGGCGCCCCTCCGCGCCCGCGAATTGCGAGATGAAATACTCATAGGCACGGCCGAGCAGGTCCTGTGCGCCGCCCCGTCCGGCCGTCATGTCGACGTTTGAGAAGAGGTCGACCAGCTCGCCGAGCATGGTCTTGTCGAGCTGCGGCCGGCCGTAGATCTTGGGCAGGACGTCCTTCAGGACCTTCACATTCGCCCGCTCGATGGCCTCCATGGCGTTGTCGATGAGGTCGCCGATGTCGCCCTTGCGGTCGCGTCCCGTCGTTACGTCGAGAAAGGTGATCTCAGAGCGCTTGGCATTGGCCTGCAGATGCGCCCAGCGCGCCTCCGGCGGCACCCAGAACACATGCGCGGCGAGATACTCCTCCGCGTCCTCCGGGTCGGCGTAGGGCTCCGCCTCAAGCTTCGCGTGCTGCGCCTCGAACGCCTCGGAGATGTATTTGAGGAAGATCAGGCCGAGCGCGACATGCTTGTACTCGGATGGTTCCAGGTTGCCCCGGAGCTTGTCGGCGGCCTTGAACAACTCGGCCTCGAAGCCGAGGTCGCCGCCGTTGCTCGATATCGCTGATGCCATGCAATGTGTCTCCCCCTGCAATTTCTAGGCGGCTGGTAGCGTCGGCGCAATCGCTGCTTCATGCCCGCCGGTGCTCTTGTCGACGTCGAACCTCGGGAAGCGGTCGATGGCGTTCGCCTTGGCCGTGATCGAGACGTCGCCATAGTCCTCCGCGACCGTCCGTGAGGCGTGGCCTTGGATCGCGTCGCGGACGCCCGGATCGATGCCCACGTCGCGCGCTGTCGTCTTGAAGCGGTGCCGCCAGCCATGGTTGGGCGCGACACCTGGATCCGTGACAACCTCGCGCACGAACTCGCCAAGGCGGTTCTTGAGGCCCTGCAGCGGGCCGAGGACATCCCCCGTCTTGCTCGGCACCAGGAAGAGCGGCCCTTCCTTGGAGCCCTGCACGAAGTCGATGAAGCCTTGCTCGATGAGGTGCTCATGCAGCGGAACGTCGCGGGCCTGATCCGTCTTCACCGTGCCTGCGTCCGGTGTGATCGTGATGATCCAGCGGCCGGCTTCCTGCCGGACGTCCTGCTTCCGTAGCTGCGCCATCTCGCCCACGCGGGCTCCGGTATAGGCGCAGAGCCACGGCACCCAGCGCTTGGCGGCGGCGGTCGTCGGCCGCTCCTGTCCGCGCTGATGATTGGAAGCATGCGCCAGCACGGCCTTCGCTTCTGCATCGGTGAAGCCCTGCGACCGGGTCCTCCGCGTCTTGCCGAGCTTCAGCGTGACGGCGGTGGCCGGGTTGCTGGTCAGCTTGCGGTTCCTGACTGCCCAGTCGAACACGACCTTGAGGCCGGCGAGGTCGCTGCCCTTCACGGTCTTCGGCGAGATGGGCTTGTTGTTCCTGGGATTGACCTCGGCGAGGCGGGCATCCTTGAAGGCGATGACATCCTCGGGCGTGACCCGAGACGCGTCCTCGTGGCCGAGGTGCCTGATGAAGCGCGCCATCGTGTTGGCGTAGCTCTCATGCGTGCTCGGCTTGCGGCCGGTCGCCTTCGCCTCGATCCACCAGCCATCGACGAGCCCCCTCAGCGAGGTCTTCCCGGCAACCCCCGGTGCGCTCGGCGGCGCGCTCGCTGGCCTCTCAGTGCTCGCCAGCAACGGCTTGGGCGCGGTCCACTCGGGATACCGCAGGACATGGTCGTCCGGCCGGTAGTCGCCATTGGCGCGTATAGCCAGCAACTCGCCTGCCCTGGACAGTGCCGACATCACCGCCCGAACGAAAGCCGCACGGCTGGAGAGGCTCAGGAGGAGGCCTTCGCCCGCGAGGAACTGGTCCACATCGAAGATGGTGGCGAGTGTCTGTTCAGCTCTGCGGGGCTCATAGGCCGGCGTCTGGATACCGTCGCCGTTAGGGTCGAGATAGTCCGCAGCGTCCGCCACGAGGCCTCGGAACAGCTCCCAATGCTCGGCCCGGCCGGGGTCGTCCTCGTTGTCGGCAACGAGCCTGCGATAGGCGAGGCCGGCGAGCGCCTGCGTCTGCCTGAAGGTGAGGTCGACGGGGCCGGTTCGCTCGGCCTTGAAAAGCGCCTCGACCTGCGCTGCAGCGGCGGCATGACGCAGCTTCGTCAGCGACACATCGGCGGTTTGCAGGGAGAAGCTGATGTGCTCGCCAGCCTTGGCGCGGACGATGATATCCGGCTGGTCGTGGTCGCCGCTAGGGAGCCGGAACGGGAACTTGCGGCCGGCGAACCGGGCTTTCAGATCCGCCGGTACGCGGCGCGTAAACTGATTGTTGGCAGAGCCGTTTCGCTTCATCGAGCGGGCCATCCTCAGCACCATGTTTGGCACCCCTGTATAGCAGTCGGGGTGGACCAAGTCCCTGATTTACCAAGAAACCAGGGACTTCAACGGTACTGAAGGGAAATGGTGCCCAGAAGAGGACTCGAACCTCCACGACTTTCGTCACACGGACCTGAACCGTGCGCGTCTACCAATTCCGCCATCTGGGCGACGGCCGGATGCTTAAGGGGCCGCTTCGACCTTGTCAATCGGGATTGCCGGCTTCGTGAACGCTACAGAGGATAACCATGCTGCCGCGCGAGATCGAGCAGCGAGACGGCGGGGCGCGGACCGATATGGGTGATCACCTCCGCCGCCACCAGAGAGCCCAGCGCGGCGGCGTCGGTGAGCGCGAAACCGCGCGAGACGCCGTACAGGAAGCCGGAGGCATAAAGATCGCCGGCGCCGGTGGTGTCGATCACCTTTTCCACAGGCGTCGCCGGCACCTGCGTGATGCCCTCCGGCGTTACGACGAACGAGCCGTCTGCGCCGACCGTCACCGCCGCCATGCGGCAGTCGCCGCGCAGCGCCTCGAGCGCCGCGCCGAAGCTCGATGTCTGGTAGAAGGATTTGAGCTCGGCCTCATTCGACAGCAGGATGTCGATCGTGCCGTCGCGCAGGAGGCTGGTGAAATCGCCCCGGAAGCGATCGACGCAGAAGGCATCCGAGAGCGTGAGCGAAACCTGCCGCCCGGCCGCATGAGCGATGGTGGCTGCCTTATGGAAGGCCTCACGGGCGCTCGGCGCATCCCAGAGAAAGCCCTCGAAATAGGTGATGGCCGTGTCGGCGACCAGTTCCGCATCGATATCCTCGGGGCCGAGCCGGTGGCAGGCGCCGAGATAGGTGTTCATCGTACGCTCGCCATCGGGCGTGATGAAGATCATCGAGCGCGCCGTCGGCAGGCCGCCGGCCGGGAGCGGCGCTACATCGAAGCGGGCGCCGATCGCGCGCATGTCGTGCTGGTAGACGGCGCCGAGCTGGTCGTCGGCGATCTTGCCGACATAGGAGCAGCGCCCTCCGAGCGAAGCGATGCCGGCGACGGTATTGCCCGCCGAGCCGCCCGAGGCCTCGATCGCTGGCCCCATCGCGGCATAGAGCCGCTGCGATTCGGCCATGTCGACCAGACGCATCGTGCCCTTGGTCAGCTTCTGCTCGACGAGGAAGTCATCCTCCGCCCGCGCCAGAATGTCGACAATCGCATTGCCCATCCCGAGAACGTCATAGCGGGCATCTGTCATCCGGGAGTATCCTGGCTGGAGGGCCGGCTGGCGGCCCCGTGAAATGGCTGAAAATCGGGACGGACTATACAATCCGCCGTTAGCCGCGCAACTATGCGCCGCGTCGGGGGTGCTGGCTGAGTTCTGTGCCGGCGGTACTGTTGCGGCGCGCGTCGGCCGTGACCATCTTTGGCGTCACGGCCCGCTGTCCGACGGAGGCGACAATGCTTCGAGCCGCTTGGCTCGCCCTCAACGACCTGCCGACGCCGCCTTTCCGCTCGGCGCTGTGGAAGATGCTCGCCCTGACGCTGCTCCTGCTGGTGCTCGCCTGGTTCGGTCTCCAGGCGCTCGTGCTGCATTTCGCGGTGTGGCCGAGCCAGCCCTGGATCGAGACTTCGGTGGCGATCGTCAGCGGCTTCGGCTTCATCATCGGCCTCGCCTTTCTCATCGGACCGGTCTCGGCGCTGATGGCCGGCCTCTTCTCCGACGACGTCGCGGCGGTGGTAGAAGCGACCCATTATCCGCAGGATCCCCCGGGCGCGCCGCTCTCGCTCGGCGAGAGCATCGTCGGCACGCTCGGCTTCACGCTGACGACCATCCTCGTCAACATCGTCTGCCTCTTGCTGCTGCTGGTCCCCGGCGTCAATCTCGTCGCCTTCTTCATCGGCAACGGCTATCTGCTCGGCCGTGAGTTCTTCGAGGCGGCCGCGGCGCGCTTCGGGGGCGTCGAGCACGCGCGCCGCATTCGCAGGGAAAATGCCGGGTTGGTGCTCGTCGGCGGCTTCTGCATCGCGTTGTTCCTTGCGATACCCATCCTCAATCTCTTGACGCCGCTGTTCGCCATGGCCTTCATGACGCATCTGCACAAGCGCGTCGTCGGCAGCGTGCCGATCGCGGCCTGAACACCGGGACCTCGGGAGTTTCACCATGCTGGCCGATCTCGTGCTCGCGATCCTGCACCATCTCCTGGTGTTCAGCATGTTCGCGATCCTCGCGGTCGAACTGGTCTGGCTGAAGCGCGATCTCGATCTGCCGGGCCTGCGCCGGATCGCCAAGCTCGACGCGATCTATGGTGCCGTCGCCGGTGCGGTCCTCGTCGTCGGCATTTCGAGGGTGTTCTTCGGGCTCAAGGGCTATGAGTACTACGTCTCCAGCCACTCGTTCTGGGCCAAGATGGCGGCCTTCGCGGTGGTTGGGCTCTTGTCGATTCCGCCGACGGTCCAGATGATCAAATGGCGTCGTCGCGCGGAAGGCGAGCCCGGATGGTTGCCATCGGCGAGAGAGGTTTCCGGCGCCCGGCGCTACCTCCATGTCGAGGCCGCCATCTTCCTGCTGATTCCGATCTTTGCCGCCGCCATGGCGCGCGGCTACTGAGCATCTGACAGGGCCGTCCCCGCTTGACTGCGGGGTGACGAATCATGGAACGTTCCGGGAACGCACCCGGAGTGGATCGTGATCGCGACATTGCAGGCTGAGTTCGAACGGGCGTCGTCCGCCTATGCCGAGGCCAATGGCATCACGCGCGACCGCGACTGGTTCGTGCTGAAGCTGGTCGAGGAACTGGGCGAGCTCACCCAAGCCTGGAACAGGCAGGAGGGGCGCGCCCTACGCAAGGGCCGTTCCGAGGCGGAACTGACGCAGGCCCTTGCCGACGAGACCGCGGACCTTCTCGGCCATGTCCTGCTCTTCGCCGCCCAGAACGGGATCGATCTTCCGGCCGCAATCGAGCGCAAATGGCGGTTCCGGCCTTCCGGTGGCGACGCATAGCGCCTCAGGCCAGCGTCTTGTCCGGGAAGTGACAGAGATCGGCGACGATGCACACGGGGCAGTCGGGCTTGCGCGCCTTGCAGACATAGCGGCCGTGCAGGATCAGCCAGTGATGCGCATGCAGGCGGTAACGCGCGGGCACGACGCGCTCAAGCCGGGTCTCGACGGCAAGCACATCCTTGCCGATGGCGAGCCCGGTGCGGTTGCCGACGCGGAAGATGTGGGTGTCGACGGCGATGGTCGCCTCGCCGAATGCGATGTTGAGCACGACATTGGCCGTCTTGCGCCCAACGCCGGGAAGGGCTTCCAGCGCGGCGCGATCGGCCGGGACGCCGCCGCCATGCCGGGCGATCAGGAGTTCCGACAGGGCGACGACGTTCTTCGCCTTCATCCGGAAGAGCCCGATCGTCTTGATCATCTCGCGCACGCGCTCCTCGCCGAGCGCCACCATGGCTTGCGGCGTGTCGGCGGCGGCGAAGAGGGCGCGTGTCGCCTTGTTGACGCCGGCATCGGTCGCCTGCGCCGACAGGACGACCGCGACGAGAAGCGTGAACGGATTGACATAGAGTAGCTCGCCCTTCGGCTCCGGTTCGCGGGCCTTAAAGCGGGCGAAGAAGGTTTCGATTTCAGCCCGCGTCATCGGGCGGACGTGCCGCAGGCGGGGAGGGGCGCGCGGCGTTTTGGGACGTGCAGGAGGCTGTGAATCCGGCATCTCTGATCTATACTGATGGACCATGGACGACGGCAACACCGACAATGCCCCCGAAATCCTGTTCGCAGCCGAGCTGAAGCCCTATCGCTCGCTCGGCCCGCGCGGTTTCGCGCTGCTCCTGATGCTGGTGGCGGCGACCTGCTTTGCCAGCGGCCTGCTGTTCTGGTCGCTCGGTGCCTGGCCGATCGCCGGCTTCTTCGGTCTCGACATCCTCGCGATCCAGTTTGCGTTTCGCCTCAATTATCGCGCGGCGCGGGCGCGCGAATATGTCGAGATGACGCGGAGCACCCTGCAAATCCGCCGCATAGCCGCGAACGGCAAGGCGCAGACCTTCGACTTCAATCCCTATTGGGCGCGGTTCGAGGTCGAGCGCGTGCCGGATTGGGGCATCACCCGCATGGTGCTCTCCTCGCATGGGCGCCGCCTCGCCATCGGCAATTTTCTCAACCCCGACGATCGGGAAGGCTTTGCCACGGCCTTTCAGGCGGCGCTCAAGGGCTTGCGGCAGGGCTAAGCGCGGCGCTCGGTCTTTGCGCGCGGTTGAGCCATCAGCTGGGCGCCACAGCCGGCGCAAGAATCGGGTGTCGCCGGCCAGCGGGCGATCCTAGATTGGCAGCATAGCCCTGATGGTTCCGGTTCGCGGGATCGTCGGATCAGGGAATGTTCGGAACCTGCCGCCATGTTCAACGTCGCAGCCGCCCTCGCAAAGGCCGATCCGGTTCCTCCGGCGCCGCATCAGGATTACGAGATCATCCGCCGGGCCATCGAGTTCCTGACGGAGCATTGGCGCGAGCAGCCCTCGCTGGAGCGGCTCGCGGTGCATGTCGGCATGAATCCGCTCGCGCTGCAGAAGCTGTTCACGCGCTGGTGCGGTCTATCACCGAAGGCCTTCATCCAGGCCCACACGCTCGATCATGCCCGCATGCTGCTCGATGGCGACGCCTCGATCCTCGATACGAGCTACGAGGTTGGCCTGTCGGGGCCGGGCCGTCTGCATGATCTCTTCGTGACGCATGAGGCGATGAGCCCTGGCGCCTACAAGGCGCGCGGCGAGGGTGTCGCGATGAAATGGGGCTTCCATGGCTCGCCTTTCGGCTATGCGCTGATCCTCATCACCGATCGCGGCCTTGCGGGTCTTGCCTTCGCCGATCCGGGTGAGGAGAAAGCGGCGCTCGCCGACATGATGCGCCGCTTCCCGTGCGCCACTTATGAGGAGGACTGGGAGGCGACCGCGCCTTACGCGTCGCGCGTGTTCGAGCCCTCGCGGTGGAGGCCGGATACGCCGTTGCGCCTCGTCTTCATCGGCTCCGATTTCGAGGTGCGGGTCTGGGAGACGCTTCTTTCGGTGCCGCTCGGCCATGCGGCGACCTATTCGCAGATCGCTGAAAAGGTGAAGAACAACCCGAAGGCGGCGCGGGCCGTCGGCGCGGCGGTCGGGCGAAACCCCATCTCCTTCGTCGTGCCATGCCACCGCATTCTCGGCAAATCCGGTGCGCTCACCGGCTATCACTGGGGCCTGACGCGCAAGCGCGCGATCCTCGGCTGGGAAGCGGGCGTCGTGCAGCAGCCTTCCGAGGGCTGAAGCACCGCGCTCGAATGGACGCCGCCGCCATGCGCCCCTGAGGGTGCGTGGCGATCTATCCATTTGTTCGAGCATTGGATTTTCCGAAAACCGGATTCCACTTTTCGGTTCGATGTTCTAGTCTTCGGCCGCGCCCCGGAGGCTTCATGCAGGACGACCATCTCTTCATCTTCGGCCTCGGCTTCTCGGCGCTTGCCTTTGCAAGGCGGGCGCGTGGCCGCTTTTCCTCGATCGCCGGCACGGTGCGCAGCGCCGCCAAGGCCGAGCGCTTGCGCGCTGAGGGCATCGATGCGCTGGTGTTCGACGGCCATGAGGGGAGCCCTCTGGTGCGCGACGCCATCGGTCGTGCGACGCATCTCGTGCAGTCGATCGCACCCGATGCCGCAGGCGATCCGGCGCTCGCGGTCTTCAGCGCCGATATCGCCTCTGCCACGAGACTAAGCTGGATCGGCTATCTCTCGACCGTCGGCGTCTATGGCGATCATGGCGGCGGCTGGGTCGACGAGGCGACGCCGCCCCGCGCCGTCTCCGCCCGCTCGCTGAATCGCGTTGCGGCCGAAGCGTCGTGGATGACGCTCGGTGAGGCGAGGGGCGTTCCGGTCGCGCTGCTCCGCCTCGCCGGCATCTATGGTCCGGGGCGCAACAGCTTCGTCAATCTCGCCGACGGCACGGCGCGTCGGCTGATCAAGCCGGGCCAGGTTTTCAATCGCATTCACGTCGAGGATATCGCGAGCGTGATCGCGGCGGCGGCCGAACGGCGCGCTGCGGGCGTCTTCAACGTCACCGACGACGAGCCGGCGCCGCCGCAGGATGTCGTCGCCTTCGCGGCTGCGCTTGCCGGCTATCTGCCTCTGCCCGGTATCCCTTTCGAGACGGCGAACCTTTCGCCGATGGCGCGCTCATTCTATGGCGAGAACAAGCGGGTCGCGAATGCCCGTCTCGCCCGCGACCTTGGCATCACACTGGCTTATCCGACCTATCGCGCGGCACTGACCGCGCTCTGGGAGAGCGGCACCTGGCGCGGCACAGACTGAGCCTTGCTTCAGCGGCTGGTGCTGCCGTCGGCGCCGCCATAGCGCTCGGTGCGGACGCTGTCGAACGGGATGCCGGCCTCGAGCACGAGGTCTGAGGCCGCCGCCACGAAGGGTGTCGAGCCGCAGATATAGGTGATCGCTGGGATCGCCCCCGCGATCGCCTCAGCGATCAAAGCGGCGTCGATCCGGCCGAAATGCAGCCCCGCCCGCGCTGATTCGCGCGTCAGCGTGACGACGAGGCGGAAATTCGCATCCTCCTTGCCCCGGCGCAGCAGTTCCTCGCGCCAGATCAGATCGTCATAGCGCCGGGCCGAATAGATCAGCGCCGCCGGAATTTCGGGCGCGGCGCTGGCGCGGTGGCGCAGCATCGCCATCAGCGGCACGAGGCCGGAACCGCCGCCGATCAGGAGCAGCGGCCCGCCGAGCGGTCGGTCCCAGACGAAATGACCGCCGATCGGTCCACGGATCTCGATCGTGTCGCCGACTTCGACCACCTCATGGAAGAAGGGCGAGACCTCGCCATCGGGCAATTCCTCGATCACGAGTTCGATGGTGCCGCTCTCATCCGGCGCCGAGCCGATCGAATAGGAGCGCTGCGCCTGATAGCCGTCCGGCGCCGTCAGGCGGATATCGACATGCTGGCCGGCGGTGAAGCCGTCCCAATGTTCAGGGCGAAGGCGGAAGCTCTTCACCGTCGGGGTGAGCGCGGCGATGGCTTCCACGACGGCCTGCTGCCAGAGCAGGCGCTTCGGTTGAGGCGGCGTGGCGAGGAGCGAGGGTTCCAAGAGGGGGCCTCAATCGCCGGTGAAGCGCTGCTCGCGCCACGGATCGCCATACATGTGATAGCCGCGGAGCTCCCAGAAGCCGCCCTCGTCGCGCTTGGTGAACTGCAGGCCGTTCACCCATTTGGCCGATTTCCAGAAATAGAGATGCGGCACCAAGAGCCGCGCCGGCCCGCCATGATCCGGCGTGATCGGCTTGCCCTCATAGGCGGTGGCGATCATCGCCTTGCCGCCGACGAGATCGGCGGTCGGGACATTGGTGGTGTAGCCGTCGAAGGCATGCGCCAGCGTGAATTCGGTCGGTGCCTCTATGCCGGCTTCAGCAAGGATGTCGTCGATCATCACTCCCGACCAGGCGGTGTTGAACTTCGACCATTTGGTGACGCAGTGGATATCGCGCGTCAGCTTCACATGCGGAAGCTTCGCGAACTCGTCCCAGCTCCAGCGCGCGACCGGCTTGACGCCGTCCTTCAGCGTGAAGGTCCATTTTTCCAGATCGACGCGCGGCGTCGGGCCGGCCGAAAGCACGGGAAAGTCCTCGGTGAGATACTGGCCCGGCGGCAGCCGGCCGCTTTCGCCATCGCTCGGCCGCTTGCCGAAGAAGCCTCTGGTCGCCATGACGCCGTTCCTCTCGTTTTCGTACGTTTTTCGCTCGAATTCGTATCAGGCGATCGCCGCGACGGCGGCGATCATCTTGGCAAGGTCCTCGGGTCGCGACAGGCGATGGCCCGCATCCTTGATCAGCGTCAGCACCACATCGTCCTCCGAAAGATGCGAGACGAGGTCAAGCGCGTGCCCATACGGGACTTCCTCGTCGAGCACGCCCTGAATGATATGAACCGGCGCGCGTATGGCAATCGGCTGGCCTTGGAGGAGATGCTGCGCGCCATCCTCGATCAATGCTCTGGTGATCGCATAGGGCTTGTCGGAATAGGCACTCGGCAGCGGCCAGGCGCCGGTCGCCTCCAACGTGGCGCGGGCCGCCTCGCTCATATGGGGCAGGATCAGGCTGTGCGTCATGTCGACGGCCGGCGCCAGCAACACCAGCCCGGCGATGCGGCCACGGCCGGCCTTGGCCTCCGCAAGCGCCAGCAGCAGCGCGATCCAGCCGCCCATGGACGAGCCGACCAGCACCAGGGGCATGCCCTCGGCGCGGTCCAGAACGGCCGTCGCTTCCTCCAGCCAGCGAGAGATCGTGCCGTCGGTGAAGGCGCCGCCGGAAGCGCCGTGTCCGGAATAGTCGAAGCGGGTGATTGCACGGCCCTCGCGGGCGGCAAAAGCGTCGAGCGCCTCGGCCTTGGCCCCGCGCATGTCCGACATGAAGCCGCCGAGAAAGAGGAGGCCGGGGCCCCGTCCGGGCCGCGCCAGCACCGCGATCCGCCGGGTGGCCTCGCCGCTGCCGACCGTGATCTGCGTCTCAGCGAGGGTCATTGATCCGCTCCTTGATGGCCAGCCAGCCGCTTCCTATCTAGGGAAAGGCTCGGCCATGGTCCAGTTCTGGTTGACTTTGCGGGACTTTTGGCCGATTTTCGTCCCCAAGTCAGGGTCGGAGGACCCGATGGGCCGAGCACGATCTTCGCGCAAGCTGCGGAGAAAGTCGCGTCGGTCGCTGTCGTTTTCCCCCTTCGCCCCGAACGCCTGCAATAGCTAGAGGAGTCCGCCCCCATTCGCCGCCCCTTCAAAGCGCCACTTCCTTCCAAGGATGGTCCGCGCATCAACCGCGAGATTCGCGGCATTCGCGAGGTCCAGCTGATCGACCAGGAAGGCCAGAATATCGGTCCCACCCTGCTCGACGATGCACTTGCCATGGCCTCCGAGGCTGGTCTCGATCTTGTCGAGATCTCGCCGAATTCGGAGCCGCCGGTCTGCAAGATCCTGGATTTCGGCCGCTTCAAATATCAGACGCAGAAGAAGGCCAACGAGGCCCGCAAGAAGCAGAAGATCGTCGAAGTCAAAGAAATCAAGATGCGCCCCGCCATCGATGACCACGATTACGAGGTCAAGATGAAGGCCATCAAGCGTTTCTTCGAGGAGGGCGACAAGGTCAAGCTGACGCTGCGCTTCCGTGGTCGCGAGATGGCGCACCAGCATCTCGGCATGAAGTTGCTCGAGCGCGTGCGCGACGAGACGGCCGAGATCTCGAAGGTCGAGGCCGAGCCGAAGCTCGAAGGCCGCCAGATGATCATGGTGCTCGCTCCTCGCTGAGCGGGTACCGACCGTCCTTTGCCCGGCCGCGCCTTTGATGGGCTGGCCGGGTCGCCGGCCGCTTGCTCAGGGGGGCGGCGGGCCGCGCGATGGCGAAAGGGCGTCAGTTGGCGCTTGTGCCGGCGAAGCATCGCCGCTATAAACGCGCCGTTTCCGAGCCGCCCGGCGCGAGGGGCACCTTTGGGTGCCGCTCAGGGCATGCCGCGGCGGTTCATGAGTGCTTCCATGCCGAAGCGGACCGTCCCACTGTGCATCGCAAGATGCGCGGCGCGGCGGCCGTTCACGTCGGCGCAAAGTCGAGGATGTGAAAATGCCCAAGTTGAAGACCAAGAGCGGAGCGAAGAAGCGCTTCAAGCTCACGGCCACTGGCAAGGTGAAGACGGCTCAGGCCGGCAAGCGGCACGGCATGATCAAGCGCACGGCCAAGTTCATCCGCAATGCGCGTGGCACCACCACGCTCTCGGATGCCGATGCGAAGATCGTCAAGCAGTTCCTGAACGGCTGAGCCTGAACCGGAGATAACACCATGTCACGAGTGAAGCGGGGCGTAACCGCCCATGCCAAGCACAAGAAGGTTCTGAAGCGGGCCAAGGGCTTCTATGGCCGCCGCAAGAACACGATCCGGACCGCGAAGGCGGCGGTCGACAAGGCCGCGCAGTACGCGTTCCGCGACCGTAAGGCCAAGAAGCGCAGCTTCCGCGGCCTGTGGATCCAGCGCATCAACGCAGCGGTGCGTGAAGTCGCTGACGGCCTGACCTACAGCCGCTTCATCGACGGCCTGTCCAAGGCCGGCATTGAAGTCGACCGCAAGGTCCTGGCTGATCTGGCCATCAGCGAGCCGGCTGCCTTCAAGGCGCTGGTCGACCAGGCCCAGGGCGCGCTCGGAACGACCGCCCAGGCGGCCTGATCCGGACGTCTCGCCAAGAAAGCCGGCAGGGTCTCCCCGCCGGCATTCCCCTTTATGCTGCATAGGCTGGGCTGTGGTGCATGTTGCGCGCCGCCCGGCGCCTCTTTGGCGGCTGACGCGATCCGGCATCGCCGCCGCCCCAGCGAGGAATGACATGGCCGATCTCGACGCGCTCGAAGCCGATCTCCGTGCCGCTATTGCCGCGGCTCCGGACGAGGGGGCGCTGGAAGCGGTCCGCGTCGCCGCGCTCGGCAAGAAGGGCTCCGTCTCCGAACAGCTGAAAAGCCTCGGCGCCATGTCGCCGGAGGAACGGAAGACCGCCGGCCCCGCCCTCAACGGCCTTCGCGACCGTGTGACCGAAGCCCTGGCCGCCCGCAAGGCGGTCCTCAAGGCCGAGGGCATCGCCATTCGCCTCAAGGCCGAGGCGGTCGACGTGACGCTGCCGCTTCGCGCCGGCGCCCTTGAGACCGGCCGTATCCATCCTGTCAGCCAGGTGATCGACGAGATCACGGCGATCTTCGGCGATCTCGGTTTCGCCGTCGCCGAAGGTCCCGACATCGAGACCGACCATTACAATTTCACGGCGCTGAATTTCCCGGTCGGCCATCCCGCCCGCGAGATGCACGACACGTTCTTCTTCAATCCGGACGAGAAGGGCGAGCGGCTGCTGCTGCGCACCCACACCTCGCCCGTCCAGATGCGCACCATGGAGCGCCAGGCGCCGCCGATCCGCATCATCGCGCCCGGCCGCACCTATCGGATGGACAGCGACCAGACGCATACGCCGATGTTCCATCAGGTCGAGGGGCTGGTCATCGACAGGACCAGCCATATCGGGCACCTGAAATGGCTGCTCGAAGCGTTCTGCCGCGCCTTCTTCGAGGTCGAGAAGGTCGAGATGCGCATGCGTCCTTCCTTCTTCCCGTTCACCGAGCCGTCGATGGAGGTGGATATCCGCTGCCGCCGCGTCGGCAATGAAGTTCGCTTCGGCGAGGGCGATGACTGGCTCGAGATCCTCGGCTGCGGCATGGTCCATCCGAACGTCATCCGCGCCGCCGGGCTCGATCCTGACATCTACCAGGGCTTTGCCTTTGGCATGGGCATCGACCGCATCGCCATGCTGAAATACGGCATGCCCGATCTGCGCGCCTTCTTCGACGCCGATGTCCGGTGGCTCAGTCACTACGGCTTCCGACCCCTCGACATGCCGACGCTTGTCGGCGGTCTCAGCGCCTGAGGAGCCAGCCATGAAATTCACGCTCTCCTGGCTCAAGGAGCATCTCGCGACCGAGGCTTCGCTCGATGATATCGGCGAGGCGCTGACCCGCGTCGGGCTCGAGGTCGAAGGCATCGAGGACAAGGCGAAGGCGCTCGGCGCTTTCACCATCGCCTATGTCGTGTCGGCGGTTCAGCATCCGAACGCAGATCGCCTTCGTGTCTGCATGGTCGATACCGGCGCCGGAGCGCCGGTGCAGGTCGTCTGCGGCGCGCCGAATGCCCGCACGGGCATGAAGAGCGTGTTCTCGCCAGCGGGCACCTATATCCCCGGCAAGGACATCACGCTTTCGGTCGGCACGATCCGCGGTGTCGAAAGCCACGGCATGCTCTGCTCGGCCGCCGAGCTTGAGCTGTCGGAGGATCACGACGGCATCATCGAACTGCCTGACGATGCGCCTGTCGGCATGGTCTATGCCGCCTGGGCAGGTCTTGCCGATCCCGTCATCGACATCGCCATCACGCCCAATCGCTCGGATTGCCTCGGCGTCCATGGCGTCGCGCGCGATCTCGCCGCTGCCGGCCTCGGCACTCTTTCGGATGGCGCGGTGGCGCCGATCAAGGGCGAGGGCGCTTGTCCGGTCGCGGCGCGGTTTGCGTTTGGCGACGCGCCGGCCCTATCGCCGGCCTTCGGTCTTCGCCTCATCCGCGGCGTCCGCAACGGCCCTTCGCCCGAATGGCTGCAGGCGAAGCTGCGCGCGGTCGGCCTCCGGCCAATCAATGCGCTCGTCGATGTCACCAATTTCCTGACCTATGACCGCAACCGGCCGCTGCATGTCTTCGACGCCGCCAAGGTCAAGGGCGATCTCGCCATTCGCCGGGCGCGTGACGGGGAGAGCATCGCAGCGCTCGACGGCAAGACCTATGTTCTCGACGAGGGCATGTGCGTCATCGCCGACGACAACAGCGTTCTTTCGATCGCCGGCATCATGGGCGGCGAGGCTTCAGGTTGCTCCGAGGCGACGGTCGATGTGCTAGTCGAGTCCGCGCTTTGGGAGCCGCTGAACATTGCCCAGACGGGGCGTAAGCTCGGCATCAATTCCGACGCGCGCTACCGTTTCGAGCGTGGCGTCGACCCGGCCTTCATGCTGCCGGGGCTCGATCTCGCCACGGCTCTCATCGTCGATCTCTGTGGCGGTACGCCGAGCGAAGTCGTCCTCGCCGGCGCCGTGCCGGAGCCGCGCCTTGTGCTCGCCTTCCCGGTTTCGGAAGTGAGACGCCTCGCCGGTATCGATCCGAGCGTCGAGGAAATCCGCGCGGTGCTCACGGCGCTCGGCTTCCATGTCAGCGGCGATGCGCCCGCGCTGACGGTCGGCGTTCCGTCCTGGCGGCCGGATATCGGCGGCAAGGCCGATCTGGTTGAGGAAGTCGTGCGGATCATCGGTATCGACCGTGTTCCGGCAACGCCGCTGCCGAAATCCGACGATGTGACGCGGCCGGTGTTGACATTGATCCAGCTGCGCACCCGACGCGCGAAGCGTGCGCTCGCGGCGCGCGGCCTTGTCGAGGCCGTCACCTGGTCGTTCCTCGGCCATGCCGCTGCCAGCGCCTTCGGCGGCGGCTCGCCCGCGCTGACGCTTGCCAATCCGATTTCGTCCGACATGTCCGACATGCGGCCGAGCCTCTTGCCCGGCCTCGTGCTGGCGGCGCAGCGCAATGCCGATCGCGGCACCGGCGATGTCGCTTTGTTCGAAGTCGGCCAGATCTTCCGCGGCATCAGGCCTGAAGACCAGAAGATCGCGGCAAGCGGCGTGCGCCGCGGCACCGCCTCGGTCAAGGGCAGCGGCCGGAATTGGCAGGACGCGGCGCGCGCAGTCTCGGTCTACGATGCCAAGGCCGACGCGTTGGCGCTGCTCGAGGCGCTCGGTGCCCCGGTCGACAAGTTCCAGATCGTCGCGGGTGCCCCCGGCTGGTTCCATCCCGGACGGTCGGGCACGATCCAGCTCGGTCCCCAGACCGTTATCGGCTGGTTCGGCGAGTTCCATCCGGAGACGCTGGAGGCGCTCGACGTCGCCGGTCCGCTCGCCGGCTTCGAGCTGATCCTTGATCAGTTGCCGGCGCCGCGCGCACGGCCGACCCGCACCAAGCCGCCGCTGGAGGCGCAGCCATTCCAGTCGGTGACGCGCGATTTCGCCTTCGTCGTCGATCGCGGCGTCGAAGCGGCGCGGATCGTCCGGGCCGCGCTCTCCGCCGACAAGGCGTTGATCGCAGGTGCCGTCGTATTCGATATTTTCGAGGGCGATGCGATCGGGGCCGACAAGAAGTCGGTGGCGATCGAGGTGACGTTGCGGCCGAGCGATCGGACGCTGACCGACCAGGAGATCGATGCCGTCTCGGCCCGCCTTATCGCGCAGGTGTCGAAGGCGACGGGGGCTGTTCTCAGGGCGTGAGGACGTGAGCGGATCATGGCGTGATCCGATCGAGGTGCGGTCGCCCGGCGACGCCAGGGCAAAAACTCGGAGGGATTTCTCCCCTTCGGAGTGAGCGGAACAGAGATAGTTCATGCCGCGCTACGAGATACACGGCCACGCGATCGTCTCGGCTGATGATTGCATTGCCAATGCCGATGGCACCATGCCCGACGCCCTGAAAAGCGCGGCAGACTGGCGCCGTTTTCAGGCGGAGCTCGATCGGGCCACGCTGCATGTCGTTGGCCGCGTCGGCCATCATGCCTTCCCGAACCAACCGGGCCGGCGGCGGATGATCGTCTCGTCGCAGGCCGCCGGGATCGAGTTGAGGGATGACGGCTGGTGGTGGAATCCGGGCCAGGCCTCATTGGGGGAAGCGTTGAAGATGGCGGCCCCCGAGGGCGGGCTCATAGCCGTGCCGGGCGGACGGCGCGTCAATGATCTGTTCCTCAGCCTCGGCTTCGACGCTTTCCACCTCGTCCGCAAGAGCTCGATCCGCCTGCCGGGCGGCGTGCCGGTGTTCACGCGGGCCTGGGCTGCCGGGTCGGCGGAACGGCTGCTGGCGAGCCACGGACTGCACCCGACCGATCCGGTCGTGCTCGATGAGGCCGAGGGCGTCTCGGTCGTGGTCTGGGCGCGTTGAGCCGCGGCTGAGCCAGGCCGAATCACTCGATGGAGAAGGCAAACGTGGGCCGGCGGCGCGCGGCGAAGGCCATCCGGCTGTCGCCGGCTGGCCTCCTTTTCGCGTCAATGCAGGCTGACGGCCTCGAGATCGTTCTCGCGGGCGTTCATCACGACGGCGTCTCGGCTGTCGGAAACCATCAGCGGCGCGCCCGCGGCGTCAAGCAGCGCCCAGAAGGTCTGGCCGGGGGCGAGCTGCGGCGCGTCGGGGAAGAGCTGGCGGATCTGCTCCGATTGGACCGACTTCACGAAGGCGATCTGGCCGCTGCCGAGGCCGGCGAAATGTTCAGGTGACATCACGATACGTGCTTCAGACATGACAATGTCTCCTCAAAATGAGCGAGGTCGGGATCAGTCGCGAACCCCTATTTCGATCTTGCGGATGATCCGCTCCGGCGTCGGTCTCGTGAGATCGATGGCGAGCAGCCCATCCTTCAATTCGGCGGAACTGATTTCGATGCCATCGGCGAGGACGAAGGTCTTCTGGAACTGGCGCGCGGCAATGCCGCGATGAAGATAGATCCGCTCGCGATCATCGACCTGTCGGCCACGGATCACGAGCTGGTTCTCCTCGACCGTCACCTCAAGCGACTCGCGCGAGAATCCCGCGACCGCCAGAGTGATCCGAAGACATTCGTCCTGCGCGTCGCTCTTCGCGATCCGCTCGATATTGTAGGGCGGATACCCGTCGCCCGACGCTTTGGCGACCCTGTCCAGGGCACGCTCGATCTCGTCGAAGCCGAGCAGAAGCGGGCTCGAAAACGCTGAAACACGCGACATCACAAAGTCCTTCCACCAAGCGACCTTGCATTCGGACCCTCATGGAGGCATCCGGCGGGATCATGGCCCGCACCCCGCTATATGGGGGCGGCGGCGACGGGTTCAAGCAGCCCTCTAGAGGGTCTCCCAGCCGCCGGAGCGCTCCGAACGAAAGAGTGCATCGAGCACGGCCATGTTGGTGATGGCGTCATCGACGCCATAGTGCCACGGGCCTGTTCCGGCGACGGCGCGCGAGAAGGCCTCGACCTGAAGCTGGTATTGGTCGACCGGCGGCACCAGGATGGTCTCGAGCGGTTCGCCGGGTCCCTTGACGTCGATGCCGAAGCTCGATTCCACATCGGTCGGCGCCGAAAAGGGCGTCGCCATCTCGATCCGGCCGAGCGTGCCGACAATGCCGACGCGCTGGTGGCGGAAGGTCTGCGTCGAGAGCATCGCCGAGAACTGACGGCCGTCTCCGAAGTCGGCGATGATCGTGTCGGTGCGGTCCGTCTTCATGGCCGGATCACGGTCGATGAGCGCGAGCACGCGCAGCGGCTCCGTCCCGAAGATGAAGCGGGCCGCACAGATGGCATAGCAGCCGATATCGAGCATCGCGCCGCCGCCGGTCTCGGGCCGGTTTCGGATATTGGCGGGATCGACATTGAGGAACGAGAAGAAGGCCTGCATCATCCTGACAGGGCCGATGCGGCCCTCTGCGATGATCTCGGCGACGCGGTGCCATTGCGGGTGATGGCGGATCATGAAGGCTTCGGCGACGATGAGCGGCCCCGCGGCTTCCTTCAGCGCCACTGCCTCCGCGCGGCTCATGCCGATCGGCTTTTCCACCAGAACATGCTTGCCGCCGGCCAGCGCGGCCCGCGTCGTCTCGAGATGGAGATGGTTCGGCAGCGCGTTGTAGATGACGTCGATCTCGGGGTCGTCGAACAGGTCCTGATAGCTGCCATAGGCCTTGGGGATGCCGAACGGCTCGGCAAAAGAACGGGCGCTTGCCTCCGACCGCGACGCGACGGCTGCGACCTCAGCCGAAGGGCTCTTGAGCAGCGCCGGAACGATGCGCTGGCGGGCGATGCGCGCCGTGCTCAGGATACCCCAACGAACCGGTTTCGGCGCCGCGGCGCCGGCTAGCTCCACCATGCTGATCGTCTCCTTCTGGCCCGGGCGAGTGGCGCCCTCACGCGTCATTGCAGAATAGCCGCGCCTTCGATAGAGGGACAGGCAGCATGCTTTCGCGCCTTGTGGCGCCTTTTCTCAGGACTTTTCCGCCATGACGATTCGCCTCCATCGCGGCGACCTGCCCGATCTCTCGCGCTATCAGGGTTCGGTTGCGATCGACACCGAGACCCTTGGCCTGCATCCGCACCGCGACCGTCTCTGCGTCGTCCAGCTCTCGCCGGGCGATGGCAGCGCCGATGTCGTTCAGATCGCCAAGGGCCAGACCGAAGCGCCCAACCTCGTCCGCCTGCTCGCGGATCCGGAGGTGACGAAGATCTTCCATTTCGCCCGCTTCGACGTTGCAGTGCTCTCGAAGGCATTCGGCGTCACGGTGGCGCCGGTCTTCTGCACCAAGATCGCGTCGCGGCTGACCCGCACCTATACCGATCGCCACGGCCTCAAGGATCTCGCGCGCGAGCTGCTCGACGTCGATCTTTCCAAGCAGCAGCAGAGCTCAGACTGGGCGGCTGAAACGCTCAGCGACGCCCAGATCGCCTATGCGGCGTCGGATGTTCTTTATCTGCATGCGCTGCGGGCGAGGCTCGAGACGATGCTGGCGCGCGAGGGCCGCACGGAAATCGCAGCCTCCTGCTTCGACTTTCTCCCGACCCGGGCCGCGCTCGACCTGGCGGGTTGGCCCGAAGAGGACATATTCTCGCATTCGTGACAGGATCGAGTGATCTACATCGCTGCGGTTGCCGCAGGAACGCCTTATATACATGGACTTGATGCGGCCCAGCCGATGGAGAGTGCATGAGTTCGACGCCGGAGACGGTCGGAGACGGCGAGGATTACGGCTGGTTCGACCAGACCCGCGCCGAGATCGACGCGCGCTATCGCGCAGCGCAGCGCCACAGCGCGCGCGTGCGTGCGCTCAAGGTGTTGCTCCCGACCGTCAGCGTCGCCGCGATCGTGCTGATCGTCGTCTATATTTATATCATGCCGAGCCTGCCGCCGAGCTTCGGGGCAAGCTCGATCGATGTGTCGAATAACTCGATCGTGATGCAGGACCCGCATGTCTCCGGCTATCTCGGCGGCGGCCGGACCTATGAGCTGAGGGCCGACCGCGCGGAGCAGTCGCTGCAGAACACCAAGGTCGTCACGCTGCACAATATCGGCGCGACCATTGGCATGGGCAATGACGATAGTGCCCGCGTTCTGGCCCGTTCCGGCACCTATTATTCCGATGCCGAGCGGATCGTGCTCAACGACACGATCACCTTCAAGACGACGACGGGCATCGAAGGCGCGCTCGAAACCGCCGATATCGATCTGAAGTCAGGAACCATGAGTTCGGCCAAGCCGCTCTCGTTCCGTTCGGAGGGAAGCGAGATCAAGGCGAATGGCGTAGAGGTGCGTGATCGTGGACAGCGCATCTCGTTTCTGAATGGGGTAAAGGTAACCTATTCGATACCGGCCGAATCGTCCCAGCCTGGCCAACGCGCAGCTCCCTCGGTGACCGAATGACCTCTTCGACCACGCGTCTCTGCTTCGCTCTCGCCCTTGCCGTGCCTCTGATGTTTGCAGGCGCCGCCGCCCGTGCCCAGACGACGGGCGAGATGTTCAAGGGTTTCCAGTCCGACGAAAAGGGACCTGTGAATGTCGAGGCCGATGCGCTCGACGTGCAGGAAAAGAACGGACTGCGGGTCTCGACCTTCTCCGGAAACGTCACCGTGACGCGCGGCGATTCCGTGCTGAAGGCGGGCAAGATCGCGATCTATTCCTCGAACGACAAGCCCGCGCCCGGTGCCAAGCCTGCGCCTGGAAGCGACGTCATGCCCGGCGCCGGGAGCTTCACCCGCATCGAGGCGAGCGGCAAGGTCTATGTCAACTCCGGCGACCAGACCGCCACCGGCGACAATGGCGTTGTCGACATGCTCGCGAAGCAGGTCACCTTGACCGGTAATGTCGTCCTGAGCCAGGGGCCGAATGTCATCACCGGCGACAAGCTCACATGGGACATGGTGTCCGGCAAGGCGCGCGTCGACCAGAAGGCCGGCGGCCGCATCAAGGGCGTCTTCACGCCCGGCGCAACCCCCGGCGCCCCCGGCTCGCCCGCTCCTGCAGCGCCGGCGAAGACCAATTGAGCGTGTTTCCTTTGAGCCCGGCTAAGGCCGACCGGTCGGAGCGCTGCTGATCGTGGCTGGCCCCATGCGTGGCGACGACGCCGAACAGGATTCCTATGGCGAGATGATCGCCGAGCCGGCGCCGGTGACGCGCTATGCCGCGAATGCCGGCGGCCCCGGCTGGCTGGTCGCGCGCGGCCTCGGCAAGAGCTATCGCCGCCGCCGCGTCGTGCATTCGGCCAGCCTCGCGGTGGCGCGGGGCGAGTCGGTCGGGCTGCTTGGTCCGAACGGCGCCGGCAAGACCACGATCTTCTACATGATCACCGGCCTCGTGCAGGCCGATCAGGGCATGATCGAACTCGACGGCCATGACGTCACGGGCCTGCCGATGTACCGGCGCGCCCGGCTCGGCATTGGCTACCTGCCGCAGGAGACCTCGATCTTCCGCGGCCTGACAGTCGAGCAGAACATTCGCGCCGTGCTCGAGGTGGTCGAGCCCGATCGCGGCCGCCGCGAAGCGGAGCTCGATTCGCTGCTTGAGGAATTTCATATTTCTCACCTCCGCAAATCGCCGGCCATCGCGCTTTCGGGCGGCGAGCGGCGGCGCTGCGAAATTGCGCGCGCGCTGGCGAGCCGACCGGCTTTCATGCTGCTCGACGAACCCTTTGCCGGCATTGATCCGATTGCGGTTGGCGACATCCAGGCGCTGGTGCGCCATCTGACGGCGCGCGGCATCGGCGTGCTGATCACCGATCACAATGTGCGCGAGACGCTTGGCCTGATCGACCGCGCCTACATCATCCACTCCGGCGAGGTTCTGATGGAGGGCCGGCCCAGCGACATCGTGGCCAGCCCCGAGGTTCGCCGTCTTTACCTTGGCGAACAGTTTACGCTTTGAAGGTGGCCCGGCTTGCGGTACCAAAGATGGTGCCAAGCAAGAGTTGGACCAGTTTCTGAGGCCGCCGCGTACCAATGTCGCTTTCACCGAAGCTCGAGTTCCGGCAGACCCAGTCGCTGGTGATGACGCCGCAGTTGATGCAGGCGATCAAGCTGCTGCAACTGTCCAATCTCGATCTGATTTCCTATGTCGACGCCGAACTTGAGCGTAATCCGTTGCTCGAACGCGACGAGCGCGACGACGGCGACGGCGTCATCGCCGGACCCGACAAGGCTTCGATCGAGACGGAAGGCTTCGCCCCTGCCGATGCCGGCGAGGAGCGCACAGACTGGCTCGAGACCCGGCTCGAAACATCGCCTGATGCGATCGCCGAGCGGCTCGATACGGACCTCTCCAATGTCTTTCCCGACGATCACGGTCAGGTCGCGGGCGAGACGATGCCCCAATCGGGTGGCGGCGACCCCTGGTCCACCCAGCCCGGACGGCAGCAGGCGAACTCCGAGGACTACAATCTCGAGGCCTTCGTCGCCGAGGAGAAGTCGCTCACCGATCATCTCGCCGATCAGCTCGGCCTTGCGGTCACCGATCCGACGATGAGGCTGATCGGACATGCGCTGATCGACGAGGTCGATGAGGCCGGCTATATCCGCGGCGATCTCGGCACCGTGGCCGAACGGCTCGGCGCGTCGCTGGAGTTGGTCGAGCAGACGCTGGCCATCCTGCAAGGCTTCGAGCCGACCGGCATCTGCGCCCGCACGCTCACCGAATGCCTCGCCCTGCAGCTGGCCGATCGCAACCGGCTCGACCCCTCGATGCTGGCGCTGATCAACCATCTCGATCTTGCGGCGCGCCGTGATTTTGCGGCGCTGAAGCGCATTTGCGCCTGTGACGACGAGGATCTCGCCGACATGCTGCAGGAGCTGCGCGCGCTCGATCCGAAGCCGGGCGCCTCCTTTGGGTCCGCGCCGGTGCAGCCTGTCGTCCCCGATGTCATCGTGCGCGCCGCGCCGGATGGCAGCTGGTTGATCGAACTGAACACCGAGACGCTGCCGCGGGTTCTCGTCAACCAGACCTATATGGCAAGTGTTGTCCGCGCGCCCAAGCAGGACGCCGAGCGCGCCTTCCTCGCCGATTGCCTGCAGACGGCCAACTGGCTGGTGAAGAGCCTCGACCAGCGCGCCAAGACGATCCTGAAGGTTGCAACCGAGATCGTCCGCCAGCAGGACGGCTTCCTAACGCATGGCGTCCGCCACCTGCGGCCGCTGAACCTCAAGACGGTCGCCGAGGCGATCGGAATGCATGAGTCCACGGTTTCGCGCGTGACGTCCAACAAATATATGGCGACCTCGCGCGGCATCTTCGAACTCAAATATTTCTTCACCTCGGCGATCGCCTCATCGGAAGGCGGCGAGGCGCATTCGGCCGAATCGGTGCGCCACCGCATCCGCAGCCTGATCGATGCCGAGAGCGCGGATGACGTTCTCAGCGACGACACGCTCGTCAAGCTGCTGCGCGAGTCCGGCATCGACATCGCCCGCCGCACGGTCGCCAAGTATCGGGAAGCGCTGCGTATTCCCTCCTCGGTCCAGCGTCGTCGCGAAAAACTGGCCGAGGCATCGTCGGCGCGCTGACGCGGCGGCGACCCTCCCAAGCGCTTTACCCTTGTCTCGCCCTCGACGGATGCCCAGCTTCAGAGGATGATGGCCGGGATAGCCGGGTTTCATTGACTTTGGCACCGGCCGTCACTAGAAGGGCGCGGCGCTGGACGGCGTTTTGGGCCTCGGGACCGGATGAAACTCCGGCCGTTGAAGGGGTCCGGACGAGGCCGAAATCGGCGACGTGCCCGACGGGGCAACGGTTCGCTTGCGAGCCGGGCCCTGGAACGCAACGACGTCGAAAGGTACGTGCTCCCATGTCTCTCCGCATTTCCGGCAAGCATATCGAGATCAGCGACGCCTATCGCACCCATGTCGAAACCCGTGTCGGCGCCGTTGTCGACAAATATTTCGATGGCGGGTTTTCCGGTCGTGTCGTGCTCGAGCGCGACGGCGCGGGTTATCGTGTCGATTGCGCGCTGCATCTCGATAGCGGCCTCGACCTGCAGGCCGAAGGGCGGGGCCACGAGATCTATCCGACCTTCGAACAGGCCGCCGAGCGGATCGAAAAGCAGATGCGGCGCTACAAGCGGCGCCTCAAGGATCATCATCACGAGGTCCGCGTCGTGCCGGACGAGGATGCGAGCTATACCGTGCTCGCTGCCACGCCCGAGGCCGACGAGGAACTCGCCTCCGACTACAGCCCGATGGTGATCGCAGAGGAGACCAAGTCGCTCCGGACGCTGTCGGTGTCCGGCGCCGTGATGGCGATGGACCTCTCCGACGCGGCCGTCGTGGTGTTCCGCCATGCCGGTCATGGCGGCGTCAACGTCGTTTATCGCCGTCGCGACGGCAATATCGGATGGATCGACCCGGCCCAGGCGGCCAAGGGGGATTCCGTCGCTCCCTGATTGCGCATAAGATCGGCTCATTGCCCGGCGCGCCTCACCAGCGCGCGCCGGGAAGCTGGGCCAAATACCCAAGGTTTGAACGAGGCATTTTGAACCAAGTCATGGACCTCAGCGATCTCATCAGCCCGGACGCGATCATTCCGGCGCTGAAAGCGAACGGCAAGAAGCAGGCCCTGCAGGAATTGGCCGAACGTGCCGCCCGCCAGACCGGCCTCGACGAACGCCAGATTTTCGACACGCTGCTGCAGCGCGAGCGTCTCGGCTCCACCGGTGTCGGCAACGGCATCGCCATTCCACATGGCAAGATCCGCTCCTTGAAGCGGATTCATGGCATTTTTGCGCGCCTCGCCAAGCCGATCGATTTCGAATCGCTCGACGACCAGCCGGTGGACCTCGTCTTCCTGCTGCTGGCGCCCGAAAGCGCCGGCGCCGATCATCTGAAGGCGCTCGCCCGCATCGCGCGTCTGCTGCGCGAACCCGGCCTTGCCGCGAAGCTGCGCGCCTCCAGCGATCAGGCGGCGCTCTATGCCGTCCTGAACGGCGGCGCGGCTGCCTCGAACGCTGCCTGAGCCTCGGCGCCAGCTTCGGGCGCCGCGGCCATCAATCGGTCGGAAATTGGCTTCATCCCCTCAGTAGCCCCGATGCGGGGCGAGGCGAAGTGAGGAGCCGGTGATGCGCAGGCTGATGATGGCGATGGCGGCTGCGCTTTGCCTTGCCGGCCCGCCCGCCTCGGCCGCGACAAGCGATCCAGCTCCGCAGACCTCTTTCGAAGCCGCGTTCCACGGCAAGGCGATCGGGCGGGGCCGCCTCGTCAGCCGCGCCATCGGCCTCGACCGCGGCTTTCTGGTCTGGACCACGGGGCGCGAAAGCGCCGGCATCTTCGAGCTCGACCAGTTCTTTCGCTTCGATGACGGCGAGACCGACCGGCGCACCTGGCGTTTTCGGAAGACCGGGCCCGGACGCTATGTCGGCGAGCGACAGGATCTCGCAGCGCCGGCCAAGCTGCAGATCGACGGCGACGTGATCCGCCTGTCCTACGACATCTGGCTGAAGCAGCGCGGCAAGTCGCCCCTGAGGCTGCATTGCGAGGACAGGATCATCCGCCTCGCCAGCGGCGCCCTGCTCAGCCGGGGCACCATCTTCCGTCTCGGCTTGCCGGTCGGCAGCGTCGAGACGCATCTCATCCCCGATGCCGGCCGTTCGTTTACTTCAGGGCCCCAGCCGTAAGCCCGCTGACGATCTTGCGCTGCAGCAGGACGAAAACCAGCAGGATCGGCGTCACATAGATGACCGAGTAGGTCATGATCCCGTTCCAGTCCGTCGTATTCGGTCCCATGAAGTTCATGAGCCCGACGGTAGCGGTCTGCAGCGATTCCTCCGAGATCATGGAGCGCGAATAGACATACTCGCCGAACGACTGCAGGAAGATCAGCACAGAGGTGACGAGGATGCCGTTGCGGGCGAGCGGCACCGCGATGCGCAGGAAGGCGCCGAGGCGCGTTGCGCCGTCGACGCGGGCCGCCTCCTCGAGCTCCTTGGGGATCTGCATGAAGGATGTGCGGGTGAGCACGATATAGAGCGGCAGCACCTTGGCAGCCTGGGCGAGGATCACAGCAAGGCGCGGAGTCGCGATCAGGCCGACCTGGTTGAACAGCACGAAGATCGGCGTCGCCATCAGCGACGAGGGCAGGACCTGCATCATCAGGATCAGGAACAGGACGATGTCCATGCCGAGGCTGCGGACACGCGAGAGGGCATAGGCGCAACCCGTTCCGAAGAAGGCGGCGATCGCCGTGGTGCCCAAGGCGATGAGCAGCGAGTTCGTCAGATAGCTGCCCATCTTCTTGCCGACGAAGACATCGACGAAGTTGAACTGCGGGTTGCCCGGCCAGAAGGTCGGCGGATAGACGAAGGTCTCCGTCGATGGCTTGAACGCCGTCAGATACATCCAGTAGAGCGGAAACAGGTAGATCGCGAGGAACAGGATCGCGAGGGCGAGCAGCAGATAGCGCTTCATGATCGTGCCTCAGGCCCGGTGTTCGTGGCGGGTGGAGCGGACATAGATCACGGCGACGATGATGACGAAGCCGAGCATGAGGCAGGACACGGCGCTGCCGGAGGCGATGTCGTAGATCTGGAACGACAGCTGCCACGACCAGTATTGCGCGACATTCGAGGCATTGGCCGGTCCACCCTGGGTCAGCGAGGCGAACAGGTCGAACTGCTGCAGGGTGAAGATGATGCCGAGCGAAACGACCGCGCCAATGGTCGAGCGCATCATCGGCAGCGTCATGTGCCAGAAGCGCTGCCAGGCATTGGCGCCGTCAAGGGCCGCAGCCTCATACATGTCCTTCGGGATGCCGGCGAGGCCGACCGAGAGCAGGATCATGTTGAAGGGGATGCCGAGCCAGATATTGGCGATGATCACCGAATAGAGCGAAATCTGCGGATTGGAGAGCCAGAAGACCTTGTCGTGGATCAGGCCTGCCGACTGCAGCAGATAATTGAGCACGCCGAAATCGCCGGCGAAGATCCATTTCCAGACCGCGCCCGCCACCAGCGCCGGCATGATCCAGGCCGCGAGGAACAGCCCGCGCAGATAGCTGCCGCCGGGGAAGTCCTGCTGGAAGAACAGAGCGAGGCCGAAGCCGATCGCGAGCTGGAAGATGATGCAGAGGCCGACGAACACCACCGTGTTCCAGATCACCGGCCAGAAATCCGGCGAGGCGAACAGCGCCTTGTAGTTGGCGAGGCCGACAAATGGCCGGACCAGCGAAGCGAGACTGAACATGTCCACTTCCTGGAACGACATCAGGATATTGTAGACGAGCGGAAAGGCCGAAAACACCAGGAGATAGGCGAGCGCAAGCAAAGCGAGCAGGGTATCGAAGCCCTGGCCGTCGCGCAGATTGCGGAAAAGGGCCGACATGCGCGCTGTCTCCGGGAGACGTCTGGAACCTGAAATTGGCCGCGCGAAAATGCGCACCGGCCGGATGCGGATGGAAAACGGCCCCCGGCAGCACGTGCCGGGGGCCGTTCGCCTTACTTCTTGACGATGCCGTCGATCGTCGTCTGCGCCGTGTTGAGGGCAGTCTGGGCATCCGCCTGATGCGTCAGCGCCTGCTGGATCGCGGTCGAGATCGCCTTGGAGATCTTCGCCCAGTCCGGCGACGGGCCGCGAGCCTGCGCATACTTCATCGACTCGATGAAGACGGCATATTCAGACGGCCACTTCGGATCCTTGACGTCGACCGGGTAGGACGGAACGAAGCCGAACTCGTTCCAGACGCGCGGCATCTGCGAGTACATGTATTCGAGATACATGAAGGCTTCTTTCGGATGCTTCGTCTTGGCGAAGATCACGTTGTTGCCTTCGCCGAGCGCCGAGGCGCGCTTGTCGCCTTCCTTCTCGATCGGCAGCAGCGTTACGCCGACGTCGAACTTCGCGTCCTTCGTCATACGCGGCAGCTCCCACGGACCGGAAATGGCCATGGCGGCATTGCCGGCGTTGAAGGTGGCGAACGAGTCGTACTGGCCGCGGATCAGCGTGTCGGGCGAGGCGATCTTCTCGTCGATGATCTTCTGCCAGAGCTCGAGCGCCTTGACGGCACCCTCGCCGTTGACCTTGTCGAAATTGCCGCCGGTCGACTGGATCCAGGGCAGGAACTGGAAGGTTCCCTCCTCGTTCGCATTGGCGGAGAAGGCGAGGCCATAAACGTTCTTCGCCGAGTCGGTCAGCTTCTTTGCCGTCTCATAGAGCTCGGCCCAGGTCTGCGGCGGCTTGTTGGGATCGAGGCCGGCGGCCTTGAACATGTCCTTGTTGTAGTAGAGCGCGATCGTGTTCGAGCCGCGCGGCAGGCCGTAGATCCCGTCCTTCCAGGTGACGGTCGAGAGCGGGCCCGGGAAGATCTTCGCGGTGTCGACGATCTTCGAATCCTTGATATAGGGCGAGATGTCGAGCAGCGCGCCCTTCGACGACAGGAACGGCGTGTTCGGATTGTCGACATAGGCGACGTCGGGCGCCGTGCCGGTCGCAACGGCGCGGGTGATGTCATTCGCCCAGTCCGCGAACTCGACATGCTTGATGTTGAACTTGATGTCGGGATGGAGCTTCTGGAACTCCTGCGCCATCACATACATGTAGCCTGGGTCCGACTCGCGGTCGATCGTCCAGACGTCGAGCGTCACGTCCTCGGCTGAGGCGAGGACGGTCGAGCCCAGGAGCCCGATCGCGCCGGCCAGCAGCATGGCTGTCTTTGACATGTTTTCTCCTCCGGAGTTTCACTGAAGAGCTCGATGCCCCCTCCTGGGCATCGAGCGCGCCGCTTGAGGCAGCGCGCTCATCACCGGCCGGACGGCCGGCGAATGCGATCACTTGGGGTCGGGAATGAAGACGGCGCCACCGCGCGCGTCCTTCAGATAATTGAGCGAGCGCACCTGCCCGGTCATTTCGAGGGCATTGCGATAGACCGGATCATGCCAGCCTTCGATGTCGATCGTGCCGCTATAGCCGGCGAGGCGCAGCTCACTGATGACGCGCGTCCAGTCGCTGTCGCCGAAGCCCGGCGAGCGCATCTGCACGAACGGATGCTTGCCGAACACGCCGCTCTCCCGGATCACGTCCCAGCGGATGGTCGCGTCCTTGCCATGGATATGGAAGAACTTCGGCGCCCATTTGCGGATCTGCGGGATCGGATCGATCAGATAGACCATCTGATGGCAGGGCTCCCATTCGAGCCCGATATTGTCGTCCGGCGTCTCGTTGAACATCAGCTCCCAGGCGTCGGGATTATGCGCGATGTTCCAGTCGCCGGTGGCCCAGTTGCCGTCCATGGCGCAATTCTCGAAGGCGAGGCGCACGCCCTTGTCGGCAGCGCGCTTGGCAAGCTCGCTCCAGACCGCCTTGTAGCGCGGCAGGCTTTCCTCGATCGACTTGCCGCGGACGCGGCCGGTGAAGCCGGCGATCGTCTTGGCGCCGAAGAGATGGGCGTTGTCGATCAGCGTCTTCCAGCCGTCCAGCGTCTGGCGGTCCAGATCGCCGTCCTCGAGCGGATTGCCGAACATGCCGAGCGTGTCGATGACGACGTCATGATCGCCGATCGCTTCCTTGAGCTCAGCCGCAAGTTTCGGAATGTCCTTGCCGCCGATGGTCTGCCAGAAGAACGGCTCGATCGACTCGAAGCCGAGCGGCAGGATCTCGCGCACATAGGCAGCGGGATCGGCCGCGTTGCCCTTGATCATGGTGCCGATGCGGATGTCGAGAAGGGGATTGGTCACCGACTGCTCCTTATGGAAACGTCAATGGCTGTCGCCACGCCTGCGCGGGCGGCGGCCTCTAGATGCGGATATCGACGCGGCGGCCTGACGTGGCGCTTTCGATGGCGCCGAACACCATAGCGAGGCTGCGGATATTCTGGTGGCCGACCGTTTCCGGCTCCGGCCCACCGCGCGTCGCCGCGATGAAGTCCTGGATGAGGCCGAGGTGGCCGCCCGTCCGGTCCGACGGATCGAGGGGAGGGATCTCGACTGCGGCCACCTCGGAAAACAGGCCGTTGCTCGCGCCCGTCGCGATTTCGGCCCGGATGTCGTCATGCCCGTCCCAGGTCAGCGTCCCCTTGGTGCCGACGATGCGCCAGGCGCTCTCCCAGCTGGTGCCGAGCCCTTCGGCGCACCAGGAGCCGCGATAATTGAAGATGACGCCGTCGCCGAACTCGAAGATAGCGGCGGCGGACGAGCCCTGCTGGTACCAGCTGTTGGCCGCTTCCCACTCGCGACAATAAACGCCCTCGGGCTGCTGCCCGGAGAGGAAGCGCGCGGCGTCGAAAGTGTGGATCGCCATGTCCAGCAGCAGGACATGCTCCATCTCCTCGCGGAAGCCGCCGAAATGCGGTCCGAGGAAGAAATCGCAATGAATGCTGGTCACGGCGCCGATCGCGCCCGAGGCGATTGCGCGGCGGATGCGGCGCGGCGCCTCGAGGTAGCGGCGGTTCTGGATCACGACATGCAGCCGATCAGCGGCGCGGGCGCGCTCGACCAGGTCGCGCGCCTCGTCGAGCGTCCCGGCCATTGGCTTTTCCGACAGCACATGGCAGCCGGCGGCGAGCGCGGCGGAGACGACATGGTGGCGGGCGCCGGGAACGACGACGTCGAAAACGATTTCGGGAGAGGATTTGGCCAGCAGCTCTTCGATGCTCGTCGCGATCACGGCGCCGTCGAGGCCGAATTCGGCGGCACGGGCGGCAGCCCTCTCCGCGTCAATATCGGCAACACCGACGATCTCGAGACCATCGATCGTCTTCGCGGCCTCGAACCAGGCACGACTCATGGCTCCGCAACCGATCAAGGCGGCACGCTGCATCTCGGGTCTCCTCCCCGCGGCATCTCAATGGTGCGCTGCAAACGTTTTCGGTGCAGCGCAAGGACGCCGTAAACGTTTACAAGAACACATCAGCCCTTCCCCCTTGTCAAGAGCGACGTTGTGCCCGACCAATGGGCCCCGGGGCTCGGAGTCCCGTTTGGGGGCGTGGCTGCGCCCGTCGGAGCCGTGGCGGCTTCCGCGCGGCTGGCGTCGAAGAGGGGGGATTCATCCGCGTGAGCATCCGCGATCTGGCGAAGCATCTCGGCATCTCGATCGGCACGGTGTCGCGGGCGCTGAACGGGCGCTCGGACGTCAATGCTGAGACGCGCCGGCGCGTCTTCGAGGCGGCGGCCGAACTTGGCTATGTGCCCAATCAGTCGGGACGGAGCCTCCGCCAAGGCACGACCAATGCCATCGGCTTCATCGTCGAGACCAACAACGAGACCAGCGAGCACGGCGACACGTTCTTCACGACAATCTATGACGGCGTGCAACGCGTTTTCGCAGCCCATCATCTCGATCTCGTGGTGCTGCTCTGCCCGGCCGAGCAGGATCCGCTCGATCATGTCCGACGCGTGGTGTCGCGCCGATTCGTCGACGGGTTGTTCATTTCGCAGACGCAGCGTTACGACAGCCGGATCGATTATCTGATCGAGCGCGATGTCCCCTTCATGGCGCTTGGTCGCAGCCTCTCCGGCGGCACGCATCCCTGGATCGATCTGGATTTCGAAGCTGCGGCGACGCAGGCCGTGAACCGTCTCGTCGCACGCGGCCATCGCCGCATCGGCATCGTCAATCCGCCGACCGAGGTCAATCTCGGCTATGTCTTCGCTGATGCCTATCGGGCGGCGCTTGCCAGCAATGGTATCGCCTATGATCCGGCTCTGCTGGTTCGGGCCGACCAGACCAATGAGGAGGGCGGCTACCGCGTCGTCGACCGCCTGCTGGCGCTCGAAGACCGGCCGACTGCCGTCGTGCTCGTCAACGAAATCATGGCGATCGGCATCTATCGACGTCTGCATGAACTCGGGCTGGTGCCGGGGCGAGATCTCGCGATCATCGGTTTCCGGCAGTCGCCGCAGTCGCGCTTCCTGTCGCCGGCGCTGACCTGCTTCCGCTTCTCGCTGTTCGATCTCGGCCGCCGCCTCGCGGAAGGCCTGCTCGCGAGCATGCCTGCCTTCAGCGACAGCCATCCCGTCGGCCTTGTCCAGGAGATCTGGCCGATGGAGCTCATTCCAGGTGAAAGCGATCCGCCGCGGGGCTGAAACGGCGGGGATGAGCCACCCGGCGCGGGTCTCTTCGCACTTAATTGACCGCGTCGCAGCTGAAACCGCGCCGGCACGGCCGCACTGCGCTATAGATCCCAGCTGAGCGGCGCAGCAATCGGAGGTGGCGATGTCGGTTTTCGAGGCGCGGCACGGACGCGTCACCGGTCGCGGCCAGCGGAGCGTGATCCTGTCGCATGGATTCGGCAGCGACCAGACCTCTTTCGACTTGATCCGGCCCTGGCTCGATGACCGCTTCCGGACCATCTCATTCGACCTCGCCGGGGCAGGACCCGACGGGGCGGCCTCATTCGATCCGCGAAGACACGGCTCCCTGTTCGGCTATGCCGACGATCTCCTCGCCATCGTCGACGAACTCGATCTCAGCGGCGCGCTCTATATCGGCCACTCCGTGAGCGGGATGATCGGCACTGCCGCCGCCGTGGCGCGGCCGGATGTTTTCGGCAAGATCATCATGATCGGGGCCTCGGCCCGCTATCGCAACGATACCAATTATCACGGCGGCTTCGAGGAGGAGGCGCTGGAGGCCCTTTTCGCGGCGATCGCGAGCAACTTCCAGAGCTGGGGCGCCGGCTTCGCCCCGGTTGTCGTCGGCGTTGCCGACGAGGGCGCGATCCGGGAGTTTTCGCGTACCCTTTTCCAGATGCGGCCCGACATAGCGCTTCAGATGGCGCGTCTGATCTTTCAGTCCGACATGCGCGCATTGGTCGGTCAATTGACGGTGCCGACCCATATCATCCAGTCGAAGCGCGATGCAGCCGTTCCCGAGGCGGCCGCTCTGTGGCTCCATGATACCATAGCCGGCTCGACCTTCGCCTTGATCGAGGCCGAAGGGCATTTGCCTCATCTGACGGGCCCGGACGCGGTGATCGAGCAACTGTCGCTGCAGATCGGCTGAAACGTGGAGAGCGATGGTGACAGAGCCTGATTGGTCTCATCGGGACCCCGCTGGTCCCGATGGGCTGGCAAGCCTGCTGCGGCTCGGTCGGCTCGGCGCCGGTGCCGATTATGTGCTCGCAGTCTCGATCGGTGGCGATGGCGTCGCGATTCCCGTCGCGGCCGACCCTGATCTTCCGCTGCCTGCCTTCCGCTGGCCCGCGATGTCGGGGGAAGCGTCCGCGCCTGCCGCGCCGCTTTCGCCCGCGCGCATCGGTCTGCCAGCTTCGGTCACGCTCGCCACCGGCCGCGTCGCCCGTTCAGCGCTTTTGGCCTATCCACCCCGGTTGGCGGACGAGACCATGGCGCTCATGTTGCTTTGGCATGCCGAACGGCCCGAATGGACACCGGAACGCGCCGAATCCCTTGCGCTCGTCTGCCGCGCGGCCGGCGAAGCTCTTGCGGCGCGCAACCTGTTGATGCGCGAGGTCGAGGCGCGCTTCCACGATCTCTTTGAAAGCGTGCCGCTTGGCATCGTCGTCATCGACGGGTCCGGCCGGGCGGCGCAGATCAACGAACTGGCCGCGTCTCTGCTCGGTCTTGGACGCGGGGTCGTCGATCCGGCAAGCCTTGCGGCCGCGATGCGGCAGCTGCGCGAGCGCTGTGCCAACGCGGGCGAACTGGCGGCGCATTATCGCTCGCTCGGCACAGAGCTCGATTATGCCGCGACACTGCTGTGGCAGCTTGGCGATCGTGTGCTGCAGGTCGACAGCCATCCGGTGCTCGGCGATGGCCGCAGCGGCCGCATCTGGCTGTTTCACGACGTGACGGCGCAGCAGATGGTCGAGGCCGACCTCCGTCGCCTGGCCGGACAGGATCCGCTGACGGGCCTCGCCAACCGCCGCAGTTTCGAGGCGGCAGCCGAAGAGGCCTTCGTCGAGGGTGACCCCATGGCGCTGATCATGATCGACATCGATTTCTTCAAGCGGATCAACGACGAGCATGGTCATGCCATCGGCGACACGGTGCTGGCGCAGGTGGGCGCTCGCCTCGGCGGAGCGCTGCGCGAGCGGGACCATGTCGCACGGATCGGCGGCGAGGAATTCGCCTGCCTTCTGCCCGGCACGGAGCCAGAAGCCGTTGCGGCCATCGCCGAAAGGCTCCGCTCGACGATCGAGCTGGCTCCGGTCGTGACCGGTATTCGGGCAATCGAGGTCCGCATCAGTGTCGGCGCCGCCAGCAGGGCGGCCAGTGACCACAGTTTTTCGGCCTTGTTCGATCGCGCCGACAGCGCACTCTATGTCGCCAAGCGACTGGGCCGCAATCGCGTTGCTATGGCGCCCTAGGGTCCGAATGAACCAATCTTCCGGATGCGCGTTGGGCTTTTGAAACAGTTCATCGGGAGCATGTGATGGCCCATTCCAGCAATTTTGACGTCGGCGATATGCGGGAGGCCGCGGACAGGATCGCCGCCGCCGCTGGCGCGGCGTCATCGGAAGCCCGCCGCACGGCGCGCAAGGCGGCTTCGGAAGCAGCGAGCTTGGCCCGCGAAAATGGTGCGACCGTTCGCAGCGTGTTCCATGACCTCGCCGATGAGGCCGAGGCCAAGGCCCGCGACGCCGGCAAAGCGTCCGGCGCGGTCGTCCGCCGCATCGCGGATGGCGCATCCGAGCAGCCGCTCGTTGCGTTGGCGGCCGTTGCGGTCGCGGCGGCGATATTCGGCTTCGCGCTCGGGCGGCGCTGAACCGGTCTGTCGCCTCACGACCGCATTCTGCTAGGATCAAGGCGGTTGATTTGAAGGTGGCCGGATGGCGGAGATGCGGGCTGAAATGGAGGATCGCGGCGGCGTCGATACGGCGCCAGCCGCTCAGTCCTTTTCGACAAGCTCGCGTCGGCCGGCCTACATCACGGCCTGGAAACTCGTTTCCGATGTCTTTGCGCGCTTCATCGCCCATGACGACGCGCTGATCGCGGCCGGCGTCGCGTTCTACGGCTTTCTTGCCGTGTTTCCGGCGCTGGCGATCTTCATTTCGCTTTACGGCCTGGTGTTTGATCTCAGCAACGTCACCAAGCACGCGACCTTGATCGCCTCGATCCTTCCCGACGAGGCGCGGCCGATCGTGCTCGATTTTCTCACCGGCCTCGCCTTGAAGGGCCCGGCGCAGCTGAATGCCGGCCTCTTCATCGGTCTTGCGATCGCACTCTGGTCCTCGCGCGCCGGCGTCGCCGCGCTGATGAGCGGTGTCAATTTCGCTTATGAGGTTCGCGATGACCGCAACATCTTCATCTCGATCGGGATTTCGCTCGGCCTGACCCTCGGCGCGGTGATCTTCGCCATCCTGACGCTGTCCGTCATCGCGGCCGTCCCGGTTGCCTTGGCGCTGCTGCATACGCCCTACGCCAACACGGCGACGCTTCTGCTCATCCGCTGGCCTATTCTCGCGCTGATCGCGTTTCTCTCGATCTCGGCGATCTATTTCGTCGTGCCACATCGAAAGCCCGGCGGACCCTGGCGTCGAGCGCGGCGCATGATGCCCGGCGCGATCGCAGCCACGCTGATCTGGCTTCCCGGCTGTTCGCTGTTCTCGTTCTATGTGACCCGCTTCGCCGTCTATGACGCCACCTATGGCTCGCTCGGCGGCCCGGTGATCTTCTTGCTCTGGCTGTGGTTCACGGCGCTGGTCGTGCTGATCGGGGCCGAGATCAATGCGAGCTGGTCCGGCCTCAAGACGCCGAAGCAGCGCCATCAGACGCCCGAGCCGAATTAAGCCCCATCGGGCTTTTGCTCCGGCGGCCGGCTCTGCCGCTTCATCAGCGCGCCGCGGGCCAGATGCAGGATCACCAGCGAAACCGCACCGATCGCAAGCGCGATCAGGAGCTTGTGCTCCAGCCCGTGCAGGCGGCCGGAATAGGTTTCGATCAATTGGCCGAAGACATAGCCGATCGTCGTAATCAGCGCCGCCCAGACCGCCGCAGCGGTGACATTGAGGGCCGTATAGAGCAGCGGTGGCACCCCGGCGATGCCGATGGCGATCGGGCTGATCGTCCTGACGCCATAGATGAAGCGGAACGAGAGAATAAACAGAACCCGGTGGCGCGTGATGAGGTCGAGCACGCGGACAAAGGCGGGCTTCGACGACTGGCGCTTGACGAAGCGGGAGTCCCGCGCATAGCGGCCGACATAATAGAGCACCTGGTCCCCCGTCAGCGAGCCGGCGAAGGCCGCGAGGAACACACCGAGGGGGTGGAGCACGCCCTGATGAGCGAGGAAGCCCGCCGCCAGCAGCACGCTGTCGCCCTCGATGATGACGCCGAGATAGACGACGATCAGCCCGTAGCTGGCTAGGAAATGATCGATCCAGTGGATCATGTCGTGGCTCATCGTCTCGCCCGCGTCAGGGTTCGGCAGACGCCGACCATCGGCCACGCGTTCCGCCGGCGCAAGCGCTGATGGCAGCCGCGGCCGCCGCCACCTTCGCGCCGTGTTTCGGGCGTAGGGCAAAAGGTGCAATTTCGAAGAAGAAGCAATAGATTAGCCCTACGATTCGATGCTCGCGCGCAACGCTTGCGCGCGCATCGCGAGACCACCCAGGAAAGACTGAATGTCCGATATTGCCCGCGACAATGCCTCAGAAGCTTATGGCGCCGATTCTATCAAGGTGCTCAAGGGCTTGGATGCCGTTCGCAAGCGCCCCGGAATGTATATCGGCGACACCGACGACGGTTCTGGCCTGCACCACATGGTCTATGAGGTCGTCGACAACGCCATCGACGAGGCGCTGGCTGGCCATGCCGATCTCGTCAGCGTCACGCTGAACCCCGACGGTTCCTGCGCCGTGACCGATAATGGGCGCGGAATTCCGACCGATATCCACACCGGCGAGGGCATTTCGGCGGCCGAGGTCATCATGACCCAGCTGCATGCCGGCGGTAAGTTCGACCAGAATTCCTACAAGGTGTCAGGCGGCCTGCATGGCGTCGGCGTCTCGGTCGTCAACGCGCTGTCATCCTGGCTGAGGCTCAAGATCCGCCGTGGCGGCAAGATCCACGAGATGAGCTTCACCCATGGCAATGCCGATGCGCCGCTTGTCGTCACCGGCACCTACGAATCACAGATCGTCTCAGGGACCAACGAGGGGCGCAGTGGCAGCGAGATCAGCTTCCTGCCCTCGACGGAGACCTTCACCCAGGTCGAGTTCGATTTCGACACGCTGGAACACCGGCTGCGCGAGCTCGCCTTCCTCAATTCGGGCGTCCGCATCGTCTTGACCGATCGCCGCGGCGTCGAGCCGCGCCGCGAAGAGCTGATCTATGATGGCGGCCTCGAGGCGTTCGTGCGCTATCTCGACCGCGCCAAGCATCCGCTTCTGCCGGCGCCGATCGGGCTCTCTGCCGAGCGCGACGGCATCACCGTCGAAGTGGCGATGTGGTGGAACGACAGCTACCACGAGAACGTGCTCTGCTTCACCAACAACATCCCCCAGCGCGACGGCGGCACGCATCTCGCCGGCTTCCGCGCCGCGCTGACGCGCCAGGTGACCGGTTATGCCGATCGCGAAGGCATCTCGAAGCGCGAGAAGGTGTCGCTGACCGGCGATGATTGCCGCGAGGGGCTGACGGCGGTGCTTTCGGTCAAGGTGCCGGATCCGAAATTCTCCTCGCAGACCAAGGACAAGCTGGTCTCCTCCGAGGTTCGGCCGGTGGTGGAAAGCCTCGTCAACGACCTGCTCGGCATGTGGTTCGAGGAGCATCCGGGCGAATCGAAGCAGATTGTCGCCAAGGTGGTCGAGGCGGCGACGGCGCGCGAGGCCGCGCGCAAGGCGCGCGAGCTGACCCGCCGCAAGGGCGCGCTCGACATCGCCTCGCTGCCCGGTAAGCTTGCCGACTGCCAGGAGCGCGATCCCTCGAAGTCGGAAATCTTCATCGTCGAGGGCGACTCGGCAGGCGGCTCGGCCAAGCAGGGCCGCAACCGCGAGAACCAGGCCGTGCTGCCGCTGCGCGGCAAGATCCTCAATGTCGAACGCGCGCGGTTCGACAAGATGCTTTCGTCCGAGCAGATCGGCATGCTGATCATCGCTTTGGGCACGTCGATCGGCAAAGATGAGTTCGCGCCCGACAAGCTGCGCTATCACAAGATCATCATCATGACGGACGCCGACGTCGATGGCGCCCATATCCGGACCTTGCTGCTGACCTTCTTCTTCCGCCAGATGCCGGAGTTGATCGAGCGCGGCCATATCTTCATCGCCCAGCCGCCGCTCTACAAGGTCACCAAGGGCCGCTCGGAGCAGTATCTGAAGAACGAACGCGCCTTCGAGGACTACCTGATCGATCAGGGCGTCGACGACGCCTCGCTGCATCTTGAGAATGGCGAGGTGCGCGCCGGCGCCGATCTTGCCTCGATCGTCAACGATGCGCGGCAGATCAAGCACATCATCGACGGGCTGCACACGCGCTACGACCGCCGCCTCGTCGAGCAGGCGACGATCGCCGGCGCGCTGTCCAGCGCCGTGATGAATGATCCGGAGGCGGCGCTCGCCGCGGTGAAGACTGTGGCCGAACGGCTGGATTCGATCTCCGACGAGACCGAGCAGGGCTGGACCGGCACGCTCGGCCGCGATGGCGGCTATCTGTTTGAGCGCGAAGTCCGCGGCGTGCGCGAGGCGGCGATGATCGATGCGGCGCTGATCGACAGTGCCGATGCGCGCAAGCTCGACAGCCTCTCGGCGAAGATGCGCGAAGTGTTCCAGCGCCCGTCGACCTATCGCCGCAAGGATCTGCTGACGCCGATCTTCGGCCCGCGCTCGCTGCTCGACGCCGTGTTCGCGGCCGGCCGCAAGGGCATCACCATGCAGCGCTACAAGGGCCTCGGCGAAATGAACGCCAGCCAGCTCTGGGAAACGACGCTCGACCCGAACGTCCGCTCGCTGCTGCAGGTCCGCGTCAAGGAAGCCGACGCCGCCGACGACCTCTTCACCAAACTGATGGGCGACGACGTCGAGCCGCGCCGCGAATTCATCCAGGACAACGCGCTGAACGTCATCAATCTCGACGTTTGAGGCGCATCTGCCTGCTCGAACGGCGGACGATTGCCCGAGCCGCCGGGTGCAAATGGGATTCTCACCTCCCCCTGAGGGGGAGGTGGGACCGAAGGTCCGGGAGAGGGTCTACGGCCTCTCCGGATGGTTCCCTAAACCCTCACCCGCCGGCTTCGCCGTCGACCTCTCCCTCAGGGAGAGGTGAAGAAGCTTGTGACGCCGCCGACGACCTCTTCACCAAACTGATGGGCGACGACGTCGAGCCGCGCCGCGAATTCATCCAGGACAACGCGCTGAACGTCATCAGTCTCGACGTTTGAGGCGCATCTGCTTGCGTGAACGGCGGACGATTGCCCGAGCCGCAGGGTGCGAGTGGGTTTCTCACCTCCCCCTGAGGGGGAGGTCGGACCGAAGGTCCGGGAGAGGGTCTACGGCGTCTCCGGATGGTTCCCTAAACCCTCACCCGCCGGCTTCGCCGTCGACCTCTCCCTCAGGGAGAGGTGAATGGAGCGGGCGGCAGGTGGCATCGATCCCTAGGATCGACGCCTCTTAACGCGTGAGATCGAGCCTACTCCGCCCGAAGCAGCGCAAACCCTTCGTCGGTGAGCTGGTAGCCGGCGACGCGGGTCTTGACGAGGCCGAGTTCGATCAGGCGCTGCACGGCCTTGCCGTCGAGGCCGACATAGGGGCCGGGGCGGGCGACGCGGGCGAGCATCTTCAGTTCGACCGCTGTGAGATCGGCCTTGGTCGGGGCGGGCTTGGCGGTGGCCATGATGAAATCCTCTTCTTGCTTCTGGTCTTATGGGATGGTCAGACGGCGGTGTCCATCAGCCCGCGCTTCCTGAGCAGCGCGGACGGATCGGGATCACGGCCGCGGAAGGCGCGATAGGCCTCGTCGGGCTTGCGGCGGTTGCCGGCCGAATAGACGAACTCTTTGAGCCGCGCCGCGACGTCGGGCGCGAAGATGTCGCCGGCCTCGACGAAGGCGTCGAAGCCGTCGGCATCGAGCGTCTCCGACCAGAGATAGCTGTAATAGGCCGAGGAATAGCCATCGCCGGCGAAGACATGCTGGAAATGCGGCGTGCGGTGGCGCATCACCATCGCCTCGGGCATGCCGATCTCTTCCAGCACAGCCTTCTCGAACGCTGTCGAATCGAGATTGCTGCCGTCGGTGAGGAGGTGCAGCTTCAGATCGACCAGCGCCGAGGAGACGTATTCGACGGTCGCGAAGCCCTGGTTGAAACTGCGGCTCGCTTTGAGGCGCTCGATCAGTTCGGCCGGCATCGGCTCGCCGGTGCGGTAATGCACGGCAAAGCGCTCGAGGATCTCCGGCCGCTCGAACCAGTGTTCATAGAGCTGCGAGGGAAACTCGACGAAATCGCGCGCGACGCTTGTGCCGGCGATCGAGGGATAGGTCACGTTGGACAGCAGTCCGTGCAGACCATGGCCGAATTCGTGGAACAGGGTCCGCGCGTCGTCATAGGAGAGCAGCGTCGGCGCGCCGTCGGCGCCCTTCGCGAAGTTCATCACATTGACGATGATGGGCCTGATGTCGCCGACGAGCCGTTCCTGGCCGCGATAATCGCTCATCCATGCGCCGCTGCGCTTCGAGGCGCGCGCGAAATAGTCGCCGAGGAAAAGGCCGACGGGCGCGCCCGTGGTGTCCGTCACCTCGAACACGCGGACATCTGGATGATAGGCGGCGATATCGCTGCGCAGGGTGAAGCGGAGGCCGAAGAGCCGGCTCGCGGTGTCGAAGGCGGCCTCGATCACCTTGTCGAGCTGCAGATAGGGCTTGAGGCCGGCTTCATCGAGATCGAACTCGGCCTTGCGCCGACGCTCGGAATAATAGCGCCAGTCCGAAGCGGCCAGCTTGAAATTGCCGCCTTCAGCATTGACCAGCGCCTGCAGCGCCTCCCGCTCTTCGATCGCGCGGGTGCGCGCGGGCTCCCAGACCGATTGCAGCAGCGCCATCGCGGCTTCCGGCGTCTTGGCCATGGAATCGTCAAGGCGGAAATGGGCAAAGCTCTCGAAGCCGATCAGCCGCGCCTGCTCGGCGCGGAGCGCGATCGTTTCGGCGATGATGGCGCGGTTGTCGGTCTTGCCGGCCTCGCCACGCGCCGTCCAGGCGGCAAACGCCTTCTCGCGCAGGTCGCGCCGGGCGGAAAACTGCAGGAACGGCTCGATCGAGGACCGCGACAGCGTGATGAGATAGCGCCCCTCGAGGCCGCGATCGCGCGCCGCCTGAGAGGCTGAGGCGATCAGGAAGTCCGGCAACCCGGCGAGATCGTCGCTGCCGAGCTCCAGCGTCCAGCCCTTTTCGTCCGCGAGTACATTCTGCCCAAAGCTCGTGCCGAGTGTCGCCAGCCGCTCCGAAATGGCGGCGAGGCGCGCCTTGGTCTCGGCCGGCAGGCCGGCGCCGGCGCGGCGGAAGCCGATATGATAGCGCTCGAGCACGCGCTGCTGCTCGGCATCGAGGCCGGCGCGGTCATCGGCTGCCGCAACGGCCTTTGCCACCGCGTCGATGCGGGCGAACAACGCCTCGTTCAGCGAGATCGCGCTGCGATGGCGCGACAGCAGCGGCGCCACCTCCATCTCGATCGTCTCAAGCGCATCGCTGGTGTCGGCGCTGGTCAGGTTGAAGAAGACCGAGGCGACGCGGTCGAGCAGCCGGCCGGCGCGCTCCATCGCCTCGATCGTGTTGGCGAAGCTCGGCGCCTCCGGATTACCGGCGATCGCGTCGATCTCGCGGCGATGGGCGGCGATCGCCGCCTCGAAGGCCGGGCGGTAATGCTCCGGCGCGATCGCGGCGAAAGGCGGCAGGCCGAACGGCGTCGTCCAGGCCGCAAGAAACGGATTTTCGGCACTCAGAAGATCGACGGTCATCGACGCGGGCCTCGGCAAGGACGAACAGGGACGCAAGAGCGCGGGTGGCTGACATGGGACCATGCGCCGCCCGGATCAAGCATAACGAACCGGGCGATTCGCATTATAGAAGGGCGGAAGCAAGTCCTCCGTTGAGATTCGATCCGCCTGTCATGTCCGCGTCCCCTGCCCAAGCCAAGCTGCCGCGCCCCCGTGTTCTCGTCATCGGCGATGTGATGACCGATGTCATCGTCCAGCCGGAAGGGCCTGTTGTCCCTGGCTCGGACCGCCGCGCCCGCATCGGGCTCTATCCCGGCGGCTCGGCCTGCAACCAGGCGGCCTGGCTTGCGCATCTCGGGATCCCCGTCGCCCTTGCCGGCAAGGTCGGCCAGCGCGACGCTGCGGAACAGGCGCGGGCGCTTGTCGAAGCCGGGGTAACGCCGCGGCTCGGCGTCGATCCAGAGCATGGCACTGGCATGCTGATCGCCCTCATCACCGAGGGTGGCCAGCGCTCTTTCCTGACCGATCGCGGCGCCAATGACAGCCTGTCGATCGAGGATTTACCGGTCTCGCTGCTCGCCGGTCTCGATCTCCTGCATGTCTCCGGCTATGCGCTGTTCACGCCGGGGCCGCGCGCCGCAGTGATGTCGCTGATGGCGGTGGCGCGTTCGCGCGGCATCGCGGTCACGGTCGATCCAGCCTCGGTCGGCTTTCTCGACGAGGTCGGGCGCGACAATTTCCTCGGCTGGACGCGCGACGCGACGATCCTCTTCCCGAACGAGGACGAGGCTGCCTTTCTTGCCGGCTCGACCGACCCGCTGGCGCAGATCCGCTTCCTCACCGCGCGCTACGGCCTCGTCGCGGTGAAGCGTGGCGCCGCGGGGGCGGAGGTCGCCAATGCCCATGTGCGGCTCAAGGCCGAGCCGCCTGCCGTCGCGGTTGTCGATACCACCGGCGCGGGGGATGCGTTTCTTGCCGGATTTCTCGCGGCTCGGCTCTCCGGCCGCGATCTCGAACAATGCCTTGCTGCCGGCGTTGCCACCGGCGCCGCGGCGACGACGGTCATCGGCGGGCGGCCGCAGAAGCCCGCCGCCCTGGCCTGATCACTCCGGGAAAACCTTGCGGACCCGCGCCACTTTCTTCTGCGCGCGCCGCGTCCTGAGGATCAGCTTGATGAACCGGTGGATCTTGCCGAACAGCGTCTCTGCGCCATCGTCCTCGCGGGCGTCGAGCCATTTCGCGATCGACAGCGCCTCGGCGGTGTGGCCGAACAACTGACTGATGAAGCGGTTGATGGTCGGGTCGTTGTAGTCGACGGCGACCAGCTTGCTCGGGCTCTGCTCGATCTTGGCGAGCCAGAGATTCATGAAGACCGCGCTGTCCTTGATTTTCTTCTCGGTCGACGGCTCGAACGGCCCGCCGATGAAGCTTTCGAGCCCGGCGAGGAAAGCTGCCGCCTGCGGGCGCGACGCCTGGTAGCGGCGGGCATGGGCGATCATCACATTGACGGCCCGCTCGCGCAGCATCTTGTAATCGGTGCTGTTCCAGCGCGCGGGATGCACCTCGTGCAGCAGGAAGGGCGCCGCGATGAACTCGACCGGATGGTGCAGCGAGGCGGCGGCCGGCAGCAGGATGTCCCAATAGGGGGCGCCCATCTGGAAGGCGCCGATATCGGGATCGTCAGCGAGTTCGGCCAGCGCCCCGCCTGAGAAGAAGATGCCGTCGATGCCGCGATTATAGGTGCCGACCACGCCGGTGGCGGCGGTTGCGACATCGAGCCGCCGCGCGAACAGCACCGTGCCCGGCCGCGTCCGCAGCACGTCGGCGACGTCGCTCTTCACGAGGTAGATGTCGGCATTGACCACGGCGCCGGGCTCGGTGCCGAACTGGGCGAGGATCTGGCCGAAATTCGGTCCATATTTGTTCGGGAACAGGCCGCCCGGCGGTACTTCCCGGATCTCGACGGTCGGGAAGCTGCGAATTCCCGCGGCCTCCCCCTGGCGATTGACCGAGACGACGCGAAAGCCGGACGCCTCGAAGGAGGCGATGGCGTCGGCGATGGTCAGGCCGGCGCGGGAGAGCTGACGCGCCTCGTCGTCGCCGCCGAAACGGGGCGGGATCGAGGTGCAGAGAAGCATGTCCTGTTGGCCGTCCGTCATCCCCAGGCGATCCTCAGTCGGCGCGCTGCGAAGCAGCGACGATGGTGTCGAAATAAAGCGTCAGGAAACGATCCGCGTCGCCATCGATGCAGACGAGGTGTTCCGGCCGGCCCTCCCAGGCATTGCCCGGCGGGAAGCGGCGCGTATTCGGCATCTGGATCGTCTGGCCGATCGCGATGCCCTCGGTGACGACGCGGATCGCGCCGCCCCGGGTGGTGAAGAGGCTCGGATCGAGCAGATAGGCGACGGCGGAACTGTCATGGACAGGGATGCCTGGCAGTCCGGTCGACTGGAGATAGAAGTTCTCATAGAAGCGCGAGATGTCCCAGATGAACTGGCCCGTGCGCCCGGCCGCATCGCGCAACCGCTCGAGATAGGCCGTGCTCATCACGGCTTCCTGCGTGACGTCGAGCCCGACAACGACGATCGGCCAGGACGCGGCGAAGATCTCGTCGGCGGCATGGGGGTCGCCGATGATGTTGGCTTCGGCCACCGGGGTGACATTGCCGCTGTGGCCGCGATAGCCGAAGGCGCCACCCATGATCACGATCTCCTTCACCAGGGAGGCGATCTCGGGATCCTCGCGCAGCGCCAGCGCCAGATTGGTCATACGGCCGACTGCGACGATCGAAATCTCATGCGGATTGGCCCGCACCGTCTCGATGATGAAGCGATGAGCCGGCAGTTCATGCGGCTTCGAGCGGATGATGTCGGGCAGCGCGATGTCGCCGAGACCGTTTCCGCCATGGACATAAACAGGCGGTTCGCCTTCCTCGAGCACCAGCGGCTTGCCGGCACCCATGGCCACCGGCGCTGCGATGTTGAAGTAATCTTTCAGGAACAGGGCATTGCGCGTGGTCGTATCGATGCGGTGATTGCCAAGCACCGTGGTGATTCCGACCAGCTCGACAGCCGGCGCGGCGTCGAGAAAGACGAGCGCCATTGCGTCGTCGACGCCGGGATCGGTATCGTAAATGACCTTCTTCGCTGCCATGGGAGCGTTCTTCCTTGCATGATGCCTGTAGCGGGGAATGCCGGCAGGCTGCATTTCAACAGGACATGGGCTAACCCGGCCGGCGCAAGATCGCAAGGCAGGCCCGGCTCGGCCGGTGAGGTTGTCGGCCTAAAGAAAGCCCTCAGGGTCGATATCCGGCGGCGGCCCTTGTGGGGCCGTCCGCCAGCCCGCTGCCGCCCTCAGCCGGCGCTCTGGGCAGCGCCGACGATGATGTCGGAAAACAGCGTCAGGAAGCGCTGAGCATCGACCTCGATGCAGGCCGTCGCCTCAGGCCGGCCGGCCCAGGCTGCGGCGGCGGCCGGGAAGCGGCGCGTGTTCGGCATCTGGATCGTCTGACCGATGGCAATGCCCTCTGTCACGACCCGGACCGGCCCGCGGCGAACTTCATACAGCGTCGGGTCCAGCAGATAGGCAACGGCTGATGAGTCATGGCCGAAGATGCCGTCGATACCGGCTGCCTTGCGATAGAAGTCTTCGTAAAAGCGCGTCACATCCCAGAGGAACTGGCCGCCCTTTCCGCCCCTGTCGCGGATATCGGCCATATAGGCCGTTGTCATCACGCATTCCTGGGTCACGTCGAGGCCAAGCACGACGATCGGCCATTCGGCCGCGAACATCTCGTCCGCTGCGTGCGGGTCGCCGATGATATTGGCTTCGGCGACCGGCGTCACATTGCCCGAATGGCCGTGATAGCCGAAGGCGCCGCCCATGATCACGACCTCCTTCACGAGAGAGGCGATCTCGGGATCCTCGCGCAGCGCCAGCGCCAGATTGGTCATACGGCCGACCGCGACGATCGAGATCTCGTGCGGGTTGGCCCGCACCATCTCGATGATGAAGCGATGGGCCGGCAATTCATGCGGCGTCGCGTTGATCACGTCCGGCAGCGGAATATCGCCGAGGCCGTTCGCTCCATGGACGTGGACGGGGGCGGCCTTCGAAGGGAGGTGCAGCGGTGTGCCCGCGCCTTCGGCCACCGGCGCTGCGATATTGAAATAGTCCTTTACGAAGAGCGCGTTGCGCGTCGCGGTCTCGACCGGGATATTGCCGAAGACAGTCGTAATGCCGACCAGATCGACCTCGGGAGAAAACATCAGCATCAGAAGCGCCATGGCGTCGTCGACGCCGATATCCGTATCGTAGATGACTTTCTTGACGGCCATGGCGGCGCTGTTCCTTCGTGGATGCACTGAGCGGGCGACACTTCCCCGGCGGCGGCCTGCCCAGCATGGGCTAGCCTGCCCGGCGCGAGATCGCAAGCAGCGGTTCGGCGCTCAGAGAAAGCTCTGAGGGTCGATGTCGATCTGGACGCGGACGCTGCCGCGTGGCGGCGGGGCTGCGGCGAGCCAGCCGGCGATGAATCCCTGCAGGTCGAAGCTGCGCGGCGCCCGTACCAGCAGGCGAAAGCGGTGACGGCCTCTGAGCACCGCGAGCGGCGCCTCCGACGGGCCGAGCACCATGGCGACATCCTCGGGCGGCGCGACCCGGCGCAGCGCCGTCGCATGCCCGAAAGCCGAGGCCCGGTCGGCGGCCGAGATGACGATCCCGGCCAGACGGCCGAACGGCGGCAGCCCGGCAACCCGGCGCGCCTCGATCTCGCGGGCATAGAAGGCCTCGCCGTCGCCCGAGGCGATCGCCGCGAGCACCGGATGGTCGGGCGCATAGGTCTGCAGGAAGGCGCGGCTGTCGCCGCCGGCCCGGCCGGCGCGGCCGGTGACCTGGGCCAGAAGCTGATAGGTGCGCTCAGCCGCGCGCGGATCGCCCTGTGCGAGGCCGAGATCGGCATCGACGACGCCGACAAGGGCAAGGCCCGGGAAATTGTGGCCCTTGGCGACGAGCTGCGTGCCGATGACGATGTCGACTTCGCCGGTGCGGATCGCTTCGAGCTCCGTGCGCATCTGCTTGACGCCGCCGAGGATATCGCTGGAAAGCACGATCCGTCGCGCCTCCGGAAAGCGCGTCGCCACCTCCTCGGCGATGCGCTCGACGCCAGGCCCGCAGGCGACGAGGCTGTCTTCGGCGTCGCAGATCGGGCAGCGTTCAGGCCGCCTTTCGCTGTGGCCGCAATGATGGCAGACGAGCTGGCCGCGGAAGCGGTGTTCGACCAGCCAACTCGAGCAGTTGGGGCACTGGAAGCGATGGCCGCAGCTGCGGCAGAGCGTCAGCGGGGCATAACCGCGCCGGTTGAGGAAGAGGAGCGCCTGTTGCCCGCCGGCGATGGTCTCGGTGATTGCCGCGACCAGCACGGGCGACAGAAAGCTGCCTTTTTCCGGCGGATCGGCGCGAAGGTCGATCGGCTTGATCTCCGGCAGCCGCGCGCTTGCAAAGCGGGATGGCAGTTTCAGCCTGACATAGCGACCCTGGTCGGCATTGACGCGGCTTTCGATCGAGGGCGTCGCGGAAGCAAGGATGACTGGAAAGCCGCCAATGCTGCCGCGCACCACCGCCATGTCGCGCGCATGATAGGTGACGCCTTCATCCTGCTTGTAGGCGCCGTCATGTTCCTCGTCGACAATGACGAGGCCGAGTTCGCGGAAGGGTAGGAACAGCGCCGAGCGTGCCCCGACCACGGCGCGGACCGAGCCGTCGGCGACGCCGCGCCAGACGCGCTCGCGGCCGCGCGGCGGCAGTTCCGAATGCCATTCAGCCGGCCGCGCGCCGAAGCGGCGGGCGAAGCGATCAAGGAAATCGCCGGTGAGCGCGATCTCCGGCAGGAGGATCAGCGCCTGTCGCCCGCATCGGAGCGTTTCGGCGACGGCCTCGAAATAGACTTCGGTCTTGCCCGAGCCCGTCACGCCGTCGAGCAGCGCCACCGTGAAGGCGTTGGCATCGACCATGGCGCGCAGCGTCGCGGCGGTCTCGTCCTGGCCGGGGCCGAGCGCCGGAGGCGCGTGATCGGGGTTCGGCAAAGCTGGCGCCGGCGGGGCGAGAGTGGTCTCGATCAGCACCCCCTGCGCGAGGAGTCCGGCGATGATGGCGGGCGAAACGCCGGTCGCCGCGGCAAGGCCGACCTTCGGCCAGGCCGCACCGTCGGCCATCTGCTCGATCAGCCGGCTGCGGCCGGGGGTCAGCCGTTCCGGCGTATGGCCCGAGAAGCGCAGCGCTGTGATCGCCTTTTCCGGCATCAGCGCGTCGGGCGCCCTCAGCACCATGCGCAGGATCATTCCGCGCGGTGTCATCGTGTAATGCGCGACCCAGTCGACGAACCGGCGTAGCGTCCCGGTGAGTGGCGGCGCGTCGTAGCGTTCGGCGACGGGGCGCAGGCGGTTATGGCCGACCGATCCGTCCGGCGGCTCATCCCAGACGGCGCCGATCATCTCGCGCGGCCCGAGCGGCACGCGGACGATATCGCCCGGCACGAGATCGAGGCCCGGCGGCACGCTGTAGGTATAGGGTCCCTGCACGGCCAGAGGCAGCAGGACGGAGACGGTGCGACCGGGCAGCAACGACGACGATCCTTGTCAAAGAGGCCGAGACCATGGCCCTCGGGCGAGCGAAAGGGAAGGCCGCGCCGCGCCGAGATCGATCCAGTCCCGCCCGTGGCCTTCTTCGCCCCATGGGAAGCAAGATCTTAACATCTTGGCGACAAGCTCTGTCCAATCTCGATGCGACTGTGCGGCGATCCCGTGAAATCGCCGCATTCGGCGGGCATCAGGCGGAAGGATCAAGAGCCAGAACCCGCAGCCACAAGGACCCGCTGACAGCATGGCGAGACCGCCTCCGCGCCGTGATCGCATCGAACCTGTCCTCGACAGGCCGCGCGAACGATCGGACGACGACCTCGATATCGGCCTCGGCGAGGACGATCGGGCAGCGTTTGGCCGCGCCTCCGGCGCGCGCCGCGGCCGGCATGACGATGATGCGATCGAGGACGCGGAGTTCATCGATTTGGGCAGGGAGGGGGGGAGGTCGCGCGGTGGTCGCGGCAAGAGCGCCGGGAGCCGCGGTTCGGCCTCGGACCGCCGCAGCGAGGCGCGCGAGAAGCGCCGGCAGGGCGGCTTCGGTATCTTCCGTCTGTTCCGCGCGACGATCAAATGGGGCATCATCCTCGCCGTCTGGGGCTCGATCGCGCTTGTCGGGGGCGTGGTCTATTTCGCCAGCCAGCTGCCGTCCTCGACCGACTGGTCGGTGCTGCCGAAGCGGCCGCCGAACATCAAGATCCTCGCCAATGACGGCACGCTGATCGCCAATCGCGGCGATACCGGCGGCGAATTCGTGCGCATCGACGAGTTGCCTGCCTATCTGCCGCAGGCCGTGGTGGCGATCGAGGATCGCCGCTTCTACCGCCATTTCGGCGTCGATCCGCTCGGCCTTGCCCGCGCTGCTTATGTCAACGCCCGCGCCGGAACGGTGGTCCAGGGCGGCTCGACGCTGACGCAGCAGCTCGCCAAGAACCTATTCCTGAAGCCCGAGCGCACGTTCAAGCGCAAGCTGCAGGAAGCGATGATGGCCGTCTGGCTCGAGATGAAATACTCGAAGAGCCAGATCCTCGAAGCCTATCTCAACCGCGTCTATCTCGGTGCCGGCGCCTTTGGCGTCGATGCCGCCTCGCGGCGCTATTTCGGCAAGTCGGCGCGCGACATTTCGCTGAAGGAAGCGGCCATCCTTGCCGCGCTCCTGAAGGCACCGTCGCGCTATGCTCCGACCAGCGACCCGAAAGCGGCCAATGACCGCGCCGATCTCGTCCTCGCCGCGATGCAGGAAGAGGGCTTCATCACCGCCGCGCAGCAGAAGCAGGCGGCCGCGGTCACGATCGCGCCGCAGAGTGCGGGCAGCGGCGGCAGTGCGCTTTATGTCGCCGACTGGGTTGCCGATCTCGTGCCTGATGTGGTCGGCGCGCTCGATCAGGACGTGATCGTCGAGACCACGGTCGACGAGCATCTGCAGGACGCCGCCGGCCGCGCCATCAGCGAGACGCTCGACAAGAGCGGCACGAAGTTCGGCGTCAGCCAGGGCGCGCTGGTCGCTGTCGACGGAACCGGCGCCGTCAGGGCCATGGTCGGCGGGCGCGACTACCAGAAGAGCCAGTTCAACCGCGCAGTCGAGGCAAAGCGACAGCCGGGCTCGGCCTTCAAGCCGTTTGTCTATCTGACCGCGCTCGAATTCGGGCTCACGCCCGAGACGGTGCGCATCGACCAGCCTGTTCGCATCGGCAAGTGGGAACCGAAGAACTACGAGAAGACCTATCGCGGCCCGGTGACGCTGCAGACCGCGCTGGCGCTGTCGATCAACACGGTGGCGGTGGAGCTCGCCAATGAGGTCGGCCCCGCCGGCGTCGTCGCCACAGCCCATCGTCTCGGCGTCAAGTCGGACCTTCAGCCCAATCCGTCGATCGCGCTCGGCACCTCCGAGGTCAATCTGCTCGAACTGACCGATGCCTATGCCCCGTTCGCGAATGGCGGCTATGCCGTGCCGCCCTACGTCATCACGGCGGTGAAAAGCGTCGATGGCAAGGTGCTCTACCAGCGTCCGAAAACGGAGGTCGTCCAGGTCATCGATCCGACCAATGTCGGCATGATGAACACGATGCTTTCGGACACGCTGGCGCGGGGCACCGGTCGCAAGGCCGCCATTGCCGGCTGGCCGGCAGCCGGCAAGACCGGCACCACCAATGATTCGCGCGATGCCTGGTTCGTCGGCTACACCGCCAACCTGACCGCGGGCGTCTGGCTTGGCAATGACGACTACAAGCCGACCAAGCGCATGACCGGCGGCTCGCTACCGGCCGAAATCTGGAACCGCTTCATGGTCGAGGCGCATCAGGGCGTCGCGGTCGCCAATCTTCCGGGCGACTATTCCTTCCGCGATCCCGCCCGCCTCCAGGCCGAAACGGCGCCGCAGCAGACGATCGGCGACGGCGCGGTGCCGCAGCAGGCTGTGTCCGGCGCCGACATGCCGCAGCCAGGCGCGATCACTGATCCCGGTGCACCGCAGCCGGGCGGCCTCGTCGATCCCGCCGAGACCACCGGCAGCACGCATCCAGCCAGTCAGTACGCCCGCTACGGCGATCCGGAGAGCGGCGCCGGAGCCCTCGCGCCGCCGGAGGAAGACCCCGGCTATCGCGCCAATGGCTATCCTCTGATCCAGCGTGAGCCGCTGTTCAGCGATGGTCGGGATGAAGGACCTGTTCCGCCGGCCGGCGTCGGCGAGACGCAGGGCGGCGGAGTGTTCTGAGGCCGAACTTCGGGGCGCTCGGCTGGACAGAGGTCCGATGACGCGGCATGAGGAACGTCTTTGGGGACGATGGCGGCGTGATCGACAAGAAGAGCCTCTACAGCGAATTGTCGGTGGCGCGCGAAGCTTCGGCCGGCGAGATCGACAAAGCCTATCGGAAGCGGGCCCGGTCGGCGCATCCTGATGCCGGCGGCAGCGCCGAAGCCTTCCACGCGCTCGCCCATGCGCATGCCGTCCTGTCCGATCCCGAGCGACGCGCTGCCTATGACGCGACGGGCTATGAGGGCGAGGTCGACGCCGAGACGATCGCCTCGCGGGCGATGGATCATATCCAGCAGCTCGTCGCCTCTGTGCTCGACAGCGATATCCCCTTCGAGCAGGTCGATCTCGTCGCGGCGATCCGCGACACGCTGGTGAAGCAGAAGGCCGAGATCGCCGCCGCCGTCGTCAAGCTCGAGAAGCAGGCGAAACGCGCCGAAGCGATGGCCCGGCGGTTCCGACGCAAGAGCGGCGCGGATTTCATCGGTGCGGCGCTCGATCGCCGCGCCGCCGAGGCGCGGCAGAGCGCCGAGAAGACGCGGCATGAGGAAGCGGTTTTCGCCAAGGCGATTGCCCTCCTCGCCGATTATGCTTTCGAGCACGAGCCGGCGGCCGTGAAGCCGTCGTCGATGCGTGCCGCGGCTCAGGCGGCGAAATAATCGCGGATGAAGTCGCGCTCGATGGCGAGATGGCGCAGTTCGTCGTCATCCGGGCCATCATAGATCAGCGTATAGGGACCGTGGAATCCGGCCGCGGTCGCGGCTTTGAGGCAGGCGCCGTAATCCTCCGTATCAAGCGCGCCGGAGGAAAAATCTCCCTTCGCGTGGCAGCAGACGGCCCGCGGGAAGATCGCACGGAGATCGTCGTATTTCGTCGGTCCGGACCAGTTTCCGAAGTCGCCGTTGAGCCCAACCGTGCCGTCGAGATGGGAGAAGAGCGCGTCGACATCGGCGGGCGTCGCGAGAAGATCGAACCAGTTCTCAGTCACGATATCGACGCCCTGTGCGGCGCCATGGCGGCCGAGCCTGTTGAGGCCTTCGGCCGCGCGCGCCAGTGCCTCCGGCGTCGGTTTCGCCTTGCCGGCAATAACGCGCGCCTTTTCTGCGCCGAGCAGTGCCGCGGCGTCGATCCAACGCTCGATCCAGTCGAGATCCCGCGCCGCGGTCGCCGGGTCCGAGGGGTCGCCATATTCGATCAGGAGGCTCTGCAGCGTGACGCCGGCCTTCTCGATCGCGGCCCTCAAGGCTGCGAGATAGGCCGGATCGCGGCTTTCGATATGAAACGAGCAGATCTCGATCCTGTTGATGCCAAGGGCAGCGACGACAGCCGGAAATTCGAACAGCGTGATCTCGCCATCGCCCCAGGTCGGCTCTGCCGTCGGCACGACATCTCGGTCTGGCCGGTTCGGCCATGAGCGGCCGAGCGCCCGATGGAGACTCCAGCTCGAAACAGCGAGCGGTGGGTTGACTGTCATGCAGCGTTCCTCCCGTCTGCAACAGACCGCGGAGCCTAGATCAAGCGTCGGCCAGCGGCTACCCTCCTCGCGATCTGTTCTTGGTGCGGTTTGTTCGTAGAGGAGTTTCGCGATGGCGAAGGTGGCGTTTCTCGGCCTCGGTGTGATGGGCTTTCCGATGGCCCGGCATCTCGCCGCGGCTGGGCATGCTGTGACGGTGTATAACCGCACCACGGCAAAGGCGGAGGCCTTCGTGGCGGCGCATGGCGGCACATGGGCGCCGACGCCTGCGGACGCCGCAAAGGGTCAGGACATCGTCTTCGCCTGCGTCGGCAATGACGACGATCTCCGCACCGTGACGATCGGCGAGGCAGGCGCTTTTGCTGCAATGGCCGAGGGTGCGGTTTTCGTCGACCACACCACGGCCTCGGCCGATGTCGCGCGCGAACTCTTCGCGGCGGCGGCCGCGCGCGGCTTCGGCTTCGTCGATGCCCCCGTCTCAGGCGGCCAGGCCGGCGCCGAGAACGGCAAACTCACCGTGATGTGCGGCGGCGAGGCGGCGGACTATGACAAGGCCGAGCCGGTGCTCGCGGCCTTCGCGCGCGCCTGCCGCCTGCTCGGTCCGGCCGGATCGGGCCAGCTTGCCAAGATGATGAACCAGATCTGCATCGCCGGCGTCGTGCAGGGCCTCGCCGAGGCGCTCCATTTCGGCAAGCGCTCCGGCCTCGATGTCGAGGCGGTGATCGAGGTCATCTCGAAGGGAGCGGCCCAGTCCTGGCAGATGGAGAACCGCTACAAGACGATGAATGCCGGAACCTTCGACTTCGGCTTCGCCGTCGACTGGATGCGCAAGGACCTCGGCATCTGCCTCGAGGAGGCGCGCCGCAACGGCGCCAAGCTTCCGGTGACTGCGCTGGTCGACCAGTTCTATGCCGATGTCCAGGCAATGGGCGGCAAGCGCTGGGATACGTCGAGCCTCATCGCCCGGCTGGAAGACTGACCCCAAACGACAAAGGGCGCCGGATCGCTCCGACGCCCTTCCTTGTCTGATGCCGCAGGATCAGACGCGGGCGTATTTGTCCTCAAGGCGGACGATGTCGTCTTCGCCGAGATAAGAGCCGGTCTGCACTTCGATCAGTTCGAGCGGGATCTTGCCCGGATTGGCGACGCGGTGGATCGAGCCGATCGGCAGATAGGTCGATTCGTTCTCGTTCACCGTGTAGACCTTCTCGCCCAGCGTCACCTCGGCGGTGCCCTTGACGATCACCCAGTGCTCGGCGCGGTGGTGATGCTTCTGCAGGGAAAGGATCGCGCCGGGATCGACGACGATCTTCTTCACATGGAAGCGCGTGCCCCGGCAGATCGTCTCATAGGTGCCCCAGGGACGATGGATCTTGATGTGCTCGTTGGCCTCGTTACGCTTTTCCTTCTTGAGGCCGGCGACGAGGTTCTTGACGTCCTGGCTTCGGTCGGTCGGCATGACCAGGATCGCATCGTCGGATGCGATCACGGTGAAGCCGTCGAGGCCGATGCCGGTGACGAGCGGGCCTTCCGAATGGACGAAGGCATTGCGGCTGTCGAGCAGCGAGACCGGTCCGAAGGTGACATTGCCCTCTTCGGTCGGCGTGCCAAGCTCGCGCACGGCATCCCAGCTGCCGATGTCGGACCAGGCGAAGCGGCCCTCGATGACGGCGGCGCGATCGGTACGCTCGAGCACCGCATAGTCGATCGACTTGGCCGGCGTCGCGAGGAAGGCCGCCTTGTTCAGGCGGATGAAGCCGAGATCCTCAGTGGCGCCGGCGACGGCAGCAAGCGCGCCGGCCGCGATCTCGGGCTCGAACTTCTCGGCCTCGGCGATCATCAGTGCCGCCGGGAAGATGAAATTGCCGGAGTTCCAGAGATAGCCGTCGGCGACATAGCCCTCGGCGGTCGCGCGATCAGGCTTCTCGACGAAGCGCTCGACCTTGAATCCGCCCGGCACGCCGAGCGGCGCACCTGGCTTGATATATCCATAGCTGGTGCGCGGTTCGGTCGGTGTGATGCCGAAGGTGACGATATAGCCTTCCTCGGCAACGCTTGCCGCCGTCAGGCAGGCCCGGCGGAAGGTAGCGGCGTCAGGCACCAGATGGTCTGCCGCAAGGGCCAGAACCAGGCAGTTGTCGCCATAGCGCTGCTGCGCAATCCGGGCGGCGACGATCATCGCGGCGGCGGAGTCGCGGCGCGCCGGCTCGAGCACCACGGTCGCGTCGACGCCGACCTCTGCTGCCTGGCGGCGGGCGAAGAAGCGGAAGTCGTCGCTGGTCACGACGATCGGGCTGGCGACGTCGGCGCCGGCTTCCGGCAGGCGCAGCAGCGTCTCCTGGTAGAACGTCTTGGCGGCGCCAAGACCAAGGAACTGCTTCGGCAGGCTGTCGCGGGAAATGGGCCAAAGCCGCGTCCCCGAACCACCAGCAAGAATAACGGGAACGATCTTCGAACTGGTCATCAGCGATCCTCTAGCCATCTCGCACCGCGGTATCCCATGCTGCACTGCCGCGGGCCCCGTGAGAATGTTGGCACGTCAAAGCTGGAAGTTCAACGCATTGCAGCAATTTTGCTGCCATGCGTGGTCGCGCAGCGGCGGGAGGGCCACGCTGCAGTGGCATCGTCGACGTCTGGCTATCGGACGCTGTGAAGCGCATGTGACGACTGTGCGGCCACCGACATTGCGAACAAAACGGGAAACGTGCTGCAGTCCGGGTTGGCTCGATCGCCTGATTCGCAAGGATATGCATGCCATGAGCGCCGATCCGCTCGCACGGCTCAACGACGACCAGCGCCGCGCCGTGGAGCATGGCGTGACGACGGCGGCGCGCGGACCGCTGCTCATCATCGCAGGCGCTGGCTCCGGCAAGACCAACACGCTCGCCCACCGCGTCGCACATCTCATTCGCCATGGCGCCGATCCCGGCCGCATTCTGCTGCTCACTTTTTCGCGCCGCGCCGCCGGCGAGATGAACCGGCGCGTCGAGCGCATCGCGGCTGCCACCCTCGGCGACAAGGCCGAGGCCTTGACCCGCGCCATCCTCTGGTCCGGTACTTTCCACGCGATCGGCGCCCGGCTCCTGCGCGAACATGCGGCCTGGCTCGGTCTCGACCCGTCCTTCACGATCCATGACCGTGAGGACTCCGCCGATTTGATGAATCTCGTCCGCCACGAACTCGGCCTCTCGCGCAAGGAGAGCCGCTTCCCGCAGAAGGGCACCTGCCTCGCGATCTATTCGCGCGTCGTCAATGCCGAGATGTCGCTCGATACGGCGCTGATCGAGGTCTTTCCCTGGTGTGCCATGTGGAAGGACGACCTCCGCCGTCTCTTCGCCGCCTATGTCGAGGCGAAGCAGAAGCAGGGCGTCCTCGATTACGACGATCTGCTGCTCTATCTGGCCTATGCCATGGCCGAGCCGCAGGTCAGGGCCGCGATCGCGGAGCGCTTCGATCATGTGATGGTCGACGAATATCAGGACACCAACCGCCTGCAGGCCTCGATCCTGCACGCGTTGAAGCCTTCCGGCGACGGGCTGACCGTGGTCGGCGACGATGCGCAGTCGATCTATTCCTTCCGCGCCGCGGAGATCCGCAATATTCTCGATTTTCCGGCCCGCTTCACGCCGGCGGCCGAAGTGATCACGCTCGCGCGCAATTACCGCTCGACGGCGCCGATCCTGGCCGCGGCCAATGGCGTCATCTCGCTTGCCAGCGAGCGCTTCACCAAGGATCTGTGGACCGAGAAGACGGCCGGCGAAGCACCGGCTCTCGTCGCTGTCCGCGACGAGAGCGACCAGGCCCGCTATGTCGTCGAGCGCATCCTGGAGAAGCGTGAGGAAGGGGTTGCTCTCAAGGCGCAGGCTGTCCTCTTCCGCGCCTCGCACCATAGCGGCCCGCTCGAGGTCGAACTGACGCGGCGCAACATCCCCTTCGTGAAGTTCGGCGGCCTCAAATTCCTCGACGCGGCCCATGTAAAGGACCTGCTCGCCGTCTTGCGCTTTGCCGAAAATCCGCGCGACCGCGTCGCCGGTTTCCGCGTCGTTCAGCTGATGCAGGGCATCGGGCCGACCACCGCCGGCAAGGCGCTCGATGCCGCCGCCGGCGCCGCTGATCCGCTGGCTGCGCTCGTCGCCTTCGCCCCGCCGGCTCGGGCTGGCGAGGATTGGCTGGGCTTCACCACGCTGCTGGACGCGCTGCGCAGCCGCCAGCTCGGCTGGCCGGCAGAGCTCGGCACCATCCGCGCCTGGTACGAGCCGCATCTGGAGCGGCGGCACGAGGATGCCGTAACGCGGCTGCTCGATATCGCCCAATTGGAGCAGATCGCCGCTGGCTATCCCTCGCGCGAGCGCTTCCTGACCGAACTGACCCTCGATCCGCCCGACGCGACGTCCGACGAGTCGGGCGTGCCGCTGCTCGACGAGGACTACCTCATCCTCTCGACCATCCATTCGGCCAAGGGGCAGGAATGGACGCAGGTCTTCGTGCTGAACGCGGTCGATGGCTGCATACCCTCCGATCTCGGCACCGGCAGTTCGGCCGAGATCGAGGAAGAGCGGCGGCTGCTTTATGTCGCCATGACGCGCGCCAAGGAGGACCTGCATCTCGTCGTGCCGCAGCGTTTCTTCGTGCATCAGCAGGCGCGCGGCGGCGACCGCCATGTCTATGCCGCCCGCACGCGTTTCATTCCATCGGCGCTGTTGCCGCTCTTTCGGACGGTGAGTTGGCCGATGGCCCGCGAAAGGACTGGCGCCGCGCCGGTGCCGCCGCCGGCACCCGTCGATATCGCCGCGCGGATGCGGGGCATGTGGCGTTGATCCGGCGCATCATCATGCTGAGCGGGCTGGTGAGCGGAATCGCGCGGCGCTAGAGTCCTCGCAAGAAGAACAAGATGGAGGAGACGAGAGCATGCATGTCCTGATCGTGGGCGCCGCCGGAATGGTCGGCCAGAAGCTGACCGCGGCCCTCGTCGCCGATGGCGGCCTCGGCGAAAAGGCGCTGTCGCGCTTGTCGCTGGTCGATGTGATCGAACCTTCGCATCCGCTCGGTTTTAGCGGCGCGGTCATCCGCCGCGCCGCGGATCTATCGGCGCCAGGTACGGCCGAGCAACTGGTGGCGGCGCGGCCCGACGTGATCTTCCATCTCGCAGCGATCGTTTCCGGCGAAGCTGAGGCCGATTTTGACAAGGGTTACCGGATCAATCTCGACGGCACGCGCTTCCTCTTCGATGCGATCCGCGGCGTCGGCGACGGCTACTGCCCGCGTGTCGTCTTCACCTCCTCGATCGCCGTTTTCGGCGCGCCGTTCCCCGAGGAGATTCCGGACGACTATTTCACGACGCCGCTGACGAGCTATGGCACGCAGAAGGCGATCGGCGAATTGCTGCTGTCGGACTATTCCCGCCGGGGTATCTTCGATGGTGTCGCAATTCGCCTGCCGACGATCTGCGTCAGGCCCGGTAAACCCAACAAGGCGGCGTCAGGCTTCTTCTCCAACATCATCCGCGAACCGCTCGCCGGCCATGAAGCGGTGCTGCCGGTTGATGAAGGCGTGCGGCATTGGTTTGCCTCTCCGCGCGCGGCGGTCGGCTTCCTGAAACATGCGGCCACGCTTTCCGGCGAGCGGATCGGCCCCCGCCGCGCCATCTCGCTGCCCGGCCTTTCCTGCACGGTCGGCGACCAGATCGCGGCGCTCCGCCGCGTCGGCGGCGACGCCGTCGTGGCGCGGATCAGCCGCGTGGCCGACCCTGTGATTGAGGGCATCGTCGCGGGATGGCCGTCCAATTTCGATGCGCGCCGCGCGGCCGAACTTGGCTTCGTCGCCGAAACCAGCTTCGACGAAATCATCGCGGCGCATATCGCAGACGAACTCGGCGGCAACTTCGTCGCCTGAGGGCGTACGATCCTGGAAGCGAGTCTCGCTTGGAAGTGTATGCAATCCGTCAGGATTGCATACACGGCATGGTTCCGTTGGAACGGGCGGCGAGGGCCGGGGAATGCTAGCCCGGGCTGAACACGCGCAGACGGTGGCCGTCGGGGTCGAGACCGACAAAGGTCCGGCCGAAATCCATCTCGGTCAGAGGCTGCGCGATGGCGATGCCCTTCGCGGTCCAGGCAGCCAAGGTCGGCTCGAGCGCATCGGCGGCAACTGTGATCGCGACTTCCGCGCCGCCGCCCGTTCCCAGTGCGGCCGGTGCAACCGTGTGCTTGGACCAGAGGCCGAATTTGAGGCCGGTCGCGAATACGAACAGCACGAAATTGGGCGAGGCCTCGACCGGCGCCTGTCCGAACAGGTCAGCATAGAAAACGCCGCTTGCCTCGGGCTTGTCGACATAAAGCAGGATATAGGTCGGTATCATCGGGGGTCTCCGTCGGTGTTGACGGGGATGGTCTAAGGCGATCTGCTGTCAGTTTTTGTCAGCATGCCGAGCGCGACCTGCTGCGCGCGCCAATCCTTCAACAGGGCAGCGCGGCGGCGTGGATAGCGCGCCTCCGTGATCGTGAGACTGGTGATGCGATCGGTGCGGAAATGCCGAAAATCATTGCGCAGCTCGCACCAGGCAACCAGAACGCGCGCCTTTTCGAAGAAGCCGATGGCGAAGGGCCACAGGGTTCGCGCGCTCGTCGCGCCGTCGGCATTGGCATAGCCGATCACGACCCGCCGCTCGTCGCGGATCGCCTGGCGGATCTCGGCCAAGGGGACGCTATCCGCCGGCGGCGTGCCTGGCCAGACGAGCAATGTCGAGGCGTCCAGTCCGGCGCGGAGATCCTCGGGCAGCACGCTGGCGATCTTGGCCAGCACATGCTGCGCCGCGCGCTGCAAGGGCTGATCGGCGCGCGAGGCCACGAAGCGCATGCCCAGCACCAGCGCCTCGATCTCCTCCTCGGCAAACATCAGCGGCGGCAGCAGAAATCCCGGCCTCAGAACATAGCCGAGTCCCGGCTCGCCCTCGATATCAGCCCCTTGCGCCTTGAGCGTCGCTATGTCGCGATAGAGCGTGCGAAGGCTGATGCCAAGCTCATCGGCCAGGATAGCCCCGCTCACCGGCCTGCGGTGGCGGCGGAGTTCCTGGATCAGATCGAGCAGCCGTTCCGAGCGTGCCATCGCCGCCTCCTCCTTCTGAGTGTCGCATATTCCGCGTCGTGCTGCTCGTGCCGGTGCTGACGCGGTGAGGGCGTTGCTCAGATGCAAAAGGCGCCGATTCGACATCTTTGGCGAAGAAATCACAGATAGTTTGCCGGCGAATTATGAGCCGGCATGTCATTGAAACTTCATTACTCTTGCGCGGCATGATCGGTTAACCGGTGGGCCGTCGCGCCTCAGCGGGCGCTCCACCCCATTTCCGTGAGGCTCCCATGCACGCCAAATTCCTCGGCGCCGCCGGCATGTTCGCTGTCGCCGCCATGCTGGCCGGCCCCGCCATGGCCGAGAAGACCAAGATCGATTTCTGGTTCGGAAATACGGGCGATATCGCCAAGCGCGTCCAGGAGCAGTGCGACCGGTTCAACCAGTCGCAGTCCGATTATGAGGTCGTCTGTACCTCGCAGGGCTCCTACGATGCCTCGCTGCAGAACACCATTGCGGCCTTCCGCGCCGGCAAGCAGCCGACGATCGCCCAGGTCTCCGATGCCGGCACGCTCGACATCATGCTCTCCGGCGCCTTCTATCCGGCCAAGAAGCTGATGGCCGATATGGGCTACAAGGTCGACTGGAACGACTATTTCTCCGGCATCAAGTCGTATTACGCGACTTCGAAGGGCGACATGTACTCGTTCCCCTTCAATTCCTCGACGCCGCTGCTCTATTGGAACAAGGACGCCTTCGCCAAGATCGGCAAGGACCATGCGCCGGCAACGTGGGAAGAGGCCGCCGAGGACTTCAAGGCGCTGAAGGCCGCCGGCTATGCCTGCCCGCTCGGCTTCAATATCTCGCGCGACGAAATCTGGCAGTATGGCGAGCAGTTCCTTGCCGTGCATGGCCAGCCGATCGCGACCGAGCGCAACGGTTATGATGGTCTCGACGCCGAACTCGTCTTCAACAAGGGGCTCTGGGTCAAGTACATCAAGGACCTGAAGAGCTGGTACGACAATGGCGAGGCGGTGCTGAAGTCGAAGGACACCGGCCAGACCTTCGTCGAGGCCTTCGCCCAGGGCGATTGCCAGGTGATCCTCACCTCGGTCGGCGACCATGGCAATATCGGCCGCACCGCCAAGGAAGGCATGAACTGGGGCGTCGCGATGCTCCCGGTTTATGCCGGCACCGAGCGCAAGCACTCCTTCGTCGGTGGCGCCTCGCTCTGGGTGCTCTCCGGCAAGTCGGAGCCCGAATACAAGGGCGCGGCCGCGTTCTTCAACTTCATCGCCAAGCCGGAAGAAGCCCTCACCTGGTCGACGGTGACCGGCTATATCCCGGTCCGCAATTCCGGCTACGACTATCTGGTGAAGCAGGGCTTCTACGACAAGGCGCCCTATGCCGGCCGCGAACTGGCGATCAAGAGCCTGACGGCTTCGCCGGCTGATGATCCGAATTCGTTCCCGGGCATCCGTCTCGGCGGCCTGCTGCAGATCCGCCAGGAAATGGCCAATGGCCTGCAGGCGATCTTCATCAACAATGCCGATGTCCAGACCTCGCTCGACGAGGCCGCGGCCCGCGGCAACCAGATCCTGCGCCGCTTCGAGCAGACCTACAAGGGCAAGCAGCTGCCCTAGGCTGCGTCTCTGACACGGCCCCGCCGGCTTCTGCCGGCGGGGTTCTTCACCTCTCCCATGGGGAGAGGTCGGACCGCAGGTCCGGGTGAGGGGCGTGCCCTCTCCGGAGACGCCGTAAACCCTCACCCGCCGCGCTTCGCGCGTCGACCTCTCCCTCAGGGAGAGGTGAAGGCAGTGCCGGGACCAGCACTTCATGGAAAAGCGCGCCACCTTCTCCTCCACGAGGATCGGCCTCTTCTTTGCGGCGCCGATGCTGCTGCTGATCTTCGTCTTCTTCTATTGGCCGAGCGGCCAGGCTCTTTACTGGGCCTTCACGCTGGAACAGCCATGGGGCGGCGGCAACCAGTGGGTGGGGCTGCAGAATTTCCAGCAGTTACTCTCGGACCCGATTTATTGGAACGCGATCAGCCGCAGTCTTGTCTTCGGTCTCGCCTCGACGGCGATCGCCATGGGCGTCGCGCTCGTGCTGGCGCTGTTCACCGACCGTGAGCTGCGCTTCCATCGCGCCTATCGCTCGATCTTCGTCTGGCCCTATGCGATCGCGGCGCCGGCCCTCGGCCTTGCCTTCCGTTTCATCCTGGCGCCCGAGGCGGGATTGCTCTCGATCGTCAACACGATCTGGCCCGGCGCCTGGAACCCGGCGCTCGACGGCACCGACGCGATGATCGCGATCATCGTCGCCTTCAGCTGGAAATATATCGGCTACAACTTCATTTTCTTCCTGTCGGCGCTTGCCTCGATCCCGCGCTCGCTGATCGAGGCCGCGGCGATGGACGGTGCCGGCCCGGCGCGCCGGGTAGTCGATGTGCAGTTGCCGCTGCTGACCCCGACGCTCTTCTTCCTGCTGGTGATCAACATCACCGAAAGCTTCCAGGACAGTTTCGGCATCGTCGACATCATGACCCAGGGCGGCCCCGCCCGCGCGACGGAACTCATGGTCTACAAGATCTATTTCGACGGCTTCAAAGGGCTCGATTATTCCGGCGCCGCGGCGCAGTCGATCATCCTGATGGTCCTCGTCGTCCTTCTCACCATCGTGCAGTTCCGCTTCATCGAGCGGCGCGTGCACTACAAATAGGGGTGAGAGACCATGGTCGAGCGCACGCCCATCTTTGATGCGATCTGCCAGGCGATCCTCGTGATCGGGCTGCTGGTCGCGCTGCTTCCCTTCGCGATCGTCATCATCGCCGCAACCCACGATATCCGCACGGTCAACATCGTGCCGATGCCGCTGATGCCGGGACATGATCTCTTCGCCAATTTTGCCGAGGCCTGGGTGCGCGCCGATCTCGGCAGCAAGCTCGTCAACAGCCTGATCTTCGCGGTCTCGGTTGCTTGCGGCAAGGTGATCCTCTCGGCGATGGCGGCCTTTGCGATCGTCTATTTCCGCTTTCCCGGCCGCTCGCTGCTGTTCTGGGCGATCTTCATTACCTTGATGCTGCCGCTCGAGGTCCGCATCGTCCCGACCTATGCCGTCGCCGCGAACGCTCTGGCCCCGTTCCAGGCGATCCTTGACCTCACCGGCATCACCTGGCTCGTCCATGCCGTCTCCGGCATCGAGGTGAAGCTGCAATGGGGCCTGCTCAATTCCTATCCGGGCCTTGTGCTGCCGCTCGTCGCCACCGCCACGGGAACGTTCCTCTACCGCCAGTTCTATCTGACCGTGCCGGACGAACTCGCAGAGGCGGCGAAGATGGATGGATCAGGCCCGATCCGCTTCTTCGTCGACATGCTGCTGCCCCTGTCGCGGCCGAACATGATTGCACTCTTCACGATCATGTTCGTCTGGGCCTGGAACCAGTATCTCTGGCCGCTGCTGGTCACGACCGACCCGAAATTCGGCATTGCCGTGACCCAGCTGAAATTGCTGATCCCGTCGGAATTCGGGCTGCCGGACTGGAACGTCGCGATGGCCGGTACGCTCATCATCATGATGCCGCCGCTCGTCGTCGTCATCTTGATGCAGCGCTGGTTCGTGCGCGGCCTGATCTCCACCGAGAAATAGAAGGAAGCGGGCCATGGCCTCGATCGGCATCCGCGGCGTCCGCAAGGCGTATCAGAAGAACGCCGTCGTGCATGGCGTCGACCTCGATATCGCCTCGGGCGAGTTCATCGTCATCCTCGGTCCATCCGGCTGCGGCAAGTCGACCCTGCTCCGGATGATCGCCGGGCTTGAGGAGATCTCGGCCGGCGAGATCGCCATCGACGACGTGGTGGTGAACCGGCTGGAACCGCGCGAGCGCGGCTGCGCCATGGTGTTCCAGAACTACGCGCTCTATCCGCATATGACCGTTGCCGACAATATCGGCTATGCGCTCAAGGTCGCCGGCGTCCCCAAGGCCGAGCGCCGTCGCCGCGTCGAGGCGACGGCGAAGATCGTCGCGCTCGAGGCTTTTCTCGATCGGCGGCCGATGGCGCTTTCCGGCGGCCAGCGCCAGCGCGTCGCCATGGCGCGCGCCATCGTGCGCGAGCCGAAGGTGTTCCTGTTCGACGAGCCGCTCTCAAATCTCGATGCGAAGCTGCGCGTTGCGATGCGAGCGGAAATCCGCCGCCTGCATCGCCGCCTCGGCGCCACCTCGATCTTCGTCACCCATGACCAGGTCGAGGCGATGACGCTCGGCGACCGGCTGGTGGTGATGAATGCCGGCCGCGTCGAGCAGGTCGGTGCGCCGGCCGAGGTCTACAACAGACCGGCGAGCCGCTTCGTCGCTGGCTTCGTCGGCTCGCCGGCGATGAACCTCTTGGAAGGCACGATCGATCGGCAGGGCGTGTTCGTCTATGACGGCGAGCGGCGCATTCCCGTTCCCGGGGCGATCGAAGCCCGTCTCGTCGGCGAGAAGGTCGCGCTCGGCGTCCGCGCAGAGGCCGCCCGCCTGGTCGAGCCGGGCACGCCCGGCAGCATCGCCGCCACCGTCGATTTCGTCGAGGAACTCGGCGCCGGCCGCGTCGTCCATACCGATCTCGACGGGCTTTCCTTCGCGGTCGCCGTGAGCGAGCCCGTCACGCTCGTGCCGGGCGCGCCGGTCGGAATCGCCATCGAGGGTGCCGACATTCATCTGTTCTCGATCGCGACCGGCCTCAGGATCGACATCGCCGCCGTGGCGGCGAAGAGCCGGGCGAGTTGAGAATGCGTGTGCCCCCCATGTTCAGCCGTCAATGCGTGTTCAGCCCTCAAGGAGCCAGACCATGACCACGACGCTGCCGATTTCGCATGTCGGCTTCTCGACCTCGCCGCATAAGGGCGATCTCGCCAATCTCGAGGCTTCGATCGCCGCGATCGTCGATCTCGGCGCCGATGTGGTCGAACTCGGCCTGTTCGGCGAAGATCTTATCTCGGGCGGGCGCATCATCGAGGGCCGGGCGAAAGAGTTTGCCGCAATCTGCGCGAAGTTCGACATCCGCTATACGGTTCACGGCCTCATCGTTTCCAATTTCATGGACGAGGCGCATCTCGCCTACCAGAAGGCGGCGGTGATGGCGATGATCGAGCTTTGTGACCGCATTGGCGCCGATACGCTGGTGCATCATTCCGGCCATGCGCCGATCGGCTCGCGCCCGCTGCTGCAGCATTACGACCGCATCGAGCGGGCGGCGCTTGCCGAAATGTCGCTCGTCGCAGCCCGCCACGGCGTCCGCATCGCGCTGGAAAACATCTTCGCGGTCGACAACAGCGAATATCGCCAGTTGCCCTCCGAGGTTGCCGCGACGGTGCGCTCGGTCGGCAGCCCGCATCTGGTCGGCCTGATCGATTTCAGCCACGCCTATATCGAGGCAACCCGCACCGGCGCCGATTTCGCGCATGAGATCGCTGCGATGGCGCCTGTCACCGGCCATCTCCATGTCCATGACAGTTTCGGCCGGCCCTACACGATGTCGAAATTCTATTATACCAGCGAGGCGATCGCACTCGGCATCGGCGATCTGCATCTGCCGCTCGGCTGGGGCGATCTGCCGTTTGCGGCGTTGTTCGATGCGATCGACATTCTGCCCGGCACGGCGCTGATCATGGAGATCGGCGAGCGCTTCGCGGCAGAGCGGGCCGATTCGCTCCAACGGGCGCGTGCGTTCGCGGCGCGCATGAACGCCCGCGCCGCCGTCGCCGCAGCCTGAGAGGGCAGCATGAGCTTTGCCGAAACAGCCGCCGCGGCGGGACTTTCCCATGTCGTCACGGTCAGCGTCCCGACGCTGCCGAAGCCGTCAGCGGCGCTGTTCGACGAGGCGGGGCGAGCCGCGCTCACGCATGCCGAGCATGACCGCCTGGCGCTCGACCTGCCGGCCTTCAATGCGGTGGAGCAGGGTGTGCGGCCGGTCTCTGCCGGTGGCATGGCGGGGGCGCGGCTGCGCGTCGCCGCCTGGAATGCCGAGCGGCTGAAGCATGCGGAGGCCTCGGCCGCCCTTGTCGCCGGCACCCGCGCCGACATTCTGCTGCTGACCGAGACCGACAATGGCATGGCGCGCTCCGGCAACCGCCATACGACCGCCGATCTCGCGGCTGCGCTCGGCATGAGCTATGTCTATGGCGTCGAGTTCGTGGAACTTGGACTCGGCGATGATCGCGAACGTGCCTGGCATCAGGGCGAGACCAACCGCGTCGGCTTCCATGGCAATGCGCTGCTTTCGCGCCTGCCGATCAGCGATGTCGCGCTGATCCGGCTCGATGATGGCGCGGTCTGGTGGTTGCGCGCCGCCAAGGGCCAGCGCCGGCTCGGCTGGCGCATGGCGATTGCGGCGCGGATCGAGAGTGCCGCCGGCCCGCTTGTGGCGGTGGTCGTGCATCTCGAAAGCAAGTCCGATCCCGCCGATCGCGCCGTTCAGGTCGCGCGGCTGCTCCGCACGATCGACCGGCTGGCGGCGGGGCTGCCGGTGATCATCGGCGGCGATTTCAACACCAAGGCGCTGCCGACCGATGGCGCTGCATGGTGGGCCGATCCGGCTGAACATGAGCCGCTCTTCGCCCAGATGGCGACGGCGGGCTTCGGCTGGCGCGCTGCCAATACCGATAGCGTCACCATGCGCACGCTGCCGGACGGCAAGCCGCAGCCGCCGTTCCACCGCCTCGACTGGCTGTTCGCCCGCGGGCTTGACGTGAGCGACCCCGTCACGGTGCCGGCAGTCGATGGCAAGGGCGACGCGATCTCGGACCACGAACTGATCGCGGTCGATGCGTCTCGTGCCGAGCGCGCGGGCTGACAGGCTGCTCACCGCTGTCATCAGGCGTTAGTTCTGATGCTGCTCGAAGGCAAAGCCGGGCTCCATCATGGCAGGTCCGGCTGATTCGAAGCACTCCAAGCGATATTGACTTTGATGCTGACGGCTTTGGATATGTCTTCAGGCCGCGCTGTCGCGCGCCGTATTGAAGCTGTTCTTGGCTCGCGGGCTCATCATGATGCCTTGGCGTATCAGGCGGGATCGCGAAACGCCGATCCAGGCGGCGCCTTTCGGAGCGACCCCGCTCGTGATTGTGGTCGGGCGACATAATTTCAGGAAGCGCACGCTGCTGCTGGAGCAGCTTTGCGCGGACATTTCCCGGGGTGGCGTACCCGTTTGCCTGTTCGTCGCCTCCGCCGACCAGACATACAGATTTTTGGAAGAGAAGCTCGACGTCGTGCTCGGACAGCGCGCCTCCAGACTGCGCGCGCAGCGCACCATCACGGCCATTGCTGCGCAATGGGCGGCGAAAGCACTGATTCTATTATTCTATCCGTCCAAATGGCGCTATTTTTCGGATGTCCTCTGGGGAAAGCGGCGCCATCTCTCACAGGAATTGCGGGCGTTCATCCGCGCTCGTTCTGGCAACCGGATCTATCTCCTGTCGAATTCCGCGGGATGCATAGCTGCGTGCACGGTCGAGGATGAGCCGGCCGTCGAGGCCCAGATCGGCATCGGCTATCCGTTTCGCAATCCAGACAAGGGGGAGGAAACCTATCGAACGGTCGCTCTGGCCGGTTTGCAGAAGCCGCTCCTGATCATCCAGGGCGCCGACGACTCCTATGGAAACGTCGCGGATGCGAGGCGCTATCCGCTCTCGCCGATGGTGCGTCTGCTCTCGGTCGAGGGCGGGCATGACTATGACGAACTGGCCGAGGAAACATATGGACGCATCCTCGCTTTGGTCGCGGCGTTCATTGGCTTCGAATGTCCGCAGGATGCCCCGTCGGCCATCGCCCATGAGCGGGAAGATCCACAGGCGGCGAGCCCTGAAGGCCGGGCGCCATAGGCGCCCCATGATCATGCCCTTCGCGCGCCCGGGCGGCGATGCATCCCCAGAAGACCACCGCGATGCCTCTTGGGCCTACCGCCGCGGTTGACTCTTGATGTCTGTGGAGTCGTTATAGAACAAAACAGGAACATGCGGACATAGGGTAATGGGGATGACGAGCAGGGGCGCTGCGGCGCAGGCGAGTATCGAGGCGCTCCGGCTGAGAGTATCGGCCATCGAGCGCGCCGGCGACGGTTCGCGCGCCGCGGCGGGACGGCGGGTGGCGCTTGATCATGGCGCCGTCGATGCCGCGCTCGGCGGCGGGCTCTCGGCCGGCGTTCTCCATGAGATCCTGCCGGGAACGGTCGCCGACAGCGCGGCGGCCGGCGGCTTCGCGCTTGCTTTGTCGCTCTGCCTCGCCCCCTCGGAGCGGCCGCTGATCTGGATCCGATCGATGGCGGCGGTGCGCGAGAGCGGCGAACTCTACGCCGATGGCCTCGCCGCGCTGGGGCTCGATCCGGCTCGCCTGATCCTCGTCCGCCTGAAGGATGCAGCCGCGATCCTGAGGGCCGGCGTCGAGACCGCGCGCTGTGCGGCGCTCGGGGCGGTGATCGTCGAGCTCTATGGCGACCCGAAGGTGCTCGATCTCACCAGCGAGCGGCGGCTGCTGCTGGCGGCCGAGCAGTCGGGCGTCAGCATCATCCTGCTGCGGCCGGGCGCCAGGACGGCGCCGGGCGGCGCGGAAACGCGCTGGCGTGTCGCTTCGGGGGCGACGCGGCCGCTGCCGATGAATGCGCCGGGCCGGCCGGCCTTCGATCTGACGCTCGTCCGCCATCGCCACGGCCCGCCTGCCGGCCCCTGGCGCCTCGAATGGAACGCTGATGCGAAACGCTTCGAACCCGACATCGCCGAATCCGGGCGCATTCAGTCCGGGCGCATCGAGCCCGCATCCTTCGAGACCGAGACGCTATGGCGCGATCCGGATGCCCTGCCTCGCCTCGAACCGGCTGCGCCGGCTGCCGGGGGCGCCTTATGGCGCGCTGCCGGCTGAGGCGCCGCTCCTCATCGTCGAGAAGGTCAAGGGCGCGCTCGTCATCTCCGCGCCCGATCCGGCGGCGCTGCGGCAGGGGCTTGCGCCCGGCCTGACGCTGGCCGAGGCGCGGGCACGGATGGCCGATCCCGCCGTGGCGGAGGCCGATTCCGCCGCCGACGCGGCGCTGCTCGAGCGGATTGCCGACTGGTGCGACCGCTATACGCCGCTGGTCGCGCTCGATGGCAGCGACGGGCTGATCCTCGATCTGACCGGGGTCGCGCATCTCTTCGGCGGCGAGGCGGCGCTGCTCGCCGATTGCCTGGCGCGGCTTGGCAGCTTCGGCATTACGGCGCGCGGGGCGATCGCCGGCGCCGCCGATGCCGCGCGTGCGCTCGCCCGCACGAGGTCCGGAACGATCGTGCCGCCGGGCGGCGAGGCGCTGGCGGTGCGCGATCTTCCCGTGGCGCTGCTCGGCCTCGATGCGTCCCGTACCCTCGCGCTCACACGGGCCGGGCTGAAGACGATCGGCGCTTTGATCGACCGTCCGCGCGCCCCGCTCGCGGCGCGCTTCGGCGCTGAATGCGTGACGCGGATCGCCGGGTTGACGGGGCTGCTCCACCATCCGATCTCGCCGCGCCGCCTGGTGCCGGTGGCGCTGGCCGAGCGCATCTTCTTCGAGCCCATCGCGCGCATCGAGGATATCGAGGCGACGCTCGCGCGCCTCGCCGGCGATGTCGCCACGCTGCTCGAGAAGCGCGGCGAGGGCGGCCGTCGTTTTGAGGCGGTGTTCTACCGCGTCGACGGCCTGGTGCGCCGTGTCAGCGTGGCGACGACGCGGCCGAGCCGCGATCCGAAGGCGCTGCTGCGGCTCTTCCGCGAAAGGCTCGATGCGCTGTCCGATCCGCTCGAGGCCGGCTTCGGCTTCGATCTGGTGCGCCTCGGCAGTTTCCAGACCGAGCCCTTCGACGAGGCGGAAACCAGCCTCGACGGCCGCGCCAATGGGGAGGACGCGCTCGCCGATCTCGTCGACCGGCTCGGCGCCCGTTTCGGGCCCGAGCATGTGCTGCGTTTCGTGCCGGAGGATACCCATATCCCCGAGCGGCGGGCGCGCATCGTCCCGGTGCTTGCCGCCCCCGCCATGGCCTGGGAGGCCGACCGGGTTGCCGGCGAGCCGCCGCTCCGGCCGCTCAGCCTGTTCGATCCGCCCGAGCCGGTCGAAGCGCTGGCCGAGGTGCCGGACGGGCCGCCGCTCCGCTTTCGCTGGCGGCGCGTGCTGCATCGCGTCGCGCGCGCCGAGGGGCCGGAGCGCATTGCGCCGGAATGGTGGCGCCGCGGCGATGATAGCCTCGACCGCGATTATTACCGCGTCGAGGACGAGGAAGGCCGCCGTTTCTGGCTGTTCCGCGAGGGCTTCTATGGCGGCGAGGCGGCGAGCCCGCGCTGGTATCTGCATGGGTTGTTCGCATGAGGGAAAGCGCACCCGCTTATGCCGAACTCGCGGCGATGAGCAATTTCTCCTTCCTCGAAGGCGGTTCGCATGCTGGCGAACTGATCATGCGCGCGCACGCGCTCGGCCTTGCCGGCATCGGCATCGCCGACCGCAACACCTTCGCCGGCATCGTCCGCGCCCATGATGCCTGGTGCGACAAGGATCTCGGCAATGCGCGCGCCAGTGGCTTCCGTTTCCTCGTCGGCGTCCGCCTTTGTTTTCGCGACGGAACGCCCGATATCCTCGCCTATCCGTCAGACCTTGCTGCCTATTCGCGGCTCTGCCAGTTGCTCAGCCTCGGCAAGAAGCGGGCGCCGAAAGGCGACTGCTATCTCGATCTCTCCGATCTCGCCCGCCATGCCGAGGGCGTGTTGATGATCGTCATGCCGCCGGAGCATCCGGCCGCGGCCTTCGCGGCCCGGCTTGAAACCATGGCGGCCCTCGCGCCCGGCTGGGTCTGGCTTGCCGCCACGATGCCGCGCCGCGGCGCTGATCGCCGCCGTCTCGCCGGGCTTGCGGCGATGGCCGCTGCCGCCGGCCTGCCGCTCATCGCCACCAATGACGTGCTCTATCATGCGCCCGACCGGCGCCCGCTGCAGGACGTCCTCACCTGCATCCGCGCGAAGACCACGATCGAGAAGGCGGGCCGCCTTCTGGAGGGGAATGCCGAGCGGCATCTGAAGCATGGCGCCGAGATGATGCGCCTCTTTCGCGACCGGCCGGAGGCAGTGGCCGAGACGATGCGCTTCATGGCGCGGATCCATTTCACGCTCGACGAGATCAAATATCACTATCCCGCCGAGTCTGTGCCGCCGGGCATGACCCCGCAGCAGTATCTCGAAGCGCTGACCGATGCCGGCGCCCGTGAACGCTTCCCGGACGGCATCCCTCCGGAGGTAGCGGCAACCCTGCGCAAGGAGCTGGACCTGATCCGTGAGCTCGATTATCCGGCTTATTTTCTCACCGTGCATGACATCGTCGCCTTTGCCCGCTCGGCCGGCATTCTCTGCCAGGGGCGCGGCTCGGCGGCGAATTCGGCCGTCTGCTATTGCCTCGGCATCACCTCCGTCGATCCGGTCCGGCACCAGCTGCTGTTCGAACGCTTCCTTTCGCCCGAGCGCAAGGAGCCGCCGGATATCGACGTCGATTTCGAGCATGAGCGGCGCGAGGAGGTGATCCAGTACATCTATCGCCGCTATGGGCGCCTGCGCGCCGGCATCTGCGCCACCGTGATCTCCTACCGCACCAAGAGCGCGATCCGCGAGGTCGGCAAGGCGCTCGGCCTGTCGGAGGATGTGATCCTGGCGCTCGGCGGCACGGTCTGGGGCGGCGGCTGGGGCTCGGCCGTGCAGGACAAGCATATCCGCGACCAAGGCCTCGATCCGAAAAACTCGGCCATCGAGCGCGCAGTCCGCCTTGCCATGGAACTGCGCGGCTTCCCGCGCCATCTCTCGCAGCATGTCGGCGGCTTCGTCCTGACGCGCCGGCTCCTCGGCGATCTCGTGCCGACCGGTCCTGCCGCCATGGAGGGACGCTCCTTCATCGAATGGGACAAGGACGATATCGACACTGTCCAGATGATGAAGGTCGACGTGCTCGGATTGGGCATGTTGACCTGCATCCGCAAGGCCTTCGACCTGATCGCCGGCACCGGGGACACGCATTACGAGCTGCATACGGTTCCCTCCGAGGACCCGGCCGTCTATGCGATGCTGCAGAAGGGGGATTCGATCGGCGTGTTTCAGGTCGAGAGCCGGGCGCAGATGAACATGCTGCCGCGCCTCAAGCCCGAGACCTTCTACGATCTCGTCATCCAGGTCGCGATCGTCCGGCCCGGCCCGATCCAGGGCGACATGGTGCATCCCTATCTCCGCCGCCGCGCCGGGCTGGAGGCGGAATATTATCCCGCACCCGCGCCTGAGCATGGTCCCGCCAACGAACTCAAGGAGGTTCTGGAGCGGACCAAAGGCGTGCCGATCTTTCAGGAGCAGGCGATGAAACTCGCCATGGTCGCGGCGAAGTTCACAGGCGACGAGGCCAATGGTCTGCGCCGCGCCATGGCCACCTTCCGGCGCAATGGAACCATCAACAATTTCAAGGAGAAGATGGTCTCGCGCATGATTGCGCGCGGCTATGATCCAGACTTCGCGGCGCGCTGCTTTGCCCAGATCGAGGGCTTCGGCGAGTATGGCTTTCCCGAGAGCCATGCCGCGAGCTTCGCGCGGCTCGTCTACATCTCCGCCTGGATCAAATGCCATCATCCCGCGGCCTTCGCGGCAGCGCTCCTGAACGCGCAGCCGATGGGCTTCTATGCCCCGGCCCAGATCGTGCGCGATGCGGCCGATCACGGCGTCGCCGTGCTGCCGGTCGACGTCAATGCGAGCCGTTGGGACAATCAGCTCGAGCGGCATGACGAAGAGCTCGCGCTTCGCCTCGGCTTTCGCCAGATCGACGGCTTCCGCGCCGAATGGGCCGAGACGATCGCGGCCCGGCGCGGCGCCGGCTTTGCCGATTTCGACGCCTTCGTCCGCCATACAAGGCTCGAACGACGCGCTTACGAGAAGCTGGCCGATGCCGATGCGCTGCGCTCGATCGGCCTCGATCGCCGCGCCGGCCTCTGGAGTGTCCGCCGCCTGCCCGGAACGCCGGCGCTACCGCTGTTTGCTGCTGCGGACGCGGCCGAGCTCGGGCGCGAGGCGGACCAGCCGCTGCCTGAAATGCCGCTTTCCGAGCATGTCGTCGCCGATTATCAGACCTTGCGCCTGTCGCTGAAGGCGCATCCGATGGCGTTCCTGCGCGCCTCTCTCGCCCGCGAGCGCATCCTTTCGGCAGCGGAAGCCACGGCGCTTGCCGATGGCGCCAAGGCGCGCACGGCCGGCGTCGTCCTGGTGCGCCAGCGACCGGGCAAGGGCAATGTCGTGTTCATGACGATCGAGGACGAGACCGGCATCGTCAATATCGTCGTCTGGACGCGACTTTTCGACAAGTTCCGCCGCACCATTCTGGGCGCCAAGCTGGTGCTGGTGGAGGGGCGGATCCAGAAGAGCCCGGAGGGAATCATCCATCTCGTCGCCGACCGGCTCGTCGACCGCACCGGCGATCTCGCCCAGCTTTCGGAAGACCGGAAGCCGAATCTCCCGCTCTCGCGCGCCGATGAGTTCGCCCATCCGCAGAACCCGCGCGGCCCCGCCCATCCGCGCAATGTCCGCATCATCCCGAAATCGCGCGATTTCCACTGAGGCCGACAGGCCGGCGGCGCCAGCGCGAAAAGCGCTGGACAGGCTGAGCGCCCCGATTATGGGTTATCGCCACAAAGAGGGAGGAGACTGCGATGGAACAGTGCTGGCGTTGGTTCGGACCGGAAGATCCGGTCTCGCTCGATCATGTGAAGCAGGCGGGCGCCAGCGGCATCGTTACGGCGCTGCACCACATCTATGACGGCCGCGCATGGACGCTCGATGATGTGCTGGAGCGCAAGGCGATTATCGAGAGAGCAGGGCTGCGCTGGAGCGTCTGCGAATCGATCCCTGTTCCCTCAGAAATCAAGCTGCGCTCGGGTGCTTATCGCGAGAAGATCGACGCCTGGAAGACCAGCCTCTCCAACCTTGCCAAAGGCGGCGTCTCGGTCGTCTGCTACAATTTCATGCCGGTCGTCGACTGGACGCGGACGGACCTGATGTTCCGCCGGCCGACCGGCGGCTATGCGCTGCGCTTCGACATGCCGGATTTCGTCGCCTATGACGTGTTCGTCCTGAAGCGGCCGAATGCGGCTGCCGGCTATGAGGCGGGCCTCCTCGCCGAGGCCGAGCGCCGCGTCAAGGCCATGGACGAGGCCGCGATCGCGCGGCTCGAGAAGAACATCATCGCCGGCCTTCCCGGCGGCGAGGACAGCTATTCCCGCGAAGGCATCGCCCGCCAGATTGCTCGCTTCGACGGTCTTGGCGATGCCGAGATGCGGGCCCATCTGATCGCCTTCCTCGAGGAGGTCGCGCCGCTCGCCGAAGAGCTTGGCGTCCGCCTTGGCATCCATGCCGACGATCCGCCTTTCTCGCTGTTCGGCCTGCCGCGCGTCGTCTCGACCGCCGAAGACGCACGCACCATCCTCTCGGCCGTCGATATCCCGGCCAACGGGCTGACGCTCTGCTCCGGCTCCTATGGTGCCCGCGCCGACAACGACCTGACGGCGATCGCTGAGGAATTCGGCAGCCGGGTCCATTTCGTCCATCTGCGCAATGTGACGCGCGAGGCGGACGGTTCGTTCTTCGAGGATGATCACCTCGCTGGCAGCACCGACATGGTCAAGCTGATCGTCGCCTTGATGCGCGAGGAACGCCGCCGTCGCACTGAGGGCCGTGCCGACGCCGAAATCCCGATGCGCCCGGATCACGGTCATCTCCTCGTCGACGACATCGCCAAGGTCGAGGCTGGTCTTCGCGTCAATCCGGGCTATTCCTGCATCGGCCGCCTCAAGGGCCTCGCGGAGCTCCGCGGCGTCATGACCGCTGTAGAGCAGCTCGTGCCCGCCTGATCGAAGCAAGCCGGCGTCGCTTCGGGTTCTGTCCCGATGTGGCGCCGGTCACATTTCCGTGCAGTCGAGGCTTGACTCCCCGTTCTCACCCGCCCATCTGGATGCGAGCGAATGTTCATTCGCAACGGGGCAGGACGGATATGGCGGCGATCGCGGGGCCGGAGACGGTGGAGAAGCTGCAGAGCACGCAGGAGGCGCGGCGCGCCCAGGTGCTCGATGCGGCGCGGGTCTGCTTCGCACGCTCGGGATTTCGCGGCGCCTCGATGCAGGAAATCTGCGCTGAGGCGCGGATGAGCCCTGGCGCGCTCTACCGCTATTTCCCGTCCAAGGAAGCGATCATCGAGGCGATTGCCGAGGATGAGCGCTGCGATGCTGCCGCGCTCGTCGAGACGATGCGCGGCACGGCCCCGCTGCTCGACCGCGCCACGTCCTGTGCGCTCGGCTATTTCGCCTTCATGCGCGAACATGGCGCCTCCAGCCTGATGGCTGAGATCGGCGCGGAGAGCTTGCGCAACAGCGCCATCGGCCAGCGCTTCGCCCATATCGACAACAAGGTTCGCGACACCATTCGCGAGATTTTCGAGGAGGCGATCGCGCGGGGCGAGATGCCGCCGATCGAGGATATGAACGCGACCATCGGCATGACCATGGCCGCGATCGACGGGATCGCGCTGCGCCAGATCAGCGATCCCGAACTGACCCTCGCCCGTATCGAGCCAGTCCTTCGCCGGATGCTCGCGGGCGTGCTGCAGATACCGGCTTGACGGCAAGAGACGCGGCGCCAGACCCGCTCCATGCCATTCATTTTGCAAGAGGCGTCGCTCTGCGGCGATCACATCTGATGTCGAAGTTTCGTCTTGCGGCCCCCGTCGCGCTTGCCGCTGCTGCGCTCGCTGCCTTCCTCGCCGGATCGGCCGTCGCTATCCTGACGGCCCCCGCCGCGCTCGGCGCCGAAGCTGCCCTGCCTGCCGGACAGACTCCGGCCAAGCCGCCGGCGATCACGGTCGCCCCCGCGGCGCGCGGCGTCGTGGTCGAGACTGAAACGGTGGTCGGCTCGCTGGTGCCGCGCGAGGAAGTTCTGGTCGGCGTTGATCTCGACGGCTATCGCCTGACCGAACTCGACGCCGAGGAAGGCGACACCGTCAAGGCCGGGCAAATCCTGGCGCGGCTCTCGACCGATACGCTCGAGGTCCTTCTGGCGCAGAATGCCTCCTCGCTCGCCCGCAACGATGCCGCGATCGCCCAGGCGAAAAGCCAGATTGCCGAGGCGGTGGCGACCGAAGTCGAAGCCAGGGCTTCGCTGGAGCGCGGCGCCTCGCTGCAGGAAAAGGGCTTCGCCTCGTCCAGCGTGCTCGATCAGCGTCGATCGCTTGCCGGCGCCGCCAGCGCCCGCCGTGCCGCTGCCGAGCAGGGCCTTGCCGTTGCCGAGGCGGACAAGACGCTCACCGAGGCTCTGCGCCGCGAGCTGGAGCTGCGCCTCTCCAAGACCGAGATCAAGGCGCCGACCAGCGGCATCGTCCTCTCACGCAACGCCCGTATCGGGGCGGTCGTCTCTGCCGGAAGCGAGCCGCTGTTCCGCATCGCCGAGGACGGTGCCGTCGAGATGGAAGCGCAGATACCAGAGACCGCGCTCGCCCACATTGCCATCGGCCAGCCGGTCACGCTGCATTCCTCCGGCCTTGATACGGCGATCGAAGGCAAGGTTCGCCTCGTCGCGCCGCGGATCGACAGCACCAGCCGCCTCGGCCGCGTCCGCGTGGCGCTGCCGGCTGATGCCAAGGTCAATGTCGGCGCCTTCGCGCGCGGCACCATCGAGATCGCCCGCCACGAAGGGGTCACGCTGCCGCAATCGGCCATCGTCACCGTCGCTGGCAAGCCGACCGCTCAGGTGGTCAAGGACGGAAGGGTCGAGACGCGCCAGATCAAGACCGGCATCTCGGGGAGCGGCCTTGTCGAGATCATCGCAGGGATTTCCGAGGGCGAAAGCGTCATCGTCCGCGCCGGAACCTTCGTGCGCGATGGCGATCAGGTCACGCCCGTGACGGAACCCGCTTTGGGAGCGAAGGGATGAACTGGAACTTCTCCGCCTGGGCGATCCGCAATCCGGTTCCGCCGATCCTGCTCTTCGTCGTCCTGATGGCGCTCGGGCTCTACTCCTTTGCCCATCTGCCGATCACCAAATTCCCGAATATCGACGTGCCGGTCATCGCCGTGACCGTGACCGATGTCGGATCGGCCCCGGCGGAGCTCGAGACGCAGGTCACCAAGAAGGTCGAGGATGCGATCGCCGGCATTTCCGGCGTCAAGCATGTCACCTCGACCGTCACCGACGGCTCCTCGACGACCGCGGTCGAATTCCGCCTCGAGGTGAACACCGACCGCGCGCTCAACGACGTCAAGGACGCGATCGCCAAGATCCGCGGCGACCTGCCGGGCTCGATCGACGAGCCGATCGTGCAGCGCATCGATGTCGAGGGCCAGTCGATCCAGACCTATGCGGTCGCAGCGCCTACGATGACGCCCGAGCAGTTGTCGTGGTTCGTCGACGATACTGTCATCCGCGACCTGCAGGGCCTCAAGGGCGTCGGCCGGGTCGAGCGCATGGGCGGCGTCACGCGTGAAATCCAGGTTCGCCTCGATCCTGACCGCCTGATGGCGCTCGGCGTCACGGCCGCCGAGGTCAGCCGCCAGCTGAAGGCGACCAATGTCGACCTTTCCGGCGGCAAGGCCGAGGTCGGCGGCCAGGAGCAGACGATCCGCACGCTGGCCAATGCCGGCAGCCTCGCCGATCTCGCAGCAACCCGGATCGTCCTGACAGGCGGACGCGAAGTGCGCCTCTCCGATCTCGGGACCGTCATCGACGGCTATCAGGAGCCGAAATCCTATGCCCGGCTCGACGGCAAGCCGGTCGTCGCCTTTGCGATCTATCGCGCCAAGGGCGCCAGCGATGCCTCTGTCTCCGACGTGGTCAAGGCTGAGGTCGATGCGCTGAAGACGCGCTATCCCGATATCGGCTTCACCCGGATCGACGACAGCGTCTACTACACCTATGGCAACTATGAGAGCGCGATGGATACGCTCGTCGAGGGCGCGCTGCTGGCGATCCTCGTCGTGCTCCTGTTCCTGCGCGATATCCGCGCCACGCTGATTGCTGCCGTGGCGCTCCCCCTTTCGGCGATCCCGACCTTCTGGGCGCTGTCGATGCTGGGCTTCTCGCTCAACCTGATCAGCCTGCTCGGCATCACGCTGGTCACCGGCATTCTCGTCGACGACGCGATCGTCGAGATCGAGAACATCGTCCGCCATATCCGCATGGGCAAGAAGCCCTACAAGGCGGCGCTGGAGGCGGCCGACGAGATCGGCCTCGCCGTCATCGCGATTTCGGCGACGATCATCGCGATCTTCGCGCCGGTGTCGTTCATGGGCGGCGTTGCCGGCCAGTATTTCAAGCAGTTCGGTCTCACGGTCGCGGTCGCGGTGTTCTTCTCGCTGCTTGTCGCCCGCCTGATCACGCCCATGATGGCGGCGTTCTTCATGCGCGTGCCCTATGCCGGCGATGGTAGCGACGGCCGCAAGGTCTATCCCGGCTTCGGCGCCTCGCTGCGGCGAAAGCTCGGCGGGTATGCCATGCTTGGCATCCTCTTCGTCGGCGGCCTTCTGCTGGTCGAAAGCGCAGGTCCTGCCGCGTCCTGGTGGGCGCCGCTCGCCGGGCTCGATGGTCTCGCCGCACGGATGGCTGGCTATGGCTGGCCCCTGGTGATCGGTGCGACGCTCGCGGTCGTCATCATCGCCGCAGTGTTCATGACCTGGCTCGGCCGGCCGCATCCGGAGGAGCACGAAGACGGCTTCATCATGCGGCTCTATACCGGGCTGCTCCGTGCCACGCTCTGGCGGCCGCGCATCCGCGTGCCCTTCGCCGGCCGTGTCGAGGGCGGCGTCCGGCGGTCCCGGCATGTCCGCGTGCCGGTGATGCCGCTCGTCACTATCGCCGCCGGAATCGCCTTCTTCCTCGTTTCGATGAGCGCGACGAAATATCTGCCGACCGGCTTCATCCCGCCCGTCGACGAAGGCCGCATCGTCACTTCGGTCGAACTGCCGCCGGGCGCTCGGCTCGACGAGACCGAGCGGGTGAGCGACGCGATCTCGGCGAGGCTCGGCAAGATTGACGGCGTTGCCAGCGTCTTCGTGATGGGCGGCACCTCGCCGACCGGCACGCTGGAGAAGCGCCGCGCCACCGTCATCCTCAACCTGACGCCGAAAGAGACCGGCCGCCCGTCGCAGAAGGATCTGCAATTCACCGTGCAGGACGCGCTGGCCGGCATCCCGGATATCCGCGCCTTCTTCATGAACGAGCGCGGCGACCGTGAGGCCACCGTCGGCATCCTCGGCCGCGACGGGGATGCGGTTGCGGAAGCCGCAAGCAATCTTGAAGCGGCAATGCGCAAGGATCCGATCTTCTCCAACCCGGCGGCGCAGGCCTCCTTTGCCCGGCCGGAGATCCGCATCAATCCGAAGGCCGATCAGGCCGCCGATCTCGGCATCTCCACGGCCGCGATCTCCGAGACCGTGCGCGTGGCCACCATGGGCGATGCCGACAGCCAGCTCGCGAAGTTCACGGTCGGCGACCGCCAGATCCCCATTCGCGTCGAATTGACAGAAGGGTCGCGCGGCGATCTCGACCTGCTCTCGGCCCTGCGCGTTCCAACCGGCGCGGGCGGTTCAGTGCCGCTGTCGACGGTCGCCACCATCGGCTTCGGCCAGGGCCCCTCGACGATCGAGCGCTATGATCGCGAGCGTCTGGTCAAGGTCGGCACCGACATGGCGCCGGGCTTCACATCGGGCCAGGGCCTCGAGCGGATCCAAGCGCTGCCGGCCGTGAAGGCCTTCCCGGCCGGCGTGCGCATCCAGGAAACCGGCGATGCTGAAATCCAGGGCGAGGTGTTCTCCGGCTTTGCGGTGGCGATGGGCGCCGGCATCATGATGGTGTTCGTGGTGCTGATCCTCCTGTTCAACAGCGTGATCCAGCCGATCACCATTCTCGCCTCGCTGCCGCTCTCGGTCGGCGGCGTGGTGGCGGCGCTGCTCCTCACCAACAACGCCCTGTCGATGCCGGTCATCATCGGCATTCTCATGCTGATGGGCATCGTCACCAAGAACGCGATCATGCTGGTCGATTTCGCGGTCGAGCGCGAAAAGCACGGCATGGAGCAGACCGAGGCGGTGATCGATGCCGGCCGCAAGCGCGCGCGGCCGATCGTGATGACGACCATCGCCATGGCCGCCGGCATGTTGCCGGCCGCCTATGGCGTCGGGCAGGGCGGCGAGTTCCGCGCGCCGATGGCGATCGCGGTGATCGGCGGTCTCCTGGTCTCGACCGTGCTGTCGCTGGTGTTCATCCCCTCCGTCTATTCGATCATGGACGATGTCTCGCGCGGCATTTCCGGCCTGTTCCGCTGGATCGTGAAGCCGAACCGCAGCGAGGAAAGCGAGGCGGACGAAGCCGCGCCGTCGGCCATCCCTCCGGCCGGAGCGGCCGAGACAGCCGAGCATCCTGCTACCATGCGCATCGCCGCCGAGTAGATCGCCGAAATGGCCCGTCCTCTCGGGGAACGGGCCATTTCTTTGCCTGCGATATGGAACGATCCAAAAGATTCGCGGGACTGACGGCGGATAAAGTCTGCTTTTGTCCTAGGACGAAGCCCTTTTTCGGCGATCAGGCCCTCTTGACGGCATGGCGGCCACGGCCTAGAAAAACTGGAACGTTCCAAAAAGAGAGATCGCAAGCGGTCCATGAACGCCCGGGAAACGCCAGCCTCCGCTTCACGTGTCACGATGATCGACATCGCGCGCCATGCCGGCGTGTCGAAGTCGACCGTGTCGCTCGTGCTGCAGGCGAGCCCGCTGGTGAAGGCGGAGACCCGCGACAAGGTCAACGCGTCCATCGAGGCGCTTGGCTATGTCTATAACCGCGGCGCCGCGAACCTCCGCGGTTCGCGCTCCAACATCGTCGGCATGGTCATCAACGACCTCGCCAACCCCTTCTTCGCCGAGCTCGCCGTCGGCATCGAGCGGGTCTTCCATGCCGCCGGCTACATTCCCTTCATCGCCAATACGATCGAGAGTCCGAAGCGCCAGAGCGAGGTGCTGCGCTCGATGTCGGAACACGATATCGCCGGGCTGATCATCTGCCCGGCGCGCGGCACGCGCTCCGCCGATATCGAGGCCTTAGCCGGGCTCGGCGTGCCCACCGTTCTGGCCATGCGCCGGCTGCCCGGGCCGAAATTCTCGTCGGTGACCCCGGATAGTCTCCGTGGCGCCCGCCGCGCGACCGAACATCTCATCGCGCTCGGCCACCGGCGCATCGCCTTTTTCGGCGGCTATGCCGACATGATCGCCCAGAACGACCGCTGTGGCGGGTACCAGGCGGCGCTCGGCGCGGCCGGGATCGTCTTCGATCGGGCGCTCGTCATCGAGGGGCCGCCCAATCGCGACTGCGGCCAGAGCGCCATCGGCCATGTGCTCGACATGGCCGAGCCGCCGACTGCGGCGCTCTGTTTCAATGATGTCGTCGCCTTCGGCGTCCTGTCGGGGCTCGAGCGCCGCGGCCTCGCCGCCGGCCGCGACTTCGCTCTGGTCGGCTTCGACGATGTCGCGGAGGCGCGCCATACCAATCCGCCGCTCACCACCGTGCATGTCGATACCGGCGCCCTCGGCGAACGGGCGGCGCATCAGGTGCTGCGCATGATTCATGGCGACGCGCGGCCCGAGGAATTTGTCAGTGATGCCGAACTCGTTGTGAGAGCGAGCTGTGGCGCCACATCAGGGAGAGAATCATGACCATGATCCGCTGGGGCCTGATCGGCGCCTCCAATATCGCGCGCGAGCACGTCATCAACGCCATCCGCGTCAATGGCGGCGATGTCGTTTCGGTGATGAGTTCAAACGCTGCCCGTGCCATCGATTATGCCGGTGCCAATGGCATTGCCTCGGCGACCGACCGTCTCGATGCACTGCTTGAGCGCGACGATATCGACGCGGTCTATATCTCGACCACCAACGAGCTGCATCGCGACCAGGCGCTCGCCGCCGCTAAGGCCGGCAAGCACATCCTCTGCGAAAAGCCGCTGGCGCTCGCCCTCGCCGATGCCCATGCCATGGTCGATGCCGCGAAGGCGGCCGGCGTCGTCTTCGCCACCAACCATCACCTCCGCAATGCCGGCGCACACCGTGCGATGCGTGAAGCCATCGCCGAAGGCCGCATCGGCCGGCCGCTGGCGGCGCGCGTGTTCCATGCCGTCTATCTGCCACCCTTCCTGCAGGGCTGGCGCATCAACAAGCCGGAAGCCGGCGGCGGCGTCATCCTCGACATCGCCGTGCATGATGCCGATACGCTCCGCTTCGTGCTCGGCGACGAGCCGGTGAGCGTCCAGGCGCTGACGCAGTCGGCCGGTATGGGCGAAGAAGGGCTCGAGGACGCCGTGATGACGATGGCTGAGTTCCGCTCCGGGCTGATCGCACAGACGCATGACGCCTTCACCGCGAAATATGCCGGCACCGGTTTCGAAGTGCATGGCACCGAAGGCTCGCTGATCGCGCGCGACGTGATGACCCAGAAGCCGATCGGCTCGCTGGTGCTCAGGAGCGAGGCGGGCGAGCAGGTGATCGATTTCGACCGTGGCGATCTCTATGTGCGCGCGCTCGGGGCTTTCCACGGCGCCGTGCGCGGGGAGTGCGAGCCGGCGGCAACGGGCGAGGACGGCATCCGCTCGCTCGCTTTTGGCCTCGCCGTCGCCGAGGCGGCACGGACCGGGTCCCGCGTCGGCGTGGAGACCGGGCTGTGAATGGGTCTTCAAATTGTATCGACGTGCACAGGCCCGCCCTCTCTCCCCGGAAGGGGGGAGAGCTGGAGAGGGGGTCCTTCGCTGGGCCGGTATGGGATCGGCGCAGCGTCGCCGGCATCACTGCAGGCGGCCCCCTCCCTAGCCCTCCCCCGCTTCGCGGGAGAGGGGACGAGCGCGCCCTTTCTCACGCCACTCCAGTGAAGTCCTCATGAAATCCAAGGTCATCACGGCCGCCGAAGCCGCAGCCCTCATTCCCGACAATGCTGTCGTCACCGTCTCCTCGGCGAGCGCGCTTGGCTGCCCGGATGCGGCGCTCGCCGCCATCGGCGCTCGATTTGAGTCCACGGGCCATCCGGTCAATCTGACGATGCTGCATCCGATCGCGGCCGGCGACATGTATGGCGTCAAGGGCATCGATCATATCGCGAGACCAGGTCTCCTCGGCCGCATCCTCGCCGGCTCCTATCCTTCGGGGCCGTCCTCTGCCGAGCCACCGGCGATCTGGCAGATGGTCGGCGAGAACGCGATCCCAGCCTACAACATCCCCTCCGGCATCCTGTTCGACATGCATCGCGAGGCCGCGGCCAAGCGTCCGGGCGTGATCACCAAGGTCGGGCTCGACACCTTCGCCGACCCGCGTCGGCAGGGCTGCGCCATGAATGCCGCTGCCGCAGCCGAGCCGGTCGTCGAGGTGATCCAGTTCCGCGGCGAAGAATGGCTGTTCTTCCCCGCCATCGTGCCCGATATCGCGATCATCCGCGCCACCACCGCCGACGAGCGCGGCAATCTCACCTTCGAGCATGAAGGCGCTTATCTCGGCCCGCTCGACCAGGCGCTCGCCGTCCGCAATCATGGCGGCATCGTCATCGCGCAGGTGAAGCGCATCACGCGCTCCGGAACGATGAAGCCGCTCGATGTCCATGTGCCGGGTATCCTCGTCGATCACGTCGTCGTCGCGCCCGAACAGTGGCAGACCTGCCAGACGCCGTATGAGCCGGCGATCTCGGGCGAGATTTCGCGGCCGCTCGAAAGCTTCGATATTCCCGCCTTCGATATCGCCAAGGTCATTGCCCGCCGCGTCGCGCTCGAATTGAAGGCGGGCTGGGCTGTCAATATCGGCTTCGGCATCTCGGCCAACGTGCCGCGCATCCTGATCGAGGAAGGCCGCCATGGCGACGTCACCTGGGTGATCGAGCAGGGGGCCGTGGGCGGCGTGCCCTTGCTCGACTTCCAGTTCGGCTGCGCCTCCAATGCCGAGGCGATCGTGCCGAGCCCGCAGCAATTCGTCTATTTCCAGGGCGGCGGCTTCGATTGCTCGCTGCTCTCCTTCCTGCAGATCGACGCTTCTGGCTCGGTCAATGTCTCGCGCCTTGCCGCGCGGCCCCATGTCACCGCCGGCGCCGGCGGCTTCGTCGACATCACCGCGCGGGCGAAGCGGATCGTGTTCTCCGGCTATTTCAACGCCGGCGCGAAATTCGCGATCGAGAACGGGGCCGTGCAGATCCTGAAGGAAGGCAAGGTCAAAAAGCTCGTGCCCGAGGTCGAGCATGTCTCCTTCTCCGGCCGACGCGCGGTCGCGCAGGGCCAGGAGATCCTCTACGTCACCGAACGCTGCGTCATGCGGCTCACCGATGCCGGGGTCGAAGTGATCGAGATCGCGCCCGGCTTCGACCTCGAGCGCGATATCCTCGGCCAGGCCGATTTCCCGCTCCGTGTCGCGACGGATATGAAGCGCACGCCGGATCGGCTTTACCACGCAGCGAAGATCGGCCTCCGGCTCGATGGAGCGGCCCATGGCTGAGAGCCGCATCCGCATGGATTTCGAGGGCCCGGTCGCCACGCTGACGCTCGATCGGCCGGAAAAGCTGAACGCGCTCAACCAGGCGATGATCGCCGGCATCGAGGACTTCGTCATCGCCGCCGAGCGCGATCGCGCCATCCGCGTCGCGATCATCACCGGATCAGGCGAGAAGGCCTTCTCCGCCGGCGGCGACATCGCTGCGTGGGCCGGGCTCGATCCCGTCACCTTCATGCGCGACTGGATCCGCGACGGCCACCGCATCTTCGACCGTCTCGCCCGGCTGCGCCAGCCGCTGATCGCCTGCCTGAATGGTCACGCCTTCGGCGGCGGTCTCGAATTGGCCGCGACCGCCGATCTCATCGTCATGGAAGCACATGGCCGCATCGGCCTGCCCGAGACCGGCCTTGCCATGGTGCCCGGCTGGTCGGGCACGCAGCGCCTTGTGCGCCGCTTCGGCTCGCGCATCGTCAAGCGGATGACGCTCGCCGGCGAGATGTTCGGTGCCGAAGAGGCGCTGGCGCTCGGCCTTGTCGACCGCGTCGTGCCGAAGGGCGAAGGGCTTGCCGCGGCAAAGGCTCTGGCGGCTGCGATCGCCACTCGCGGCCCAGTCGCCGTGCAGGTGACGAAGCAGCTCATCAACGCCGCCGAAGGCGAGGAGCAGGCGGCGGCGATCGAGTCGGTCGCTGGCGCGCTGGCCGCCTTTACCGAGGATCTGAAAGAGGGCGCCGCCAGCTTCCGCGAGAAGCGCGCGCCCCGTTTTAAGGATTGCTGAGATGACCCTTCAGATTGATCCGGCACGGATTGAAGAGGCAATGTCCGGTCCGCGCCGCTACCAGATGCTCATCGACGGCAAATGGACCGATGGCGAGGTCGGGCTCGAGGGCGAGCGCGTCAGCCCCGGCCACGGCGTCCTTGTCAGTCGCTATGCCTTCGGCTCGGCTGCGGATGTCGATCGGGCCGTGGCGGCGGCCCGCCGCGCCTTTCATCGCGGTCCCTGGCCGCGCATGAAAGCGTCCGACCGGGCGGCGGTGCTGCTCAAGGCCGCCGATCTGATCGACGCGCGTCGCGAGGAGATCGCGCGCCTCGATGCGATCGAGAGCGGCAAGCCGATCAGCCAGGCACGCGGCGAGATCGCCGGCGCCGCCGATATCTGGCGCTATGCCGCCTCGCTCGCCCGCACGCTGCATGGCGAGAGCTATGCCAATCTCGGCGATGCCATGCTCGGCGTCGTGCTGCGCGAGCCCGTCGGCGTCGTCGGCATCATCACGCCATGGAACTTCCCATTCCTGATCGTGGCGCAGAAGCTGCCCTTCGCACTCGCCGCCGGCTGCACGACCGTCGTCAAGCCGAGCGAGATGACCTCGGCCTCGACCGTCGTCCTCGGCGAGATCCTGATGCAGGCCGGCCTGCCGGAGGGTGCCTGCAACATCGTCCTCGGCACCGGCCCTGAAGTCGGCGCCCCGCTCGTCGCTCATCCCGCCGTCGACATGGTGACCTTCACCGGCTCGACCCGCGTCGGCAAGGCGACGATGCAGACGGCCGGCGCCAGCCTCAAGAAGGTCGCGATGGAGCTCGGCGGCAAGAATGCGCAGATCGTGTTTCCCGATGCCGATCTCGAAGCCGCCGTCGATGCCGCGGTGTTCGGCGCCTTCTTCAATGCTGGCGAATGCTGCAATGCCGGCAGCCGGCTGATCATCCACAAGGACATCGCCGACGAATTCCTCACGGCGTTCGCAGCGCGCGCCGCTCGGGTCAAGGTCGGCGATCCGCTCGACGATGCGACCAAGGTCGGCGCAATCATCACGCCGGAGCATCTGAAAAAGATCGAGAACGCGGTCGTCGATGCGGCGGCGGATGGCGCCGCGGTCGCGCTCGGCGGCGGGCGGCTCGCAAGCGCCGCCGGCCAATATATGACCCCGACCGTTGTCACGGGTGTAAAGCCCGACATGGCGATCGCGCGTGAGGAAGTCTTCGGGCCGGTGCTCTCTGTACTTGCCTTCGAGCGCATCGAGGAGGCGCTGAGGCTGGCCGATCTCACCGATTACGGCCTCTCGGCCGGCGTCTGGTCGCGCGACATCGACACGGCGATGACGGTCGCGCGCAGCGTCCGCACCGGCACAGTCTGGGTCAACACCTTCATGGATGGCTACCCGGAACTGCCCTTCGGCGGCATGAAGCAAAGCGGGATCGGTAGAGAACTCGGCAAGAATGCTGTAGAAGATTTTTCGGAAACCAAAACAATTCAGTTCCATCGTGGTCCGCGCACCTCCTGGTGGGTGGACGGCTGAAGGAAGAGGGGAAGGTCCTTCCTGGAGGGGGAGGATCGGTTTCATTCGGGAGGAGAATGACCATGCGTAAAGTGATGATGGCTGCGGCCATGCTGGCGACGACGGCGCTCTGTGCACATGCAGACGACGTCAAGGAAGTGCAGATGTTGCATTGGTGGACGTCGGGTGGCGAAGCGGCCGCCCTGAACGTCCTCAAGCAGGATCTCGCCAAGGAAGGCTATACCTGGAAGGACGTTCCGGTGGCCGGTGGTGGCGGCGATGCCGCGATGACCGCGCTGAAGGCGATGGTGGCCGCCGGCAATCCGCCGACCGCTTCGCAGATGCTCGGCTACACCGTCCTCGACTATGCCGAGGCCGGCAAGATGGGCGACCTGACCGCGACCGCGATCGCGGAAGGCTGGGATAAGGCCGTTCCGGCTGCCCTGCAGAAGTTCTCCGTCTATGACGGCAAGTGGGTCGCCGCGCCGGTCAATGTTCACTCGGTGAACTGGCTTTGGATCAACAAGGCGGTGATGGACAAGATCGGCGGCACCGAGCCGAAGACCTTCGACGACTTCATCGTCCTGCTCGACAAGGCCAAGGCGGCCGGCGTCACGCCGCTCGCGCTCGGCGGCCAGAACTGGCAGGAAGCGACGATGTTCGACAGCATCGTGCTGTCGACCGGCGGTCCGGAATTCTACAAGAAGGCCTTCAACGATCTCGATGAAGACGCGCTGAAGTCGGACACGATGAAGAAGTCGTTCGACAATCTCGGCAAGCTCAAGGCCTATGTCGACCCGAACTTCTCGGGCCGCGACTGGAACCTGGCCACCGCCATGGTCATCAATGGCGATGCGCTGGTCCAGGTCATGGGCGACTGGGCGAAGGGTGAGTTCGTCGCCGCCAAGAAGGTTCCGGGCACCGACTTCCTCTGCTACCGCTTCCCCGGCACCGACGGCTCGGTCATCTACAACTCCGACATGTTCGGCATGTTCGACGTTCCGGACGATCGGAAGGCCGCGCAGGTCGCGCTCGCCAAGGCGACGCTCTCCAAAAGCTTCCAGTCGGCGTTCAACGTCGTGAAGGGCTCGGTTCCGGCCCGCACCGACGTTCCGGATACGGCCTTCGACGCCTGCGGCAAGAAGGGCATCGCCGATCTGAAGGCGGCTAACGAAGGCGGCACGCTGTTCGGCTCGCTCGCCCAGGGCTATGGCGCGCCGCCCGCGGTCGCCAATGCCTACAAGGATGTCGTCTCGAAATTCGTCCATGGCCAGATCACGTCCTCCGACCAGGCGGTCGAGGAATTGGTGAAGGCGATCGACGACGCGAAGTAAGCGGATACGGCTCCCTCTCCGCGAGGGAGGGAGCCACCGCCGCTTCACCTCTCCCTGAGGGAGATGTGAAGCGAAGCGCCGGGAGAGAGTTTACGGCTGCTCCGGAGAGGTCTTGTTCAAAGCCGCTTCCGGACCATTCCCTAAACCCTCTCCCGCCGGCCTTCGGCCGTCGACCTCCCCCTCAGGGGGAGGTGAAATCCAGCGCTTCGATGTCCAGCTCTTGCGTCCACGCCCGCGGGGAGGCCTTCATGTCGTCGATCGTCACCAACAGGATTGAGCCGCCGGCCAGCGCGTCCGTCCGCCCGTCATTCCGCGCCCGGATGCAGGATGCGCTGCCGAAGCTGGTGCTCGCTCCGAGCTTCGCGATCACGCTCATCTTCGTCTATGGCTTCATCCTCTGGACGATCTATTTGTCCTTCACCAATTCGAAGGCGTTCCCGAAATATGTCCTGACCGATGCACGCGCCTATCAGAGGCTGTGGCGCTGGACTTTCGAGAGCGATCCGCCGTCGTCCTGGTATACGTCGATCACCAATATGGGGATTTTCGGCGTTCTCTATATCGTCATATGTCTGGGCCTTGGCCTCTTCATCGCGATCCTGCTCGACCAGAAGATCCGTGGCGAGGGGTTGCTCAGGCCGATCTATCTCTATCCGATGGCGCTGTCCTTCATCGTCACCGGTGTCGCGTGGAAATGGTTCCTCGATCCTGGCCTCGGCCTCGAGCAGACCCTGCATCAATGGGGCTGGACCTCGTTCCATTTCGACTGGATCAAGAACAAGGACTACGTGATTTATACGGTGGTGATCGCCGGCGTCTGGCAGGCCTCGGGCTTCGTCATGGCGATGTTCCTCGCCGGGCTGCGCGGCATCGACAGCGAGATCGTCAAGGCCTCGCAGATCGACGGCGCCTCGACGTTCCAGCTCTATCGCCGGATCATCATTCCGCTGCTCAGGCCCGTCTTCCTCTCGGCGCTGATCGTGCTCGCCCATATGGCGATCAAGTCCTACGACCTCGTGGTGGCGCTGACCTCGGGCGGGCCCGGCGGGTCGGCCTGGCTGCCGTCCAATTTCATGTATGAGTACACGTTCAAGCGCAACGAGATGGCCGTCGGCTCGGCCAGCGCCGTGATCATGCTGGCCACGATCTCGGCGATCATCGTGCCCTATCTCTATTCCGAGCTCCGGGAGAAAGCGCGATGAGCGCCGCCGCCGCAACGCGCCGCACGCCTGGCTCTCCGGTGCTGTCGCGCATCGTCATCTATGGGCTGCTGATCTTCTTCGCCCTCGTCTATCTGATCCCGTTTTTCGTGATGCTGGTGACGTCGCTGAAGACGATGCCGGAGATCCAGCACGGCAACATGCTGGCGCTGCCGAAGGCGCCGACGCTCGATCCCTGGATCCGCGCCTGGGGCGAGGCCTGTGTCGGGCTGACCTGCGAGGGCATCCACGGCTATTTCTGGAACTCGATCAAGATGGTGGTGCCGGCCGTCGCGATCTCGACGCTGCTCGGCGCGCTCAATGGCTATGTGCTGACCAAGTGGCGCTTTGCGGGCCACCGGCTGGTGTTCGGGTTGATGCTGTTCGCCTGCTTCATTCCGTTCCAGGCGGTGCTGCTGCCGATGGCCACCGTGCTCGGCCAGTTCGGCCAATTGGGCAAGTTCCTGTCGAACACGACCGGCCTCACCTTCGGCTTCGGCAATCCGACCGTGAACCTCGTCTTCGTCCATGTCGTCTACGGCCTTGGCTTCACGACACTGTTCTTCCGCAACTATTACGAGGCGTTCCCGACCGAGCTGGTCAAGGCGGCGATGGTCGATGGCGCAGGCTTCTTCCAGATCTTCCGCCGCGTGCTCTTGCCCAATTCGCTGCCGATCATCGTCGTGACGGTGATCTACCAGTTCACCAATATCTGGAACGACTTCCTCTTTGCCTCGGCCTATGCCGGTTCCGGCGATGTGATGCCAATGACGGTGGCGCTCAACAATGTCGTCAATACCTCGACCGGCGTCGTCGAATATAATGTCAACATGGCTGCCGCGATGATCGCCGCGCTGCCGACCCTCCTCGTCTATGTGCTCGCCGGCCGCTATTTCGTGCGCGGTCTGATGGCGGGCGCGGTCAAGGGATAGAGCCATCGTGGGCGGGATTTAGAACATGGCGTTTCTTGAAATCGATCATCTCGTCAAGCGCTTCGGCGCCACCGAGGTCTTGAAGGGCATCACCCTCGAAGTCGAGGAGGGCGGCTTCCTGGTGCTGGTCGGTCCGTCCGGCTGCGGCAAGTCCACGCTGCTCTCGATGATCGCCGGGCTCGATACGATCTCGGACGGCGAGGTGCGCATCAATGGCCGCCGCGTCAACGAGTTGCATCCCTCGCAGCGCGACATCGCGATGGTGTTCCAGTCCTATGCGCTTTACCCGAATATGAGCGTTGCCGAGAACATCGCCTTCGGTCTGGAGATGCGCGGCGTGCCGAAGGCCGAGCGCGAGGCATCCGTGGCGAAGGTCGCGGAGATGCTGCAGATGACGCATCTGCTGAAGCGCAAGCCGAGCCAGCTTTCGGGCGGCCAGCGCCAGCGCGTCGCCATGGGCCGGGCGCTGGTGCGCGATCCGCAGGTGTTCCTGTTCGACGAGCCGCTCTCAAATCTCGATGCGAAGCTGCGCGTCGACATGCGCACCGAGATCAAGCGGCTGCATCAGCGCATGGGCACGACGATCGTCTATGTGACGCATGACCAGATCGAGGCGATGACGCTGGCAAGCCAGATCGCCGTGCTCCGCGATGGCGTGCTGCAGCAGTTCGGGACCCCGGCCGAGGTCTATAACAACCCGGTCAATGTCTTCGTCGCCGACTTCATGGGCTCTCCGTCGATGAACCTCGTGCCGGCGTCGATCCGCGCCGAAAACGGCAAGACGGTCGTGGCGCTGGCGCGCGCCAATGAGGCGGACCTGATCCTTGATCCGGGGGCGGCGTCGGAAAAGCTCGGTTCCGTGCTCGGCCAGGAGGTTCTGCTCGGCATTCGTCCCGAGGCGATCACCGATCATGATGGCGCCGATCGCAATGCCCGCACGCTGGTCGATGTCGATTGCCAGGTCGAAGTGGTCGAGCCGGCCGGCTCCGACACCTTCGTCGTCACGCAGCTCGGCGGCAAGCATGTGATTGCCCGCATGCGCTCGGACGCCGCCGTCAAGGGCGGCCAGCGCGCGCCCTTCACCTTCAACATGGACAAGGCCGTGTTCTTCGATCCCAAGACCGAGCTGCGGGTGGCGTGATGATGATGACGCTTGCTTATCCTCTCTGCCCTCTTGGGGGAGAGTTGGAGAGGGGAACCCCGGCCGGGCGCAGAGCTCCGCTTGAATCCGCCCCTGCAGGGCGGGTCAAAACCGCGTCAGCGGTTTTGGGGCGGGGGTGCGGTGCCGGGGACAGAAGCTGGCGGTTGAGGTTGGAGATTGGCCGAACTGCCTTTGCCCCCGCCCCGAAAACGCAAGTGCGTTTTCGACCCGCCCTCCAGGGGCGGGTTCAAGAACTGTCAGCGGCACGCCTTCCAACTCGACCTCATCCCACTCGCTTTGCGACAGGCTTGCCCGCATGACCCCCGACATTGTCATCATCGGCTCGGGCATGGGTGGCTCCAGCCTCGCCGCCGGGCTCAAAGGCTCCGGCGCGCGCGTCGTCATCCTGGAAAAGGGACGGCAACTCGCGGACAGGCCCGAGAATCGCGATGCGCGCGCGATCTTCCAGCGCGGTTATTTTCGGCCGAAGGAGCAGTGGTACGACGCCGAGGCGAGCAATGCGCCGTTCAATCCCGGCAACTATTACTATGTTGGCGGCAATTCGAAATTCTATGGCGCGGTGCTGATCCGCTACCGCGCTGAGGATTTTGGCGTCATGGAGCATGACGGCGGCATCTCGCCGGCCTGGCCGATCGCCTATGACGAAATGGAGCCCTATTACAGCCGCGCCGAACAGCTCTACCGCGTGCGCGGCGAACTCGGCGACGACGAGACCGAGCCGTTCCATTCGGCGCCCTATGCCTATCCGGCGATCAAGGACGAGCGGGCGTTGGCCGAGGTTCGTGCGCGGCTGGCCGCCGTCGGCCTGCATCCGGCCTCGCTGCCACTCGGCGTCGATATCGATCAATGGCTGAAGAAGGCGCAGACGCCCTGGGATGCGTTCCCCGATGCGCGGACCGGCAAGATGGATGCCGAGACCTGCGGCCTCGCGACCGCGCTCGCCGATCCCAACATCACGATCGAGACCGGCGCCGCGGTCACGCGGCTCATCGCCGGGCCCGATGGCCGCATCATCTCGGTCGTCTATGAGCAGAACGGTGAAACGAAAACGCTGTCGCCGAAGATCGTGGTCCTCTCGACCGGCGCGGTGAAGTCGGCGGCGATGCTGCTCGGCTCCAAAAGCGAAGCCTTTCCGAACGGGCTCGCCAACGGCTCCGATGTGGTCGGACGCTATTTCATGAGCCACAACATGACGGCGATGATCGCCGTCGATCCGCGCTTCACCAATGATGCCATTCACCAGAAGACGTTTGGCTTCAACGACTTCTATCTATCGGACGGCAAGGGCGGCAAGCCGCTCGGCAACATGCAGCTGCTCGGCCGTGTCTCCGGCGCCATCCTCAAGGCGAATGTCCGTTTCGCGCCGGAATGGGCGCTCTCCCTCCTGTCGCGTCACAGCGTCGATTTTCTGGCCATGAACGAGGATCTGCCCGATCGCGACAGCCGCATCCGCGTCGATGGCGATCGGGTCATCATGCAGTGGAAGCGATCCAATATGGAGGCGCACTGGAAGCTCGTGCGCGTCATGAAGGAGCGTTTTCATGCCGCCGGCTTCCCACTGGTGCTGACGCATCATTTCGATGGCCGCACGCCCTCGCATCAATGCGGAACGATCCGCTTTGGTACCGACCCGGCGACATCGGCGCTCGATGTCTGGTGCCGCGCGCATGACCACCGCAATCTCTTTGTCGTCGACGCCTCGTTCCTGCCGACTTCGGCCGCCGTCAATCCGGCGCTGACCATCGCCGCGCAGGCGCTCAGGACCGCCGATCACATGATCGCCACGGGGTTCGATGCATGACGGCCGGCTCAACCGAACGGCCGGTTGCGCTCGTGACCGGCGCACGGCGCGGCATCGGCCTGGCGATCGCCGAAGCATTTGCCGCCGCAGGCCATGATGTGGCGCTCGCCGATATCGTCCGCGACGACGCAGCCGAGGCGGCGATCGCGCGCGTTGCGGCCCATGGCGGCCGGGTCCATTTCGAGACCTTCGACCTTGCCGAGCTCGCTGCGCATGCGCCGGCGGTGGAGGCTATCGAGGCAGCACTCGGGCCGATCGACGTGCTGGTCAACAATGCCGGCATCGGTGCCGTTGTTCGGGGCGACCTCCTCGATCTCGCGCCTGAGAATTTCGATAAGGTGCTCTCGGTCAATCTGCGCGGCACGGTGTTCCTGACCCAGACGGTCGTGAAGCGCATGCTGACGCGCACTTCCGTCCATGCGCGGGCGGTGGTGACGATCTCCTCCGTCTCGGCGGCGCTCGCCTCGCCGGAGCGGGCCGACTACTGCATCGCCAAGGCAGGGCTGGCGATGGCCGTGCAGAACCTCGCGCTCCGCCTCGCCGCGACAGATATCGGCGTCTACGAGATCCGCCCCGGCGTGATCCGCACCGACATGACCGCGGTGGTGAGTGAGAAATACGACCGGATGATCGCCGGTGGCCTTGTGCCGGCCGGTCGCTGGGGCGAGGGCGCGGATATCGCCCGCGCCAGTGTCGCGCTCGCCTCCGGCGCCTTCGGCTTTGCCACCGGCGCGGTGCTCAATCTCGATGGCGGGCTCGCGATCCCGAGACTTTAGCGGCGGCCCGGATCTCCGGGTGATCGCATACCATGAATCGGAACGTTCCAAAGTGCGCGGCGCGCATGGCGGAGGGAGGAAACGATGGCGGATTACATCATCATCGGCGGCGGCCCGGCCGGCTGTGCGATTGCTGCGCGGCTGTCGGAGGACCCGGGCGTCAGCGTGCTGCTGCTCGAGGCGGGCGGGCGCGACAACAACCTCCTCTATCACTGGCCGGCCGGCTTCGCGAAAATGACCAAGGGCATCGGCTCCTGGGGCTGGTCGACCGTGCCGCAGAAGCACATGCAGAACCGCGTGCTGCGCTATACGCAGGCGAAGGTCATCGGCGGCGGCTCGACCATCAATGCCCAGCTCTACACGCGCGGCAATCGCCTTGATTATGACGAGTGGGCGCAGGCCGGCTGCCGTGGCTGGTCGTATGAGGATGTGCTGCCCTATTTCCGCCGGGCCGAGGACAACCAGCGCTTCAATGACGAATTCCATGCCTATGGCGGACCGATCGGCGTTTCGATGCCGGTTGCGCCGCTGCCGATCTGCGATGCCTTCATGCGCGCCGCGCAGGAGACCGGAATCCCCTACAATTTCGATTTCAACGGCGCCCGTCAGGCGGGCATCGGCTTCTATCAGCTGTCGCAGAAGAACGCCCGCCGCTCCTCGGCAGCGACAGGCTACCTGAAGCCAGCCTCGGGCCGCGCCAATCTCACCATCCGCACCGGCGTCGAGGTGCTGCGCATCGTCGTCGAGAAGGGAAGGGCGGTCGGCGTCGAGGTGGCTGAGAACGGGCAGAAGCTCGTGCACCGGGCCGAGCGCGAAGTCGTCGTCTCCAGCGGCGCGATCGGTTCGCCGCGGCTCTTGATGCTCTCGGGCATCGGTCCGGCGGATCACCTCCAATCCGTCGGCGTCCCGGTCGTTCATGATCTGCCCGGCGTCGGCAGCAATCTGCAGGATCACCTCGATCTCTTCGTCATCGCTGAATGCAGCGGCGACCACACCTATGATTCCTATGCGAAATGGTATCGCTCGGCCTTTGCCGGGCTCGAATATCTGATGTTCAAGAAGGGACCGGTGGCCTCGTCGCTCTTCGAGACCGGCGGATTCTGGTATGCCGATCCCGAGGCGCGCTCGCCCGATATCCAGTTTCATCTTGGCCTCGGCTCCGGCATCGAGGCCGGCGTCGCCAAGCTCAGGAACGCCGGCGTCACGCTGAATTCGGCCTTCCTCCGCCCCCGTTCGCGCGGCACCGTCCGCCTTGCCTCGAGCGATCCAGCCGCAGCGCCCTTGATCGATCCGAACTATTGGGCCGATCCCTATGATCGGGAAATGTCGATTCGCGGCTTGAAGCTGGCGCGCGAGATTTTCAGGCAGAAGGCGCTGGCGCCGTTCATTCTCGCCGAGCGGCTGCCGGGCGACGGCGTCGTCAGCGACGAGGACTATTTCGCCTATGGTTGTCGTCACGCCAAGACGGATCATCACCCGGCCGGCACCTGCAAGATGGGCATCGATGCCCATGCTGTGGTCGATCCCGAGCTTCGGGTGCGCGGTATCGAAGGCCTCCGCATCGCCGACAGTTCGATCATGCCGCAGGTCAACTCGTCCAACACCAATGCGCCGACGATCATGATCGGTGAAAAGGCGGCTGACCTTATTCGTGGCGCTTCGCCGCTGCCGAGGGCTAGAATTGCCGCTGTCGAAGAATCGCGGCCGCGAGTCGCCTGAAAAAAAGGGCAGGAAACCAAGCATGATCACCCATTGCGTCTTCATCCGGTATCGCGCCGAGGCCAATGACGGCACGCGCGACGATATCTACAAGGCGCTGCATGCGCTGCGGCCCCGCGTTCCTGGGCTGACCAGCATCGTCATCGCCGCCAATTCGAGCCCCGAAGGATTGGACAAGGGCTTCTCCGAGGGCTTCGTCGTCACGTTCCGCGATGCCAAGGCGCGCGATCAGTATCTGGCCGATAGCGAGCACGCCAAGGTCGGCGCCATGATCGTCGCGGCGGCGGAAGGCGGCATCGACGGCATTTTCGTCTACGATCTCGAGCACTGAACCACTGAACACCGCGTCAACCGGATGACGCTGCGTCGGCGCTGGCGCGGCGGGCAGGTTCGCTGATAAGACGGCAGCTGGTTGGGCTTGCCCGGTGGGATCGAGACATGACGCTGAACGCAGTTGAAGAAGCCATCGCCGCGATCGCCGCCGGCGAACTGGTCGTGGTTGTCGATGACACCGACCGCGAGAACGAGGGCGACCTGATCATGGCCGCCTCGAAGGCGACGCCGGAGAATGTCGCCTTCATGATCCGCCATACCAGCGGCATCATCTGCGTGCCGCTGACGCCGGAGCGCGCCGAGCATCTGCATCTGCCGCCGATGGTCGCCAACAACCGCGATCCGATGCGTACCGCCTTCACCGTGTCGGTCGATTATCGCGTCGGCCTCACCACCGGCATTTCCGGCGAGGAGCGGGCGAACACCATCCAGGCGCTCGCCAACGACAACTGCACGGCCGCAGACTTTCTGCGACCGGGCCATATATTTCCTCTGATTTCGCGCGACGGCGGGGTGCTGATTCGCTCCGGCCACACCGAGGCGGCGATCGATCTGGCTCGTCTTGCCGGGCTCGAGCCGGCCGGCGTGCTGGCGGAGGTCGTCAATGATGACGGCACCGTCAAGCGTCTGCCGCAGCTCATCGAATTCGCACGTGAACACGGCCTCAAGATCGTCAGCATCGAAGATCTGATTGCCTATCGTGCGCGCAATGAGAGTTTCATCAAGGAAGTCGACAGCTTTCAGGTGCCAGTGGGCGGGCGTACGGCGACGGCGTTCGTCTATGAGACGCCGTTCGATCCTATCCAGCATCTTGCTATCGTCTTCGGCGATGTTGCCGAACAGCCGGATGTTCTTGTGCGCATCCATCGCGCCAATCCGATCAGCGATCTCGTCGCGCGCGGACCGGATTCAAAGAGCTGGCTCGAGACAACGCTGCGCAAGGTCGGCACCGCCGATCGCGGCGTGTTCCTTCTGATCCGCGACCCGGCCGTGCAGCGGCCGGACGGATCGCTTGCGAGCGATGGCGAGGAAAAGCATCTATCGGCCCGGCAGCGCAAGGAACGCTGGCGCGAGATCGGCGTCGGCGCGCAAATCCTCCGCGATCTCAAGGTGCGCTCGATCCGTCTCATCACCTCGCAGGAGACGCAATATGTCGGCCTGCAGGGTTTCGGCATCGAGATCACGAGCCGCGAAGGCGGCTGAAGAGAAGGCAGCGGAACTCTTCGGTCTTCATCGCGTTGTTTTCGCGAAGCGGCGCTGGGACCGCAGAAGACTCGGGAGTTTCGTGATGCTGAACTGGGCTATTCTCTTCCTGATCGTCGCGCTCGTTGCGGCCGTTCTCGGTTTCGGCGGCATCGCTGGCACGGCGATCGGCATCGCCAAGATCATCTTCGTCGTCGCAATCATCCTCTTCCTGATCTCAGCTGTGATGCATGTGATCAGGCGCGCCTGACCTGCAGTTCTGAACATCGAAAGCCCGTCGGCCAAGCCGGCGGGCTTTTGTTGTTTCGTCAGACCCTGATGGCCGCAGCGGTCGAGCGTCCTATTGCGGCGATCGCGGCATCGCGTGCTTCCGTGCTCGCCGCAGACCCGGTGATGTAGATCGCGACAATCACCGGCTTGCCGATGGGCGGCCAGAGGATGGCGACATCGTTGGTCGTGCCATTGTTGCCGCCGCCGGTCTTGTCGCCGATCTGCCAGCGCTTCGGCACGCCGGCGCGCAGCTTGGTCGCGCCAGTCGTGTTGGCGAGCATCCACGTTGCGAGCTGCTTGCGTGCCCCACGGCTCAAAACGTCGCCGACCAAGAGCCTCTGCAGCGATTGCGCCATGGCCATCGGCGAGGTCGTGTCCCGGGGATCGCCGGGCGCCGCCTCGTTGAGCGCCGTTTCCCGGCGATCGAGCCTTGTCGTATCGTCGCCGATGCTTCGCGCAAAGGCAGTCAGTCCCGCCGGTCCGCCGATCGCCTTCAGCATCATGTTGCCAGCCGTGTTGTCGCTCGTCGTAATCGCTGCGGCGCAGAGTTCGGCCAGCGTCATGCCCGAGCCACCGATCCGGCTTGCCGTGACGGGTGAATGCTCGACAATGTCACCGGACCTGATCACCACGCGGCGTTCGAGGGAATCTGTCCCACGGTTGACCTCGCGCAGGATCGCTGCCGCGGCCAGGACTTTGAAGGTGCTGCAGAGCGGAAACAGCTCGTCGGCGCGATGCTGCCATCTGCGCCCGCTGCCGGTGTTGATGATCGCCACACCGAGCCGGCCCTGTAGCGACTGCTCGATCGCATCAAGCTGGTCCGCAAGGCTCGGCGAGGGGGCGGCAGCCCTGGCAGCCTGCGGTATCGCAGCAAGGCCTGCGCCCAGGCCAAGAAGAGCAAGGCATCCGCGACGGCTTGGCTCAATCATTATCGAATACCCCCTCGAGGCCGCACGGCCAAAAGGGGCAATCGCCGCGATTTCCGCCGATTTGATGGCAGCCGAGGCCCCTCAGGCGCGCCGACGCATGGCCTCGGCGATTTCATTCGCCGATTTCGTCGCGCTGTCGCCGCCCGGCAGCTCGACGCCGCCATTCATGATCTCTTCGAGCCGCGCGCGAGCTCGCGAGACGCGGCTTTTAACCGTGCCGACACGCACGCCGCAGATCTCGGCCGCTTCCTCATAGGAGAAGCCACTGGCACCAATCAAAACGAGGGATTCGCGCTGTTCGTCCGGGAGCAACTGCATCGCGCGCAAGAAGTCATCGAGCTCGAGATGCCCAGTCTGCGCGGCGATCGTCGACAGGCGGCTCGCATGCGTCCCCTCAGCGTCCTCGACTTCACGGCGGCGCTTGCGCACTTCCGAATAGTATTGGTTTCGCAGGATCGTTACCAGCCAGGCATGCAGATTTGTGCCCTCCTGGAATTTGTCACGATTAGCAAGGGCCCGCATCACGGTTTCCTGCACCAGATCGTCGGCGCGGTCGCGATTGCCCGATAGCGACCGAGCGAAGGCTCGTAGCATGGGCAATGCCCCGATGAGATCATTCTTCATGGAAGTCTCCTCGGCGCCGGGCACCGTTCGAGAAGGAGAAAGTCACGCGCCGCTCTTGCCGGGCTTCGGCGAGGGTTCATCGATCCGCTCCAGGAGCGACATGATGTCGTCGGGAAGCGGCTCGTTCAGCGCATCGTCGAAGACCCGGCGCAGCTGTCGGCCGATCCAATCCTCCTTGCCGTCGCGCGGAGGCGAGCTCATCTGCCCGGAAGGGGATGAAATGCCCTTCCCATCCTTGTCATCATTGCTCACGTCATTGGTCCCAGCATTTGCCATGCGGCTCATCCGTTCCTTGATCGAGGCGCGGCCGGACAAGCCAGCGTTCTCCGTGGCTCGCAGCAACCGTCAATGCGCCTCCGGTATTTTGGTTCCATCTTTCTGGAACCGGATGCAACTATGGGCGTTGAGCCCAAAATGCATGCCCATCAAGGGGGAAACTATGCCTGATAGCCTGTCGCAGATCCTGGCTCCGCATCTGCCCTTTCTGCGCCGCTACGCCCGCGCACTCACCGGCGGGCAGCAGAGCGGCGATGCCTATGTCCGGGCCTGCCTGCTGGCGATCATCAACGAACCCTCAGCCATCCAACGCGACGTCCATCCCAAGGTTGCACTCTATCGTCTGTTCCACGCTATCTGGTCGGGGACGCAGTTTGGCGGCGATACGGAAAGCGCCGGGATCAGCCGCCAGGAGGCGACCGCCCAGCAGCGCCTCGCTGCGATGACGACAGAGAGCCGGCAGGCCCTGCTGCTTTCCTCGATGGAAGGCTTCTCTGACAGCGACGCTGCGGCCGTGATGGGCATCGAGACGTCAGCGATCCAGCCGCTTATCGCCGAAGCGCTGAGCGAGATCGAGCGGCAGACGCGCACCCGCGTCCTCATCATCGAGGACGAGCCGATGATCTCGATGGACCTCGCCGGTATTGTCCAGGAACTCGGCCATGAAGTCGCGGCCATCGCGCGCACCCGCACAGAAGCGGTGGCTGCCGCTAGCGCCGAGCAGCCGGGTCTCGTGCTCGCCGATATCCAACTCGCGGATGGCTCGTCCGGCATTGATGCCGTCAAGGATATCCTCGCCGGCTTCAGCGTTCCGGTGATCTTCATCACCGCCTTCCCGCAGCGCCTGCTGACAGGCGAGCGGCCGGAGCCGACCTTCCTTCTGACCAAGCCATTCGACCCGCGCACGGTCAAGGCAGCGATCAGCCAGGCCCTGTTCTTCAACTCGACCGCGTCCATGGCAGCCTGAGCCGCTTACATCGCCTGTTTCGACATGAAAGCGGCCCCGGAGCGATTCCGGGGCCGTTTTTCATGGCAGGCGTCGTGTTCGTCGGGAAAGACGTCCCAATCAGGGACCAAAGCCTCAGCTCTCAGCGACGGCGGCCGATCCCGGATAGGAGCCCCATCGCGAAGGCGACGGCTGCAGTCGTCGTGTCGCCCGTCTCGGCGGGTCGACGCCGCCGGGACGTTCCGTAATTGACCGAAACGATGATCACGAGCCCGATCAGCACGAACGCGCCGGCAAAGATCAACTTGGCGGTGCGCGGCCCCAGCGCAAAAGCGAGCGCGTCATAGCCAGCCGCCGCGGCAAAGGCGAAGCCGATCAGAATGAAGACCGCGGCGAGCGCGGTCCAGGCAAGCTTCTTGATCAGCTTCGCGGTCGCTTGCGCCGCCACAGCCGTGGCGACGCTGGCAAGTGCCCCCAGCACGCCGTTCACCGACGGCTCAGGATGGCGCCGAAGACGAGGCCGATACCGGCTGCGATCAGGACCGAGGGAAGCGGATTGGCGGTGATACGGCCCTGAAGGTCTTCGGCGAGCTGCTCGCCGCGCCGATGCGCCTCGTGCGCCGCGCCATAGGCCGCGTCGCTCGCCTTGCCGGCGGCGTCACGCACTGCTTCTGCACCGGCGTTCGCATGCTCCTTGGAATAGGCGCGAACCGTGTCCGTGAGCGACAGCAGTTCGGCCTGGATCGCCTTGATCTGCTCGGAAAGGTCGGAACCTACGGTCTTCTCTGCCATCATCCACTCCTGTTGAAACGGTCCGCCCAGTTCGCGCGACCTGTCGCCGATAACCGTCCGCTGGTCACTATAGCGCCGACGGCCGGTTTGGTCAGGCCCCATCGCCGCGCCGGCGGTTTTCCGTGCGCAGTCGAGGGAACACTTTTCGAACAACGGCGCGGGCGCGGCGAAGTTCCGTGATGGCAGATCTACTGGCCGAGCCCGGCAAGGCGCGCCGGCAGCGACTTCCGTCTTGGTGGTGCCCAGCCGCCGATCTTCGAGGTTGCGAGCCCAAGCGAGGCGAGCGCCTCGACCAGCCTTACGGCTGCCGTGACGCCTTCGATCACGGGCAGGCCATGCTCGCCGGAGAGCGAGCGGGCAAGATCGGCCAGCCCGGCCGTGCCGAGAACGATCGCCTCGGACCGGTCCTCGCGGACGGCGCGGTCGATCTCCGCCGAGATCCGGTCGCGCGCCGCTGAATGGGGATCATCGAGCGACAGCAGCGACACCTCGGCGGTGCGGACACGGGCGCATCGCCCGGCAAAGCCGTAGCGCTGAAGATTGTGCTCGATCAGCGGCACTGTCCGGACATGGGTGGTAATGACGGTGAAGCGTCCGGCGACGAGGCTCGCGAGATGGAACGCCGCCTCGCCGATCCCGATTACGGGGGCGCGGGCGATCGAGCGTGCCGCGTCAAGGCCGGGATCGTCGAAGGCCGCGATGATATGGCCGGAGACGCCCTCGCTCTCCCCGCGCGCGACTTCTTCGATGATGCCGGCAAGAGCCAGCGCGGCTTCGGCCGGCCCCTCGATAGACTGCGGCCCGCCTTCGGCCGCGATCGCGATAATCTCGGTGCCCGGCGAGGCAAAGGCGCGCGCCGCAGCCGCGATCCGGGCGGTGGTCGGCGCCGCGCTGCCCGGATTGATGATCTGGATGCGCATGAGCGCCGTTATAGCCCCTTGCCGGCGTCCGATCCATGCCGCCGGCGGCGGGCCTGCACGATGAGCAAGGTCAGGATGGCGATCGCGATCACCGCAAACGAAACGGCGGTCGTCACCGTCCCCAAGGCGTAGATCACCGGCGTCGTCACGGTCGTGGTCAGGCCGCGCAGCGTCAGAGGCAGCGTGTTGGCCGAGCCGACCGCCTGGCTCGAACGGGCGATCTCGTCCCAGGACAACGTGAAGCCGAACAACGCGACGCCAACCAGCGAAGGGAGGATCATTGGCAGCACGACGAAGCGGAACGTCTGCCAAGGCGAGGCGCCGAGATCGCGTGCCGCTTCCTCATAGGCCGGATTGAAGCGGTTGAAGACCGCGAACATGATCAGGAGGCCGAAAGGCAGCGTCCAGGTCAGATGGGCGCCGAGGCCGGAGGAGAAGAGGCCCATCAGCGTCTGGAAATTGTCCTGGATCGACGTGCCAATGAAGGCGAGGAAGCTTGTCCACGCCGTCGGATCGGGAATGTCGCCATAGGTCTCGACGAGGCTGTCGCCCCAACCTGTGATCGTCTGGTTGACGAGCTGGAATTCGAGGGCGATGCCGAGCGAGACGATGATCGAGGGCAGGATCAGGCTGGCGATCGCGGTGAAGAACAGCGCGTCCTGGCCCCGGAAGCGACGACGGAAGGCATAGCCGGCCAGGATCGAGATGACGACTGTGATGATCGTCACGGTGATGCCGAGCTTCAGCGAATTGAGCAGCGCGTCGACGACATTGGGCACGCCGATGCCAGCCCATAGATTGTGAAACCAGTGCAGCGAGACCCCGTTCATCGGAAAGGTCATGCCGCCCTCCGGTCCCTGGAACGACAGCACCAGGATGGTGATCGTCGGGCCGTAGAGAAACAGCACATAGAGGCCGAAGATGGCCGACAGGATGTAGAACGCGCGCGAGCGACCTTCGGCCATGCCTCACAGCTCCTTGCGGATGTCGACGAAGCGCAGCAACGTCCAGATGATCATCAGCACCACCGCGAGCAGGACGATCGCGTTGGCGGCGGCGATCGGGAACTGCAGCGCCGTGATCTGGGTCTCAATCACTTTGCCGGCGGAGGCGATCTGCTGGCCACCCATGAGGCCGATCGAGATGAAATCGCCCATCACCACGGTGATGACGAAGATGGACCCAATCGCGATGCCGGTCTTCGACAGCGGCACGATGACGTTCCAGATCGTCTGCCAGGCGCTGGCGCCGTTGTCATAGGCGGCCTCGATCAGCGACTTGTCGATGCGCGACATCGAATTGAGGATCGGCACGATCATGAAGACCGTATTGATGTGGACGAGCGAGAGCGTCACCGAGAAGCTCGAATAGAGCAGCCAGTCGATCGGCTGGCTGGTGATGCCCATCCCCATCAGCGCCTGGTTGACGAGGCCATTGCGGCCGAGCAGCGGGATCCACGAGATCATGCGGATGACGTTCGAGGTCCAGAACGGGATGGTCGTCAGAAGCGCCAGCACGATCCGGGTGGTCGGCGACTTGATCTCGAACACGAGGTAATAGGCGATCGTGAACCCGAGGGAGAGCGTGATCACCCAGACCAGGAAGCAGAATTTCAGCGTCGAGAGATAGGTGCGGAACGTGGTGCAAAGATCCGGCAGGTTCTCGAAACACTTATCGAAAGCCGAGACATAGTTGTCGCCGACGAAGGCCGGTTCGATCGAGTATCCAGTATAGGTCCAGAAGCTGACGAGGAACGTGATCGCGAGCGGCAGGATGAAGAAGATGAGAAACACGAGCGCAAGCGGCGCCGCCTGCCAGTAGGGCGTCCAGCGCGATTTCACATCCAGCATGGGCCGAAGCTCTCCGTCCGTCTCGAAAATCGAACGGCGCGGACGCCTTGAATCGCGCCGAGCCGGGGAGGAGCCGGCGGAACTTCTGTTCCGCCGGCCTGTTCAGATCAGGCAGCGATGAACTCGTTCCACTTCTGAACCATGTAGGCGTTCTCATCCATGATCGAGTTCCAGCAGGCGACAGCGCCCATGCGCTCGACATAGGAGCCACCGTCACGGGTCGCGCCGGCCTTCTCGAGCAGGCCGCCATCCGGACCGAGGATGTCCTTCTCTGCCGGCTTGCCTTCCATCCAGAACGCCCACTCGTAAGGCTGCATGTTCTCCTTGGCGGTTTCGAGAACGGCCGAGTAGTAGCCCTGGCGGTTCAGATAGGCGCCGGCCCAGCCGGAGAGGAACCAGTTGATGAACTCATAGGCGGCGTCGAGTTGCTTGCCCTTGAGCGTCTTGGGCAGGCCGAAGCCCGAGGCCCAGGCGCGATAGCCTTCCTTGAGCGGCTGGAAGGTGCACGGAATGCCCTTGAGGCGAACGGCGGTGACGGCCGGCGACCACATCGACTGGATGACGGTCTCGCCCGATGCCATCAGGTTGACGCTCTCGTTGAAGTCAGTCCAGAAGGCGCGGAACTGGCCGGCCTTTTTGGCCTCGATCAGGGTGGCGATCGTCTTGTCGATCTCCTCCTTGGTCATGTTGCCCTTGTCGCCATATTTCACCTTGCCCATCGCCTCGTTGACCATGGCGGCGTCCATGATGCCGATCGAGGGGATGTTGAGGATGGCGGCCTTGCCCTTGAATTCAGGGTTGAGCAACTCGGCCCAGGATGTGATCGGGCGCTTGATCAGGTCGGGGCGGATGCCGAGCGTATCGGCATTGTAGGTCGTCGGGATCAGCGTGATCCACTCGGTCGGCTCCTTGGCGAAAGTCTTGCCGCGCTGCTTCTCGAGATAGAACACCTTGTGCGGCGCCGTGCCCTGGTCGCCGATCTTCTTGCCGTCGACCTCGCCCTTGGTCATGGCGGTCGCCAGCTTGTCGACCAGCTTCACCTTCTTGGCGTCGATGCCCATCAGGTTGCCCGACGGGATGAGGTTGCGCAGGCTGAAATACTCGGTGTCGACGAGGTCGAAGGAATCCGGCTGGGTAATGATGCGCTTGGTCACGTCGTCGGTGGTGACGGTCACATATTCGATGTTGATGCCGAGGACTTCCTTGGCCTTGGCCGCGATCGCCGGCGACTGGTTGGTCGCCGTCGAGAGGTAGCGCAGCGTGATCGGCTCGTCGGCATGGACAGCCGGGAAGCCGGTGACGGCGGTGGTTCCGATGAAGCCGGCGGTGATGGCCGAGCCCTTCAGCAGCGTGCGGCGCGAAATCCCGCTGTTTTCGGTCTTTTTCATGGGCACTTCTCCTCTGGTGGAAATCTGAGCCGCTAGGCGGCGAGCTCGTGAATGTCGGCGGGGTCCCAGTGGACCTTGACCGCTTCGCCGGTCTCGAAGGGCCGGCTGTAGAAAATGCGTTCGGGCACGATCGCCATCATTTCGATGCCCGCCTCGGTGGCGAGGCTGACGTGAACCGCGATGCCCTGATATTCGACGTCGCGCACGACGGCTGGCGTGCCTTGTCCCCCGCTGGTCAGATGCAGCCGGTCGGAGCGGATGCTGATCTTGCGGCCCTCTTCGGGGATGATGTTGTGGCCACCGATGAAGCGGGCGACGAATTCCGTCGCCGGCGAATTGAAGATGTCGCGTGGCGCGCCGGCCTGCTCGATGCGGCCGTTGTTCATGATGATGACGAGGTCGGCGAGCGCCATCGCCTCTTCCTGGCTGTGCGTCACATGGATGAAGGAGATGCCGAGCTCGCGCTGGAAGCGCTTCAGTTCAGCGCGGACCCGCACCTTGAGGAAGGGGTCCAGCGCCGAGAGCGGTTCGTCGAGCAGGAGGATCTGCGGGTCGGTGACGAGGGCGCGGGCGAGCGCGACGCGCTGCTGCTGGCCGCCCGAGAGCTGGCTCGGCAGCCGCGCCTGATAGCGCTCCATGTCGACCGTCTTCAGTGCGTCCGTGGCGCGGATCGAGCGCTCGACCTTGTCGATGCCCTTCATCCGGAGCGGAAACGCGACATTGTCGCGGGCCGAGAGATGGGGGAACAGCGCATAGGACTGGAACATCATCGCCGTGCCGCGCTTGGCCGGCGGCAGGTCGTTCACGACCTCCGGCCCAAGCACGATGTCGCCGTCGGAGACGCTCTCGTGGCCCGCGATCATGCGCAGCGTCGAGGATTTGCCGCAGCCGGACGGGCCGAGCAGGCAGCAATAGGTGCCGGCCTTGATCTTCAGGTCGATGCTGTCGACGGCGGTCGTCTCGCCGTAGCGCTTCGTGACGGACGCGAGTTCCAGGTCGGCGGGTCTTGCCATCATCGTCTCCGTGGGAACCAGCCCTGATAATCGCAAGTCGTGTGCCAAGCCCTCCCGGAGCATGGCCGGAATGGGGAAGCCTTTGGTCCAATTGGTATTTTTCCAGAGGGAGCCGATCAAATAGCGCAAACGCCTCGCGAATTCGCATGCACAAAGATTCAGCGATGGAGACGATCGAATGCCTCAATCGTATACGATCCGGCTCTTTGCGCCTTGCCGCGGCTCTATTACTCTTCGTGACGAGGGTTCGGCGCGGCTGGGTTGCCGCCGCCGGTGGTGGAAAGGGCGAGATGTCTGAACTTCTGGGCGCGCGCGGTCGCGCGGATGTGGCCGCCTCGATCGAGCGTCGCGTGCCGCTCAGAAGCGCGCGTGCTGCCGCCGTCTATCGCGAACTGCTCGCCGCCATCCTCGATCACCGCCTCTCGCCGGGCACGCGCCTGCCGGAGGACGAGATCGGAGCCGTCTACGGCGCCAGCCGCACGATCGTTCGTTCAGCGCTCGAGGCGCTGTCACATGAGGGCGTCGTCCATATCGAGCCGAACCGCGGCGCCATGGTGGCGCAGCCGACCGTCGCCGAAGCGCGCAGCGTCTTCGAGGCGCGGCAACTGATCGAGCCGCGCGTTGCCGCTGCAGCGGCGCTCAACGCCCGTGCGGAGGATATCAGGAGCCTGGCCGCCGAGAGCGAGGCGGAGCACCATGCTCTGCATTCGGGCGATCACCGCCGCGCCATCGTGTTGTCTGGCTCGTTTCACATCTCGATCGCCGAGATTGCCGGCCAGCCGGTTTTCGCCGGCTTCGTGCGTGAACTGGTCGCGCGCTCATCGCTCATCATCTCGCTCTATTGGCGTCGCAAGGAGACCACATGTGCGACGCCCGCGCATGGCGCGTTGATCGCCGCCTTTGCCAATGGCGATTCCGCTGGCGCAGCTCAGTTGATGGAGGCGCATATCGCGGATCTCCTTGCCGGGCTCGATCTCGTTGAGCGGCCGGCCGCGCCGGTCCCGCTCGCCACGCTGCTCGGCACCTAAGTCGCGTCCGGTCCTCTGCTTAAGCGCCGGCGCATCAGCGCGCGGGTTCCGATCGGGCTCCCGGTTCGCCTTCCTGATCGTGATCGAGGGCTTGTCGCCGGCTGGCCACTTCTCTTATATGGCCTTGCTTCGGCGCGATGCGCCGAACCGTAAGCGTTACCGTCAATCAACGCGCTCAATGACTCACGCCGTGGGTCGTGCCGGCTTCGGTCGGCGGGCGCATGGCGTAACCTTACGGATATCCTCATGACATTCTCATCCTCGCGCCCCTCCAGTCGCCGGCTTCCCGCGCGCTATGGCGCCTTCGTCTTCCCCCTCATCCTGTCAATCTTCATGTGCGGGACGGTCTCGGCCGTCTCCACACTGAAGGGGCTTGGCCTCACTGCCGATTTCCCGATGCGGTGGGTGGTCGCCTGGGGCCTCTCCTGGCTGGTCGCCTTTCCTGTCCTTCTGCTCATCCTGCCGCTGGTGCGGCGCGTGGTCGGGCTCATCGTCGAGCCGGCGAGCCGCTGAAGCCAAGGGGCGGGCCGCCTTCGCGCGGCCTGCCTTGATGCGTCCATCTGCATGCTGATCTTTTGGGCATCCGTAGTCTGGAATTGCTCGAAACCCCGCCTTGACGCCTGGATTGGAATTTGTCCAAATGATCAAAGGTTTTCGGCCGACGCGACGCAACAGTAAGACTGCGCGCGCCGGGCGGGTTAGTCGGCGAAGAGCGCCGGCGCGGGGAACGGCCACCGGGCCGCAGGGAGAATGATCATGGCGACGAGCGCGCCGGACATCGCATCGGGCCGTCTGACGTCCGAGCAATATGCCGTCAACTTCAGCGACATCCATCCTCCGCTCAGCCGCCACGAGGCGCTGGTCGAGGCCGATCGCTGCTATTTCTGTTACGATGCGCCTTGCGTGAAGGCCTGTCCGACCACGATCGACATCCCGCTCTTCATTCGCCAGATCCTGACCGACAATCCGATCGGTTCGGCCGAGACGATCCTTTCGCAGAACATCCTTGGCGGCATGTGCGCGCGCGTCTGTCCGACAGAGACGCTGTGCGAGGAAGCCTGCGTCCGCGAGGAGGCCGAGGGCAAGCCGGTCAAGATCGGCCTTCTCCAGCGCTACGCGACCGACACGCTCATGGACGAGCAGGGCGAGCAGCCGTTCGAACGTGCCGCGCCGACCGGCAAGCGCGTCGCTGTCGTCGGCGCCGGGCCGGCCGGCCTTGCCTGCGCCCATCGCCTCGCGATGCACGGCCATGATGTGGTGATCTATGAAGCGCACGAGAAGGCTGGCGGCCTCAACGAATATGGCATCGCCGCCTACAAGACGCCGGAGGAATTCGCTCAGGCCGAGGTCGATTTCATCTTGTCGATCGGCGGCATCACCATCGAATACGGCAAGAGACTCGGGCACGATGTGACGCTCGACGAATTGAAGCGCTTCTACGACGCCGTCTTCCTTGGCATCGGACTTGGAGGCGTCAACGGGCTTGGCCTTGAGGACGACGGGTTGCCGGGTATCGAGGACGCGGTCGACTATATCGCCGAACTGCGCCAGGCCGACGATCTCGGCACGCTGCCGGTCGGCAGCCGTGTGGTCGTCATCGGCGGCGGCATGACGGCGATCGATATCGCGGTCCAGTCGAAACGACTGGGCGCCAGGGAAGTGACCCTTGTCTATCGCCGTCCGCGCGACAAGATGAAGGCCTCGGGCTACGAGCAGGAACTTGCCCTGACCAATGATGTCGTCATCCGCGAAAGTGCACGGCCCATCCGCCTGATCAAGCTGGACGGCCGCGTTACCGGCGTCGAGTTCGAGACGACGACGGAGGAGGCCGGCAAGCTCGTCGGGACGGGTGAGACGTTCGAGATTGCGGCGGACATGGTCTTCAAGGCGATCGGCCAGAAGCTGATCGCCGGACCTCTGCACGACCACGCCATCCGATTCCGTTACCAGCACGGCACCGTCGATATCGACGATGAAGGCCGCACGTCGATGCCGGGCGTCTGGGCCGGTGGCGATTGTTCGGCTGCGGGCGACGGGCTCACGGTCGAGGCAGTCGCCGACGGCCGCATTGCCGCCGAATCCATTCATCGCGCGCTTTGCGCCAGCTGAGAGAGGACGTCACCATGGCCAATCTCGCTTCGAGTTTCGTCGGCATCAAATCGCCGAACCCGTTCTGGCTCGCGTCGGCGCCGCCGACCGACAAGGCCTACAACGTCGTCCGCGCCTTCAAGGATGGCTGGGGCGGCGTCGTCTGGAAGACGCTGGGCACCGATCCGCCGGTCGTCAACGTCTCCGGCCCGCGTTATGGCGCCATTCATTCGAACGACCGCCGCCTGATCGGGCTCAACAATATCGAGCTGATCACCGACCGGCCGCTTGAAATCAATCTGCGCGAGATCAAGGAAGTGAAGCGCGACTGGCCCGACCGCGCGCTCGTCGTTTCGCTGATGGTGCCCTGCGAGGAGCACTACTGGAAAGATATCCTCGCCAAGGTCGAAGAGACCGAATGCGACGGCATTGAACTGAATTTCGGCTGCCCGCACGGCATGTCGGAACGCGGCATGGGCTCTTCGGTCGGCCAGGTTCCTGAATATGTCGAGATGGTCACGCGCTGGTGCAAGCAGCACAGCCGCATGCCGGTCATCGTCAAGCTGACGCCCAATATATCCGACATCCGCCAGCCAGCCCGCGCCGCCAAACGCGGCGGCGCCGACGCGGTCTCGCTGATCAACACCATCTCCTCGATCATCGGCGTCGACATCGACACCTTCTCGCCGCTGCCCTCGATCGACGGAAAGGGCAGTCATGGCGGCTATTGCGGCCCGGCGGTGAAGCCGATCGCCCTCAACATGACGGCCGAGATCGCCCGCGACGCGGAGACCCGCGGCCTGCCGATTTCCGGCATCGGCGGCGTCACCACCTGGCGCGATGCCGTGGAATTCATGGCGCTCGGCGCGGGCAATGTGCAGGTCTGCACCGCGGCCATGACCTATGGCTTCCGCATCGTGCAGGAGATGATCACCGGCCTGTCGGAATATATGGACAGCCACGGCTTCACGTCGGTCGACCAGATCACCGGCCGCGCCGTCGGCAATGTCACCGACTGGCAGTATCTGAACCTCAACTATGTTGCCAAAGCGAAGATCGACCAGGATCTCTGCATCAAGTGCGGCCGCTGCCACATCGCCTGCGAGGACACCTCGCATCAGGCGATCACCTCGATGGTCGATGGCATCAGGCATTTCGAAGTGATCGACGCCGAATGTGTCGGCTGCAATCTCTGCGTCAATGTCTGCCCGGTGCAGGATTGCATCACGATGGAGGAGATGGTGGCCGGTACCGACCCGCGCACCGGCTTCCCGATCACCGGCGAGTATGCCAACTGGACGACGCACCCGAACAACCCGATGGCGAAGCCCGCCGTGGTGGTGGAGCCGGCTGAGTAGGACTGACGAGGGATTTCACGCGGCCGGCGGCTCAAGCAGCTGGCCGCGGTGCTACCGCCCGAATATTCCGTTGAGGATCACGTCCTCCAGCGATCGTGTCGCGGCGCCGAAATGGCGGTCGTCCGCGGCCGCCTCGCCCAAGACGGCGCGGACCTGGATCTCGAAGTCGGCATAGTGCTGCGTCGTCGCCCAGACCATGAAGATGAGGTGATAGGGATCGACCGGCGCCATGCGGCCCTCGGCGATCCAGCGCCGCATCAGCGCCGCTTTGTCGTCGACAAGGGATTTGAGCCGCGAGCGCAGCACAGCGCCCAGCATCGGCGCGCCTTGCAGCATTTCCATTGCATAGAGCCGCGACGCCTTCGGATTGTCGCGCGACATCTCGAGCTTGCGGTCGATATAGACGCGCAGTTCCTCGCGTGGATCATCGCCTGCGCCGAGCAGTTCGAGCGGCTGAAGCCAGTCCTCGAGTGTGCGGCGGAGCACCGACAGGTAGATGTCGTCCTTGCGGCGGAAATAATAGAGAAGGTTGGGCTTGGTCATGCCGGCGCCGGCGGCGATCTGGTCGATCGTCGAGCCGCGCAGGCCATAACTCGAGAACACCTCGAGCGCCGCATCAAGAATGCGCTGCTCGTTCTCTTCCTGGATCCGCGTGCGCTTCTTGGTCTGGTGGGCGCGCGCCGGCTCGGCGGGGTTCATCGCGGGCTTTCGGTTGACCACGGGGCCATCAGTCTGGCCGATTTCGCACCGCGATCAAACTCCCATTGACCGCGTTCCCCGCCCGGCTTCGGCCGGGGAACGAATGCGATCTGGTCAGGCGGGGCGCCAACCCGGAGGAGGCGCCCGGCAGCAGCAAAGCTGGCGGCTCAGGCGCCAACCATGACCTTGCGCTCACGGCGGCGGTCATGAACCGGCTGGTAGGCGATACGCGAATGATACTCGCAATACGGAATGCCGCTGCCCGACCGCTGGCCGCAGAAATGGAATTCCTCGGTGCTCGGATCGCCGATCGGCCACTTGCAGGTCTGTTCGGTGAGCGTGAGGATCGTCGCATGCAGGCTGATCGGCACGACGACGGAATCCGAGGACTCAGAGCGAAGGGTCCGGCGCGGCTCGGGCACCGGCTGCACCATGGGCTTCAGCGCCGTATTGCCGGCGACGAGCGGCCGGGGCGGAACGGCACCGCGCGGGGCGACGCCGACACGGCTGTTCGCGACGGCCGGTTTGCGGGTCCGCGCGGTCGGCGCGGTGGCGGGCTTCGCCCGTCCCGACAGGCTCAGCCTGTGAACCTTGCCGATCACGGCATTGCGCGTTACGCCGCCGAGCTCGGTTGCGATCTGACTGGCGCTGAGGCCGTCGATCCAGAGCTTCTTCAGCAACTCAACCCGTTCGTCCGTCCAAGTCATCGCTTATCCTTGTCCGTCGGAGGGACGGTCCGAATCCCTGGGGAACGCCGATCCAGACTACGGACGACGTCACACTCGGCACATTGTTCAGGGGGACCGGCGCTCGATATTTCGTATCTTAACGAGCGTTAAGCTACTATATGGCGTGACTCTCTGACAAGAGTCGGGGGGAATCGGGAGCGCTGATAGCGCCGTTTTCCCCAGCTTCGGCAAGAACCCGGGAAGATTGAGTCGCGTCAATCGCTTAGCCGCCTGCGCGGCTGTGGACGAGCGCGGTGCATTGACAGAAATCGTCACGACCGTGATATAAGGGCAACGCAAAAAGGTGCTGCCCGGCGCGACGGCCTCGGGTGGCACCTTTGATTTTTGGCATCCGGCATCGTACCGCCAGACTTGAGGAGGGCATATGAGCGCCCCCGCATCCAGCCTTCCCCCCGCTTCCGGCAGCTTGTTCGACACCTTTGCGCGCGCGCCGCTGGCGTTCGAGCGCGGCGAGGGCGCCTGGCTCTATACGCCTGAGGGCGAGGCCTATCTCGACTTCTCTTCCGGCATTGCTGTCAATTCGCTCGGCCATGCCAATCCGGTTCTTGTTGCGGCGCTGACAGAGCAGGCCGGCCGGCTTTGGCATACCTCGAACCTCTTCCGCATTCCGGGGCAGGAGCGGCTCGCCGACCGCCTGGTCGCGGCCAGCTTCGCCGATCGCGTGTTCTTTGCGAATTCCGGTGCCGAGGCGAACGAGTGCGCCATCAAGACGGCGCGGCGTTATCACTATGTCGCCGGCCATCCCGAGCGGTTCCGCATCGTCACGGTCGAGGGCGCCTTCCACGGCCGCACGCTTGCGACGCTCGCCGCTGGCGGGCAGCAGAAGTATCTGGACGGCTTCGGCCCCAAATCCGACGGCTTCGATCAGGTCGCATTCGGCGACATCTCGCTGGTGAAGGCGGCGGTGACGGCTGAGACCGCTGCCATCATGATCGAGCCGATCCAGGGCGAGGGCGGCGTGCGCGCCTTCTCCAACGGCTACCTTCGCGAGCTTCGGGCGCTGTGCGACGCTGAGGGCCTGTTGCTGATCATGGACGAGGTGCAGACCGGCATCGGGCGCACCGGCAAGCTGTTCGCTTATGAATGGACTGGCATCACGCCCGATATCCTGACCTTGGCCAAGGGTATCGGCGGCGGCTTCCCGCTGGGCGCCTGCCTTGCAACCAACGAGGCGGCGCGGGGCATGACGCCCGGCACGCATGGCACCACCTTCGGCGGCAATCCGCTGGCGATGGCGGTCGGCAATGCTGTGCTCGACGTCGTCCTGGCCGAGGGCTTCCTCGATCACGTCCGTGAAACCGGCATCTATCTGAAGCAGCGGCTCGCCGCGCTCGTCGACCAGTATCCCGACGTGTTCGACGCGGTGCGCGGTGAAGGCCTGCTTGTCGGCCTGCACGGCGTCAAACCGGTGCCGGAGATCGTCGTCGCGCTGCGGGCAGAGCACATGCTCGTCGCAGGTGCCGGGGACAATGTCGTTCGCCTCCTGCCGCCGCTCACGATCGGCCGCGACGAGGTCGATGCCGCGCTCGCCAAACTCGAGGCCGCAGCGGCGGCGCTCGCGCCGGCTTCGCTAGAAGGCTGAATCGGAAGCTCCATGGTCCGTCATTTTCTCGATCTCACCGATTTCGATTCCGCAACGCTGAAGGGCATTCTGGATCGCGCGCGCCAACTGCGCGCCGAACGCGACGGCGCCCGCGACGGTGTCGGCCCGCTGGCGGGCAAGGTTCTGGCGCTCGTCTTCGAGCAGCCCTCGACCCGCACCCGCGTCTCCTTCGATGTCGGCATGCGCGAACTCGGCGGCCAGACCCTGATGCTGACGGGCGCCGAGATGCAGCTCGGCCGCGGCGAGACCATCGCCGATACGGCCCGGGTCATGTCGCGCTATGTCGACGGCATCATGATCCGCATTCTCGATCAGGACGCGTTGGCCGAGCTCGCCGCCAATGCCAGCGTGCCGGTGATCAACGGCCTGACCCGCCGCTCGCATCCCTGCCAGGTCATGGCGGACATCTTGACCTTTGAGGATCATCGCGGCTCGATCGCCGGCAAGACGGTGGCCTGGGTCGGCGACAGCAACAATGTGCTGGCCTCCTGGATCCACGCCGCTGCGCGCTTCGATTTCACGCTGAAGATCGCGACGCCGGCCGAGCTGGCGCCGTCGCGGCGACTGCTCGACTGGGCGCGGACGGCCAATGCCGCCGTCGTCGCCGGCGAGGAGGCCGAATGGGCCGCCGCCGATGCCGATTGCATCGTCACCGATACCTGGGTGTCGATGGGCGACAGCGAGGCCGAGCGCCGCCACAATCTGCTGAAGCCGTTCCAGGTCAATGCAAGGCTGATGGACCGTGCGAAGCCCGGCGCGATCTTCATGCATTGCCTCCCCGCACATCGCGGCGAGGAAGTGACAGCCGAGGTCATGGACGGTCCGCAGTCGGTCGTGTTCGACGAAGCGGAAAACCGCCTCCATGCGCAGAAGGGCATTCTCGCCTGGGCGATGGCCGACGCGGCGGAGAGCAACTGATGACCGAGATTGGCGCAATCGGACCCCGCTCGGTCCTGCCGGCGGGCGATGATGCCGTGCTGCCCTTCGAGGTTGAGGGACTCGACGTGCGTGGCCGCATCATCCAGATGGGCCCGGCGCTGTCGAGCATGCTGGCGCGGCACGACTATCCCAAGCCCGTATCGAAGCTCCTTGGCGAGGCGGTCGTCCTCGCGGTGCTGCTCGGTTCGTCGCTGAAATTCGAGGGCCAGTTCATTCTGCAGACGCAGACGGACGGCCCCGTCGACATGCTCGTCGTCGATTTCCGTACGCCTGGCGATCTGCGCGCCTATGCCCGTTTTGATGCCGAGCGCGTCGCCGAGATGGAGGCGGAGGGAGCGCTTGATCCGGTTGAGCTGCTCGGCAACGGCATCCTGGCGATGACCATCGACCAGGGTGCGCATACCAGCCGCTACCAGGGCATCGTTTCGCTCGACGGGTCGAGCCTCGAGGATGTGGCGCACACCTACTTCGCCCAGTCGGAGCAGATCCCGACCGCCGTGCGCCTCGCCGTCGCCGAGATGATGACGCGCGAGAACGGTCATGTCACGCATAGTTGGCGGGCCGGCGGGCTTCTGGTGCAGTTCCTGCCTGAGTCGGGTGAGGGCGCGCACCATCGCGACCTGCCGGGCGGCGATGTGCCGGGCAGCGAGGCCTTGGACGAGGGTGATGAGGACGATGCCTGGGTCGAGGCGAAGTCGCTGGTCTCGACAGCCGAGGATCACGAGTTGATCGATCCTGAAGTGCCGGCCGAGCGTCTGCTCTATCGCCTGTTCCATGAACGCGGCGTGCGCGTCTTCGACGCGGCGCCCGTGCGCGACCATTGCTCGTGCTCGCGCGAGCGCATCGTCGGCGTGCTCAGGTCGTTTTCGGCCGAGGAGATCACCGAATCGATCGAGGACGGCGCCGTCACCGTCACCTGCGAGTTCTGCGGGCTGAAATACAGCTTCGACCCGGCCGAATTCCTGTCCTGAGGCCGGTCGGCGCTCAGTGGATGACGCGGATGCCGTTCGGCAAATCGAGTGAGAACGCAGGAATCTCGACGACGAACATCTCGCCGCTGTCGGTCTGCATCTGGTAGGTGCCGGCCATGATGCCGGAGGGCGTGGTGAGTGGGCAGCCGCTGGTATATTCGAAGCTTTCGCCCGGCTTCAGCGTCGGCTCCTTGCCGACGACGCCCCGCCCGCGCACTTCCTCGGTGCGGCCGCTGGCGTCGGTGATGCGCCAGAAGCGCGACCGCAGCTGCACATTTTCGAGGCCGAGATTGATGATCTCGATGTGATAGGCCCAGACATAGCGGCCGTCGCCGGGCGAGGACTCATCCTCGACGAAGCTCGGCTCGACCGTGACCTGGATCGATCGCGTGACGGCGCGGTACATCGGGGAACTCCTCTGACGCTCGGCTCTTAATCGAATTCCGCCGGCCGCGTCAACGTCCCTCGCCGACGCACATTCCTTGTCATGGCGTCAGGCTCCGCTAATGTCACCCAATGGCGGACGGGGGTGGATTCGCCTGAAACAAGAAGGGGTCAGATGATGCTGAAGGAATTTCGTGAATTCGCCCTCCGCGGCAACATGGTCGATCTCGCGATCGGTATCATCATCGGCGCGGCCTTCAGCGGGCTGGTCAACTCGATCGTCAATGACATCATCATGCCGATCATCGGCCGCGTCACCGGCGGCATCGATTTCACCAACAAATATGTCCAGCTCGCCGGCGATCCGCAGCCGACGCTGGACGCCGCGCGCAAGGCCGGGGCGACGATCGCCTATGGCAATTTCCTGACGCTGCTGATCAATTTCATCATCATCGCGTGGATCCTCTTCATGGTCGTCAAGGGCATGAACACGATGAAGCGGCAGCAGAAGGCCGATCCGACGCCGGCCGCGACCCCCGAGGACGTCGCCTTGCTGCGCGAGATCCGCGATCTGCTCGCTGCCCGGAAATAGCCGGTTTTCTCTGGTCTCGATGATTTGTGAAGCCCGTCACTGCGCCAGTCGGCGGGCTTTGCTTTTTGTGAAACGCTGTCGGCGGCGACCCTTTCCGTCGCCATGCCTTGCTTGATGGGAATTTCTCCGTGCCACGCCATTCCGCCATTGACCGGCTTCGCCCGGAAGCGGTCGATGCCCCTGAGAGCGGGATCGTTGAGGTCTTCAATTATGGTCGCGATCGCAAGGGGCTGATCCCGCTCTGGGTAGGCGAGGGCGATCTGACGACGCCGGATTTCATCGCCGAGGCCGCCCGGGCCTCGCTCGACGACGGCGAGACCTTCTACACCTATCAGCGCGGCCTGCCTGAACTGCGCACAGCCATTGCCCACTATCACGAGCGCGTCTATGGCCGGCCCTTCGACCCCGAGCGCTTCTTCGTAACATCGGGCGGCATGCCGGCGATCCAGATCGCGCTCCGCATGGTGTCAGGTCAGGGCGACGAGGTGGTGATCCCGACGCCGGCCTGGCCGAATTTCGCCGCCGCGACGGCGATCGGCGGCGCGCGCGCCGTCGAGGTGCCGATGCAGTTCGGCAATGCCGGCTGGACGCTCGATCTCGACCGCTATTTTGGCGCCGTGACCGACCGCACCACTGCGCTGTTCCTGAACTCGCCCTGCAACCCGACGGGCTGGACTGCAACACGCGAGGAACTGGTCGCGATCCGGGACTTCGCCCGCGCCCGCGGGCTCTGGATCATCGCCGACGAAGTCTATTCCCGCTTCGTTTATCAGGGCGACCGCGCGCCGTCCTTCTACGACATCACTGAGCCAGATGAGCCGGTGCTCTATGTCAACACGCTCTCGAAGAACTGGGCGATGACCGGCTGGCGCGTCGGTTGGCTGGCGGCGCCGCCGCGCTACGGCCAGACGATCGAAAACCTCGTCCAGTATTCGAGCTCGGGCACCCCGAAATTCCTGCAGCGCGGCGCTGTCGCGGCGCTTGACCGGGGTGATCATTTCATCGAATTCCAGCGCGACCGCGCCATGGCGGCGCGCGAGATCGTCTGCCAGGGTATGGAGGCGACGGGCCGCGTCCGCTTCACCTGGCCGAAAGGCGCCTTTTACCTGTTCTTCTCGGTCGATGGCGAACGGGACACGCGCAAGCTCGGGCTCCGCCTCGTCGACGAGGCGAATGTCGGCCTCGCTCCTGGCGATGCCTTCGGCGCCGCGGGCGCCGGCTTCATGCGGATGTGCTTCCTGCGCAACCCCGATCACGTCGCCGAGGCGACCGATCGGCTGACCGATTGGCTGATCGACCGCGCATAGGCATTGGCGGTCTCGCGCTGCTGATAAACAAAAAGGCCCGGCAGCGATGCCGGGCCTTTTGCATTTCTGGATTGCGGAATAGGAGTTCAGCCGCCCGAAGCGGATACGGCCAGCCTCTCGACGCCTTCCAGCGCCCGCTCGGGGACCGCAGGCGTACGGCCAAGCGGCAGCCAGAGGCGGCGCCAGACATCGACCAGAGCATCGCGGAGGCCGAGGATCAGCGCCTCGTCATGACACGGCGTCGGCGTGATGCGCAGCCGCTCGGTGCCGCGTGGCACCGTCGGATAGTTGATCGGCTGGATATAGATGCCGTGCTCCTCCAGCAGCATGTCCGAGGCCTTCTTGCAAAGGTCCGGATTGCCGACGAAGAGCGGGACGATATGGGTCTCCGACGGCATGACCGGCAGGCCGGCATGGATCAGCACCGACTTCGTGCGCTGGGCATAATGCTGCTGCAAGGCGCGCTCGCTCTGCGACACCTTCAAATGCCGGATCGAGGCGGTGGCGGCAGCGGCGATGGCCGGCGGCAGCGCGGTGGTGAAGATGAAGCCCGGCGCATAGGAGCGCACGGCGTCGACCACGGCCCGGCTCGCGGCGATATAACCGCCGAGCGCGCCGAACGCCTTGGCGAGCGTGCCCTCGATCACATCGATCCGGTGCATCACCGCGTCGCGCTCGGCGATGCCGGCGCCGCGAGGGCCATACATGCCGACCGCGTGGACCTCGTCGATATAGGTCATTGCGCCGTATTTCTCGGCGAGATCGCAGATGCCGGCGACCGGGGCGATGTCGCCGTCCATCGAATAGACGCTCTCGAAGACGATGAGCTTGGCGCGGCCCGGCGCGGTCTCGGCCAGGAGTTCCTCGAGATGCTCGAGATCATTGTGGCGGAAGATCTTCTTCTGGGCGCCCGAGCGGCGCACGCCCTCGATCATCGAGGCGTGGTTGAGCTCGTCCGAGAAGATGATGCAATCAGGCAGCAGGCGCGCCAGCGTCGAGATCGACGCCTCGTTGGAAACGAAGCCGGAGGTGAAGACGAGGCCGGCTTCCTTGCCGTGCAGGTCGGCGAGCTCATGCTCAAGCTCGACCAGCGGATGGTTGTTGCCGGAAATGTTGCGGGTGCCGCCGGCGCCGGCGCCAAGTCCCTGCGCCGCCGCGACCATTGCGCCGACGACATCGGGGTGCTGGCCCATGCCGAGATAATCGTTCGAGCACCAGACGGTGATTTCGCGCTGCCCCCGCTCAGAGCGCCAGAGCGCGTGCGGGAAGCGGCCAACGATCCGCTCCAGATCTGCAAACACGCGATACCGCTTCTCGCTGTGGAGAGCCTCGATCGCGTCCACGAAGAACGACTGATAATCCATGAACTCGGCCTGCTACCTGGAATAATTGCAAACTAGCGGAGGGCGTCGAACCTGTC